>NZ_JBAKAO010000002.1:0-433216 GCF_038154885.1 Olleya sp. Ti.3.14
AATGTATTATCTGTTGCTGGAGAACCTGCTCCAGTTGGAGCTCCTGTTCCAGCTGGTTGAACAACTACTTCCCAAGCAGCTTCTGTCCCTCCTAAGGTCCAAGATAAATCTACAGATGTTGATGTTACTGCGTCTAAAGTAAGTCCTGAAGGGTTTGGACATGTAGCGTTGTATATAAGCACATTGTCAATTAGCCAATACCAAGCCCAAGAATCGGCATCATTATATATAAATCTAACTTGCATAGCTGTGTTAGCATACGCTGTAATATCTATATGTTGTTGGTCTGGTGCATTAAAGCCACCTATACTAGCGGTTTGATTTAATACTTCGACCCAAGTAGTACCATCAAAAACCTCAACGATAGCATTGTCTGCTCCAATATTTCTGTAATATTGGTCAAAATCTAGAAATAGTGCAGTTGCTGCCGAAGCATCAAAAACAGGAGACGTTAACGTTTCTAATAATAAAGTCCCGTTTCCGTTTGCATCACTATCTGCTATAGCTGCATTTGTGCCATCTAAGCTTGAAAAACCTCCTTGAATTCCAGAAATCCATGAATCACCTGTTGCTGCTCCTGCATCTGTTATCGTCCAGGTTGCAGGTATGGAGGCATTAAAATTTTCTTGTAAATAAGTTTGTGAATTAGCTTGCCATCCTGTTAGTAGAAATAGTAAAGCTAAAATGAACGTAGTTTTTTTCATTTTAATGAGATTGGGTGTTAGTTTATTTTTTTGAAAACCTTGCGAAAAACACAAGTTGGTTATTTAAAGGTATACTTTTATTAAGAATAATTTAACACAGATAGACGTAATGCGTTTTTTTTCGACGAAAAGAGCATTAATTGTTAAAATTGTAAGATTTATATATGGTGTTTAGAATATTATTTGGAAATTATCACGTTTCTTTTTATTTCATTGCCAAATTCATCGACTACAACAAGTGAATGTTCTCCAATTTCGGGCTTAATTGCGATATCATGAATATCTGTAGTTTGACCAATGTAAGTTTTGTCTATATACCAAAAAAGAGTGCTATTTTTTTTAGAATGTGCAACTTTTAAAACGAGTTCGTTCGTCGTTTCGTTAAAATCCTTAGGTAGATAAATAGTACTTTCATTTTTAGGATAAATAAATTGCATTGTGACTTCATTTTCACCTAAACAATCAAATCTAAAAGTTGGTAGTGATTTATAAAATGGATTCTTTTTTTTATAATAGTATTCCATTAAAGGAGGAAGTGTAAACCAAGACTGAGTGTTAATGTTGTTTAGGTCTTCGCAAGAGGTATTAACCTGATAAGTGTTTGTTTTGTCTAGGTGAATTAACTTATGATAAGGACACGGTTTTGTTTTGAGACCACTTAGTTGTACGTATTGAAGCTCTGTATCTAAACAGTTAAGCGAGGCTCTGTAGCCACTAAGTCTACAGATTCTAGTTTCTTGCATTTCATCAAAAGGTTTTTTAAACCATTGACTATTTGGAAGCGCATCAAATACGTCAAATAAAATTGGAGCTGCAGATTGTACGCCAACTAATCCTGGTCTACCTTCTCCGTCAGCATTACCTACCCAAACACCTACAACATAATCTTTGGTTGTACCAATTGCCCAAGCATCTCTAAAACCGTAGCTAGTACCTGTTTTCCAAGCGATTTGTTTAGAATTGTCAAAAAACTCCCAATTGTCATCGCCTTCTGGTCTGTTTACCTCCTTTAAACTTTGATACGTTAGATAGATTGAGGCAGCATCAAAAAGTGTTTTTTGATTAGTTTTTTTTCCAAAATCAATGGTTTGCGAGTCGTAGAAAGTAGGTTCGCAAAATTCATTAGAATAATACTCGCTTGAAGTGTCGTTAAAATGATTTATAGTAGAAGAGAACGCTGCATAACTTTTACATAAATCCCATAAATTACTTTCTGCTCCACCTAAAATTAAGGATAATCCGTAATGATTTGCATTATAGGTTATGTCTTTTAGTTTTAAATCTTTTAGATAATGATGAAATCTATCTAAACCAAACGCTTGTAACATTCTAACCGCAGGAACATTTAAAGAGCGTGATAAAGCGCGTTTTGCAGGAACAGCTCCATCAAATTCTTTATTAAAATTTTCGGGACTATAATTTCCAAATTGAGAAGGTATGTCTGCAACTAATGTGTTAGGAAGTATGTCTCCTGCATCAAGCATAGCAGCATATAAAAAAGGTTTTAATATACTACCAGTACTTCTAGGCTTGTTAATTATGTCTACATTTTTTTGATGCGCTTTATCTGTTGGAGCGTTACCAACATAGGCTAAAACTTTCCTAGTTTTAACGTCTAAAACTAAAACAGCAATGTTATATATTTCATTTTGTTTTAAAATGTTATAATGATTAAAAACAATGCTGTTTACTTGTTCCTGAAGTTGTTTTTGAATTGTTGTTTTAACTCGTTCTCCTTTATTAGTTTTTGAAATAGTTTGTAGTAAATGAGGTGCTGTTTGTGGTAATGGATATGGTTTTTGTGGCAAGATTTCAGCTAAAGAAAGAGTATAGGTTAATGAATCAATAGTATTGTTTTCTAATAATTTTTTTAATAACCTGTTGCGTTTTTCTAGTAATTTTTTTTGATTTTTACCTGGGTAAATTAGGCTTGGTGCATTGGGTAAAACAGCTAAAGTTGCGCTTTCTGCCCATGATAAATCATGAGCATTTCTGTTATAATAACGCCAAGATGCAGCATCTATACCAACAACATTTCCGCCAAAAGGCGCATGACTTGCATAAAGCGATAATATTTTTTCTTTACTATGCCTTAACTCTAATCTAGTGGCTAAAATAATTTCTTTAAACTTTTCTAAATAGGTTCTTGATTTTCCTTTTCTAGATAGTCTAATAACTTGTTGGGTAATTGTACTTCCACCACGTTTGACTTCACCAGAACTTAAGTTTTCTTTTAAGGCTTTAATTATAGAGATAGGATTAAATCCAGGATGTTTATAAAAATAGTCATCCTCAAAAGCGATGACACACGTTTTAAATTTTTCCGGAATACTATCGCTTTCTGGAAAACGCCACTGTCCATCTTTTGCTATTTGAGCACCTAATAATACATTAGTGTTACTAGTAATAACAGTTGCTGTTGGATCTTTAAAAAGAATACTTGGTAAACAAAAAAAATAGGCTACTAATAGTATAAAAAACACTATTGTTTTTTTTAAATGTTTAGAAATAATAGCAATTAACCTATACATGAGTGCTACAAAAAGGCTTTAGTTGTTTTAATAATTGTGAATTTAAAAAAATACATTTATACTTGATGATAATATCTTAATTATAAACGTGAAAAGCTACCGACTTACTGTTAATATCATTTTATTTTTGTCTCTATTTTTTGCAACTCAAAATGCAATAGGGCAGTTGGGATTTTGTAATGGTAATTCTGGAGATATTATTTTTAGTGAAACTTTTGGAACTGGAATAGGTCAAAGTGCTTTACCTGCAGGAACAACAACCTATACCTATGCTAATGGGTCTGAGCCAGAAGATGGTTTTTATACGATAAGTAATACCTCTAACTTTTTTGATTGGTTTATACTTCAAGATCATACTTTAGATGATGTTAATGGTAAAATGTTGGTAATAAACTCTGATTTTACAACAGGTGAGTTTTACCGAACAACTATTAATGGACTTTGTGTGGACACATCTTACGAGTTTTCTTCGTGGTTAGTAAATTTGACACCTTCTACCGGATTTTGCGGTTCAGGAGCTATACCTATAAATGTAAGTTTTGAGATTTGGGATAGTACAGATTCTAATTTATTAGCCTCTGGTAGTACCGGAAATCTAGGTAGTTTACCATTTCCAGAATGGTTACAGTATGGATTAGTTTTTCAGACGCTTCCTGGTCAGACTTCCGTTATATTAAAGATGAAAAATAATGGTGTTGGAGGATGCGGAAATGATCTTGCAATTGATGATATTGTTTTTAAAAGTTGTGGAGATAATATATCAATAGCAGATGCATCAGCTTCTAATATGATAAGTTTATGTAGTAGCCAAACACCTTTTAGTACGTTTTTGACAGTAACACCAGATAATAGCGTATTTAGTACTCATTTTTATCAATGGGAAGAGAGTTTAGACGGAACCACATGGACCGATATTATTGGAGAAACAACTCAAAATATAACCATAAATGGTATTACAGATACTAGGTATTATAGGAGTAAAGTAGCTGAATCTGTTGCAAACTTAAATAACAACCTATGTAATGTTGTATCAGAAGTTTTTCAGGTAGATGTAACACCACTGCCACCTGTTCCAACACTTGCGTGCTGGGAAACCGCAACTATAAATAATACGACTTGTTCATGGGATATTGTTGGTACGCAACCAATTCAGCCTATTTTAGCATGCTGGGAAACAGCGATATTTAACACCACAACTTGTACTTGGGAAGTTTCTGGTGCGCAACCATTACAACCTTCAGGATTAGAATGTTGGCAAACCACTATATTTAATACTACTACATGTGTTTGGGATATTATTGGTGACCAGCCATTTAATGAAGAAACTGAATTTGTAAATTTCTGTCAAAATGAAACGATTACTTTACAAGCCATTACAGATATAATTAGTCCAACATATATTTGGGATACAGGCCAAACGACATCGTTTTTAGAAGTAGATGCTTCTGGCGTTTATACAGTAGAAGCAACAGATGGTTGTTTAACTACCATTATAACTTTTACTGTAGCGCAATTAGAAACACCATTAATTGAGTCTGTTACACCCAACGGAAACGATATTGTGGTAAACACAAGCAATACTGGTGATTTTGAATATTCTATAGATGGTATTAACTATCAAAATACCAATGTGTTTTTTAATATTGAAGGTGGTTTGTATACTATTTATATTAAAGCCAATGGATGTAATGATATAGTGACCACATCGTTTTTACACTTTTACATACCACAATTTTTTACACCAAATAACGATACAAACAATGATACCTTTGATTTAAAAGGAATCCAATATTTTCAGTCCTCAGAGGTTTATATATATGATCGTTTTGGTAAGCTTTTAAAAAGCTCAAAAAATAAATCCTTTTCTTGGGATGGTACATTTAACGGAAGTCCAATGCCTACATCAGATTATTGGTATGTTATAATAATAGATGGTCAGCGTCGTGTTGGACATTTTACTTTAAAACGGTAAGGATTTCTGCGAAAGCAGTATTATAAATTTAAAGTTTTTAATACAGATTTAAGTTCGGTTTCTTTTTGCGTTCCAATAATAAATTTACTTCCATCTTTAAGTGTGATAGATAGTCCTTTATTACCTTTTATGTTATAAACTGTTCCGTATTTAGTCCATAATCTAATTCCCCAACCACCAACAAAACCATAGTTTACAACTTCCATGGTTTTAACATCGTTTAATTTAACCTTCTTTTTTACAAAAGGATTAAAAGACATTCTAATTTCGGAATGGTCAATTTCTGTTTTTAAACGAATTAATCCAAAAAGCCCAATAACCAAAAAAAGGATTATTGTAAAAGCAATTAAGCCTTGATTAGATAAAGGTTTGTCTCCAAAACTTTGACCAATAATTAGTTGTTTATAAATACCGTATATTGGTATTAATCCAATGCCAATTAATAGCACCCAAAGCCACCATTGGTTAAATCTTTGCACTTCTTTAAAATTCATAGTTTTAGTATTAAAAAAATACCACTTTCGTGGGAAACTTTTATTTTTCAACTTCAATCCATTGTCCTTTGTTTCTAACAAAAAAGTTGTTATCGTACATTGCTTCAGCTTGTAATCCTGGTAAATAGTATTGTCCTAAATACGAAGCATTAAGCATGACGTTAAACGTGTTGGTTTTTTTAGGTCCTAAGTCAAAATAAAAATTAACACGATCGTCTCTAATATCTGTAAACCTAGCCTGACTTGAAGTTGAAGCTCCAAAGTCTGTAAAACGTGTATTTACTATTTCCCAACCTGATGGAAAAATTTGAGTCAATGCAACGTCATTTATGTTGTAGTCTTTAGTATTAGTAATTTGTACTGTTGCAACAAAATCTTGACCTTGTTGTAGTTTGGAAACATCAATTTTATTACCCTTTAAATCTTTGTAAATTATACTTGTGGTCAGACCTCTTTGTTCTGCTAACTCTTGACCTAATGGTAGTTTTCCAGAGTTTAAAACACGTATGTAAACTATGTTTTGTTTGTTGTTTTTAACGGTTATAGTGTTGCTTCCATCGTTAATTGCTAAAGTACGTTGTGCAATAGCATTTTTAGTATCTATTGTTTCGGTTTTACCATTAATTGTGTAGCTTAATTTCATGGCTTTTCCGCCATTAGCATTAACCATTTTAGCCATAGCTAGTAAGCTATATGCAGTGGTTTGTGTACTCATCCAACGTTGATTTGATAAATCATTAGCAATAGTTTCAGATAAATCTTTAACACGTTTGTCTTTGGTTAAAATCATAGTTTCTAAAGCCATCGCTCTGTTTCTGTCAACAGATCCATAGGTGTAATAATTATATTTTTGTGGTTTAAAGTTAATATTTGCAGTACTTGACACTTGGTTGCTGGCTTCGGTTTGACCAGCTAAAGCATAAGCAGCTGCTAAACGCCATTTGGCTTCGTTAGAAATTTCTGAAAATTCGCGTAAACGATTCATAGCTCCCAAATCTGCACTTCCAGCTAATGCTAAAGTGTATAAGCGATAGGCTTGTGCTAAGTCGGAATTATATGTTCTGTAGCTTGGTCTCCAACTTTGTGCAGCTTGTTTTTGGTATTTAATCCAATTACTTTTAAAAGTTAAAGGTAGAACAAATCCTTTTTTCTCTGCTTCTAATAAGAAATGTCCAGCATAACTAGTTCCCCAATCATTAGCACTATTTTCTCCAATCCAATAGCTTAAGCCACCATTTGGTCTTTGAAAATGACCTAAACGTTTGATTCCGTTTTCTATGTTTGCTTGGATTTCTTGTTTTTTATTGAAAGGTAAATCAAAAATATCTTGTAAAAATAACTGCGGAAATACGCTTGACGTGGTTTGCTCTACACAGCCATGAGGATATTGTACTAGATATTGTAATCTTCTAGTAAAATCCATTGGAGGCAATGTTGAAAACTCAACGCTTGCACTATTTGTTCCTGTAACACCAAATGTCGAAAAGTCAATAGTTTTAGATCCATTTGAATCTAAAGTAGCATCTAAGCTTTTAGACGAAATTGGATTTACGTTTTCGACATCAATCTCTACTTTATAAGTTGAAGACTCCCCATTTCCAGTTGCAATAACTTCAACAGTATTAATGCCTTTTGCTTTACTAACATCTAATTCAAAATAAGCCATTTGCTCATCTGGACGCGCAAAAGTTAGTGTCTTAGTTTGGTCTCCAACAATTGTAATTCCGTTGCTTAATTTTAATTTAACCGAGACGTTTTTTACGTTAGGTTCCATAGCAAAAACAGTAACAGGTAGTGTTACCTTTTCTCCTGGACTTAATTTTCTTGGAAGTGTAGCTAATACCATTAAAGGTTTTTTGACCTGTACAGATTTGTCAGTGCTTCCATAAGCTTCGGTTGTGTTATTACCTGCAACAACCATAGTTCTGACTGCTCCAACGTAATTTGGTAGTTTAATTTTATGTGTTTTTCTTCCGCCTGCTTCTAACTTAAATGGTCCTAAAAATTTAACTACAGGTTTAAATCTGTTAGCTTTTTTGTTTTTTCCATCAGCTGCATTTCCATCTCCTCCAATAGCAAAAACTTGTTCTATACTTCCGCTATATGCACCAACAACATCATCAAAAACGTCCCAAGTTTTAACGCCTAAAGCCTCTCTAGCATAAAAGGATTGCCATGCGTTTGGTGTTTTAAAACGTGTTAAGTCTAAAAGACCTTCTTCCACCATAGCAATAGTATAGGTCATGGCTTTGTTATTTTTTTCTGAAACAAATACTTCAAATTCTTGTTCAGGTTTTAATACGCTTGGCATTCTTATTTCTGGCTCTAATTTGGTATTTGGATCTTCAACCAATAACGGAATTACACCAAATAAGCGTAACGGTAAATCGTTAGCTGTAGATGCATGTGGTTGTAACAATGAAATATTAATAAATACGTTTGGAGCCATCTGTTTAGTAATTGGAATGTCTACAGTCGTTTCTCCTTTTTTAGTTTTTACCCATTTAGTTTGTAAGACTTCAGATCCGTTTTCTATACTAACTAATGCGCGACCTTCTGTACCTGATGGGAATGTGATTTTTGCAGTTTCGCCAACATTATAGTTTTCTTTATCTGCAGCAAACACTAACATTTTTGCAGCTTCTTTATCTCCAGAAGGTTGACGTTTCCACCAGTCTTTATAAAAGTATGCAGTGCGACCAGTCATGTGACCAGATACAGGGTCTTTTATGGTAATATAATAACGACCACCTTCATTATCTGGCACTTTAATATTAAAGGATGTTTTACCGCTTGCATTGGTATTTACCTTACTGTTTAAAAACGGTTTATGGTAGCTGCTTGATGTATATTGTGATAGGTTGTCGTAAGACGAGTTCCACCACCAACGCCATTCTATTTTATAGACTTTAATCTCTAAATTATTGCGCTTAATTGGTTTGCCTTGATCGTTTACGGTTACTAAATCAAACGTATGATTTTCGTCTGTAAAAAAGGAACCATAAGCTTTACCTTTAGGTGATTTTAAACCAACAAATGAGTTGTATGGAGCGTAAGGCTTGGTGAAAGCATCCATTGAAAAATCGCCTCCGTTTTCAAAAGCACGAACTAAAAATTGTGCATTTAGCATACCAGGAGCATCTTGTCCAATGTTTAAGTTTTTGGTAATATTTGCTAAACCTTCGGCATCTACATTACCTTCAAATATGGTAACCTCTTCTGTATTAAAGTTTTTTGATGGATCTAAAAATTGATAATCTTCGTAATTTTTAAAACCAGAATAAGAGGTGCTAAATTTTGCTTTAATTTCGGCTTTTACATTTTTAGCTGGAGCACCATGTAGCCAATTTACAGCTAGTTTTCCGTTTAATGGCGTGTTAGATTTAAGTATATCGTCTTCAAAATCTATTTTAATTTTAAGGCGATTAGGTTTTACAGTTTCGACTTTAAGTCCTTTATAAAATGTTGCTCCTCCAACGCTAACTTTTGCATTCCAGTTTCCTGTTTTGTCTTCAGTAGCAGTTGGGATATTAAATTGATAAAAATTATTTAAGCCTTGATTACTTATATTCTTATAAGCTAATTTGCCATTAGCATCGGTTACTTCTAATTTTACGGGATGTCCTTTTGGTAGCTTGTTTGCTATGTCATTTAGCATAAAAGTTAAATGAATAGAATCTCCTGGTCGCCAAACGCCTCTTTCGGTATAAATATAACCTTTTAGCCCACGTTGTAATGTTGCTCCTGAAACATCAAATTTACTAAGTGATAGCGAGTTTCCGTCGCGTAATTTCACGTAAGTGTTATTATTACCTTTAGACACTATTGCAAAAGCAGCTAACTTATCTGTTTTTATTTTTGCTAATCCATCGTTATCGGTATTAGTAGTTGCTAATTCTTGTTGTTGGAAATTATATAATACCACTTTAGCAGCAGGTTCTGGATTAGTGCTAAGTATATTGGTTACTGCAAAATGGTAGGTGTTACCAGCGCCTTTTTTTACAATAGCTCCTAAATTAGAACCAATTAAGTTTTGCGAAATCACCTTATTATTATAGTAAGCATCATTGCAAGGATTGTTGCGTTCTCTCCAATTATAATTATTGTCGCGATAGCTGTAAGTGATATTGTCCCAATATTCTTCTTCTCTTAAATCTTCGTCTTCTGTGGATGTGTAAGTATAATCTCCACCACCATAATAATAGTCGTCTTCATAATAGTAGTCATCCTCATAATAGTCCTCTTCATCATTGTTACTGACATTTGCATTGGCGTCACAATCGTACAACGAGTATGCTTTTTTATAATCTAACTCTACGCGATAAATTGCGCCTGGATCTGATTTTATATATTTAGAAAGATCAATGCTATATGTTTTCCATTTTCCATCATTTTCTATTGGGTTTTCAATTAGTTTTATGGTGTGTTTAGCAATACGACGACCAACACGTCTTATTTGGTTTTGATTATTACTTTCTAGAGTATTGTCTTGTAAGAATTGTAAGATATTATCTTCAAAAATTTTGATTACTCTAACGTCTACAGCGCTTAAGTTTACAGCTTCAAAATTGAATTTTAACTCTTGCGAATCTGGTAAAATTACACCACTATTAATTAGTTTAACTTGAGGTTTGACGTCTTCAAAAGCAATAGTCTCGCTAAATGGTGTTCTTAGTTTGTAATCGTCCACGTTTTTTATGCCTTGAAAAACATCGACTTGTACATTACCTGTAATTTTTGATTCAGGATAGGCTTTTAACACGTTTCCGTTTACTATAAATTTAGGGTTTTTGCTATTTTGGATAGTGACTAAACCATCAAAATTTTGCTGTTTTTTAATTGGGTCAGAAAAGTTAATTGATAAATATTGTTCTGGTGTCTGAATAACGTTTACAGACATGATTTTAAAATTATTTTTTCCAGGAATTGGAAATGTATTTTCTCCAGAGTTGTCTGCTTTTATTGCATTACCATTCCATTTAATTAAAATTTCAGAATCTTCAACTAAACGATTAATACTATCTATTTTAAATTCAAAATATTTTGAAGGCTGGCTCTTTTCGTTCCATTCAATTTTTAAGTCTTTTCCTTTTTGCGTTGCGCTAATTAGTTGTTTGGCTTGTTGTAACGTAATAATGTCAGATGCTTTTGCTACACCTAAAAGATATTGCCACTCCTTAGAGTAAGATTGTAAATCGTTAGTTTCAACAATAAAATTTGGAGTAATAGTTTTAAACTGAAACGTATAGCTGCTAAATTGTTTTGGAAGGTCTTTATATAATTCCCCTAAATTAATTGTCGCTGCATATTCTGTATCTGGTTTCAGGTTTTCATCAGGAACAAATCTTAAGGAGTGATCGTTTATTACAACAATTTTACCTTCAACGTAAGGTGAAATTTTAAACACATTTTTATCTAGCACTTGGTCAGGTTGCCATCCGTCTACCACTTTTGCTAAATTAATATTAATATTATCTGCCACAGACACACGTCCTGACGTTGTAAAACTAATGTAATCTCTAAATTTAAAAAGGTTATCCGTTTCAGTGACTTCTTTTTTACAAGAAGTAGCTAGTATAAACACGAAAAACAAGATTGATAGCGATTTTAATTTCATGGTAAATAGTATTATGTATCGTTTTATAGATGTAAGATCAATTGATGAGAAAAAAAACGTGATGTCTAGTTTTTATATCAAAAACTGATGTTAAAGTTATTGCAAATTTTGAATTTTAAGGCATTAATCACAGACAATTATTAATTATTTTCAATCTATTTTTTTGAATAAAAGCTTAACAGTATTATAAGACAGGACGTATTTTAAAACGAAGAAATATTAGTATATTCGCTAAAAATTAAATAATTCGTAAAAATTAAAGAAATATGCAAGCAGTTTCAACTGATTTCGGAATAAAAGAAGCTTTACAACAGTTAGGCTTAAAAGATATAAATGAAGGGACTTCAACAGGGTCTAATAATTTTGGAAGTGGAGATTTAATCGCTTCATATTCTCCTACTGATGGTAAATTAATAGGAAAAGTGTCTACAACAACTAAGGAAGATTACGAAAAAGTAATCACTACAGCGACAGAAGCTTTTAAAAGCTTTAGAGCGATGCCTGCACCACAAAGAGGTGAAATTGTAAGACAATTTGGTAATAAATTAAGAGAATTAAAAGAACCTTTAGGGAAGTTAGTCTCTTACGAGATGGGTAAATCTTTACAAGAAGGATATGGTGAAGTACAAGAGATGATTGACATCTGCGATTTTGCAGTAGGATTATCAAGACAACTTAATGGACAAACAATTCCGTCTGAACGTCCAGGACACGTAATGCGCGAGCAATGGCACTCTTTAGGTGTTGTTGGAATCATCTCAGCATTTAACTTTCCTGTAGCAGTTTGGGCCTGGAACACAGCTTTAGCATGGGTTTGTGGTGATGTATGTATCTGGAAAGGCTCAGAAAAAGCACCACTTTGCTCTGTAGCTTGTCAAAATATAATTGCAGAAGTTTTAAAAGACAACAATTTACCAGAAGGTATTTCTTGTATTATTAATGGAGACTACAAAGTAGGAGAGTTTATGACAACAGATCATAGAATTCCGTTAATATCTGCAACAGGATCTACTAGAATGGGACGTATTGTTGGAGCAACAGTAGCAGAGCGTTTTGGAAAATCGTTATTAGAATTAGGAGGAAACAACGCCATCATTATTACACCAACAGCAGATTTAAAAGTAGTTGTTCCTGGTGCTGTATTTGGAGCAGTTGGTACTTGTGGTCAACGTTGTACATCAACAAGAAGACTAATCATTCACGAATCAGTTTACGATAAAGTAAGAGATGCTATTGTTGGTGCTTATGGGCAATTAACAATTGGTAATCCTTTAGATGAAAAAAATCACATTGGACCATTAATCGATAAGGATTCAGTAAATACGTATTTAGCTGCAATTGAAAAAGCAAAAGCGGAAGGAGGTAACGTACTAGTAGAAGGAGGCGTTTTAGAAGGTGAAGGTTATGAGTCTGGATGTTATGTTAAGCCAGCTATAATTGAAGCAGAAAACAGTTTTGAAATTGTACAACACGAAACTTTTGCACCAATTTTATATTTAATGAAATATTCTGGTGAGGTTGAGAACGCAATTGCTGTTCAAAACGGAGTAGCACAAGGATTATCGTCTGCAATCATGACTAACGAAATGAAAGAAGCAGAAAAATTCCTATCCTTTGCAGGATCTGATTGCGGAATAGCAAACGTAAACATTGGAACATCTGGAGCAGAGATTGGTGGTGCTTTTGGAGGAGAAAAAGAAACAGGTGGTGGACGTGAGTCAGGATCTGATGCTTGGAAAGTATACATGAGAAGACAAACAAACACAGTAAATTATTCAGACGAATTACCTTTAGCTCAAGGTATTAAGTTTGATTTATAATAATTATTTTTTCGCTTTCGCGGAAATTAAGCCACATCGAAAGATGTGGCTTTTTTTTGTTTTAAGCTAACTTTTTACGTCGTTGGTCGATTTTTAATGGTCTATATTTCATTTAGTTAAGATAAATGTTAAAAGATTTTTAATTTTTTAATAACTTGATAGTCATTAACTTAAAACCAAACCATAATGAGTAAAAAAACCGGTTATCTTCTGGGTATTTTGCTGACCATTATCTTAGGTACAATTTTGTACTGGTATTTATGTTGTAAACCATGTCTTGAAGCAGATAAATTTGCTATAGATAATACAACAGATACAGAGGATGTTTCAGTAAAAACAGATCAAAAAACAGCAACCATTAATGCATTTACAGTAAAAGATGTTAATGGTGATTTAGATTTTCAAATTAATGATAATTTAAACTTTAAAACCTCAAGCCCTTTAATTATTGATTCTATCGCATCCACTGTGGATGAAGGCGCAAATAAACTTATCGCGTATTACAATAGTAATCCTAATAAACTATTAAATATTTATGGTCATTACCGTAGTGATGAGGTTAATAACTCTGTATTTTCAAATTTAGGTTTAGCACGTGCCAATGCTGCAAAAAATTATTTTGTATCAAAAGGTATGGCTTCAAAAAATATTAATACTTACGGTAAATTGGATGATAATTTTAACGCTAATACAGAAGGTGTTCTGCAAGGACCATTAAGTTACGAGGTAAAGACTATTGCTGCAGGAGACACAAGTATTGAGGAGTATACCAAAAAGTTAGGAGACACCATAAAAGCAGATCCTTTAATTTTATACTTTGATACTGCTCAAGCGACCATTAGTTTGTCGGATAGTCAAAGACTAAAAGTTTCAAATATGGTAAAATATATAGATAAGGTTGATGGTGCATTAATTACTGTTACTGGCTTTACAGATAATACTGGCAGTCGACCAACTAACATAAAATTAGGGCAAGGACGCGCTGATTTTACAAAACAATATTTAGTCCAAAATGGAATAGACAGTAGTAAAATACAGTCATTTTCCAAAGGTCCAGATTTACCTATTGCAGATAATGCTACAGAAGAGGGTCGCGCAAAAAATAGAAGAGTAGAAGTAACCATTAACTAACAAAAAATAAAAATTATGAATGTATTATTAACTATAAGTATTCCATGCTGGTTAATCCCATTATTAGTAGGAGCAATATGTGCAATATTAGGCTATTTATTAGGTCGTTTATTTGGAGGTAGCAATCAGGATAATAGCAATAACATAGATTTAAATGTTTATAAAAATAGAATTAGCAAGTTAGAAACCGATTTAGCTGCCTGTAAAGCAAGTAAAGATGGCGTGTCACGATCGTCTGGAGCTGGTAATACCGCAACTTCATTTACTTCAAATGTAACACCATCATCAACTTCAGCAATTAAAAAAGATGTTGTAGCTAGTGCTGCTCCTATAACTCCTAAGGTAACCGATTCATCTGCTATTGCTTTTGATGCAACAGCAGCTAAAACAGCATTGGGTAAAAAAATAAAACAAGACGATTTAACTGTGGTTGAAGGTATAGGACCAAAAATTAAAGAGTTATTCCATAGTCATAACATTACTACCTGGAATGCTTTAGCAGGTTGTACAGTCCAAAAATGTCAAGAGGTACTTAAAAGTGGAGGTAAACGATTTGAAATACACAAACCAGGCACTTGGCCTAAACAAGCAGATTTGGCTGCAAAGGGATTGTGGCAAGAGTTAAAAGATTGGCAAGACCAATTAGATGGAGGAAAATAATAATTGTTTTAACAAATCAAAAAAGCCAATATTTACAATTGTAAATATTGGCTTTTAAAGTAATTTAAAACCTTATTCAATGCCGAAACTTTGTCGGGAGAATCAAGGTTTTTGTGTTAAT
This sequence comes from Olleya sp. Ti.3.14, assembly GCF_038154885.1. Classification (NCBI taxonomy): domain Bacteria; kingdom Pseudomonadati; phylum Bacteroidota; class Flavobacteriia; order Flavobacteriales; family Flavobacteriaceae; genus Olleya; species Olleya sp. Ti.3.14. Next base: position 15,051 of record NZ_JBAKAO010000002.1, read on the forward strand.
TAATGGGTTTGCTATTGCATAATAGCTGCATTAATTAACTATTTATAGTTGTTGTTTAAGTTTACTTTAAACAATAACTTTAATCTTAATTGTATTTTACTTTGCGTAAAATACGCAAGACGTCTTTGTACTTTCTGTATATTTCTGGAAGCGGTTTTAAATATGGTTTTGCCTCATTTAATTTGTCCAAAGCTTCATGAAATAAATTCAGATAACAAATAAGATACGTATCAGGTAGGTTGTTTAGATCTTTTATTTCGTTATTATTTAAAATTTGTCCTTTTTTTAGTTTTTCTAAAATCACATTATTACTATTATATATGTGGTGTAATACCTTTTTGTCAAATTGTGGAGGATTAAATACTAAGGTAGACTCTATGTTATAACTAACATTATCATTAAAATTAATAACAGTTTTTTCTAAAGGATAATATTTATAAGAATTTTGAAGTCCTAGTTTTAAGTATTCAATAATCGTAAAAGAATCTTCATTAAAAGTAATTGCAACTTCATCTAAAGTTGAAAAAAATAAACGGACTTGCTCATTAATAAGCTCAATGTCTACTCTAGAGTAAAACGTTTCATCTTTAACTTGCTTTTTTTCGCCTGACCAACACAGTACAAAATATTCTTTAAAAACAATATAATTAGGGTTGTAGTCTTGGCGTTTTTTCATAAAATCAAAAACTCCATCTAAAGTATATTGGATGTTGTTTTGTGCGTGATTTTCTATAGCTTCTACAATCTTAGAGTTTACATCTAGTATTTCGCTGTTAAATACTTTAGGCATACTAATGCTGCCATCTCTAAAAAAGACTGATCCACCGTAATATTTCCAAATGTTTTTTCTAAGTGATGTCAAACCATTATTGGCACGTATAGTAACTAATCCAACGACTTTGTGGTCTGGTAAGTGTGGAAAAGGAATGTTCTCGTATTGTACAATTGGTGGATTTGATAAATAAGCGTTGATTAAGTTTTGGATTTTAGAATCGTCAAAAAAATCAACGCCAATTATTGTGTTATCTTCATCCTCTACGCCTATAACTATGTACGAGTTGTTTTTTGGGTTAGAATTGGATAAAGCGCAAACATGTTTTAAAAATTTAGCTTTACCTTCTTTTTGATTAATATCAATTTTTCGCTTTTTATCATAAAAACTATTCTCATCGTTATGTGCAAGTAAGTTTTTAATAAGTAAGCGTTTATTAATCATGGATTACTCTTTTTTTACAATAATTGAGGTTGCTTGAGCTGTACAAAACATTAAAACATCAGCAATGTTAACATGTGCTGGACGTGATACTGCAAAATAAATAACCTCTGCTAAGTCTTCTGGCTGTAGCGCTTTGTAGCCTTTGTATACATTATCTGCTTTGGCGTCTCCTTTAAATCTAACCTGAGAAAATTCTGTCTCTACCAAACCAGGATTTATGGCTGTGACTTTAATGCCAAAAGGATTAAGGTCAATACGCATCCCTTCTGTAAGTGCAACAACAGCATGTTTACTTGCACAATACACATTGCCTTTAGGGTAGACTTCTTTTCCTGCAGAAGAGCCTATGTTAATAATGTGTCCAGATTGGCGAGCAGTCATTTGTGGTATAATGGCTTTGCTAACGTATAACAACCCTTTTACATTAATGTCCATCATAGCATCCCAATCGTCTAAATCGCCATCTTGTATTGGGTCTAATCCATGTGCATTTCCTGCATTATTAACTAATATGTCAATATGTTTAAATGTTTCTGGTAAACTATTAATTGCCTTAAATACTTCTTTTTTGTCTCTAACGTCAAAATTTAACGTGTAGACATTAGTTTGTTTTTCTAAAGCTTTTTTAATGGTGTCTAATCTTTCTTGACGACGTCCACAAAGAATTAAGTTAATACCTTGTTTTGCAAATTCATGAGCTGTTGCACGACCTATTCCGCTAGTTGCTCCTGTTATTAATGCTGTTTTATTCATTTAATTATGTCTTGTTTAAGCAATTATTTGTTTTTAGTTTTTGATCTTGTTTTTAAGGTACTTTATGTCCTTGACTGGCTACCAAAATTAAAAACCAATCTTCTAATTCTAAATTTATTTTTGTTGCTGCAATTGCGCCAGATAATCTGTTGCTATTTGTGGTGCCAACTACAGGTGTGATGTTGGCAGGATGTTTTAATATCCAAGATAAAAGTAATTGATCTTCAGTAGTATTGTATTTTTGCGATAATACTGCTAATTGTTTATGTATTCTTCTTGTTTGTTCTGTGTCTTCCTTAAAAGTTATACCTAAAGGGGACCAACACATAGGTTTGATATTGTTTAGTAGCATGTCATCCAATGTGCCATCATGCATTGCTGTATGATGAGTCAGAGAAAATTCGATTTGATTTACAGAAACATCAATTTTTTGAGATAATAAATTGGTTTGAGAAGGTGTAAAATTAGAGACTCCAAATTCTTTTATTTTACCTTGTTGTTTTAGTGTTGTAATAGCTTCAGCTACTTCGTCAACTTGTAATAAAGGACTAGGTCTGTGCAGTAATAATAAATCTAAATAGTCCGTTTTTAAGTTTTTTAGGGATTGCTCTGCAGACCAAATTATATAATCCTTGCTATAATTATAATGTTTAACTTTTAATTGCGGACGTGCATTGCCAATATACTCTATTCCACATTTAGAAATTAATTGTATCTGGTCTCGGTCTATATTGCTTTCCGCGAAAGCGTTACCAAACTCAGCTTCTGTTGTATAATCGCCATAAATATCTGCATGGTCAAATGTAGTAATCTGATTATTAATACAATGGTGCATTAATTTGATGTATTCAGTTTTACTTAATTGTTTTCCCCATTTTCCCCAAGTCATGGTTCCAGCAATTACTTTAGAGTACTTATTTTTTGTCATAGTTTAAAATCTTCAATAAAAGTAAAACATAAATTACTCTTAAAAGTCTAATAAACACCCTATTTTTAACCAATTATTAACACGATTGCAATAAAAAAATTAACAATTTGCACCACTTGAATTAGAATAGATAGTTCATTGCCTTTAAAAATATTACATAATGGAACAAACAAGTACAATTGATATTAAATCGATTAACGAGAAAATTGAAAAGGAAAGTGCATTTGTAGATTTACTAATGCTTGAAATGAATAAAGTTATCGTTGGACAAAAACACATGGTCGAGCGATTATTAATTGGACTATTAGGACAAGGACACATTTTGTTAGAAGGTGTACCTGGTTTAGCAAAAACATTAGCTATTAATACATTATCTCAGGCTATTGATGCTAGTTTTAGTCGTATACAATTTACACCAGATTTATTACCGTCCGATGTTGTTGGTACCTTAATTTTTAATATGAAAGAGAATGATTTCTCTATCAAGAAAGGGCCAATCTTTGCTAATTTTGTGTTAGCGGATGAGATTAACAGAGCACCTGCAAAAGTACAATCTGCTTTGTTAGAAGCCATGCAAGAAAAGCAAGTGACCATTGGAGACGAAACCTTTAAATTAGATAAGCCATTTTTAGTAATGGCAACTCAAAACCCAGTAGAACAAGAAGGGACGTATACTTTGCCAGAAGCACAGGTGGATCGTTTTATGCTAAAAACGGTTATAGATTATCCTAAACAAGCCGAAGAGCAACTAATTATGCGTGCTAATTTAAAAGGTAATTGGGACAAGGTAAATCCTGTCGTATCTGTAGCGCAAATATTAAAAGCGCAGGAAGCAGTTAGAGAAGTCTACATGGATGAGAAAATTGAAAAATATATCTTAGATATTATTTTTGCGACACGTTATCCAGAAAACTATAAACTAGCAGATTTAAAACCGTTAATTAGCTTTGGTGCTTCACCACGTGGAAGTATTAATTTAGCAACAGCAGCAAAATGTTATGCATTTATAAAGCGTCGTGGTTATGTAATACCAGAAGATGTGCGTGCTGTAGTGCATGATGTGTTGCGTCACAGAGTTGGAATTACCTATGAGGCTGAAGCCGAAAATGTAACATCTGTAGATATTATTAATAAAATAGTTAACGAAATTGAAGTTCCATAATTGAGTTATTACTAATTTTTTTTAATTGTAAACTCAAGACTGCATACTGCATACTTAAAAAATGGATACTAAAGAATTACTAAAAAAAGTACGAAAAATAGAGATTAAGACACGTCGTTTGTCTGATCATATATTTGGTGGAGAGTACCACTCAACCTTTAAGGGTCGAGGTATGACTTTTTCTGAAGTAAGACAATACCAATATGGTGATGATGTTAGAAACATAGATTGGAATGTTACTGCACGTACCAATCAACCACATATTAAAGTTTTTGAAGAAGAAAGAGAATTGACCATGATGTTAATGGTTGATGTCTCTGGATCAGAATTATTTGGTACAGAAAACCAATTTAAAAGTGAAATTGTTACCGAAATTGCTGCAACATTAGCCTTTTCTGCAACGCAAAATAACGATAAAATTGGATTGATTTTATTTTCCGATCAAGTCGAATTATATATACCACCCAAAAAAGGACGTTCTCACGTTTTACGAATCATAAGAGACTTAATAGAATTTGAGCCTAAAAGCAAACAAACCAATATTGTTGAAGCTTTAAAGTTTTTACGTAGCGTGATGAAAAAGAAGGCGATTGTGTTTGTAATGAGTGATTTTATTGCTGACGATTACCAACAAACCCTTAAAATAGCTGCAGGAAAGCATGATATTACAGGGATTAGGGTTTTTGATAAACACGAGGCTAGTATTCCTAATTTAGGAATGGTGCAGATGGAAGATGAAGAAACTGGCGAATTAATGTTAGTAAATACAGGATCAAAATCAGTAAGACATAATTACGCTAAGTTTTATAACCAGAAAGTAGTCTATTATAAAGATAGTTTTGCTAAATCTGGAGCAGGTAGTTTAGCTTGCAGAACAGATGAGAGTTATGTAAAAAAACTATTAGGTTATTTTAAAACTAGAGGATAATTAATTAGAGTAAAGTAAAAACTTAACAGTGAGCACAAAAATAAATTATAATAGGTTGGGTACAATTAAGACTATAAGCATAGGTCTTGTTGCTTTTACCTTTTTGCTTTTACCATTCATTTCTTTTTCACAAGTTAAAGCTACAATTGATTCTACTTCCATTAAAATTGGCCAACAAATTACTTATAAGATTGAGGTAGAAACTGATACTTTAAATAGCGTAGTGTTTCCGGTTGGTCAAACTTTTATGCCTTTAGAAATGATTGAGGCCTATAAAACAGATACAACAAAGCAACAAGCTAAATATAAGCTGATTAAAAAATATGGATTAACCCAGTTTGATTCTGGTCAATACGTTATTCCTAAACAAAAAATAATTATTGCAGGTAAGCAATATATAACAGACTCGTTATTAGTTACAGTTAACAACATAGTTGTAGACACAACAAAACAAAAATTATTCGACATCAAACCTATGATAGCGGTTGAAAAACCAGCTAGTGATTGGTGGAAGTATGTTTTATTAGCACTAGTAATAGTAAGTCTAATTGGATTTTTAATTTACTGGTTTGTATGGCGTAAAAAACCTTTAACAGAAGAGGAGCAAATAGCTTTACTACCACCTTATGATAGAGCAAAATTAGCTTTACAAAAATTAGACGAGAGCAATTACCTGGCTTATGATAAATACAAAGAGTATTACTCAGAGTTAACCTTAGCAATCCGTAAATATTTAGACGAAAAAGTTTACGACAGAGCTTTAGAAAGCACCACAGACGAACTAATTACACGTTTAGAAGTATTAAGTGATGGTAATCAAATTGAATTAACAAAAGACCATATTAAAAAAATCGAATCGGTTTTAAAACGTGCCGATTTAGTAAAGTTTGCAAAGTCTGCTCCAGATGTAGAGTTAGCAAAAATTGATAGAACAGTAATTGATCAAGAAATTGATTATGTAAAAGAAGCGTTACCAGAAGCTTCAGAAGAAGAAAAACTTTTAGATTTAGAATATAAAAAACAACAAGAAAAAAAGGAGTTTCGTCAAAAAATATGGGTGACTATCGCTGCCATTATTTTTATGTTGGGACTAACATTTGCAGCATTTAGTTACAGGTATGGTTTTAATTATGTCGTAGACACTATTTTTCAAAAGGACACAAAACAATTATTAGAAGGTGGTTGGGTTGACAGTGATTACGGTTTTCCGCCAATAACTATATCTACTCCAGAAGTTTTAAAGCGTGATGAAGTAGTAATACCAGACGATTTAATCGATAAAATAAAAATCTCTAGTTTTAAATATGAACTAGAAGATAAGTTTACGGTAGATATCACATCTACAGTAGTTAAAAGCACACAAGATCAAGAAGATGCACCTTCTCCAGAAACTAATGTATTAAAAGCTATTGAAGATAATTTAAAAGCTATTGAAGCAGATGGTGGAAGAAACATAATTTCTAACAAAGACAAGTTTAAAACTCCAAATGGAGCAGAAGGAGTTAAAACATCCGGAACATTTGATTATCCAATAGATGACGATAAAGAGGATTATGTAAATGGACAATTTGTAATTTTAAGTTTTGCAAATAAAGATGTAACTCAGCAAATATTAATTACATATTTGAAGGATGATATTTATTTAGACCAAGTTGTAGAGCGTGTTTTAGCGTCTATAGAACTTAATCAAAAAGAAGACTAATGTTAGACGGAATTACATTTTTAAATAAAGAATTTTTCTGGCTGTTACTGGCATTACCATTAGCAATAGTTTGGTATGTTTTTAAGCACAAACAGCAAAACGCACAACTAAAAATATCTAGCCTTAAAGGGTTTAAAATTACTAATTCTTGGCTGCCAAAATTAAAACATTTACTATTTGCTTTGCGCCTTTTGGCTTTAGGTGTTTTAATAGTTGCATTAGCAAGACCACGCACATCAGAGACTAACACAAAAACCAAAACAACTAGAGGTATAGATATTGTTATGGCAATTGACGTATCTGCAAGTATGTTAGCAAAAGATTTAAAACCTAACAGGTTAGAAGCGCTAAAAAATGTGGCTTCGAAATTTATAAAAGGAAGGCCAAATGATAGAATTGGTTTGGTGGAATATGCAGGAGAAAGTTACACAAAAACACCAATTACTAGTGATAAGTCAATAGTTTTAAATTCACTTGAGGATATTAAATACAATACCATCATAGAAGGTGGTACAGCAATTGGAATGGGATTAGCAACAGCTGTTAACAGATTAAAAGATAGTAAAGCTAAAAGTAAAGTCATTATACTATTAACAGATGGAGTCAATAATTCTGGTGTGTTAAATCCAAAAATTGCTAGTGAGCTGGCTGTAGAGTTTAATATAAAAGTATATACTATTGGTCTTGGTACTAATGGTATGGCTCTGTCACCAGTGTCTGCATTGTCAAATGGTAGGTTTCAGTATGATAGAGTCCAAGTAGAAATTGATGAAGATTTACTAAAAGATATTGCTAAAGTTACTGGAGGACAATATTTTAGAGCTACTAATAATCAAAAATTAGAGCAAATCTATACTGAAATTAATAAGCTTGAAAAAACAGAAATTGATGAAATTAAATTTACAACTTACCAAGAGCATTTTAGACCCTTTGTTTGGATTGCAGGACTGTTATTGTTAATTGAGTTTTTAATCAGAATAACACTATTTAGAAGCTTTGTATAAATTATCAGTATAAAGCAATTGTAAAAAGTTTAAAATAAAAAGATAGTTGGCATAAATAGTAATGTTGGTTAGCTTAAAATAAAAAATAAATGTTTCAATTAGAAGAAAAAATATGGTTTTGGACACTACTGGTAATTCCAGTATTAGTGCTCTTCTTTTTATTGCTACTATTATGGAAAAAGCAAACACAAAAAAGATTTGCAAACGCAACGCTTTTAAAACGACTTAGTCCTAATAAATCAATATTTAAATCGGTATTAAAATTAGTGGTTTTATGCTTGGCTTTTGCTAGTTTAACCTTAGCTTTAGTAAACCCTAAAGTTGGTACAAGTCTAGAGACTGTAAAACGAGAAGGTGTAGATATTGTGTTTGCGGTAGATGTTTCTAAAAGTATGTTGGCAGAAGACATTAAGCCAAACAGATTAGAAAAATCACAACAATTAGTCTCTAAAATTATTGATAAACTAGGTAGCGATCGTGTAGGTATTATCGCTTACGCAGGAAAAGCATTTCCGCAATTACCAATAACAACAGACTATTCTGCAGCAAAAATGTTTTTGCAAAATCTAAATACAGATATGCTATCCTCTCAAGGTACTGCAATTAATGAGGCAATTAACCTTGCAAAAACCTATTATGACGATGACCAACAGACAAATCGTGTTTTAGTAATTTTGTCTGATGGAGAAGACCATAGTGAAGCTGCAGTGCAAGTTGCAGAAGAAGCAAGTAAAGAAGGCATAAAGATATTCACAATTGGTGTTGGAGACGTTAATGGAGGACCAATACCTTTAAGACGTAACGGAGTCCTACTTAACTATAAAAAAGATAAGCAAGGCGAAACCGTTATTACTAAACTAGACGAGGACACTTTAAAAAACATAGCTAATCAGGCAAATGGTACTTACATAAATGGTGCGATAACAGACAAAGTTGTAAATCAAATGACGGACATTTTAAATAAAATGGATAAAACAGAATTTGAAGCTAAGCAAGTCGCTAATTTTGAAAGTAGATTTCAATGGTTTTTAGGTTTAGCTATCTTACTACTTTTTATAGATATTTTCTTGTTAGAAAGAAAAACAGCTTGGCTGAAAAAATTAAATCTATTTAACGAGAATTTATAAAACCCTTAACATCAACAATTGCAAGCCTTTAGTATATTTGCGAGTTATTTAAATTAAATGAAACACTTTTTAACATACATATTTTTATTGGTATCCTTATCAATCTTAGCTCAAGATAATACGGAAGATAAAGCTATAATTAAACAAAAGTTAGAAGCTCAAGGTTATACTGCTCAAGCTAATGCTTTAGCAAATAATGACGATTTTATTGAAGCCGAAATGGAATACCGTAAAGCACTATCTTTACAGCCAAAGCAAGCAGCAGGTGCCTATAATTTAGGGACTCAGTATTTTAAAAAAGGAGACTTTGAAGAGTCATTATACAGACATCAGCAAGCAGCTAAAAATGCCACGTCTAAAGAAGAAAAACATAAAGCCTTCCATAATATAGGAAACATACTAATGGAAGAAAAAAAGTGCAAAGAAGCGGTTGAAGCTTACAAAAGCGCTTTAAGAAACAATCCGTCAGATGATGAAACGCGCTATAATTTTGCGTTAGCAAAGGAGTGTGCAAAACAGCAAGAGGACGACAAGCCTCAGGAAGACGATAAAGACGGAGAAAACGATAAAGATAAAGATCAAAATAAAGACGAAGATCAAAAAGAAAATAACGAGAAAGAGCAAGAAGATAAAAATAAAGAGGATCAAGGAGAGCAAGACAAAAAGGAAGGTGATCAAGATAAGGATGAAGATGGTAATCCTAAAGATGATCAACAAAACGATCCCAAAGAAGGTGACCAAAAAAGCGAACAAAATCAACCACAACCAGGTCAAATGTCACCACAGCAAATAAAAAACTTGCTAGAAGCCATGAATAACCAAGAGCAAAAAGTACAGGAAAAAATAAATGCAGAAAAGGTTAAAGGCGTAAAACAACAAACAGATAAAGATTGGTAACTAACATTTTATATTGTATTAATTAGATGAAATTACTGAAACACATATGTATCCTTTTATTAGCCTGTACAACAAGTTTTACTTTTGCACAAGATGAAGATGCGGTTCAGTTTCAAGCAAAAGTTAGTAAAAAAAGATTAGGCTTAAATGAGCGTTTGCGTGTTGATTTTCAAATGAATAAAGATGGTGACAACTTTGTGCCACCTAGTTTTTCAGATTTTATTGTAGTTGGTGGACCAAATCAATCGGTTAGCAACTCTTGGAATGGTAAAACAAGACGTTTTACTAAAATTTACAGTTACTTTTTAGCGCCTAAACAAATGGGTACGTTTTCTATTAATCAAGCTAAAATCGAGATTGATGGTCAAGAGTATAAGACATCACCAATAAGTATTACAGTTACAAAAGCTATTGAGAAGCCTGAAGATCCAAACGATCCAGATTATTTATTACAAGAACATATCCATTTAGTTGCGGAAGTATCTAATACTAATCCTTATCTAAACCAGCCCATAAGTGTTGTTTATAAGTTATACGTTTCGCCAACCGTTGGAATTAGTAATTACAGAGAAATAGAAAGTCCAGTTTATAATGGTTTTTGGAGCCAGAGCATGGATGATCAGAGAATAAAAGCTCAAAACGGAACTTATAAAGGTGAAGATTATAGATTTGTAACACTACGTAAAACCGTTTTATACCCTCAAAAAACCGGGAAATTAGTCTTAGAGCCATTAAGTTTGGATCTTACTATAGACGTGCCAACCAATAGACGAGACATTTTTGGTAATCGTATAAAAACACAAGCACACAGAACAATTACTGCAAGCGTTAGAACAATTAATGTAAAAGCTTTGCCAGAAGAGGGTAAACCAGATAATTTTACAGGAGCAGTTGGTGATTTTGTATTTAGTTTGACAACAACAAAAAATAGTCTTAATGCAACAGAATCTCTACAGGCTAAAATTGAGGTTTCTGGTCAAGGAAATTTAAAATTATTTGAGTTGCCAAAGTTAACAACGCCAAGTACCTTAGAGGTTTATGAGCCGGAACACCAAGAAAATGTTAGGACCAACATGGCAGGTATGCAAGGTAATATTTCAGACCTATATACGGTTGTGCCTCAATATAAAGGTAAGTTTCCGATTCCTCCAGTTAGTTTTTCTTATTTCGACTTAAAAACCGAAACATATAAGCAAATTAGCTCTGACGAAATAGTAATAAATGTATTAGAAGGACCAGTTTACGCAGAAGCGGATAACAAATTACCTGTGACCAGTAATGGTAAACAACCTGTCGTTTTAAATGAAAATCAATTCGCTTTTATAAAAGCAGATTCAAGTTTTACAGCAATACAAACCGATAATTTTTTAAACTCGACTATATTTTGGACTAGTCTTTTAGGACCTTTATTAGCAATTCCATTGGCCTTATTTTACAGAAGAAAACGAGAAGAGCGATCGGCAGATGTAACAGGAAACAAAAAACGTAAAGCAGATAAGTTGGCTAAAAAGTATTTAACTGAAGCTAAAAAAGCACTAGGTCAAAAAGAAGCTTTTTATGTTGCGCTAGAAAAAGCTTTGCACAATTATCTCAAAGGTAGACTTAATATTGAAACCTCAGATTTAAGCAAAGAAAAGATTGCAAAATTATTATCCGATAGACAAGTAGATAGTCAGGTGATTGTAGCTTTTGAAGCGATTTTAGAAAATTGCGAATTAGCAAGGTATACGCCAATTACTAACGTTACAATGCAGCAAGATTACGATAAAGCAGCAACTACAATCAATTTAATAGACAAACAGATTAAGTAGCGTTAATACATACTGAAAGCTAGATTTGACTCATTTTTAGGTAAAATATATTAAGGCAGAAAGCGGATTACATGAAACATTTACTTTACATATTATTTTTTTTCATAGGAAACTTGGTGGCTCAAAACCAATCCGTTTTTGAGCAAGCCAATGCGTTATATACAGAGGGTAAATTTGAAGATGCTATTACAAAGTACCAAGCAATATTAGACTCCAAACAGCACTCTGCAGAGTTGTATTACAATCTAGCTAATGCACACTATAAATTAAATAATATAGCACCTAGCATTTATTATTATGAAAAAGCTTTGCAGTTAAAACCCAACGACACTGAGATACTTAATAACATCGCATATGCTAAAAATATGACTGTGGATGCCATACAAGAGGTTCCGCAATTAGGTATGTCTAGATTTTTTAATAAGTTAACCAATGCCTTTGCTTTTGATGATTGGGCTAAAATAGCTATAGGCTTTATTTTAGCATTTGTAGCGTTATTTTTGGTATACTATTTTACAGATAGTACGACTCGTAAAAGAGCAGCTTTTAGCTCTAGTGTCGTATTTTTATTTTTATCTTTAATAAGTTTAGGTTTAGCGTTTCAAAAACAGACACTAGACAAAAAAGATAATCCAGCAATAGTATTTGCTCAAAAAAGCGAGGTAAAAACTGAGCCAAATAGCGTAGGGACTGACGCTTTTGTGTTACATGAAGGTACTAAAGTACAAGTATTAGATACTATTAATGATTGGAAAAAAATTAAATTAGCAGACGGTAAAACAGGTTGGATATTATCCAACGACATAAAGCTGTTAAATAATTTTTAATTATTCCTTAACACTAAAATCGTACTTTAGTTATATATTTGCCTTTCTTATTTAGACAAATATGCATAAAAAGATAGTTTCCATCTTCTTTACAATTTTATTTTTGGCGCTTATAACAGCTCCATCTATAATTATTGCTATGGATGATACTGTGGATGTATCTGTGTTTTATAGTTTGTCAGAAGAAGAGGAAGAGCACAAAAATGTAAACTTGACTTTTGTATTAGAAGACACAGAAGATGCCTTTTATGAAGCCTCTAGTATTAATAAGTATTTAGGTTACCACTTCAAAACCTATCCTAAACCACACCTTAATTTAATTTCCCCACCTCCCGAATTCATTTAATAATAAATTAGTCGGACTATTGGTCCATTTAAAATAATTATTAAAATATTACCAATAACAACTGTTATTGGTACAAATGAATTTATATATGTTTAAAACATTAAAAAATGACTTACCAGCGAGTATAGTCGTGTTTTTTGTAGCATTACCTTTATGTTTAGGTATTGCTTTAGCAAGTGGTGCGCCACTTTTTTCTGGTCTAATTGCCGGAATAATTGGTGGAGTTGTAGTAGGAGCTTTAAGTGGTTCTAAAATTGGAGTAAGTGGACCTGCAGCAGGATTAGCAGCAATAGTTTTAACAGCAATTGGATCATTAGGAGGTTATGAAAACTTTTTAGTAGCAGTTGTATTAGGAGGAATTATTCAAATAGTATTTGGTATTTTAAAAGCTGGTATTATTGGTTATTACTTTCCGTCATCAGTAATTAAAGGGATGTTAACAGGTATTGGAATCATTATCATTTTAAAACAAATCCCTCACTTTTTTGGCTACGACGCAGAGCCTGAAGGTGCTGATAGTTTTATAGAAACGTCAGGAGAAAATACGTTTTCTGCAATATTAAATATTACAGATAACATTACCATGGGATCAATGGTTATTGGTTTAATAGGTTTAGCTATTTTATTATTATGGGATAAAGTACTGTCTAAAAAAGGTAAAGTGTTTCAAATTGTCCAAGGACCTTTAGTGGCAGTAGTATTAGGTATTGTGTTTTTTGTTGTAACACAAGGCTCTAGTTTAGGTATAGCAAACACACATTTAGTTAGTGTACCAATTCCAGAAGATTTAGACTCGTTTATAGGACAGTTTAGTTTTCCTAATTTTACAGCAATAACAAATCCTCAGGTTTGGATAGTTGCTTTCACAATTGCATTGGTAGCAAGTTTAGAAACGTTACTATGCGTTGAGGCAACAGATAAAATTGATCCAGAAAAAAACGTAACGCCAACTAATAGAGAGTTGTTAGCTCAAGGAACAGGAAACATCATTTCTGGTTTAATTGGTGGTCTGCCAATTACACAAGTAATCGTACGTAGTTCTGCAAACATCCAATCAGGAGGTCGTAGTAAAATGTCTGCTATTATTCATGGTTTTTTATTATTAATTTCAGTAGTATTAATTCCTAAATTGTTAAACATGATTCCTTTATCTGTTTTGGCAGCAATCTTATTAATTGTAGGATATAAGCTAGCAAAACCAGGTTTATTCAAAAAAATGTATGACATGGGTTGGAAGCAATTTGTACCATTTGTAGTAACAGTTGCAGGTATTGTTTTTATTGATTTATTATGGGGAATTGGTTTAGGGTTGTTAGTTGGAATTGTAGTAATATTAATTAAAAGCTACCAAAATTCACACTTTTTACACATCGAAGATAATAGTAACGGAAAGCATAAAATTAAAATGACTTTTGCTGAAGAAGTTACTTTTTTTAATAAAGGTGCTATTTTAAAAGAATTAGATAGCTTACCAAAAGACACGTATTTAGAGCTTGACGTTAGAAAAACAAGATATTTAGATAACGATATTATCGAAATATTAGAAGATTTTGCATTTAAAGCTAAAGAAAGAAATATTGATATTCAGTTAATATCAGAACGAGGTATAGTTGAAAATCCAGATAGTTTTATTGAGTTTTTTAAACTAAGACCAAAATCAGCCTAAATTTTAAATCATGAAAAACAATAAATATAAAATATTGTTGCTTTCAGATTTAAATAAGTCGGCAACATCAGAACTGATAAGTACGGTAAGTTTAGCAAGAATGTTAGAGGGAGACATCACTTTATTTCATGTTAAAAAACCGACTGACATTGTAGAAAGAGAAAGCCAATTATCTGCTATGCGATCCATTAATGAGGAGCATATTTCAACTAATAAAATAATTGAAAACCTGATTAAACCAGTTTGTCAGGAATATCAATTAAATATTGGATATGATGTTGCTATTGGTAATATAAAATTCGAAATTGAAGCATATATCAAAAACTATCAACCTGATATTATTGTTTTAGGTAAAAGAAAATCTAAAACCATTAACTTTATGGGAGATAATATTACAGATTATGTTTTAAAAACACACAAAGGATCAATTATGATTGCAGTACCAAACCAATCGTTGCAACCAAATCAAGAAGCAATGTTGGGTGTTTTAAATACAAACGATCAAGCATCAGACACTAATTTTATTGAAAGATTGATTAGTAAAACTAATCAGCCTATTAAAGCATTTAAAATAGTGTCTAAGTTAGAACAATCAAATACAACAACTAATAATAAAACGGTAGAGTATGTATTTGAAAAAGGAGATGGTGCAGTAGATAATGTTTCAAAATACGCTTTAAAAAGCAAAATTAACCTAATGTGTTTTGATAATGCCCAGCAGCAAAAGTCTAACACTAAAATTAAAAGTGTAATAAGTAAACTAAATGTTTCATTATTACTAACAGGACAACAATCAAAAATGCTACAGAAGTAGTCATTAATAATATTAAAATATACAAAAATGAAAGCACATACAAAAGAAACTCAGGCAACATTAACGCCTGATAAAGCAATACAGTTTTTAGTAGAAGGAAATGAGAGATTTCAAAACAACCTTAAAGCAAATCGTAACCTTTTAGAGCAGGTTAACGATACTAGTGAAGGACAATTTCCTTTTGCAACAATATTAAGTTGTATAGATTCTCGTGTTTCTGCCGAGTTGGTTTTTGATCAAGGTCTTGGAGATATTTTTAGTGTACGTATTGCAGGTAATTTTGTAAACGAAGACATCTTAGGTAGTATGGAGTTTGCTTGTAAGTTAGCTGGTACAAAAGTTATCGTCGTATTAGGTCACACTAGTTGCGGAGCAGTTAAAGGTGCTTGTGATCATGCAGAGATGGGTAACTTAACTAAGTTAATCCAAAAAATTACACCAGCTGTAAATGCAGTAACAGAACCTAAAGACGAAAGTTTACGTACCTCTAAAAACTTACAATTTGTAGATGAAGTATCTAAGAAAAACGTGCATTTAACAATAGATAGAATACACGCAGAAAGCCCAATTTTAACAGAAATGGAAAAAAATGGCGAAATAAAAATCGTTGGCGCTATGTATGATATTAATACAGGAGCAGTAGATTTTTACTAGAAAAAGTTAATTTTTATGAGGATTTTGAAAATGAAAAGGAATAAAATAATAGCAACACTAACATTTATGTTAGTGTTGCCTTTTTATGGGCTAAGCCAAAATAGTGATTTAGGTAACTGGTTAATCTATATTGGTAGTAAAGAGCTTAAAAATGGATGGAATATTCATAACGAAGTACAATACCGTAATTACGATGCTGTAGGAGATTTAGAACAATTATTGTTAAGAACTGGATTAGGTTATAACCTAACCGATAACAATAACAACCTACTAGTTGGTTATGGTTATATATTATCAGAAAATTATGTTGGAGAAACAGATCAAAAAGTATCTGTAAACGAACATAGAATTTTTCAGCAGTTTACAACAAAGCAAAAAGTAGGTGTGCTTAATTTAAGTCATCGTTACAGGTTTGAGCAACGTTTTGTAGAAGACGATTTTAAAATGCGATTTAGATATTTTTTAGGCTTAAAAATTCCGTTGCAAAACAAGGCTGATGGAAATAATCCATTGTACCTTTCAGCATATAACGAGATTTTTTTAAATACTAAAAGCCAAGTCTTCGACAGAAACCGTTTGTATGGAGGATTAGGGTATCAATTTTCCAAAAAATTGAGGTTAGAATTAGGATACATGAATCAGTTTTTTGAAACCTCAGGCAGAGATCAAATAAACGTTATGGCATTTGTTAATTTTTAAAAATCAGCAAAGTCATAATTTACTGTTAATAAAAGCTAATACTATTGGCTAAACTTTTATTGTTGATAAAAAATGTTAATTTAGTATAAAACCAACTTTTATACTATGAAGAAATTTTTTGCCAACTTTAAAGGAGATGCATTTGGAGGTATTACAGCAGGTATTGTTGCATTACCGTTAGCATTAGCATTTGGTGTTTCATCTGGTTTAGGACCTAGTGCAGGTTTATATGGAGCTATATTTATTAGTTTTTTTGCTGCTTTTTTTGGAGGTACACCAACGCAAATATCTGGTCCTACTGCTCCAATGACAGCAGTAAGTATGGTTGTAATTGCTGGTATAATTGCAACGCATGATGGTGACGTTACTAAGGCATTGCCATATATCTTAAGCGTATTTTTATTAGCAGGTTTAGTACAAGTTGGATTAGGCGTTTTAGGTTTTGGTAAATACATTAAATATATACCATACCCAGTTGTATCTGGTTTTATGACTGCAATTGGTGTTATAATATTAGTGACACAAATCTTGCCATCCATTGGTTATTATCCAAAAGAGGATACAGAATACGTCAACAAATTTAAGCCACAAGCTGAAGAGTTAATTTTAGAAAACATACTAAAAGAAGAAGCAGGAGAAGGCATTTTAGTCTTAGAAGATTTTAAAGAAACTATAAAAAGAGCAGGAGAGTTACAACCTGAAGACATAGCAAAAGAGTCTAAAACTTTAGCTAAATCTGAAGCTTCAGGCGTGTTAGGTACGTTAAAAATATTACCAAGAGCCATCCAAAATATTAATTGGTTAGAGCTTGCTTTAGCACTAGCTACCATTTTTATAGTATATGGTTTTAAACGAATAACAACTAAAATACCAAGTGCTTTAGTTGCTTTAATAGTGGTTTCCGGAGTAGCCTATGGTTTTGGTTTAGGTTATCGTCCAATTGAAGAAATACCATCAGGATTACCAATACCAAATTTTGAAATAATAACAGGTTTCAGCTTTGCTAGTATTTCGCCCTATATTTTTACAGCTATAACATTAGCGTTATTAGGTGCAATTGACTCATTACTTACTAGTGTCGTGGCAGATAACATGACAAAAACCAAGCACAATCCAAATAAAGAATTAATTGGACAAGGTATAGGTAATAGTATCGCTTCAATTTTTGGAGGTATTCCAGGAGCAGGAGCAACTATCAGGACTGTAGTAAACATTAACGCAGGTGGACGCACCAAATTATCTGGTATGATTGCAGGTGTAATGTTACTGTTTATCTTATTAGCATTAGGACCAGTTGCTTCAAAAATTCCAGCAGCAGTATTAGCGGGTATTTTAATTACTGTAGGTATTGGTGTTATGGATTATAAAGGTTTAAAAGCTATTCCTGCATTACCAAAAGACATGAAGATTGGACCTCTTAAAGTCAGCTCTGAAGTATTAATAATGCTTATCGTTTTAGTCCTTTCTAGTGTTTGGGATTTAATTTACGCAGTAGGTATTGGTTTAATTATCGCCTCGTTACTATTCATGAAAAAAATTGGAGACTTAACTGCACAACGTTCAGACGTTAAACCGTTAAAGGAAGAAGCTTGGTCTGACGAGACTAATTTCCCTGTAGCCTTAAAAGAAGAAGTATTTATTAAACACATCAAAGGACCATTGTTTTTTGGTTCAACATCAGACTTTCAGCAATTAGCAAAACAAATCCCAGGTACAGCAAAAACAGTAGTAATTAGATTGGGTCGTATGCAGTATATGGATCAATCTGGATTATATGCAATGGAAGACGTTTTGGTAGATTTAAAAAAACAAAACATAAATGTGTTGTTTGTTAACCTATTAAAACAACCACGATACATGATGGAACGTATTGGTATTATTCCAGAATTAATACCAACACAACATATTTTTAAAGACTTTAATTCATGCTTATATTGGATTAAAACTAATGTAGAGGATAAATTTTAAGGTAGTCAATAATGGATATCAAAAAAGTATTTAAGAATAATCAAAAGTTTGTACAAGGTAAATTATCCATAGATAAGGACTATTTCGAAAATTTAGGTAAAGGACAAAGTCCAGAATTACTATATATAGGTTGTAGTGATAGTCGTGTAACTGCCGAGGATTTAATGGGTTTAGGTCCAGGAGAAGCTTTTGTACATCGTAATATTGCAAATATGGTATCAGGTAACGACCTAAGTGCCATGTCAGTTGTAGAGTATGCAGTGGTACACTTAAAAGTTAACCACGTTGTAGTTTGTGGGCACTATGCGTGTGGAGGCGTAAAAGCAGCGATGCAATCCGCAGATTTGGGCGTATTAAACTCCTGGTTGCGTAACATACGTGATGTATATCGTATACATAAAGACGAGTTAAACGCAATACAAGACGACGAAAAAAAATACGATCGCTTAGTAGAGTTAAACGTAAAAGAACAATGTGTTAATCTATTAAAAACAGCTGCAGTACAAAAAGCATACAGAGATCGAGACCTAAAAGTACATGGTTGGGTATTTGATGTACATACAGGTAAGCTAATTGACCTAAAAATAGATTTTGATCATTACCTACAAGACATAATGGAAATTTATCACTTAGATTAAAGCTTAAACTTCAGATTCAGTAGTCGGTTCCTCTGGATCAATTATAGGCTCTTCCAATAAAGTATCATCAGACTTAATAATACTAGGAAAAATCATTGGAGCTAATGATTTTACAGGAGCATATAAAACAGAATCTTCAATATCCTCCTCCTGCACAAAAGGGATAGTGTTATTCATTTTATCAAAAACAATCAATAAAACACTTAAAATTAAACCAATTTTAAGCGCACCAAAAGCAGCACCTAAAAGTTTGTTTAAAATTCCTAAAGACGCAAAATCAGCTAACTTAGTTAACGCTTTACCAGCTAAGCTAATTACTAAAATTATAATCACAAAAGTAATAGCAAACGCAGTAGTATTAATTGTTTTTTCATTCCAAGATGTCTTATCCATTAAAAATTCGGCAACAAAATAGCTAAAATGGATAGCACCATAAACACCAGCAATTAAAGCAACAATGGATGCAAGTTCTACAAAAAGACCCTTAAACAAACCACGTACCAAACCAAATAATAGTAAAGCACCTAAAACAATATCAATTACAGCCATAAAGTTAGATTTTAGACAAATATAAATTAACTTTGCGACTTTAAAATTAATATGGCAAGAGACGAACAGTTAAAAGAGAGATGGCAAGAGGTTGTAACCAAATTATCAAACCAATTTGCAGATGGAGATACATTAGATTTAGATGCAATAATTTATTTAATAGGTGTACAAGAGTTAGGACAATTAGACCGTAAATTTAAAAAAGACCATAAGCTAGACCTTATGCATATTGCAATCTGTAAACTGCTAACACCTTATGGGTATTACGAGTTTGATTTTGTAGACGAAGACGGTTGGCCACACTACATAGCAAAAGAAGAATTACCAAATTTAAAAGCAGGAGAACAAAGCATCTTAATGAAAGAAGCCATAGTAAACTACTTTATAGAGACCGATTATATTAAATAAATTTTGGGCGTTACCCAAGGGTCGCGCTCTCGGCAGTCGCTTTTAATTTGCTTTAAGGCAAATAAAAGAGCTTCAACAAATGCCTCCATCGCTAACGCAAATCACGATAAAATTCATAAATTTGCCAATCATTTAGAAGATCATGATAGACAAGATAAAAGAACTTATAGCAGAAGCAGAAGCCTTTAAGGCACAAACCAAAGAAGAGGTTGAAGCGTTTCGTATAAAGTATTTAGGAAAAAAAGGATTACTTAATGACTATTTTGCCGAATTTAAAAACGTGGCAAACGACCAGAAAAAAGAATTTGGTCAAGTAATTAACACCCTTAAAACTACTGCTCAAAATAAAGTTAATGCTTTAAAAGAAGAGCTAGATAACAATACACAAGACGCAGGTATAAGTGGAGATTTATCAAGACCAGGACAACCAATAACCATTGGCTCACGTCACCCAATATCTATAGTAAAAAATCAAATTATCGACATCTTTTCAAACATTGGATTTAATGTTAGCGAAGGTCCAGAAATAGAAGACGATTGGCACAACTTTACAGCACTTAACTTGCCAGAATACCATCCAGCAAGAGACATGCAAGACACATTTTTTGTGCAAACCAATCCAGATATCCTATTACGTACCCATACAAGTTCTGTACAAGTGCGATATATGGAAAACAATAAACCACCAATACGTACAATATCTCCAGGACGTGTATATCGTAACGAAGCAATATCAGCACGTTCACACTGTTTTTTCCATCAAGTAGAAGGGTTGTACATAGATAAAGACGTCAGTTTTGCAGACTTAAAGCAAACCTTACAATACTTTACCACAGAGCTTTTTGGTAAATCTAAAATTAGATTGCGTCCATCATACTTTCCATTTACAGAGCCAAGTGCAGAAATAGATGTGTATTGGGGACTTGAAACAGAAACAGATTATAAAATCACTAAAGGAACCGGTTGGTTGGAAATAGGTGGTTGTGGTATGGTAGATCCAAATGTATTAACCAATTGTGGTATAGATGCAGAAGAATATTCTGGATTTGCTTTTGGTGTAGGTATAGATCGTATAGCTATGTTATTACATCAAATAGGAGACATTAGATTGTTAAGTGAAAACGATGTAAGATTTTTAGAACAATTTAAATCCGCGTTATAAATTACTGATATTCAAATAGATAATATTTAAAGCCGACTATTAACAGTTGGCTTTTTTATTTAACAACATTTTAACTTCGTTTAGTTCGGTTTGTTCCGAACTAAGCTATAGATTTGCAATGAATTTAGGTGTCACAAATCCTAATTCCCATAATAGAATTAAAATTATTTAATTAATGAAAGAAGAAATCTGCAAACAAAAAATGAACTTGGTTGAAAAACTAGGCGTTCATTTAGAAAACAGAGAGCAATTAGCACCTGTTGCTGCGCGTATTTTGGCTTTTATCATTTTAACTGGTAAAAAAGGAACCACGTTTGAAGAAATGGTAACAGTTTTATGTGCTAGTAAAAGTACTATATCTACGCATCTTAATCATTTACAGGATTTAAACAAGATTCAATACTTCACTAAAACAGGAGATCGTAAAAAGTATTTTGTTATTAAAAAGGACACCATTATTCAGCATATAGATAATATGGTTAGTCATTGGGATGAAGAGCGTAAAATACACGTAGAAATTAAGGATTATAAAGAAAGTATCAATAATGTTAAAATTGAAAATGATGATGAAAAATTTGATTTAAGTTTTCATAACGATTATATCAAATTTATAGATGGAGCATCAGATTCAATTAAAGCACTAAGAGAAAAAATAACAGACAATCAATTCAATATTTAAATAAAGTAAAAAATGAGACATAATAAATTATTAACAATACTATCACTAAGTGTATTCTTAGTCATTGTAAGTTGTGGTAAAAAAGACCAAAACAAACCAGTAGCAGAAGCTCCTCCAGCACCTTTTCCTGTAACGCAACTAGAAAGTAAAACCGTCACTGGTTATACTGAGTATCCTACAACTATTGAAGGTAAGGTTAATAGTGATGTAAGAGCAAAAACCTCTGGCTATGTAGAAAAAGTATACGTTGACGAAGGGCAAAAAGTACGTAAAGGACAAGTCTTATTTAAACTAGAAACACAATCGTTAAGTCAAGATGCAGGTGCAGCAAAAGCACGTGTTAATGTGGCACAAGTTGAGGTTGATAAACTAATTCCTTTAGTAGAAAAAAATATTATTAGTCCAGTACAATTAGAAACTGCTAAAGCTAATTTAGCACAAGCTAAAGCTAATTATAGTGGTGTAACTGCAAATATTGGTTACGCGACAATTAAAAGCCCTATAGATGGTTTTGTTGGCGCCATTAATTTTAGAGAAGGTGCTTTAATTAGCCCTAGTGATGCCACACCATTAACAACTGTTAGTCAAATAGACGAAGTTTATGCTTTTTTTAGTTTTAACGAAGCGCAATATATAGATCATTTACAACGCTCTGAAGGTCAAAATAAAGCAGAACGCATTAAGAATTCGCCAGACTTAACCTTAGTTTTAGCTAACGGAAAAGAATATTCTGAAAAAGGACGTATTCAAACCAGTACGGGACAAATTAACCAAAGTACAGGTACAATTCAAATTAGAGCTGCTTTTGATAATCCAAACGAAATTTTAACCAACGGAAACAGTGGTAAAATTAAATTTCCAATAGAGTATAAAGATGCTATTGTTGTACCACAAACTGCAACTTTTGAGCAGCAAGGTAATATTATGATTTTTAAATTAGGAGCAGACAATAAAGTAGAAACGTCTATTTTAAAAATTAAAGGCACAGTAGATAATTTATACGTTGTAGAGTCTGGTTTAGAAGCTAACGATAAAATTATTATCTCAGGAGTAGGAAAGTTAAGAAACGGTATGGCAATTGCACCTCAGGACACGTCTTTTGAGGAAGCTATTAAACCAGTTCCAACTTTATTTAGAAATTAGATAACCACCAAACATATTTATCATGTTAAAAACATTTATTGAAAGACCAGTGCTTTCGACAGTAATCTCTATTATCATAGTTTTACTAGGGGTTATTAGTATAACTAGCTTACCTATAGAGGAGTATCCAGATATAGCACCTCCAACCATTAAAGTTGTTGCAAATTATACAGGAGCAAATGCCGAGACCGTTTTAGAGAGTGTTATAATCCCTATCGAAGAACAAATTAATGGTGTAGAAGGGATGACATACATTACCTCTACAGCTTCTAACACAGGTGCAGCCGAAATTACCGTGTATTTTGATCAACAAATTGATGCAGATATTGCAGCAGTAAACGTGCAAAACCGTGTATCTAGAGCAACACCTTTATTACCACAAGAGGTAATACAAACAGGTATTACAACTCAAAAACAAGAAACAAGTGCATTAATGTTTATCTCAATGTATTCTGAGAGCGACGATTACGATGCTACTTTTATTCAGAATTACTTAAAAATTAACGTTATTCCAGCAATGCAACGTATTAGTGGTGTTGGAGATGTTAGTGTATTCTCACAACAAGATTATGCGATGCGTATTTGGTTAAATCCAGAAAAATTAGCGTCCTATAATTTAATACCTTCAGATATTTCTGCAGCTTTAGCTGAACAAAACCTAGAAGCAGCAGCTGGATCGTTAGGAGAAAATAATGGTGAATCATTTTCATATACTTTAACTTATAGCGGTCGTTTTAAAGACGAAGCACAGTACAGTGATATTGTTATTAAAGCATTAGGAAACGGAGAATTTTTACGGTTAAAAGATGTGGCAACTATAGAGTTGGATGCACAATCTTATGCATCGAACGCCATGAGTAAAGGTAATCCTGCAGTTTTTATGGGAATTTTCCAAACTAAAGGGTCTAACGCACAAGAAATTATTGAAAACATAAAAGTAACTTTAGAACAAGTAAAAGCAGATCTTCCAGAAGGCTTAGATGTTTTTGTACCATATGATACAAGTTTATTCTTAAATGCCTCTATAGATAAAGTAATTACTACTTTATTAGAAGCCTTTTTACTGGTATTCTTGGTAGTATTTATATTCTTACAAGATTTTCGTTCTACATTAATTCCTGCAATTGCAGTACCAGTATCTATTATTGGTACCTTCTTTTTCTTGAATGTTTTTGGGTATTCTATTAACTTATTAACGCTATTTGCCTTAGTACTTGCTATTGGTATTGTGGTAGATGATGCCATAGTTGTTGTAGAAGCTGTCCATGCTAAAATGGATGAAGGCGAGCATAACCCGAAAAAAGCAACTATTACTGCCATGAGTGAAATTTCTGGTGCCATTATTTCTATTACATTAGTTATGGCAGCAGTATTTATCCCTGTAACTTTTGTAACTGGACCAACAGGAGTATTTTATGAGCAGTTTGGTGTAACCTTAATTATAGCCATTTTAATTTCGGCAGTAAACGCCTTAACCTTAAGTCCAGCATTATGTGCTTTATTATTAAAAGAACATAAAGAAGATGAAGAGTTAAAAGAAAAAGGACCATTAAAACGTTTTTATACATTATTCAATCGTGGATTTAACGCTACTATTGACAAGTATGGAAAATCGCTGCAGTTTCTATATAAGAAGAAATTTGTTTCAGCATTATTATTAATCATTGCAGTAGTCGGTATTTATTGGGCTTCAACTACAACTCCAACAGGTTTTGTGCCAAACGAAGATAGAGGAATTGTTTTTGCTAATATAGAATTACCACCAGGAGCATCTTTAGATAGAACAGATGCAGTAGCAAGAAAACTATACGCTCAAATTGAAAACATTGATGGTATTGAAGCTGTAAACTTTATTAAAGGTAGAAGTTTAATAAGTGGTGCAGGTAGTAACTTTGGTTTTGGTATTATAAAACTTAAAAACTGGGATGAACGTGAAGATGCTTCACTTTCTGCGGAAGCGATAACAGGAAAATTATTTGGTGTAGCAGCAGGAATTCCTGATGCCAATATCATATTTTTCTCTCCTCCAAGTATACGTGGTTTTGGTAACTCAGCAGGTTTTGAAATTAACTTATTAGATAAGTTTGGTGGTGAGTTTACAGATTTAGATAAAGCCAATAAAGATTTTTCTATGGCTTTAATGAGTCATCCAGAAATTAAATACGCAACATCATCTTTTAGTACAAGTTATCCACAATATGAAATGGAAGTTAATGTACCATTAGCTAAAGAAAAAGGTGTGTCTGTAAGTAGTATCTTTTCAACTTTACAAGGTTATATTGGTGGAATTTATGCTTCAGATTTCTCTAGATTTGGAAAGCAATTTAGAGTCTACATTCAAGCTTTACCAGAAGATAGAGCAGATAAAGATGCTTTAAATAGCATGTATGTAAGAACGGATTCTGGCGAGATGACACCAATTACACAGTTTGTAACGTTAGAGCGTGTATATGGTCCACAATCGGTAACGCGTTTCAACTTATTTAATTCTACTATGATTTCTGGTGCTACAAACGAAGGTTTTAGTACAGGTGATGCCATTAGAGTTATTGAAGAAGAAGTTGCAAAATTACCTAGTAATTATACAGTGGCATATTCTGGATTAACACGTGAAGAGGTTAATGCAGGAAACCAAACAACGTTTATATTTATACTTAGTATTCTATTTGTATACTTTTTATTAAGTGCGCAATACGAAAGTTATTTACTACCATTTGCTGTCATATTCTCATTACCATTTGGTGTCTTTGGAGCTTATATTACTACTAAGTTTTTAGGCTTAGAAAACAACATATATTTCCAAATTGCTTTAATCATGCTTATTGGTCTATTGGCCAAAAATGCCATACTTATTGTCGAGTTTGCTTTAGCCAGACGAAAAAATGGAGAGAGTATTGTAGATGCAGCAATCCATGGAGCCAAATCACGTTTACGTCCAATTTTAATGACTTCGTTTGCTTTTATTTTAGGATTGATGCCATTAGCATTAGCAACAGGTGTTGGATCTGAAGGAAACAACTCGATTGGATCTGGAGCAGCAGGAGGAATGTTAATTGGTACTATTCTAGGAGTATTTGTTATTCCAATCTTATTTATATTATTCCAATGGTTACAAGAAAAAGTTTCGGGTAAACCAGCAGTACAAACTATTGAAGACTAAAACAATGAAATCAATATTAAAACATAGAAACTTTAGTAAAGGCGCATTAATACTAGTTGTTGCATTAACACTACAAAGTTGTTTTGTAGCTCAAGATTACGTGAGACCAGATTTAGATGCTGAAACGCAAGCACTTTACAGAACCGATAATTTACCATCAGATAGCGTATCTATTGCAGATGTATCTTGGAAAAATTTATTTACAGACCAATACCTTCAAAAATATATAGAAGAAGGTCTTCAAAATAATATGGATGTACGTATTGCTTTGCAGCAAATATTAGCAGCTCAAGCTTATGCAAAACAAGGTAAAGCTGGTTATTTACCATCAGTTAGTGTTGGCGCAAATGCAACGCATCAAGAGTTGTCAGAAAACAGTCAATTTGGAGCTTTATTTAGTGGTGGAATAGATACTTATGATATTACAGCTAACTTATCTTGGGAAGCAGATATTTGGGGGAAAATTAGAAGTAATAAACGTGCAACTCAAGCTGCTTACTTACAAAGTGTCGCAGGACATCAAGCGGTAAAAACGCAATTGATTTCTAGTATTGCGAATACGTATTATAATTTATTGGCTTTAGACGCGCAATTAGAAGTAACTAAACAAACCATTGTAACTAGAGAAAGTGGTGTAAAAACGATTAAAGCATTAAAAGATGCTGGACAAGTAACACAAGTTGCAGTAGACCAAAACATCGCACAATACAACAGTGCTAAAGCATTACAGGTAGATATTGAAGTTGCTATTTTTAAAACTGAAAACACGCTAAGTATTTTATTAGGAAAAACACCTCAAACTTTTGAAAGAAGTAGTTTAGATATCCAAAATATAGATCAAGATATAGTATTGGGTGTTCCTGCAACATTGTTAAGTAACAGGCCTGATGTCATGGCTGCAGAGTATGGTTTAATAAATTCGTTTGAGTTAACTAACGTCGCTAAAAGTAATTTATATCCTTCATTAACATTAACCGCTTCTAGTGGTTTAGAAAGCTTAGATGTAGACAATTTAATTAATGCCAATTCGATTTTTGCAAATATCATAGGTGGAATTACGCAACCTATTTTTAATCAACGAAAGTTAAAAACTCAAAGAGAAGTTGCTTTTGCACAACAAGAACAAGCGTTACTTAGATTTAAACAAACGTTGTTAGTAGCAGGAAGTGAAGTGTCTAATGCGTTATATACATATAAATCTGAAACTAAAAAGTTTGAGTTTAGAAAAAATGAAGTGGAAGCTTTACGTACAGCCGAAGCTAATTCTAACGAGTTACTTAAAAACGGTTATGCTAATTATTTAGACTTATTAACAGCTAGAGAAAGCGCTTTAAATGCGGAACTTAATATTATTAACAGCCAATTACAGCAACTAGTGTCTATCGTAGATTTATACGAAGCACTTGGTGGTGGATGGAGATAATAATGTAATCTAAATGAAATGATAACCAAAGCTCAATTGCTACAATGTGCTATTACTAAGTTTACTAGATTTGGTAGTAAGCACGTTACTTTAAACGATTTAGCAACTGAGCTTGGCATATCTAAAAAGACAATTTATTCTTTTTTTAAAAACAAAGAAGACTTAGTTACTGCTAGTTTAGAGAGTTTGTTAAACGAGTATAAAACTGATATAAATGGGATTGTTAGTAGCAATGGTAAAGATCCTATTTTGTGTGTTATATTAATTTACCAAAGAGGGTTTGAGTACTTAAAATATTTTAAGCCCTCTTTTTTATTTGGTCTAGAAAAATACTATCCAAAAGCTAATCTTTTATTTAATAATTTTATTGAACAACTGTCTAATAAAACGGTTTATAATTTATTTAAAAAAGCCCAAGATATTGGAAGTATAAAGCCAGATATAAATATAGAATTAGTTGTAAAAATCTATTTTTTTAGAGTGGATAATCTGCTTTTCAAGACAAACAACTTATTTGACTTATATCCTAAAGAAGAATTATTTAATCATTTTGTCATTTATAATATTAAAGGGATAGTAAGTGATGACTATTATAATCCTTATTTTGAATAACAAATAAAAAAAGCCTTAACAATTATGTTAAGGCTTTTTAATGTTTAGACTAAAACGGAGATTATTGTAATAAACTATAAACAAATTCTGGATAACCACGCTCTCCTGCGTTATTAGTTAAAGCTAAAAATTGTAACTTATAAAGGTTTCCATTTGCATCATTTACTATGTAAAATACATTTTCTTTTAATGAAGGAGAACTACTTGGTCCACCACTGTTTCTCCAGCTACTTCCAATGCTTCTTTGGTCTTCTGAGAATTGTGTATTGTCTACATCTGTAAGTGTAAAATTTTCATATGTTAACTCTGTTTGCGTTTCAGTATCTATTACATATGCTTTGGTGTTTTGCTTTGCATTAGTAACAACAAAATCAGAATAAAAGTATGG
Organism: Olleya sp. Ti.3.14; assembly: GCF_038154885.1. Classification (NCBI taxonomy): domain Bacteria; kingdom Pseudomonadati; phylum Bacteroidota; class Flavobacteriia; order Flavobacteriales; family Flavobacteriaceae; genus Olleya; species Olleya sp. Ti.3.14. The sequence goes on from NZ_JBAKAO010000002.1 coordinate 43,715, forward strand.
ACCATAGCTATCTGCACCTATAAATACTTCATCTGTAAACGTTGTAAAACTTAAGTCCCATGCTTCTTTTGCTGGTTCAATATTAATTTCGCTATTGGCATCAAAGCTAAAAAAGGTATAATTATGAGTTGTGTTTTTTGCAATGGTAACTTCTTGGTGAGTCGTATCATCTAAATCAGCATATTGTAAAATATAGTTTGTGCCATCTTGCAATACTCTAACTTTTTTCCAACCTCTCTCGTCATCTGTAGTGTCAATACTTCCTGTTGCAGGAGTTTCTGTTCCGACAGTATAACCCAAGTTTACCAGGTATACTGGATTATTTGCATCTGTTGCTGTAATAGCAGAAAAGGCAGTACCATTTAACGCTCCATTTGGCGCATCAACATATTGCATGCTAGCTTGGTTATAAGTATTGGTTTTAACCATAGGTTGTAAATCTATAACTTCTTGATTTGTAGAAGTTACAGCATCAATATCTGTAGTTGATAATTGAGCAGCTGCCATTGCTATTGTTCCATTTATAACCACTCTAAATTCTGTGCCAGAGTAAAAACCTAAATCCCAAGAGTCACGTTGTACGCTTGTGGTTGTATTTGTACTTAAATCTACAAACACTTGATTTTGTTGGTTTGGACCACCAACTGTTGGTGCTATTGCTGCACCTTCTATAACAACGTCTATTGGTTGTAATGGTGTATTATCGTCATCGCTACTACAATTAGTAAAGACTAATGCTGTCATGCAAAGGGCTAAAGTAAAAAGTCTGTTTTTCATTTTATTGGTTTTTTAAAAATTTAAATTATATAATAGTTTTAGGTAATATGATCGACCGTAACCTAGTAATAGGCTACTGTTATTTGTACTATGTGCTCCTGTTGTATTTGCACCATTAATAGCAACGCTAGTGACATCCAATAGGTTTCTGCCACCAACTGTAGCTTGTAGTTTGTTATTAAAAAAGGATTTTTTTATGGACGCATCCATCCAACTGTAAGCAGCTGTGTTATATTTTTTAAAGGTGTTGTTTCCACTATCATCTGTACCTTCTGCAATGTAGTTTTGTTGTTTTCCGTTATGTTTTAAAAGGACGGTTAAAGCAGTGTCCCATTTTTTTAATAAATAGGTAGCACTTGTGTTAAGTTGTATGGCATATAAAAAGTCGTTTTCAGCATGGACTTCATCATTCATTATTCTTGACACGCCTTGTAAAGTTGCACCTAAATTAAAGGTCCAATAGTTGTGTTTTATAGTGTTTTCTGTTGTTATTCCAAATAATTTATAGGCATCAATATTGATATATTGGTATTGTAGTGGAGAAGGATTGACTAAGGCTAGTTCAATCTTGTCTTTTAGCTCTATGTAACTTAATTTTAAATTGTTAGTAAGTGTTGTGTTTCCAAACCAACTACGCTTTTTAAGATTTAAAAAAGTAGAAAAACCTTGTTCAGGATTTAGGTTTTGGTTGCCTCTTACGTCGTGATTAGAATCTACAAAATAGTAGTATAATTCTTCAAAATTTGGAGTTCTGTAAGACGATCCAATACTGGCTCTTAATTCATAACCTTTATTTAGCAAATATCTTGCACTAAATGACCCTAGAAATTGCGATTTAAATTTTGAATTATATTCATAACGCAATCCTGGACGTAAGGACAATTTGTTTGTTAATTTAAATTCTGAAGAAGAAAACACTGCATAATTGTTTTGCTTTTGGGTTTTATCTTGCTGTGTTACTTCACCTGTAGCTTGTGTGTCAAACCCTTTTATAAATCTAGCTTCATAACCCAATTGATAATTATAGAAGTCATGTTTTGAAAGGTTGTTTATGGTTCCTTTGGAGAAAAGGACATTGCTAGATTGATAGGTTTCATCCGTTTCATTATTTTTATTTTTAGTTAAAATAAAGTAGTTAAACTGGTTTAAATCGCGTTTTTGTGTTTGATAAGATATGGACGCATTGTAATTTGCACCAGAGTTTAATGATCCACTAATATTTAAATTGTTTACAAAACGGTTGGTTGTAAATATTTTATCTGTTGCAGATGGATTACTAGTTTGTGATTGCACATTAATATTTGCTCTAACTGCAGCATCGTAGTAGTTTAAATCTTCATTAAAAAACTCAAATTTGTAAAATAATCTAAATTTATTGGCAGTATAATTAATACTAGCTTTAGAGGTTAATTGTGTTTTTGGTAACCAATCATATCCTCTTAATCCATCATTGATATAGTGGTTTTGACCTTTTTTATTATTAAAAAAACCAGCAAATTGGTTGCGGTTAAATCCAATTTTTGCAGACCATTTTTCGTTAAAATTATGTCCAATATTTAATCCTTGGATATGTCTACCTTCATCACACAAAGCGTATTCATCGCTAACGGTTTCTTCTTGTATAAACGTTTGTATTTCCCAGTTATGGTTAACCGTTTTTTTAGTAATTATATTAATTACACCAGACACAGCGTTAGCACCATATTCTACTCCCATTGCACCTTCAACGATTTCAATACGTTCGATATCGTCTAAATTTATTTGCGTTAAATCAATATTATTACCAACACCATTATCGCTTACTAAAGGTATATTATCCACAAGAATATTAAAATACTGAGCATCTAAACCAAAAAAAGAGATTGTTGATCGTCCAGTCTGTGCACTTGGTATGATGTTTAGATTAAGGTTAAAATTTAACAAGTCTGCTAAATTATTTGCAGCTTGCTGATCTATTTTTTTTCTATCAATAACAATAACGTTATGCACAGATTTTTTAATCGATTGTGGATTGTATTGACCTGTAATGACAACTTCATCAAGCTTTTGGACTACTGTGGTGTCGTTGACAATAGCTTTGTTTTTTTGTGCAGTTGTTATTCCAACTAAAAAAAAAGAAAAATAAACCGTTAAATATTTTTTATTTAGAATCATTCTTGATTAAATTTGCTGCAAATATAAACGTTATTTTAATTCAGTCTAAATAAGAACAATCTTTTTTCAAATAAAAAAAACAACCCATTTAAAATGAAACATTTAACAATTTTATCTATAGTATTTTTAGTATTTACGTTTACAATCAATGCTCAAAACAAAAAAAAGCAAGATCAGGAAGCAATTAAAAGCATGTGTGGCTGTTATGAAGTAACCTTTAATTTTGCAGAGACTTTTAACTACAGTCAAGACTCACTATACAAACCCTCAGAAACTAAAGTAGATAAAGGTTTAGAATGGGCTCAATTAGTAGAGGATAGTGATAACAAAATTTCGATTCAGCATTTATTACAGGTTGGAAGCCCAGAGTCTCCATATATTGTAAAACATTGGAGACAAGATTGGTTATTTGAAAACACAGATTTTTATATGTATAATGGTGACAATAAATGGACTTATGTGTCAAAGCCTAAAAAGGAAGTTAAAAATCAATGGACACAAAAAGTATATCAAGTAGATGATAGTCCACGTTATGAAGGCTCTGCAACTTGGGTACATGTTGATGGGAAAAGTTTTTGGGAAAATACAACAACAGCACCTTTACCAAGAAGAGAATACACAAAAAGAAGTGATTATAACATCACTTTAAGAGGTAATAGACACGAAATAACAAACACTGGTTGGGTACACGACCAAGATAATGATAAAGTGTTAAGAGAAGAAGGTAAAGAAGACGTCACTTTAGCTAAAGAAAAAGGTTATAACACTTATGTAAAGGTAGACGATAGTAAATGTCAAGCAGCACAAGATTGGTGGAAAGCTAATAGTGCAAAATGGGTTAAAGTCCGCACAAAATGGGAGTCTGTTTTTGCAAGACATCAAGATCTAGCTTTACAAGCTAAGGTAGATAATAAAGTATTATATAAGTATTTATTTGATGATGAAAACTATTCTACATCAGACCAAATAAATCCATTAATCGAAAGTTTTATAATAAAGTAAAATATAATTTGAATGAAAAAAGTAATTACAGTTTGCCTACTACTAATTAGTATGACGCTTAGTGCTCAGGACAATGCCTTTTTAGGTAGAGGTTTTTGGGGACCATCAGTAACCATCCAAGACGTTAAATCTAAAATAGCAGAAGGAAATAATCCAGCCGAATTAAACGAAAATAATTTTGATCCAGTAGTATATGCTATCCTACAATCTGCACCAAATGATGTTATTAAATACATACAATCATTGGATGGTAATGATGTTAATAAGTTAACACATGATGGTCGTACATATATCTTTTGGGCAGCGTATATTGGTAATGACGCCATAATGGAATATTTTATTGGCAAAGGTGCTAAAACAGATATTTTGGACGACCATGGATATACACCTTTAAATTTTGCTGCTAATGCAGGACAAACAAACATTAAAGTCTATGAGCTTTGTATAGCAAATGGCGCAAACTTAAAAAAAGATTTAGACCATAATGGTGCTAATGCTTTACTATTAGCAGCTCCAACCAACATTACATTAACCAATTACTTTGTGTCTAAAGGCTTAAGTCTAAAAAGTGTAGATAATAATGGTAACGGAATCTTTAATTATGTTGCTAAAACTGGTGATGTAGAATTGCTAAAAGGCTTAATAGAAAAAGGATTAAAAGGTACAAATCAAGCCTTTATTTTTGCAAGTCAAGGGACTAGAGGTAAAACCAATGGATTGCCTGTTTATAATTATCTAGAAGGTATAGGTTTAAACCCAAATACTAATTCTCCAGATGATGTATCACCTTTACATAATGTAGCAGCAAGAAGTAAAGATTTAGAGGTTTTAAAATATTTTATTGAAAAAGGTAATAGTGTAAACGCTGTGGATAAAAACGGTAACACACCTTTTTTAAATGCAGTTAGACAAAATAATATCGAAGTAATATCTGTGCTTTTACCACAAGTTAAGGATATTAATTATGCTAATAAAAAAGGAGAAACAGCTTTAATGCTAGCCATTCAAAATAATACTGCAGACGTGGTAAAATTAATATTGTCTAAAGATGCTAAAATAGATCTTGTGGATACCTACGGAAACAATTTGGCTTATTATTTAATTCAATCTTTTAGCCCAAGTAAAGAGAAAGATTTTACAGCTAAATTACAGCTTTTAGAAACTAAAGGATTTGAGTTTACAACACCTCAAAAAGATGGAAATACATTATTCCATTTAGCTTTAGATAAAAATAATGTAAACTTTTTAAAACAAATCAATCAATTTGATGTGGATGTAAATACTGCAAATAACGAAGGGTACACACCTTTACATTTAGCAGCAATGAAGGCTAAGGATAATACGCTTTTAAAGTATTTAATAGCTATTGGAGCAAATAAAAAAGCAACCACAGGTTTTGAAGAAACTGCATTTGATTTAGCCTCAGAAAACGAAATTTTAAAGAACAAAAAAATAGCATTAGACTTTTTAAAATAAGATATAATGAAAAACATAAAACTAATTTTTAGCATAGCTATTCTTAGCATAGCCTTGTTTTCTTTTACAACAATAAGCACATCTACTAAGTACAAATGCATGGTGCAAATGACCAATTATGTTGGTGAAGGTGCATACGTAGTCATCTCGTTAATTAATCCAGATGGGCAATATGAAAAAACATTATATGTTCAAGGAGATGATGAGGAGTGGTATAATGACATTACTGAATGGTGGAAATTTCAAGGTAAAGTCAGAGCAGATATTGATGCCTTAACAGGAGCTACAATTTCTGGAGGAGAACGTGCTATAAGTGTAATCCAAATCGAAGATTCTAAAATAGATGCAGGTTACAGTATACGTTTTGAGTCTGCAGTAGAGGATCAAGAATATTACACAAAAGATGTCCAGTTTTTACTAACTTCAGAGAGTGTAAAAAGTAAAACAGAAGGCTCAGGATTTATACGTTACGTACGTTTAATGCCAAATTAAACCCATATTTATGACCCTTTCTATTTGGAGATATAGTCACCTTACACTAGCTATAGCCTCATTTGTATTTGTTTTTCTAGCAACAATAACTGGTATTGTTCTTGCATTTCAGCCAATATCAGAGCAGATGCAACCCTTTAAAATAGAAAGTGTTAATCAGTTGGATATAGACCAAACGATAACGACGTTCAAGGATAAATATCCCGAAATTATAAATATAGAAGTAGATGCAAATCAGTTTGTGTCTGCTTCTGTAATTACTGCAGATGGTACCTCGTTAAATGGTTATTTTAATCCAAAAACCGCTGCTTTTTTAGGCGAAAAACCTGAAATTTCAACCTTTTTTAAATTTACTACCAATTTACATCGTTCGTTATTTTTAAAAGGAATAGGACGTTTTTTTGTGGGTTTAGGCTCGTTTTTGCTATTCTTAATAGCAATTACAGGTTCTATTTTAATTATTAAACGTCAAAGCGGAATTAAGCGCTTTTTTGCAAAAGTGGTTAACGATAATTTTTCGCAATATTGGCATGTGGTTTTAGGACGATTATCCTTAATTCCTATTATAATTATCACGTTAACTGGTGTGTATTTATCACTGCTTAAATTTGATTTAATTTCAGAAAAAAAGCAAAAACACACTGTTGATTTTCAAACTACAGCTTTCGCTGAAAAGCAGCCTGATACAAATATTTTTAATACTACACGATTAACTGAAGTTGTTAATTTAGAGTTCCCGTTTTCCGAAGACGAAGAAGACTACTACATCTTAAAATTAAAAGATAAAGAAGTCCTAGTCCATCAATATTCTGGACAAGTTTTAAGTCAGGTAGACTATCCAATGGTTACATTATTATCTAACCTAAGTCTAACATGGCATACAGGTAAAGGTAGTATCGTTTGGTCTATAGTATTATTGATTGCCTGTCTTAATATTTTATTTTTTATCTATTCTGGATTTAAAATGACCATTGAAAGAAGAAAAAACAAAGCATTACCTAAAAATAAATTTACTAAGGATAAAGCTGAGGTTATTATTCTTGTAGGCTCAGAAACAGGACAGTCTTATGCTTTAGCTACAGCATTTTTTAAGGGAGTAATAGCTAGTGGTAAAACAGTTTACATATCAGATTTAAATAGCTATACGACGTATAAAAACGCCAAGCAACTTGTTGTATTTACTTCCACATATGGCGAAGGTGAAGCACCTGTTAACGCTAAAAATTTTATTACGCTTTTAAAAAGTGTGCCACAAGAGCAAACTATAAATTATGCAGTTGTTGGTTTTGGGTCCTTAAAGTATAAAGCATATTGTAAATATGCCCAAATGGTGGATGCTAGTTTGCAATTACATCCCAATTTTAGACCTAATCTGCAATTGCAAAAAATCCATAACCAATCGCAATCTACTTTTAAAGATTGGTTACAGCAGTATAATACAGTAGTTGGTACAAATGTTAGTCTAATACTAGATAATCCAGCAATAAAAACTAAAAAGCAACAAACATTTAAAGTTATAAATAAAACGTTATTAAATGTTGACAATACGTTTGTATTACAGCTAAAACCTACCAAGAAAATTAATTTTAAATCTGGTGATTTGTTAGCTGTGTACCCAAAACAAGATGGAATAGAAAGGCTTTACTCGATAGGTAAAATGGACAATCAAATTGTTATAAGTGTCAAAAAACACGAGTTTGGTGTATGTTCTACTTACTTTAATACATTAAAAAAAGAGGACGTGGTTAATGCAATAATAAAACCTAATCCTACTTTTAATCTTCCTGTAAATGCTAAACGTGTCGTGTTAATTGCAAACGGAACAGGAATTGGTCCTTTTTTAGGAATGATAAACACGAATCCACAAACTGAAAAGTATTTATTTTGGGGTGGACGTACCAAGCAATCTTTAAGTTTATATCAAAAATATATAGATAGTGGATTACAACATAATACGCTAAGCAGTTTTAATGTCGCTTTTTCTCAAGAACAAAAAGAGAAAATTTATGTGCAAGATATTGTTGCTAAAAATGCAGCAACTATAACACAGGTTTTAGAGGATGATGGCATCATCATGATATGTGGCTCTTTAGCAATGCAAAATAATGTCTTGGAAGTCTTAAACCATATTACCACAACTAAATTACAACTGCCTATTAGCTTTTATATAGATAATAAGGTGATAAAAACGGACTGTTATTAATCTTGTAAAACTTAAATTATGTGCACTAATATAGAAGCTATTTCAAAAACCTCACAAGGCGAATTAAACTACTGTAAAGGATGCAAGCAGTTTCATTTTGAGTTTAATAATATTTATTTTGAATTTACGCCAGAACAATTTGAGCAATTTAAAGCCTACATTTTATTTGTTGAAGCAGACTATTGGGAACATAAATATGCTTGTGCAAATGTTAAGCGTAAAATACCAATCCCAACTTTGCAAGACAATTTGGTTTTAATGTTTGATAGGCAAGAAATTAAAGAGCTTAAAGTACTGGTTAGCGATAAAAACAAGGCTGTTTTTGATACTTTACTTAATGTAGACGATATAGATTACACTTATATTGTTAACTAGAATAGCTTAAAATTTATTATTATCTTAAATTTGCAGCTTAATACTATTTTAGAGTTTTTTTAAGTCATGAAAAAGGATATCCAAATACCAGTTGTAGAAAATGTTTATATAGCTATTGTTAATGAGTATAATGATATATACAAAACACAAGACTGGAACGCTTATATTATAAATGATAAAGCGGTTGATTTAGACATGGTATTGATTGTAACTAGCGGTTTTTCGGAGGATAAAATGACTTCTATTTTTAGAAAAAAACTAGACAAGCTACCTAAAAAAAGCTACGCTAAAATCGAGTTGATGCAAGAAGATTTATTTGCTTTAAACAATCAATTTAAGGTTACCTTTTTTGAAGGCAATACTATGTTTGACAAAACGTATACTTTTAGAAAAAACACAATTAATTTAAAGGCTTTACAACCTATACCTTTAATGGAAGCACGTGGTGTTTTGGTTAAGTAAAATTATAAAAGATTAGATAATACGGTTAAAAACAAATTGTGATTAGTCTTTAGCTTGGCTAATACTAGCGTTAGCGATTGCAGTGTAAATCCTTTTTATGAGGCACGATTAAAAAGATTGTAACGTAAAGCGCGACCCTTGGGTAACGCCCAAAATAAAAATGGTTGAAATTAAAAAGTCCCTTTGTTTAGCACAAAGGGACTTTTTTTAATCTAATTTATCGGTTAGTTTTTGAAACACTTTTTTAGCGTCCTTACCTTCGTATAATACAGCGTATACTGCATCTACAATGGGTAAGCGTGTTTTCTTTTTGTTTTTCTCGTTAAGTAAATGGGCACTTTTTGTTGCATAGTAACCTTCTGCTACCATACTCATTTCCATTTGTGCAGATTTTACGGTGTAGCCTTTACCAATCATGTTTCCAAACATGCGGTTTCTAGAAAATGTGGAGTAGCCTGTAACTAATAAATCGCCTAAGTAAGCCGAGTTGTTTATGTTACGTTTCATTTTGTGCATTTTCTTGATAAAGCGTTTCATTTCGCGTATTGCGTTGCTCATTAATACACTTTGGAAGTTGTCTCCATAACCTAAACCGTGTGCTATACCTGCTGCAATTGCGTATATGTTTTTTAGCATTACTGCGTATTCTGTACCAATAACATCGTCACTTGTTTTTGTTTTAATATAGTCACTGGATAAAACGTCTGCTATGGCTTGCGCTTTTTTCTGGTCTGCACAGGATATGGTTAGGTAAGATAAACGCTCTAAGGCGACTTCTTCTGCGTGACAAGGCCCTGCAATGACACCTATGTTTTCAAAGGGTATGTTATAGTTATCATGAAAATGCTCGCCTAATAGTTTTCCGGTTTCTGGAATAATACCTTTTACTGCAGAGACTACGTTTTTGTTGGTAATATCTACGGTAAGTTTTTGTAACTCAGAATGTATAAAAGCGGATGGTACTACAAAAATTAGTACATCTGCATAGGCAGCCATTTCGTTAATGTCGTTACTTAGTTTAAGTTGTTCTAAATGGAACTCGACAGAACTTAAGTAGCTAGGATTATGTTGTTCTTTTAATAAATGCTCTTTAGTATAAACGCTACGCATGTACCATCCTACTTCCTCTAGGTTTTCGCACAGCATTTTTACAATAGCAGTAGCCCAACTTCCGGATCCAAAAACAGCGTATTTTAATTGTTGACTCATATAAGGGATTAAATTCTATATCAAAAATACATAAAATTTTACTTCTTTAATTTTATCTAATTAACAAACCATTATCATTTTTGGCACGCCTTTTGAAATTAGTCTATTATCAATCCTTAAAACGACACATTATGAAGACAATAAAACTACTTTCAGGTTTTGCTTTAATAGCAATATTATTTACCTCTTGTTATAGCGAGGTTATTGTAGACGACTATAATGGTTATAATGAGCCAGTACCAGTTAGTATTAACCAAGTGCTTAACTCGCACGAGTTATGGTACGTTGCAGTGGATGAAACTATAGGTTATGGCGAGTCTCCTTTTTTACAGATAGCATTCACCATTTCTTTTAGAAACGGTACGCTGTACGCTAATAATAATTTAGTTGGTATTGGTAGTCAAGGTAACGGATTTGGTATCCCAATTGGAAATTATAATGCTTACAACATGATATTAGACGTAGACCATGATATTGATGGTTATGATAGCTTTGATGTGTATCAAATAGATAATAATACCATAGAGTTGTACAACCCGTTTACAGACACCTCGTACTTTTTACATGGTTACCAACGTAGCACTTTTGATTATGATTATGTGTTTTATGACAACTTACAATATTTTTTACAAGAATATGAAGCTTGGGAAAAAACATACACAAGCAATTATGGTGCTTTAAATGAGTTTGATAACGAAAATTATTTGCAATTTTTATCAGGCGGAAACGATAACACGTTTAGAAGTAGTCAGGATCCAAACGGAATTAATCCAAACAATTTATATTGGGATTACTCAGGATTTTATAACGTAGGAAACTTTAGCGGAAACATGTACTTAAAGTCATTAGTATTAGATTATGATTATTTTGATAATGAGCAGTTTGAGTTAAGTATTATCAATGATCAACGTATAGAGTTATTCCATCCAAGTTCTGGAACCGTTTACGAGTTTACTGGTAGAGGATATATCCAATATTTAAAGGTTGGTACAGAACTTAATAGAGCTAAAACTTCTGGTCTTAAAAAACGTGTACAACACACTAAGAAACAAGATAATCCTAGAGAAAACTCTAGAGCTTAATATATTGAATTAGTCATTTAGTTAGTTTAAAAACCGCTTAGAGCAAGTCTTTAAGCGGTTTTTTATTGTATACTTTAACAAAGACTTGGCATAAGAGTTGTTAACATAAGTTGCAGTTAGACAACTAATTTTTTAACTTTATAAATATTAAATAACACTAAACAACAATCATAATTATGGGATTATTTTCATTTATTAAAAATGCAGGAGCTAAAGTTTTTGGAATAGGAAAAACTGATAAAGAAGAAGCTGCAGCAGCCGAAGCAGCAGAGGTTAAAATGGAAACATTAGCTGCTAGAAAATTAGAAGAAACAGCAAGCGATTTAGACTTACAAGTAGAGGGTTTAAGTATCTTTATAGATGATGATGCAGCAACCATTACTGGAGTAGCAGCAGATCAAGCAACCAAAGAAAAAGTAGTATTATTAGTTGGTAATAGTGATGGTATTGCAACTGTAGACGACCAGATGACAGTAGCTGTAGCAGAAGTTGAGGTGCCAGAAGCACAGTTTCATGCTGTAGTAAGTGGAGATACTTTAGGTAAAATAGCGAAGCATTATTATGGTAACGCTATGAAATATCCAGAAATTTTTGAAGCCAATAAACCTATGCTTACAGATCCAGATAAAATTTATGTTGGGCAAGTATTACGTATACCTGCTTTAGACTAAACGCATTATATATTATATAAAAAACGCCAACTTAATAGTTGGCGTTTTTTTTGTTTTTTACTTAACGTCATTTATAATATTAATAACATGTTTAGTAAAATAAGCTAGCATAATTAGTAATCCAACTATATTTAACCAAACAACTTTTTTGTTTGATTTTAAGTTTTGTTTGATGTTTACTGAGATAGTGTAAATCACGTAAATTAAGCCAATTGTAAAAATGTATTTCAAGGTTGTGTCTAGCTTTATCTTATTTTTTTTCTGTTTTAAAATATATAAAAAATGGCATTATTATAAATAACACAACTAGAATAGGGATATAATTAAATTTGTAGTCACCTCTTAACATATGATTATTAACTAACCAAAAAAATCCATAACCAAAAAGAGTAGCAATAAATGATATGATATAATAAAGTATAAACTTTTTTAATGTTTTCATGTTTTTTGAGTTTAGAGTATTTGAATTCATATACCATTCTTTTTTAAAAATGATTAATTAGGTTTTTATATAATTCTATAATTGGTTCTATTGGGTCAGTCCAATTATCAAATTCTAGATTATAGTTAGTTTCAATGCTCCAAACATTATCATATTGACAAGTTATATTTGGATCAAATTTTTCTTTATTAGCAATTTCACTCAGTATGTTTAATGCGTTGTTTTTACTTAAGAAGTACTTTAGATTTGAATGTTCTGTCGTAACATTCAGTCTGCTTTTTTTTTGTAAAAACAGATTTTTTAAATGAGATGTGGTATTTACAGTAAAAGGTATTGGATGAAGTGTGTCATTTAGTTGACAGCGTATAGTTGCAATATAATTGGTTCCTGTCTGATTTATTATGGTAAAAAGATTGCCTTTATAGGTAAAGGTTATTTTATAAATAACGTTAGGACTGCGGACTCCCATACCAATGGATATGTTTTCATCTGTAAAATAAAATTCCCCATTTTCTTTTTCGGCTAAATTCTTGAAAAATTCTTTGTACATATACTGTTGATTGTTACTATATCCAATTTAGTAAAAATTTTAGAACTAATTTGAAGGTTTAATCTTATCTATAAAAATTCATTTCATCTAAATAAGACCAAACGTGATTTGGCAGTAACGGTTTTATGTTTTTACCAGCTTTGATACTGTTTCGTATTAAAGTAGACGATATCTCCATTATTGGAGCCTCAACATGGTGTATTTTTGGGTGGTTATCAAATTGGGTTTCTACTTTACCTTCACTTATTCTAGGATAGACATAAATGTCGTGATGGTCCAAAATTACCTGATAGTTTTTCCATTTATGGAAGCTTTTTAAATTGTCTTCTCCCATAATTAGCGCGAACTCTTTTTCAGGATATTTCTCTGTTAAATAGGCTAATGTATTGACTGTATAATTGGGTTGTGGTAAGTTAAACTCGATATCACTTTCTTTAAGCGTATCGTAGTCTTTAGTCGCTAGATACACCATTTCTAAACGATGATGGTTATCTAACAGCGTGCTTTTTTTCTTAAATGGATTATGTGGTGTTACCACAAACCAGATTTGGTTTAAGTCGCTATTTTCCACTAATTGGTTAGCAATTATTAAATGTCCAATATGTATTGGATTAAAAGATCCAAAGTATAAGCCTATTTTCATTGCGTTGTCAATCCTAGTATAATCTGGTTGTAATTATTTATTAATAAAATCGCTAACTAAATGCTCTGCTTCGTTTAGCGCTTTTTCAAGATTATCATTTTCTATGATAACATCAAATAAAGGTGCTGTAGCTAGTTCTGCACTGGCTTTACTGATGCGCATGTTAATTTTGTCATCACTTTCTGTCTTACGCTTTTTTAAACGTATTTTAAGCTCGTCAATACTTGGTGGCTTCACAAAAATAGCAATGGTTTCTTCTGGAAATTTACGTTTTATACGTAAGCCACCAGACACATCAATATCAAAAATCACATTTTTGCCTAAAGCCCAAATACGCTCGACTTCGGTTTTTAAAGTCCCATAAAAGTTATCTCTGTATACCTCTTCCCACTCTAAAAAATCGTCATCTTTTATGTGTTGTTTAAAATCTTTAGCAGATAAAAAATAGTAATCCTTGGCATGCTCTTCCGTACCACGTTTTTCTCTAGAGGTTGCAGATATTGAAAAGGCTAAATTTAAATGGTCTTGCTTTAGTAAATGTCTAACAATGGTTGTTTTTCCGGATCCCGAAGGAGCTGAAAATACGATTAGTTTACCTTGTTTTTTAGTGTTTTTAGTCAATGTGCTAATAATTTTTAATGTTGGACACTACTATTACAACTCGTGTAATGGTGGTTAGTGTGGTTGTTTTTTGTGTTTTTTATCTGTTAAAGAACATTAAGTAATTGTTCTTTAATTTTTTCTAATTCGTCCTTCATTTGCACAACTAATTGCTGCATAGGTGCGTAATTACTTTTTGATCCAATGGTATTGATTTCTCTACCAATTTCTTGAGCGATAAAACCTAGTTTTTTTCCGTTAGAGTCTACACTGTTTATACTTTCTATAAAGTAATTTAGGTGGTTGTCTAGACGTACTTTTTCTTCAGTAATATCAAATTTTTCAATGTAGTACACCAGTTCTTGTTCAAAACGGTTTTCGTCATATTTTTCTTTAAGCTCTTCAACCCCTTTACGTAGACGTTCTTTAACACCTTCCACACGATCAGGATCCATTGCAATAACTTGTTGTAATAAATCTGCAATGTTTTTAATACGGTCGTTAAAGTCTTGTTCTAAAACTTTTCCTTCATTAAGTCTGTAGTCTTTTAAACTATCTAAAGCGACATTAATTTCGGCTTCAATTTGTTTCCACTCAGTGTTATCAATTTCTTCCCTAACAGTATTTAAAGCATCAGGAAAACGTACAGCCATTTTAAGTAATTCCATCTCGTTACCATCATTATACACTGCTTTTAATTGCTCCATATATTGCTTTACAACAGGAGCATTAATTTGTGTCGAGGTATCATCTGCAGTGGTTTCTACGTATATAGAAAAGTCAACCTTACCACGTTCTAATTGCTTAGCCATTAGTTTACGTAAGTCTAGCTCTTTCTCTCTGTAAATTGAAGGCATACGTGCATTCAAATCTAGGTTTTTGCTATTAAGCGATTTTAACTCGATAGTTATTTTTTTTGTTGGTAATTGTAATACAGATTTACCATAACCTGTCATTGAATATATCATATAAACACTAATTAATTGCTACAAAGGTAAGTAAAATGTTAACGCCTAAGAAATCCAAATTTTATTATGCATGCAGAATATATTATTGTAATTTTGAAATAACAAAAGTTAACGACTATGTATAAAAAAGATTTTGAAATTAGATGGAGTGATATTGATGCTAATAGACATTTAGCAAACTCGGCTTACATTAATTTTATGTCGCATACCAGAACCGCTTTTTTACAAGATCATGGGTTTTCTTTAATGGCTTTAGGTAAAGCTGGTATTGGTCCTGTGGTGTTCCATGAGCATGTTCATTATTTTAAAGAAGCGTTTTTAGGACAGCCAATTACGGTTAGTTTAGAAGTGTCAGGATTAAGTGAAGATGGTATGTTTTTTAAATTTGACCATAATTTTTATAATAGTAAAGGACAAAATTTAGCGTTTTGCGAAATCTCGGGAGCTTGGATAGATTTACATACCAGAAAGCTTACTGGTTTATCTGAAGACTTATTAGATATGGCTAATAAATTTCCTAGAACAGCAGACTTTACCATATTGACTAAAGAAGACATGCGTAAGCATGGACGCTTGCCTAAGGATTTAATACTTTAGGTTTTTTAGTTACCAAATACACGCCAAAAAATATTAACGAAGACGCTGTTAGTTTAACTACTGTAACTGCGTCACTACCTGCTATTACTGCATATATACCAGCAATTAATGGTTGTAAGTATATAAACACTGTGACAGTAGAGGCTCTTAGGTGTTTTAATGCTAAAGGATTAAGTAAGTAGGTGCCAAAGGTTGCACCTATAATAACAAACACTACAGAAAACCATATGTAAGGTGTGAAGGTTGCTGTGTTTATGGCTAAAATATCATTAAATCCAAAAGGTAAAACCATAAAAAAGCCTATTAAAAATAACCATCTTATAAAAGTAAATGGATGGTAGCGATAGGTTAGCTTTTTAATTATTATAATGTATATACTATAAGAAATGGCATTTAGTAATATCATGATATTTCCTAAAAAGACATTATCACCTGGACTTGCGGATTTACCATAGACGGTAAGTATTGTTGCACCTGCAAATCCAAAAAGCACACCTAATATTTTGATTTTTGTAATTTTTTCTTCTAAATAAAATGAAGATAGTAATAATACGATAATAGGGCTTATTATCATTATTACAGAAGCGTGTATTGGTGTGGTTAATGCTAATCCTTTAAAAAATAAAAGCATATTTGTTGCCACTCCAAAAAAGGCTGCATAGATTAGGGTTAAAAAATCTTTTCGTTCTATTTTTTCTTTTGGTCCTAAGCTACTAAATAGCCAGAATAATATTGCTGCGCCACCAACACGTAGTACAATAAAACCAAATGGCTTTATAAAACCACCTACCATAACGTCTTTAGCAAAGGTGTAGTTTAGTCCGTAAAGTACTTGGACCATAAAGGCTGCTAATAATGCCCAATACCTAGTTTTCATTAAGTGCTAATTTGGTCGATGCTGTGGTTTTTTTGGAATTGCCAATAAAAATAGACTGATTAATAACTACAACTGGTCGACTTAAAAAGGTGTAGTGTTCTAGTAGGTACTGTTTGTAATCTTTTTCGGTTAGGTTTTGATCTTTAAGTCCCATGTCCTTGTATAGTTTAGCACGTTTGCTAAATAAGGCTTCGTAACTACCTGATAATGCTGCTAAATCTTCAACTTGTTTTACGGTTAAAGGGTTTGCTTTTATGTCTTGTAATTCAAAATCTGATGGTAGATTAAGCTCTTTTAAAATACGTAAGCAAGTACTGCAGGTTTTAAGATAGTATACTTTTTTCATGGTACATTTTATTTTTTGCTAAGGTCGTTTTTTTTGTTAAAAACTACTTCATTTTTTTATTAAAACTAGTCCTTGCAAGGCGAAGCTTCCGCGAAAGCGTTATGTATAATTGGAAAATTACAAGAGCGTGCTATAAAGCACATGGTATTGGCTTTATGATGTAATTGGTTGGCTTTATTAATCATGCGTGCGTCTGCAACTGTGACTTTTGGGTGTAATGTGACGCTGGTAAATTGACCGCTTCCATCTTTGTTTTCTTGCATTATGCCTTCTGCATGGTCTGTGTAGTCTGTAACTATTATATTGTTGGTTGCACATAGGTGTAAGTACCATAACATGTGGCATGATGAGATGGATGATAGTAGTAACTCTTCTGGATTATAACGTGTGTCATCGCCTAAAAAGGTAGGGTCTGCACTTGCTAGTATAGTTTGCGATTTATTAGGGTTTGTAATGGTGTGATTACGTTTATAATCTTTATAATTAGTTGTCCCTTGACCAAGATTAGCTGTCCACGTTATAGTTGTTTGGTAGTTGTGTGTTTTCATGTTATAATTTTAAACACTAAAGTTAAAAATTGAAGTCTAATTAGTTTTATTTTTTTTAATTTACTTTCTTGTACAAAAAAATAAAAACCATGGACTTTACATTTGATGTTACGCTAAAAAACAGAGCGATTTTTAAACAATTTTTAGAGACTTTTACGCTAGAGCAATTAAATAAAGTCCCAAATGGTTATAGTAATAATATTTTTTGGAACATTGCGCATACTGTTGTAACGCAACAATTGCTAGTGTATAAGTTTTCTGGGTTACCTATGGTTGTTAGTGATGCACTTGTTGAAGCATACAGAAAAGGAACAAAAACAGAACGAGCGGTTAGTCAAGCTGAAGTTGATGAAATAAAGGATTTACTAATTAGTACTATTGAAAAAACTGAGGAAGATTATAAAAACGGTGTCTTTAAATCTTATCAAGAGTATACTGTGTCTACTAAAAGTACTTTAAAAAGTGCAGCAGATGCTATCGTGTTTAATAACTTTCATGAAGGGATCCACTTGGGTTATATCCTTGCGCTTAAAAAAAATATTTAGTAGTTAATATATTGGTCTACTACTGTAAAAGGTATGGTAAACTCTAGTAACTGTGTGTTGACATGACCTAAGTCAAAATTGTCGTATATTATAATTACTCCGTTGTCATTAAAGCCAATGGTTTCTGGTAGTTTAAAGTCGCTAGTGTCGTTGTTTATGCTTGTGTAAGTAGTCATTAACTCCTTGTCATAATACTTTTTGACAATAGCTTTAAAAGCGTCAATATCGTTAATAAGCTCTTTTGTTGTTAATGATTTTCCATTGGTTAAATCAAAATTAAAAAACTTAAACTTTAAGTTGCTACTTGCTGCTCCAGTGTTGATACTTCCATTCATAGATATACTAACTAACGCTTCGTTTTGGTAAGATACTTCTCCATCAATTAAAGCTTCCCATCTTGGAAATTTACTTTCAAAATCGGATAAAAATGATTTATTAAAGTTTGTGTAAGCCTCGTTAAATGCTACAATGCTTTCTTCAATAGTTTCTTTTTTACTTTTAGCACTATCTATATTTAATATCTGACAAGCAAAATTGTTAAGTGTAGCATTTATGTTTTTTGCAGTTTTGGTTTTACCATTTGCTTTAGGCAAAACGATTTCTACAAAGGTTTCTTTTTCATTGGATATTTGAGTTTCAGAAAAAGTAATAGTCTTGTCTTTTTGACAAGAAGTTATCATTATTAAGCAGTAAACTACAGTAATAAGTAACGATTTAGAGTTAAATAAAGTGTTAAACATAGACTAAAGATATTGTTCTAGTTTGAATACAGCGAATTAAAAACTATTTTTATTGTTAACAAAAGTTTTCTTCATGAAATTTAATACAAAAACAATACATGGTGGTCAAAAACCTGATCCAGCTTATGGTGCAGTAATGCCACCAATATATCAAACATCAACCTATGCACAATCAACACCAGGAGGACATAAAGGCTTTGAGTATTCTAGAAGTCATAACCCAACAAGGCAGGCTTTAGAAAATGCATTTGCTAGTTTGGAAAATGGTGATTTTGGATTAGCATTTGGATCAGGATTGGCAGCTATTGATGCAGTTATGAAATTATTAAAACCTGGTGACGAAGTCATATCTACTAACGACTTGTATGGTGGTACTTACCGTTTGTTTACTAAAATTTTTGAAGGATTTGGTATTAAATTTCATTTTGTTGGTATGGATAATGCTGCCAATATAGATAAGTACATAAATACAAACACTAAATTAATTTGGGTAGAAACTCCAACAAACCCAATGTTAAACATTATTGATATTGCAGCTGCTTCAAAAATTGCAAAAAAGCATAACGTACTATTGGCAGTCGATAATACGTTTGCGACACCTTATTTGCAGCAACCTTTAGATCTTGGTGCAGATATTGTTATGCATTCTGCAACTAAATATCTTGGTGGACATAGTGATTTGGTCATGGGAGCCCTAATAGTAAAAGATCAAGACTTGGCTAAAAAACTATATTTTATACAAAATGCTAGTGGAGCAATCTGTGGTCCTCAAGATGCTTTTTTAGCTTTGCGCGGAATAAAAACATTGCACGTTAGGATGCAGCGTCATTGTGAAAATGGTAAGGTTGTAGCCGAATTTTTAAAATCGCATCCTAAAGTTGAAACAGTCTATTGGCCAGGATTTGATACGCATCCTAATCATACCATTGCTAAACAACAAATGAAAGATTTTGGAGGCATGGTTAGTTTTGTTACTAAAGGAAATAATTATGATCAAGCGATTAAATGTATTGAAAATCTTAAAGTATTTACATTAGCAGAATCCCTAGGTGGTGTCGAGTCGCTTTGTGGGCATCCAGCAAGTATGACGCATGCTAGTATTCCAAAAGTAGAACGCGAAAAAATAGGTGTTGTTGATAGTATGATAAGATTAAGCGTTGGGATAGAAGATGTAGAAGATTTAATAAACGATTTACAACAAGCCTTAGGTTGATATCTAGGTTGTAGGCATAAAAAAAGGTCCAGTTTTAACTTGACCTTTTTTTAATATTGCTTTGATTAATTAATCAAGGTAATAAATGTATCCTACATTTAACCAGACTAACCAATCATTGTATTTGTTATATTCTAACTGGTGATTTAAACCATCAATCCAATCGTTAAAATAATATTGACCTCTAAGGTCTAACATTAAATCAGCCATAGTATTTAACTTATATCTTACACCAATACTTGAAACTACAGACCAAGTAGAACCACCACTAACATCAATAGGATTTTCTAAAGGAGGTCTAGACCAAGGGTTATAAAAATTATTTAAGTTATTAATATTTCCAGGGTCACCTTCGCCAAGGTATGACGTACTAACTTTAGGATTAAAAGATACATAATGCGCACCTAAACTAACAAATGGAGCAAATCTGTAACCAAACGCCTGAAAAGATCTAATGCTTAATGGAAAATACTCTAATTGCATTCCAATATCAAAATTATTGGCTTCACCAGAGTGTGCTCTTAATCTATCTGCATCAGCACTAGTTTGTTCTGGTTGAACAAATAAACCATGATGATCTAGTTTGGTTTTGTTGTAAGAAATTTCTGTACGTAATTTAAAGTGATCGTTAAAGTAATTGTCTGTAGTGTAGCAATTACAATCTGCTTGATAAGCAAAATTAATATAATGCACCAATCCAATACCAAAACCTGTGTTACCAGAGTTAGTTGAAAAATCATTTCGTTCTCCAAAATCAGATTTAAAAGCAACAGGTCCAGTAATTATCCCAATTTCATGAGAGAAGCCTAACTGAGAAAATGCGTTACTAGTACTTAACAATATAAGTGTGACTAGTATCAATTGTTTAAGGTTAAACATAATAAGGCTATAGTTTAGAGGCTATTTATTAAGCAAATATATAAAATCACGACGAACATACAAATTTTACAGATAACACGTAGCCTTTTATTTTAAATTTTAATATTTATTAATTCTACTATAACGTTTGCGAAAATTAAAAAAAAATAGGTGTACAAATAAAGATAATGTATCTTTGTATCACATTTTTATGGATTGTATAACACTATCGTAATTATTTACATAATGAAAGATAAAATTGAAGCATTTTTAGATTTAGTAAAACAAAAAAATGGCAATGAGCCAGAGTTTTTACAAGCAGTACACGAAGTTGCAGAAACTGTAATTCCGTTTATAGAAGAAAATCCAAAATATCAAGGTAAGATGTTGTTAGAGCGTATGGTAGAGCCAGAACGCACAATAATTTTTAGAGTACCTTGGATTGATGATAAAGGAAATACACAAGTTAACAGAGCTTTTAGAGTTGAGTTTAACTCGGCAATTGGGCCATACAAAGGTGGATTGCGTTTTCATCCATCAGTAAACCTAAGTATTTTAAAATTCTTAGGATTTGAACAATTATTCAAAAACTCTCTTACAACTTTGCCAATGGGTGGAGGAAAAGGAGGAAGTGATTTTGACCCTAAAGGAAAAAGCGATAACGAGGTCATGCGTTTTTGTCAATCTTTTATGACAGAATTATTTAGACATATTGGAGCAAACACAGACGTGCCAGCAGGAGATATAGGAGTTGGTGGACGTGAGATAGGATATATGTTTGGACAATACAAACGTTTAAAAAACGAATTTACAGGAGTATTAACTGGTAAAGGATTATCTTATGGTGGATCTTTAATCAGACCAGAAGCTACTGGTTATGGTACAGTATACTTTGCAAAAAACATGTTAGCAACTAAAAACGATTCATTTGAAGGTAAGACAGTTGTTATCTCTGGATCAGGAAATGTTGCACAATATGCTTGTGAAAAAGCAACCGAGTTAGGAGGTAAGGTAGTAACTATGTCAGATTCTTCTGGATATATTTATGATAAAGATGGTATCGATGCAGATAAATTAGCATATATCATGGAAATCAAAAATGTTAATAGAGGTAGAATTAGTGAATATGTAGATAAGTATAGCTCAGCAACCTTCCATGAAGGAGAAAGACCTTGGAGTGTTAAATGTGATATTGCTATGCCTTGTGCTACGCAAAATGAGTTAGACAAATCTGAAGCTGAAACTTTGGTAAATAATAATGTTATTGCTGTTGCAGAAGGCGCAAACATGCCAACAACACCAGAAGCAATTGAAGTGCTTCAAAAAGCTAAAGTATTGTTTTCTCCAGGTAAAGCATCTAATGCAGGTGGAGTTGCTACTTCAGGTTTAGAAATGAGTCAAAACTCTTTACGTTATAATTGGACTAGAGAAGAAGTAGATGCTAAACTAAATCAAATCATGGATGATATACATGCATCTTGTGTAAAATATGGAACTCAAAAAGATGGAACCGTAGATTATGTTAAAGGAGCAAATGTTGCTGGATTTGTTAAAGTTGCAGACGCTATGTTAGCACAAGGAGTCGTTTAAGATTTTATTGTAATTTTTATAAAAACCCCTTAGTTGCTTAATGTAACTAAGGGGTTTTCTGTTGTATAAAACAGACACACAATACAATAAATTATAGTATTTTTGAGTTTTATTAATTTACTTTTATAAATGTCTAAAATCAAAATAGTTTTCAATGTGTTTGTTATAGTGCTTAGTTGTCTTTTTGTGGTTAAGACTAATGCGCAAGATTTTTCTGACTCTTGGAAGGGTCATTTCTCATATTTAGACATTAAGGATGTGTCTCAAGGAAGCACTAAAATTATTGCTGCTGCAGAAAATGCTGTATTTATTTATGACAAAAACACTAATGTATTAGATAAACTTTCTACAATTAATGGGTTATCTGGAGAGACTATTTCTGCTATACAATATATAGAGGACAGTAGTTTGATACTACTAGGTTTTGAAAATGGTTTAATTCAAATTTATAAAGAAAGTGATAATACTATTTTATCTGTTGTAGATATTCTTGAAAAGCCAACAATTCCACCCAGTGATAAAAAAATTAATCATTTTAATGTTTTTGATGGCAAAGCATATGTTGCTACAGATTACGGAATTTCTGTTTACGATATAAATAATTTAGAGTTTGGTGACACTTATTATATTGGTTCAAATGGTACGCAAATAGTTGTTTCGCAAACCACTATTTTTGAAGATAAAATTTTTGCAGCAACCTCTATAGGTATTAAAAGTGGAGCATTGTCAAACCCAAATTTAATAGATTATCAAGAATGGAACCATTTAGTAGGGTTTTATTGGTTAGGTATACAGGCAGTTGGTGATAAGTTGTTTGCGTCAAGAACAAATAGAAGTGTTTATGAATATACAACTAGTGGTGTTCAGCTTAAAGCAACTTATCCAAATAATATTGTAGATATTAGAGCTTTTGACAATCAATTAATTGTTACTACAGAGAAAGAAGCTAATGTATATAATCCAGAGGGATTTGTAAATTTAGCGCAAGTAGGAAACATACCAGAATATATTACTAAGTACACATGTGCTGTAATTGATGAGACTAATCAGATTTACGTAGGTACTGTAGGAACACTTTCAACAGCTAAACCTGGTTATGGTTTGTTAAAAACAAATGTTACAGACACCTCTATTCAAGAGGAAATACATCCTGACAGTCCATTATTAAATAAGTTTTTTAAAATAAAAACTTTAGCAGGTCATATTTATGGAACACATGGAGGTTATGATGTAACATATAACCCTTATGCTATTACCACGATGAGGTCGGGAATTAGTCATTATTTTGATGATGCATGGCAGAATATAGTTTATGATTCCATTCGACCAATTGCGGATTATCCTCTGTCATTTTCTCACGTATCTATCAATCCATTCAATCCTGATTTGGCCTACATTAGCTCGTCTGTATTTGGTGTTTTAGAAATAGAAAATAATCAGCCAAGTGAATTTTTTAGTAGTGAGAACAGTACCATCCAGCCATTTTTCACATTCAATAGTTTTGTTTTTGCTTCAACTTTTGATAGTCAAGGAACATATTGGGTTTTAAATGCAAGGTATGAGTCTCCTTTAAATAGGTATAAGGATGGTGAGTGGACTTCATATAGCTTTTTAGATTTGATAGATCCAGCAACCAGTAATAATGGTTTTTCATCCATAGTTTTTGACGCTAATAATAATATTTTTATGGGTACTCATCAATATGGTCTAATAGGATTTAACGAAAATGGAGGGAATTATATTTTTGAAAATATTGTTGAAGAAGAAGAGAATATGCCTTCTCCATCAGTAAAGTGTATTGCTATAGACCGTAATGGCCAACTATGGTTTGGTACAGATAAAGGTTTAAGAATTGTTTATAATACAGAGCAATTTATGTCAGGATTTCCAGAAGTTGATAATATTGTGGTGCTAGATGATGGTATTGCTAGAGAGTTATTATTTCAACAATACATAACAGATATCGAGGTAGATGGATCTAATAATAAATGGATTGCTACATTAGATACAGGTTTGTATTATTTTTCGTCAGACGGTCAAGAAACCATCTTTCATTTTACAAAAGATAATTCACCTTTACCTACAAACGATGTTTTAGATGTAGATATTGATAGTGTAAACGGTATTATATATATAGCAACAGACAAAGGTATGGTGTCCTTTCAGTCAGATGCCTCTAAACCTAAAAGCACCTTAGAAGATGCTTACGTATACCCAAATCCAGTACGACCTAATTTTAATATCCTAACCGAGAAGGTTAAAATTAGAGACATATCAGAAAACGTAAATATTAAAATTGTTGATATTGAAGGCAATTTGGTAGCAGAAGCAGAGTCTAGAACAAACTCTAGATTTAAAGGTTATAACCTTGAAATAGATGGTGGTACAGCATTATGGAATGGTAAAAATTTAGGAGGTAATATTGTGGCATCTGGTGTTTATCTAATCATGTTAAACGATTTAGATACCTTTGAAACTAAAGTGTTAAAAGTGATGGTGGTTAGATAATGTTAACAACAACAAACGCTATTGTTCTCTCAAAACTTAGATTTAAAGATAACGACTTGATTGTTAAGTGTTATACTCAAAAACAAGGTGCGGTTAGTTACTTGCTAAAAGGGGTTTTATCTTCCAAAAAAGGCAATAAAAAAGTAGCTTACTTTCAATCGTTATCTCAACTCCAATTAAAAACAGACTATAAACCTAATAGGTCGCTGCAATATATAAAAGATGTAAAAACAGATTTTTTGTATACTTCACTTCATACAAATATATTAAAAAGTGCAATTGTAATGTTTTTGGCTGAAATCTTAGCTCAGGCATTACAAGAAGAAGAACAAAATGATGCACTTTATAGATATATACAAATCACATTACAGTGGTTAGATGCTAATGATAGTTATTCAAATTTTCATCTATTATTTCTTTTGGATTTAACTAAGTATCTTGGTTTTTATCCAGATCAAACAGAGATTGATACAGCTTCATATTTTAATTTAATGGATGGCGAGTTTCAGCATGAAAACAATTCTAAATATGCCATTACTGGCGAAAATTTAACACTATTAAAACAGTTGTTAGGCATGACATTTGATGATATAAAAACCATTAAAATTAGTGCAAAACAGAGGCAATCATTTTTAACTATAATTTTAGTCTATTTTGAACTACATTTAGGCAACTTTAAAAAACCAAAATCTTTACAAATCCTCAATGATGTTTTTAATTAAAAATATGAAATTATTATTAAGTTTATATCTAATAACTTTTTTTACACTTTCCTTGTCTGCTCAATCAATTACAGTGATTGATATAGACTCTAATCAACCCATTGCAGGCGTAGCTATTTACAATAAAAGTCAATCCAAAAGTCAAATTACTAATATAGATGGTATGGCTGATTTAAGCAATTTTAATGCTTCAGAAGTGCTATTCTTTCAGCATATTTCTCACACAATACATCAAGTTAAAAAAAGTAATATTACTAATAGTAAAGTCTTCCTTGAGTCTAATGAACAAGGTTTGGACGAAATTGTTATTTCTGCCTCAAATTTTGGACAAACAAAAAGGGAGATTCCTAAAACAATAGCTACCATAAATGCCAAGGATATAAGCTTTACTAATCCTCAGACTAGTGCAGATTTATTAGAGGGAACAGGTCAAGTATATATACAAAAAAGTCAATTAGGTGGTGGTAGTCCAATGATTAGAGGTTTTTCTACCAACAGATTACTAATTACTGTGGATGGAGTAAGAATGAATAACGCTATTTTTAGAGGTGGAAATCTTCAAAATGTTATTTCTATAGATCCTTTATCTATTCAAAATACAGAGGTAACTTTAGGTGCAGGTTCTATTATTTATGGTAGTGATGCAATTGGTGGTGTAATGAGTTTTTATACTAAAAAACCTGAGTTTTCTTATACAGATACGCTTAACGTAAAAAGTAATGTATTGATGCGTTATGCCACTGCTAGTAAAGAAAAAACGGGACATATTGATTTAAATTTTGGTCTAAAAAATTGGGCGTTTTTAACTAATGTTAGCTACACGGATTTTGGAGATTTAAGAATGGGTAGTCATGGTCCTTCAGAATATCTAAGACCAGAGTTTGTAGTGACAAATAATAATCAAGATGTTATAGTGCCTAATGATAATCCCAAAATTCAAAAAACAACAGGTTATGATCAAATTAATGTTATGCAAAAGGTTAGTTATAAAGCTAACGATGATTTAGATTTTGATTTAGGATTGTTCTATACCACAACCTCTGATTACTCAAGATATGATAGGTTGATACGTTATAGAGGTGATGATTTAAGATCTGCAGAATGGAATTATGGACCACAAAAATGGTTTATGTCTAATTTAAGCGTTACAAAAAGAAGCAGTAATGCAACGTTTTATGACAACATAAAAACAACTTTAGCTTATCAAAATTTTCAAGAAAGTAGAATGGATAGAGATTTTCAGGATACTGATAGAAATGTTAGAGAAGAGTCTGTGGATGCGGTTTCGTTTAATATAGATTTTGAAAAAGAACTAAGCACGACATCAAAAATATTTTATGGTTTTGAATATGTATACAATAAAGTAGGATCAATTGGTTTTACTGAAAACATAGAGAATAATACTACTTTAAACACAGTATCTCGTTATCCAGATGGTGCCACTTGGCAAAGTGCAGCTCTTTATGCTAGCTACAAATTTAGACCAACTAAAAAGTTTGTTTTTCAGACAGGTTTAAGATATAATACAGTAATCCAAAAAGCAGATTTTACAGATAATAACCAGTTTTTAGATTTACCATTTTCAGAATCTAATAATACCGCAAATGCTTTAACAGGGACTGCAGGTGTAACGTTTGTGCCTAATGAGACATTACAATGGAAATTTAACTTGTCCTCTGCTTTTAGAGCACCAAATGTTGATGATACGGGAAAGGTATTTGACTCAGAACCAGGATCTGTTGTAGTGCCAAATGATGATTTAGACCCAGAATATGCCTATAGTGGAGAGTTAGGTTTAAAGTTAAATTTTGACAAAGTGGTTATTTTTGATATGGCAACATATTATACTTATTTGGATAATGCTTTGGTTAGAAGGGATGGTACTTTAAATGGTGAATCACAGATTATCTATGATGGCGAGTTAAGTAATGTGCAATCAATGCAAAACGCTTCTAAATCTTGGATATATGGTTTTGAAGTTGGAGCACAAGTTAATTTTTCGGATGCTTTTAAATTAACATCCCAATACAATATTATTGGTGGTACAGAGGAAACAGATGGTGTAGAAGTACCAGTTAGACATGTTGTGCCTAATTTTGGAAACACACATTTAGTATGGCAAAAAAATAGGATTAAAGTAGACGGTTTTGTTAATTATAATAATGCGTTGTCATTTGACCAACTAGCACCTTCAGAAGCTGAAAAAGATTACATATACGCATTGGATCAAAACGGTAAGCCTTACTCACCATCTTGGTACACTTTAAATTTAAGAACGCAATACGAAATTGGTGATGCTGTAGTGGTGTCTGCTGCTTTAGAGAATATTACAGATCAACGCTACAAAACGTATTCTTCAGGGATTGCGGCTCCAGGTAGGAACCTGATAGTCTCCTTACAATACACATTATAACAAAAAAAACCTCAATGTAAATATTGAGGTTTTTTTATAGTTTATTTTTTTAAAGCTTTTTTACTAAGTATTATGCCATTACTTAATTCAATTTGTGCAATATAAGCAGTTGGATTAAGACTTGTAAGGTTGTAAGTTTCGGTATTATTTTCTCCTTTTAAGTTGTATAATAATCTACCCAACATATCATAAATTTTTATAGATTTTATGGTCAGGTCTTTGTTGTTTAATGAAAACGTCACAGTATCATTCTGGTCTTCGTAAATAATTAAATTCTCAGATGTAATAAGTGTTTCGTTAACAGATAAACTAGGTTGAGTAAATACAATTTCAAATCTATTATTAAATTCACCTGCTTCTGAAGTAAATGAATAATCTCCTGCATTTAAATCTTGATAAGTGTTAGTAAGATTATCTTTTAAGTAAATCGTGTTGTTTGATAAAAATTCACCTTGAAACTGATTAATAGATATAGTATAAATTGTTGGTGTATTAATGTTATTGAAAAAACCTAGGTTTATAGTTTCGTTTAAATCTAAATCGCTTGGTGATTTACCTTGAATTGCTAATTTTTTTGAGTCACTTGGTAATACTGAGTAAAATGAAAAATCAGCAATGGTTGCACCATTTTTTTTAGCATCGTAATATGCTCCATCATTGGCAGCAGTTGCACCAGGAACATAACCAATAACTGTTTGGTTAAACAAACCTGTATCTGTTGTCATATTTAACCATAATTTGTTATTTGTAATTGTAGCTGTAGCTGAATTTGTATTGGATGCTCTAAAAAACTGAGTGTTATTATTTTTAACACGCATGGCATTATTAAAAGTAACAGTACCAGTTGCAGATGCAGGATTGTCTGAATATGTTACAAAAAAACCTTGACCAGAAGGTATGTGTCTAGTAGGTGTTATTCCGTCTCCACCAGCAAGTTCTGCTGTTCCATTAATTCTAGCATAGTCACTAAACGAAAAATTTAAGGCTTGATTACCATTAGCTGTACCATCAGGAGCTGTTGCGTGTGACCATAAATATAATTCGCCATCAAGTTTACCATTGGTTGGATTAGATTGGTAATTGTTTTCTGCAAAAAATAAATCAACATCAATAGCAGAAGGATATGGATTACCTATTAAATTCCAGTTGGTGTCATTTGTTTCGGTATCATTTCTCTCAACAGGAACCGTTATATTTCCATTATTTAATGTACCCCTAAATGAATAGCTATAACTACCAGCTCCAAAAATGAAAGCGTCTTGAGAATGTGTAGCAGTATAGCCAACGCCAGGAGCCATTAAATCGCTAGATCCTTTTAAAAACCAAACATCTCCATTGTCATCGATGTCATCTACTCCAGGACCATTAACTAAGGTGTTATCATTATTTGTTTCGTATTGTGAGTCAACAAAGTTTGCTGCGTTAAATTCAAATCGTCTATATTGACTAGATTGAAACAAGGCGTTGCCAAAAGTTTCGTTAGCAACAGGAGAACTCCAATAGGTGTATTCATACCATTGATTAATAAAGGACGTATTTCTTTCTACTACAGCTGCATTATCTGTTGTAAAAAAGGAACTGCCTGTATCATCATAAGTTGCAGAGTTGTCTACTTGTACAAAAGAGCCTGTATTTTGAATAGCTATACGACCATTATTTGTTACATCTGTAATAATTTGGACATACTCGTTAGATGAAACGGTAAGATTAACTCCAGGATTTATAACTAGGCTACAAGCAGTAAAACTAGGTTGACCAACAGTACTAGTGTTGTAGTTGCTAGCCAAAATAGCAGTGGTAGATCTGTTTGGAGTTGTTGGTAGCCAATTTGTGCCATCCCAAGTTACAGTTGAGGTGCAATTTTGCGTTCCCCAAATCTCAATGTTATCTATAGCTATATCTTCATGATTTCCGTTTAATCGTATTCTAATATTTATGTCTAAAAGGTTACCAGTTCCGGTAATGGGTCTAGTATGTTGTGTAAAGGTATCTGTAATTGCTACACCATCACCAATGCCATCAAAATCAGTATCTATTAAAGGCGCTCTGTTTGCGCCAACATTATCATTTTCTATCCATAATAAATTAGAGTTGGTTCCGCTATTATCAATTTCGTATGTAAATCTTACATTATCACCATTATCCCAATGTTCTGTTCTAGTTCCACCGTTAGTAGTTTGGTCGTCTTCCGCTAAGTGTACTCTAAATTCTAAGTTTGTATAATTACTTATGTCTATATTTTCAATAAACAGTCTAGCAGGTAAAGGTGCACCTTCACCATCTGTGTCTTGTGCTGCAAAGTAAAAGCCTCCTTGTAAATTATTAAATAAGACTCCGTTTGGACCATGGTTAAAGTCTGTTCCGTCTGTTCTTAAAAAGTAGTCGCGACCATTGTCTGTAAATTCGGTAATATTAGTCGTGTAGCCACCAGGAGTTTCAAAATTTAATTCAGCGATTTTAGTTTGTGATAAACTTAGTGAAACGGTAAGTAAGGAAACTATTAAAAGTAAAGATTTAGCTTGCATTGAGGGTTTTTTAAAAAGATTATAGCAAGTTAAATATAGGTTGTAGACCTTGTTATAACAAAAAACTTCAACTTTATTAGTTGAAGTTCTTTATTTAGTGATAAAGTGTAAACTATAATTACTGTTTGATAGCTTTTTTAGAAATTAATTGGCCATCACTTAATTGTATATGTGCAATGTAGGAAGCTTGACTCAGGTTTGAAAGGTTATAAGTTTCGGTGTCAGAGTTTCCTTTTAAATCATATAATAATCGACCTAAAACATCATATATTTTAATAGACTTTATGGTTAAGTTTTGACTTGTTAAGCTAAATGTTATATCGTTATTTTTGTTTTCGATTATCGAAATGTTTTGTTCGGATATTGTTTCTTCTGAAACAGATAAGCTAGTGTCTTTAAAAACAATTTCAAATCTATCATTAAATGTTCCTGTTTGTGATGTGAAGTTATAATCACTATTTGATAAGTCATGAAGACTTGACATTAAGTTGTCTTTTAAATAAACGGTATTGTTGGATAAAAAGTCTCCTTCTAGTTGTGCTATTGAAAACGTGTATACCGTTGCTGTTGTAATATTTGTATTAAATCCTACAGGTATAACTTCGTCTATAGTTAAGCTTTCTGGAGCCTTACCTTGTATTGCTAGTTTGTCAGAGTCTCCTGGTACTGATGTGAATATTTCAGCAGCATTATTATTATAAAGTGTTTTGTTAGCGTCATAGGCTTTACTGTCTTTTCCGTCTGTTGCACCATTTACATAAGCTACTAGTATTTGATGAAACACACCTGTGTCTGAGGTTAGGTTTACCCAAAGTCTATTGCTTAATGTATTACTAGATCTAAAAAACTGACTATTACTTGTTGCATCCGCAGTACGTAAACTATTATTAAACGTTACACTACTATTAGCAACTCCTTGTACAAAAAAGGCTTGACCCGATGGTATATAGCTGGTTGGTATAATACCATCTCCTCCTGCTGTGTTACCACTTCCAGTTGTAATGATGGCATAATCACTACTATTAAAATTTGCACCTTCATTTCCGCTTGCATTTGCGTTTGCAGGTGTATTGTGTGACCATAAATAAGCGACACCTTGTATAGAAGCAGCGTTACTAGTTAAAAATGCATTAGCATCTATTGCAGATGGATAAGGGTTACCAATTAAATTCCAGTCTTCATCTCCATTTGCACCATTATAAGCAATTGGGCTAGTAATAATTCCGGTGTTAAAAGCGCCTTCAAAAGTATAAGTGTATTGAGAACCGACAGAAAAGCCAATTGGCGAATGCATAGATATGTATCCAACACCTGGAGTCATAACTGTGCTTCCTGGTATTAATGCCCAATCATTTCCATCGTCATCAATTCCGTCTGGTCCAGGAGTAAAAGTATTGGTGTTATTGATTTCAGTTAAATTATCTAAAAAGTTTACAGCATTATATACATAGCGTCGACTTGGATTAGCAAAAGCTAAACCTTGTCCAATGGTAGTATTTTCAACTGGCGAACTCCAATAAGTGTATTCATAAATACTATTAAGTGGTGTCGTACGTTTGTTAACTAAGGATGCTCCATCAGTATTTAGCGTAAATGCTGCTGCATCGTTATTCTGAACAAAGTTTCCTTGCGTTTCGACATATAATTCTCCGTCAACAACAACGTCATTTTCAATTTCCACGTAAGTGTTATTATTTACGGTTAATCTAAATTCTGTTCCAGAAGGATTGCTATTAATAGTTAAAGAACATGCGCTAAAACTACCAAAATTTGCAGTATCATAACTATCGTTTATAATTACTTTGGTGTTTAAGTCTGGAGTACCATTATCCCAAGCACCTAAAGTCCATGTTGTTGTGCCTACGTTAATACGTGCTGCATTTGTAGCAGTACTACAAGATGCATCTTCAGTCACCTCGCAATAAAATTGGTAATCTTGTAGGTCTGCTCCTGTGATTGATAATGTGGTTGAGGTTTCTCCAGTGACTGTTCCTGGAGCAAAAGAGGTACTAATTATACTAGTCCATCCATTAGAAACCGTATCGTTATAATACCATTGATATGTTAACGTTCCTGAGTTTCCAGCTGTTGCTGCTGTAGTAAATACAATAGCGTCGTTACAATTATCTATATCCTGAGGCTGTAAAGTTATTGTAGGTGTATTAGCAAGTATTACAAACGTACCTAAGTTGCTTATGTCACCTGATGTTGCTGTCGTCCATTCTGTAGCATCAAATGCAGGATTCGGGCTAACCACGTCAGTATTTCTTCTATAGACATAGCCTGGAGCGCCAACTAGCGTGTCATGGAAATCATCCACAACAACGCCTGTTGCTATTAAGGTAAGCTCAAGCCTATCGTCTTCATTAAATCCTGCTGTAGAGCCACCAAAGATAAAATCATGTGCGCTTCCTGTGTCTGTACTAACCTTTCCTACCAATACTTGACCATCAGCTATTGTACTTCCTGTTCCTGTGGTTGGGAATGTATAAGCGTGTGAACTACTAGTGCTGGTTAATGTACCAAAACGATTAATTTCATATAAGGTTAAGTCGACAGTAGCTCCTGTTCCGTTAAAAATTTCAATATAACCTAAAGATCCTGATGAACTATCATAGATTTCCGTCATCATTAATCCTGTAGTGTTACCACAGCTTCCTGAATTGTCAATTAATGTAAATGGTGTACTTGCAGGACAGCCTAAATCATCAGTGATTTCAATAATTCCTGATGTTGCTCCTGTAGGAATTGTAACCTCCATTGTGGTCGCAGATAGATTATTAACTGTAGCAGCTAGTCCGCTTACGGTTGCTGTTGCTGTTGTTAAATTTGTACCTGTTATTGTTACAATAGTGTTTTCTGGACCAGATGTTGGTACTATTGTTATGCTTCCAGGATTGCATAATCCATTACCTTGTACTGTAAACGTAAAAGGATTCTCGTCTAAATCGTTATTAGTTATTGTAATGGTAGCAGTTCTGGTTCCAGAAGCTATAGGCGAAAATGTTATTTCAAAAAGACCTGGTGGATTTTGATTTGGTGTGACCGTAAAAGGTGAAGGATTTAAACTTATGGTAAAATCACCTGGATTAATTCCTCCAACAGTAATGTTGGCAATATCTAAATTAGCTGTTCCAATGTTTTGAATTCTATAAGATTTAGTTTGAGAGTTTCCTATGTTTTGAGCAGCAAATAATGTATTGTCTAAGCTGCTTGGTGTAATATCTCCATTAGCAATATCTGGAAAGGCTCCTAGATTTCCTTCTACATTAATCTCTTGTTCTGGTGTAGTACCAGTACCTTGTAGTAAAATAGTACAAGTGCCTTCATTTGCATCATTGTTGTTTATTGTAAGTGTAGCGTTTTTAACACCTATAGTCGTAGGCGTAAATCTAACAGTTACAGTTTGCGTACTACCTGCTGTAACAGTAAAAGGTGTTGCAGGTGTGACAATACTAAAGCTAGTTGCGTCTGTACCACTTAGTACTAAGGAAGCGATATCTAAATCTAAAGTACCATCATTATCAATATCAAAAGTAATGTCTGAATTAAATCCTGTGGCTTGTGATCCAAAAGCTATAGAGTAACCACAAGCTTGGTCTGTATTAGAGTCGTCCACTAATTGTAACTCTGGAATAGAACAAGGAGAAATTAAAGTGTTTGCTCCTGGTGAACCACCTGTTGCAACTTCTTGCCAGTTACTACCAGTATTAGAGTTATCTAGAGTAGCATCAATAACATGTAATGTTGAGCCATTATTGTCTGCACCATCACCATCATCATAAAATACACTATCAGCTATTGTTGTTCCATTTGCAGCATATAAGAAAATGGTATCACTAGTATTATTAAGATTATTTGTATTATTTGTCGAAGCACCTATACCATAATTTGGCGTGAAAGGGCAATCATTATTATAAACACCATCTCCATTACTACCTAATGATACAGTGATACACGTACCATCTGCAATACTTGTAGCAGCAGGAAAAGTAAACAATACACTTCCGTTATCTACAATATAATTACTTAAATCTTGTGCACTGCCTGAAACATTACATATTTCTATCCACTCATCATCATCGCCAGAGGAGTTGTAAGATAATTCAGTAATAACAACCTCTGCTAAAGGTGCTAAAACGTCTCCAGACAGTGCAACGGTTTTATCTGTTGCCAATGCACTTGTAGCTGTAATGTTACCAGAATACGTGTTAACTGTCAAACCAGAAATTAAGCGTGTGTAAATTGTTGTAGATGTTACTGTACCAACAGCTGGTGTTAAATTAACTGTAGTGCCAAAACCAGCTCCAGAAGTTGTTGAAATTTCAAAATTAGTTGGTGCAGTTAACACTAAATTTGAGGTTAGTAAAAAACCTTCAGCAGTAAACGTTTGCTCTGTAGATGGACCTGCTCCAAGTGTGTAGTCTAATCCTGTTAAAGCTGTTGGATTTAATACAATTGTTGGTCCTGTAGGAGCATCTCCTTCCAATAAAACATCATCTATAACCCA
The DNA here is from genome assembly GCF_038154885.1 of Olleya sp. Ti.3.14. Taxonomy (NCBI): domain Bacteria; kingdom Pseudomonadati; phylum Bacteroidota; class Flavobacteriia; order Flavobacteriales; family Flavobacteriaceae; genus Olleya; species Olleya sp. Ti.3.14. The sequence goes on from NZ_JBAKAO010000002.1 coordinate 78,813, forward strand.
AGTTTCGTTATCCGAGTTATTAGACATTTCAATTTTTATTCTAAGATTTGAAGAGCTTGGTAAATTTGTGATTGATAAATAACTATACCCATCTGTCGTTCTGTTTCCACCACCTAAAGGAGCAAATATAGCTGTCGTATTGTTTCCATCGTAATTAATAGTTGCAACACCTGTTCCTGCGTTAGTGCCACTAAATCCCCATTTAGCGTTGTTATTTCCGTTAATTTCTAATTCATCGGAATAGGTTGTCCCACCATTAGTACTAATGGAAATTATTACATAATCTGAACCATCTGCACCATTACCTGAAGTGCCTGCAAAAGATGCTAATCTAACACTAAAGTCAATATTAGAATAAGTTGAAGCGTCTACAGGAGAAAACTCTATTGTTCCTGTTGTGTTATTAATACCAAAGCCAGTAGTTGCAGAAACGTAGTTTGGTGTATTAGGGAAAAGCCCTGAGCCAGTTATTGTTGTACCTGCCGAGTTTGTGTAATTTAAAGTGGGTAAACCACCATCAAAATCTTGCTGGCCAATTGTTGTTTGACCAAAAGTAAAGGTGACTGAAAATAGTAGTAGTAGAGCGAGTAGGATTTTTTTCATAATCAAGGGATTTGGGCAAGCAGCTAGTTAATGTGTTACAGTCAAATTGTTTCACAAAAATAATAACGTACCATCAAGTTAATCTTTAAAGTTTATTATTATAATGTTATTTTTAGCACATGAATGTAACTAATACTTTTACTGTAGACGAAGCTAAAAAAAAGCTAGAGCATTATTGTGCGTATCAAGAACGTTGTCACCAAGAGGTTAGACAAAAACTAAAAAGTATGCATATGATACCTGAAGCAACAGATATTATAATTGTACACCTTATGGACCATAATTTTCTTAATGAAGAACGTTATGCTAAATCTTTTGTTCGAGGTAAGTTTAGAATCAAAAAATGGGGTCGTCGTAGACTTTTACTCGAATTAAAGAAAAAGGATATATCCAAATATAATGTAAATCAGGCGTTTAGGGAAATTGAAGAAGCGGATTACATCGAAGTTTTTAATGATTTAGCCGAAAAAAAAGCACAAACTTTAAAAGAGACCGACAAATACAAGAAAAAGAAGAAGCTTATTGACTATTTATTGTATCGTGGTTGGGAAAATCATTTGGTTTATGATAAAGCAAATGAGCTGATAAAATAGAGCATAAAAAAACCTTTTAATGTATGACACTAAAAGGTTTTTTTTATGTTGTAATTTTAAGTGCTATAAGTTGAAAACAGCACCAACATTTACGGTAAATTGATTATGAATTTTTTCAGCAGGAGTTAAAATATCCGAATTGTATTTAGCAAACGTTGTTCCAAATTCTGAAAATATTCCAAAACCACTAGAGAAAAAGTAACGCATTCCTAAATGTCCACCAAAGTTTTTTAAACTTAAGCTAATACCAGGATATAAATCAAAATTATCACTGATGTTTAAAACGCTACCTAAGTTAGCATTAAAACGACCTTCAATCTCTACTCGATCTTCAAAATCTGCACTTAAACCATTATTTAAGTTTAATGCGTAACCAGTTACTATTCCAACAGAAATGTTTTCGCCTAAACCATAGTCGTAAGTTACCGTAATACCGTTAACGTTATCCTGAAAGTTTGCTCCGATTTGTAATTTTTGATCGCCTTTTCCTTCAAAAGACTGAGCGTTTACTAATCCTATAGTTAGTAAAACAGCTAATAAAAGTAATCCTCTTTTCATTTTAATTTGCTTTAAAGTTTTTGTTTGTATTAACAATGGCTTTATTGTTTTTCCAATTAATCCATTTTTGACCTTTAATACGTCGCATTAAGTTGTCAAAATTACGCATTATAAAGACATTGTATACTGCTTTGCTTAAATTTTTTGGATTTCTGGCTATTGCACGCAAGCTCATAGAAAAACCTGGTGTTATGTAGCGCATGTAATGCCAATAGCCTTCTGGCATGTATAAAACTTCTCCATGGTTTAATTGACATTGCCAACCATTAGCGTTTTTTAAAGCAGGCCATTTTGCAAGATCTGGATTAGAAAAATCTATATCTTCTCGTGTAATTAAAGCAAATGGGACTTTATATAAATGCTTGTTTTGTTGTTGGTCAAACAAAATAACTTGCTTTTCGCCTTCAAAATGAAAGTGAAAAATATTTGCTAAATCTATATCATAATGCATGAAGGTGTAGCTGTCGCGACCTCCAAAAAAAAGCATAGGTAATCCCTTCATTAGTCTTAAACCAAAGTCTGGAAAGCTAAAATCCTTTTGAAGCTGAGGGACTTCTTTTAAAATATTCCATAAAAATATTCTAAATTTTGTTGGCTCGCGTTTAAGCAAATCAACATAGTCGCTCATTTTCATTTTAGCGTGTGGCTCATTAAACCCATCTTTATGGTCAACAGGTCTGTCGTCATATAAAGGGACTGTTTTGTCTCCAGCAACTGTTTTAATATACTCTAAATTCCATTTAGAATATGCAGGCCAATCTGTTATAAACTGCTCAATAACAACAGGTTTTTGAGGCTTAAAATAGTTTTTAATAAATTCCTGTTTTGTTATTGTTTTAACTCTTGGTATGTCTTGAAGGTTTAAACTCAAATTTTTAAAATTAGGGTTCAAAGTTAATAAAACGTTACCAAAAAAAGTGTAAATGTTTGTGTTACACTTTAGTTAAAGTTAAAACGCATACCAAATAATACGTTACTTGGAGGCATTGGTGTAAAACCAGTTTCGATATAATCTGCATCAAAAATATTACTTGCAGTAGCTGTGAACTCTAATTGTTTAACGGATAAAATTAAAGAGGCATCCCAAACATTATAGCTTTGTCCTGTTGTACGTTCGGCATGTTTATAGACTATGTTTTGTCTAACATTTTTAAATAGTTGCGTGCTTAAGCGTGTTGTGTAATGATGCTTTAAAGTGTTTAAGGAGTATCGTGATAATTCTTTATTTTGATCTAAAATATCATCTTGTAAAAAGGTGTATCCAATAGCTAAGGATTGATTGTAATCTAAAATTTTAAAATTGTAAGAGCCATCTACTTCAAACCCCTTTGTGTTAACTTCTGCAATATTGGTCGCTGTATAAATAGTTTCAGCAGCATTAGGTCTTATAAAATCTATAAGGTTTTTTGCGTCTCTGTTAAATAAAGCAATCGAACCTGAAAAATTATTAGTGTTGTATTTAATACCAAGCTCTTGTGCAAACGCTTCTTCAGGCTCTAAATTTGCATTTCCAGAGGTTCTAAAATCATTATAAAATAAATCTGTATAGGTTGGGATACGGTAGGTATAACCAATGTTTCCGTAAAGCTTTATATTGTCGTTAACTTGGTAGCCAAGATCTAATCCAGGAAAGGCATGAAATTTAAAATCTGAAAAGTATGTTACTGCAATTCCTGGAGTGATATCTAGTTTATCCTTTAATAATTTAAATTGGTGTTCTAAAAATAAGTTAGTCATAAATCGATTACGATTTCCTAAATTATTACTTCTAATGTAAATTTTAGAAACATCCACACCAAAACCAGTAACACCAGCTGTTGAGGTGTAAGACGCATTTACTTCTGCTCCCATTTTGTCAGTAATGTGTAGGTTTCTAAAAAATGAAGGATCTTCTCGTTTTAGTAAAAACAAATCTTCGTTACGTTTCCAATATATACGAGGTTTGATTTTAAATTTATCTGTATTAAAAGTTGTTGTAAATCCGATTAAACTGTTTTTAGTTTCTTCATATTCATTAAATGTTGGATTGGTCGTGTAAAAGTTTTCTGCTCCAAATTTACGATCAGAAAAAGTTGTAATCATCTCTATAGCTTGTGCTTTTTTGTTAAACACACTTTTTATAAAGTAGTTAGTATTGTCGTAGTCTGAGTTGTTTCGGTAACCTTCAGATGTCATTTTGCCTACGTGAATAATGTGTGATGAGTTGTCTAATTCTGAGCCAACAGTAACACCTGCATTTAATTGACCAAAAGAACCAGTTTCTAAATTTGCCGAAACCGAATTGTTTAAATTAGTTTTAGTTACAATATTTATTGCTCCAGTAAATGCATTTTGACCAAATACTCTAGCAGCAGGACCTTTTATAATCTCGATACGTTCAATAACCTCAATAGGTAAGGCAGCGTTCATGGTGTGATGACCAGTTTGTGCATCGTCCATTTTTATACCATCAATTAATAATAGGGTTTGGTCAAAACCACCACCTCTAATATATAAATCGGCTTGACTACCAGCAGTCCCACGACGTCTAATATCTACTCCTGCAACCTGTTGTAATAGATCTGCAACATTGGTTGCTGCACTGTTTTTTATGTCTGAAGACGAAATAACAGTAATAGTTCTTGAGTTTTCCTTAAAAGGAAGCTCAATTCTAGAGGATGTAATTATAACCGAGTCTAATTGCTGTTGTTGCTCTAAATCTTGAGCATAAGATGTCAAAGATAATAGCCCAATTAAGGTAAATAAATGAGTAAATTTCATAATAAAATATATTTGCATTTTTTGCAGTGCAAAATTCGTAACTTTCCGGATCACTAAAGTAGTCCAGTTTTAAAACAATGAGTAGTCCGGTTGAAGGTATATTACAAACGTTAATTCACTTTGAAAAATCGCCCAATACTCCGATTTATATTCAGATAGCCCAACAAATGATAAATGCTATCCAACGTGGTTATTTACAAGAAGGAACAGTATTACCAGGAACTCGAAAATTTAGTAACGTATTTAATATAAATAGAAATACTGCTGTTGCGGTTTATGACGAGCTTGCCTCACAAGGTTGGGTGGATATTGTAGCTAATAAAGGCACCTTTGTGCTAATGCCAGAACGAAAAACTGCTGCCATAAAAGGCGTTTTACAAGGTGTTGAGCAATTAAAAACGTATCCAGAAACAGCGGGATTTCCGTTTCAATCGTCTTTTAATTTAGCTTCAACCGAAGAGTTTTCTGTAAGTAATTATGTGATTAACGATGGGCAACCTGATTTAAGATTGCATCCAACGCATCAATTTTCTAAATGGTATAGTGCTTCAATGAAGCGTTCATCTTTAATTTCTAAATGGAATCAAACACAAGAACAATCCTATATAACTTTTAATATTCAGTTGTGTAATTACTTAAATGCAACTAGAGGCTTTTATATAAAACCTAATAATATAGTAAGTACACGAAGTACAGAAATGAGTTTATATATCATTTCTCAACTATTAATAAAACAAAAGGATGTCGTACTTGTTGGTAATTTAAGTCATTATAAATCTAATATGATTTTTCAGCAAGCAGGCGCAAATTTAATTACTATTCCTGTAGATGCACATGGTATTGATGTGGATTTTATCGAAAAAAACTTTACTAAAAATAGTATTAGATGTGTGTATGTTTGTGCACACAGACAATATCCAACAACAGTGACATTGACAGCAGAGCGACGTTTAAAATTATTACAATTAGCTAAAGCTTATAATTTTGCTATAATTGAAGATGATTTTGATTACGATTTTCAGTTTGAAGGATCCGCTATGTTACCTATGGCTAGTGCAGATGCAGAAGGCGTAGTTATATACTTAGGACGTTTAGGACAATCTTTTTTTCCTAGTTTTCAAATAGGGTTTGTAGTGGCTCCAAAAAATATTATAAACGAAGCTAAAAATTATCTTCAAATTTTAGACAAACAAGGCGATTTAATCCAAAAGCAAATCCTTACGGAACTAATATCTGAAGGAGAAATACATAGGTTAATTAAAAAAAACGTTACTATTTATAAGCAACGACGTGATTATTTATGTGCTTGTTTAATGACTTATTTTAAGGATGATGCCACTTGGCAAGTTCCTGCAGGAGGTTTAGCGGTTTGGATAAATTTTAAGCCTAGTGTATCACTTGTAAAATTAGCCGAAAAAGCAAAAAAACATGATTTGTTTTTGCCAAAAACCATCTTGTATCAAAGTAAAACTGTTTGTGCTATACGTTTGGGTTTTGGGCATTTAAACGAGACTGAAATTGAAACCATTGTCAATATTTTAAAACGTTGTTTTGATGCGCTAAAGCATCCATCGATTAATTAATCTGTATAAACTATTGTGCCATGATCTCTGTATTGCTTTTTATCCATCCACTTAAAGTCGCCTGCTTTGGTTGCATCAAGCATGTTGGCGTTTAAGGCATCTGCAAGTAGTAAGGCAAGATTAAAGGCTTCTTCTTTGTTTTGTGTAGTGCTAGCTTCAATTTTTTTATTATTCGTGCAAAAAAGATTGATAGCATAAATGTTTTCTGTAATGTTTGTGGATGCTGCACTAACCCAAACCGCTGTAGTTATTTTAGTTGAAAAAACAGAAGCATAATCTATTCTTGGAAGAGGTAGCCATTTACCAAAGTTAAGACCTAATATAGAATAAGTTTTTCTGTAGGTATTAGATTTTAAATCTATTTGACAGCCTTCCGTTTGTAATAATAAAATGCTAAATGCTATCGGGACAATGCCATATATAAGTCCTGAAAACACAATGTACAAACATAGTATTGCAGTTGTAATACCAAGGATGGTTTTCCATATTGGTACTTTTTTAATGTAGTCTACGGTATATTTCATTTAAAAAAAATCTATTTAATATCAAATTCCGTGTTACAATCAGCACATCTGTATTTATCTTTAGAGTAGAAGGGAAGTGTACCAGAAATAAATCCAAAGATAAAAGCAAAAAAAGATTTAAGATCTTTAATGGTAGAAAACATCGCGACCTTAGTACTATTACAATTTGGACAGTGTATTGCCTTGCCTTCATCATCAATAGAGTATTTATTAATACTTTCTAAAATATGTTGCGCTTGCATAGCATCTGTAGATAAAACCTTAAGCTTAACGCCTCCAATAGCATTACTAACTAAAGGATCTGTATCTATAGTGATATTGTCACTTAAAAAGACTTCAATACCCTCAGATTCTAATCGTCCTTTTATTATTTGGGCTTCAGCTGTATATTGAAATTTAGCTATAGTTTTAAAGGTTTGAGACATAGACTATTGATTTGATGTTTGTGTTAAATATACGACGTGTTGTTTCATTTTTAAAATGAAATTAAATAAAATAATTATTGTTTTTCGATAATTTTATTATATTTGTTATTGTTAAACGATAATAATTATGAGAAAATTAAGTATTTTAAAAGCTATAGTAGACTTTTTTTGGATAATCTCACTTCCATTAATTCCTGTGTTATTTATTTTTATTGGGTTTGTAATATTTGATAATAGTTTGGATGGATTTCCTATAAAAATGAATGGCATTGAAATTAAGAGTTTTGATAGGTTAAGTAAAGCTATATTAATTACCTTAATGTGTTCTTATTTAATTTTAATGTATTGTGTATTTTTATTTAAAAAAGTGCTGAGGTACTTTAATAAAATTAATTTGTTTGACAATGTAGTTATCTATAATCTAAATAACATTGGTATTTGGTTAGTGATTGCTGCTTTTTTGCAAGGTGTCCCAACTTTTATTTATAAAATTTTGTACAAACAGAAATTAGAGCTTGAAATTGGTTTTAGTTCTTTTTTAATAATGCTTTGTTTTGGGTTATTTTTTATGGTACTAAGCGAAGTGTTTAAGGTCGCTAAGTATACAAAACAAGAAAACGATTTAACTATATAGCCTATGTCCATAATAGTAAATTTAGACATAATGTTAGAAAAGCGAAACATGAAAAGTAACGAGTTGGCTGAAATTGTTGGTATAACCACAGCTAATCTATCCATACTTAAAACAGGTAAAGCTAAAGCTATACGTTTTTCTACTCTGGAAGCTATTTGCAAAGCATTAGACTGTCAACCTGCAGATATATTAGAGTTTATAGAAGACTAATTATATAGTTGCTGTACAATTAGATAATTACGATCAATAAAACTTTAACATTTCACAAAGTTTTTGTTTACAATAATTCAAACATTTTACCTAATTTTACACATATGTTTGCACTTGTAGATTGTAATAATTTCTATGCCTCCTGCGAACGTGTTTTTAACCCTAATTTAATAGGAAAGCCAGTCGCTATTTTAAGTAATAACGATGGTTGTGTTATCTCACGTAGTGATGAGGCTAAAGCGTTAGGTTTGCCAATGGGAGCACCAATTTTTAAATGGGAATCCTTTTGTAAAGCTAATAACGTTACCGTTTTATCCTCAAATTATCCATTATATGGTGATATGAGTAGTCGTGTTATGTCTATTTTAAAGCAATATTCACCAGATATTGAAGTGTATAGTATAGACGAATCCTTTTTACACTTTCAAGGATTTGATAATTACGATTTTACTAAATATGGATTAGAGATAAAATCACGAATTTTAAAATGGACAGGTATACCAACATGTGTCGGTATTGCACCAACTAAAGCTTTAAGTAAAGTCGCTAATAAGATTGCTAGAAAGTATCCTGATCAAACTAAAGGTGTCTACGTTATAGATAGTGACGAAAGTCGTCTGAAAGCTTTAAAATGGCTGCCTGTTGAGGATGTTTGGGGATTGGGAAGGCAGTTGTCTAAGCAATTATTAGCAAAAGATTGCAGCACTGCTTACGATTTTACACAATTGTCTGACGCTTGGGTTCAAAAAAACTTTTCGGTTGTGGAGTCTAAGTTAAAACGAGATTTACAAGGGATTCCAACTTTAAAGTTAGACGAAATAGTTACCCAAAAAAAGATGATTGCAACTACACGTAGCTTTGATTATAGTTATTCGGATATAGAATATATTAAAGAACGTGTTGCGACCTTTGCAGTTAGTTGTGCCGAAAAATTAAGAAAACAAGGCTCTAGTTGTTACGTAATAATAGTTATGTTAAAAAGTGATAAGCATAAAAAAGAATTAGAACAGCATCGCATTAGTACAAGTGTAAATTTGACTTATCCCACTAACTCGTCTTTAATTATAAGTAATTGTGCCATCAGTGCATTAATGTCTATCTTTAAAAAAGGAATACAGTACAAAAAAGCAGGTGTTATTGTTACAGGGTTAGTGCCAATGGATAATCATCAATTACATTTGTTTGATCAAGAAAATCCAAAACATCAACCATTAATGAAGTCTATAGATAGTCTGAATGCTAAGTATAAAAATAATAAAATTAGGATAGCTAATCAAGACTTAAAGCGTACATGGAAGATGCGTCAAGATAGACTATCGCCAAAATACACAACCAATATAAACGATATTATAGTCGTTAAATAGTATAGTTAAAAATAATACCTTAGTAAACAAAACTATGATTGCACATAAATCAGGAAGCTTAACCTTCTTTACACCAGATGCTGTAGACAATGCAGCCGGACAATTTTTTGATACTGGAATTTCGGCAGGTTTTCCTTCTCCTGCAGAGGATTTTAAAGAGCATCGTTTATCATTAGACGAAGAACTTGTAAAAAATAAGGAAGCTACATTTTATGCTAAAGTAAGTGGTCAATCTATGATTGGAGCTGGATTAGATGATAACGATTTATTAGTTATTGATCGTAGTTTAGAACCTGCAAATAATAAAATTGCAGTTTGTTTTTTAGATGGTGAATTTACAGTAAAACGTTTAAGAGTCTCTAAAGATGAAGTGTGGTTGCAACCAGAAAACCCCAATTATCCAATTATTAAAATTACAGAGGATAATAATTTTTTAATTTGGGGAATAGTTACAAATGTGATTAAAAAGGTATAATTTTTATATTAGGTATAAAACAAAAAAAACGCGAAACATATGTTTCGCGTTTTTTATTATGATTTAATAATATTAGTCAGCCAATATTATTACTTTGTTTCCATTCATTTCAAGTGTACCAGAGTTTATTTTTAATAAAGTTGTGTTTTTATCACCTGATGTAAAGCGATCTGCTACTTCTTTATCTAGTACAATATTACCAGCTATTTTAACGGTTCCTTCTTTTAATAAAGACACCACTGGTGCGTGATTGTTTAACATCTCAAAGTCACCATTTACTCCAGGAACAGTAACGCTAGTTACTTCTCCTTTAAATAATGTTGCTTCTGGTGATACAATTTCTAAATGCATGTTTTTAATTTTTTAGATTAAGCTTCAGCAAGCATTTTTTCTCCTGCTTCGATAGCTTCTTCAATAGATCCTTTAAGGTTAAATGCAGCTTCTGGTAAGTGGTCTAAACCACCATCCATAATCATATTAAATCCTTTAATAGTTTCTTTAATGTCTACTAAAACACCTTTAAGACCTGTAAACTGCTCAGCTACGTGGAATGGTTGAGATAAGAAACGTTGTACACGTCTTGCTCTACCTACAGCCATTTTATCCTCTTCAGATAATTCCTCCATACCTAAAATGGCGATAATATCTTGTAATTCTTTATAACGTTGTAATAACTCTTTAACACGTTGTGCACAGTTGTAGTGCTCATCACCTAAAATGTCTGCTGTTAAAATTCTAGAAGTAGAATCTAATGGATCTACTGCTGGATAAATACCAAGCTCTGCAATTTTACGAGATAATACTGTTGTAGCATCTAAGTGAGCAAACGTTGTTGCTGGTGCAGGATCCGTTAAATCATCCGCAGGTACATATACCGCTTGTACAGATGTAATAGAACCTCTTTTAGTTGATGTAATACGCTCTTGCATTGCACCCATTTCTGTTGCTAATGTTGGTTGGTAACCTACTGCAGAAGGCATACGACCTAATAATGCAGACACCTCAGATCCAGCTTGTGTAAAACGGAAGATGTTATCTACGAAGAAAAGTACATCTTTTCCTTGTCCTTCTCCAGCTCCATCACGGAAGTATTCTGCTATAGTTAATCCTGAAAGTGCTACACGAGCACGAGCTCCAGGTGGCTCATTCATTTGTCCAAATACGAAAGTAGCCTTAGACTCTTTCATTATATTTTTATCCACTTTTTGAAGATCCCATCCGCCTTCTTCCATAGAGTGCATAAAGTCATCACCATACTTGATAATTCCAGACTCTAACATCTCACGAAGTAAATCGTTACCTTCACGTGTTCTTTCTCCAACTCCCGCAAAAACAGATAATCCACCGTGTCCTTTTGCAATATTGTTAATTAACTCTTGGATTAATACTGTTTTTCCAACTCCTGCACCACCAAATAATCCAATTTTACCTCCTTTTGCATAAGGCTCAATTAAGTCAATTACTTTAATACCTGTAAATAATACTTCCGTAGATGTTGATAAATCTTCAAATTTTGGAGCAGATCTGTGTATTGGTAATCCTGCATCTCCTGCTTTAGGTAGTTCTCCTAAACCATCAATTGCATCTCCAATCACGTTAAATAGACGTCCGTAAACATCTCCACCAATTGGCATTTGTATTGGAGCACCAGTAGCAATAACTTCTGTTCCTCTACTAAGACCATCTGAAGAATCCATAGCGATTGTACGTACAGTGTCTTCACCAATGTGAGATTGTACTTCTAATACTAATTTTGAACCATCAGTCTTGATAATTTCTAATGAATCGTAAATTTTTGGTAGTTCAGAACCAGCAGCGAATTCTACATCGATAACTGGACCTACTATTTGAGCAACTTTACCTGTAACTTTTGACATTACTTATCTATTTAATATTATGGTATTTAATTGAAAGAAAACACCTTCTGTTTTCGCGTGCAAAGATAGGTGTTTTAATTTAAAAAAAAAGGAGGATTTCCTTTTTTATCTATAAAAAAACACCTGCTATCTTAACACAGAATAACAGGTGTTTATAATTTATATAATTTTTGTTTTTATTGTAGTGCTGGAGAATATGTTACACCAAAGTCTTCTGCTTTAGCAACATTACCTGAAGCTACAAAGTTTGATCCGTAAGTTGCATCTATAGCTTCTAAAAATTTATTAGCCATTAAAGCGTATCCTCGTGCTGTTAAATGCACACCATCTAAACTTACTAAACCACCAGTAACTAGACTTGTTGATAAGTTGTAATCATCAAATTCTACTCCCATTACAGAGGCTTGACTTAAAATAGCGTTTAAATCTACTAAAGCTAGACCTTTAGAGTTTGCTACACTTGCAATAGTTGCGTTGTAGGCATCTGTTGCAGTTTTGATTTCAGCTTGTTCTGATGGTAATACTACCCATTTGTCTGCCAAAGGTAAACTAACACCTTCTACAGAGAATTGTCCTGCTAAGGCTTGTGGTAAACCCTGTCCCATTAAAGTTGCAACATTGGCAGTATTAACTGTTCCTATAATTGAAGAGCTAGGTAATACCAATAAATCAGCTTCAGTAGCCTGTCTTGATTGTCCATAAGTAGCACCTAATAAATTTGCTACTAATGGTGCTGCGGATGCAGGTAAACCAAATTGTGCTATAAAACCTGGGAAGGTTGGACTTGCATTTAATTGTTGAATTATGATTGCAGAAATATCTGCTAAACTTTCATCTTTAATAACAACAGGACTTGCTGATGTTTCAGAAAATACAATTGCTCTAGCTGGATCTACTGCATTAAATATTGGGTTTAAAGCTCCAAATATTGAGTTTAATAATGGTATTTGTGGTCCAAAGCTAGGGTTTGTAGGATCTAATGGGTTATGCGGTACAGTTGTAAAGTGTGGTAAGTCGGTAATGTATGGCACATTAGTTACAACTCCGTTAGGACAAACAGCAGTTAATTGATTAACCATATCAGTAAAAACTACATCAAAAGTTGCAGTAGGTGTGATAGGGTCTGATCCATCTCCACCTGTAGTTGCATATCCTAAAACATCATTACCACCAATTTCAGACAGTGTAAAAAATGTTGGGTTTTGTGCAATTGCATATTCTAACATTGAAATTGTTGAACTTGTAGCCATACGACCAAAGTAAGGGTTTGCAGTAGCGTATCCATTAAAATCTATATGTGTACTTTTAGCTCCAGGAACACCTACATTAGTAAAGATGCTACCATCTGCAGCTAAACTAGTTGTAATATCTGTTGTTGGTGTAGCAGGTAAAACTTGTGGTCCAGAACCATTAAAAAATAATCTTGGATTAGCCACAACTGTTGATCCAAATACAAGACCTCCAATATTATCATTCATTAATGGTAGCGTTATAGCAGTACCATTTACCTTAACAAATTGTTTAGATAATGTGTTTGGAAATGAATTTTCTTGAGCTGCTTTAAATAAAGCGCCATCAGTGTATCCAGAAGTAAATGATGCGCCTAAAGCTACGTATTTTGAAAAATCTACAGAACCATTAGTTAGTGTTGGTAATACAACACCTGTGTCTGGTTGTACATCTAAAAACTCTTCATAATCTGATTCATCATTACAAGATGTGAAGCCAATTGCAATAGCAATAAGTCCAATGTATTTTATGTTTTTTAAAGTCTTCATTATTATTAGTTATTAATAGTTATTGATGCATAATACATAGATCCAATAAATCCTGTACCAAAAGCAGTAAAGTACTCGTTACCTGTAAGGTTTGTAGCTCCTACTTTGATAACTGATTTTATGCTAGGTACTTCATAATTAATTTGCGCATCTAATACATGAAATTCTGGTACTATACCATTTCCAAATGTTGCTTCCCAGAAATAATCATCACTAAACCTATATGCGATGTTAAATCCAAAGTTTTCAAATAAATCTGTATGACCAAAAGTTGCTTTAAATTTGTGTTCTGGTGTATTAAAGCTAGTTTGGAAATCTGGGTTAGCAGCTTGATCAAAATCTTGTTTAGTAAAAGTATAACTTCCTCCTAGGTCAAATCCATTTAGTACTTTAGTAGAAAGTCCAATAGATGCTCCATAAGAGTTAACATCTGCATCAGAGTTTGTGTAAGCACTATAAGCTTGATAATCTCCATTAGCAATTGCTTGAGCAGAAAGTCCTCCATCACCAAGTCCTCCATTACTTACGGTTCCGTAAAAAGGAGCTATTACAACTTCTTGAGAAATAAAGTCTTCGTATTTGTTGTAATAAGCACTAATATCAACTATTACACTTTCGTATTTTCCTCTATAACCAACTTCAAGAGAAGTTACTTTTTCCGGTTTAATAATTTCAGGGTTAGCAACTGTTAATAAAGCTGGGTTTCCTGCAGCAGCAAAAGCTGTAACAGAACTTGCTGAATATGAGTTGTTGTATGCAGCTGCACCTGTTTGAGTAACTGTACTAGGTTGTCCAAACATGGTTTGACCTTCAAAACTAACATTAAAATCTCTAGTATATCTATTTAAGTTATCAGGAGCAGAACCTACTAAAATTGCTCTACCAGCATCTAATCCAATAAATAAATCTTGAGTTGTCGGGTTTCTAAATCCTGTTTGTACAGAAGCTCTAATATTATGATTTCTGTTTAAAGTTAAACCAGCTGATAATCTTGGAGAGAAGAAACCATCAAATAATTCTGATTTGTCATAACGACCTGATAAGGTTAATTTAAGCTCCATTTCTTCTGATAATTCAATATCTTTCTGTATTTGAGAATATACTCCAAATTCAGAATATTCAATTGGGCTTTGTCCATCAGTGTATATTGTACCACCAGAATTTAGTGTGTATTTTCTATAAGAACCACCAACTTGTATATCTGCAATATCCACTAAGTGGCTAAAGTTGTAATTTGCATCACTATGAAAATATTTTGATGCATCTTGAAATTTAGATCCAGTAGCTAAATTTGGATCATTTATACTTTTGTTAAATGCACTTTTAAATTGTGGCGATCCTGGTTCGTATCTTCCTGTGTCTGCTGCAGCTCTTGCTGCATCATGTTTTTGTTGGTCTGTTAATCCTAATGGGTTACCACCAAGTTCAATCCCAGCATAAGTTGCTATATAATCTCCAAACCAGTCTTCGTCGCTTTTCCAAGCTCTGTTTATGTTAATTCCTGTAAACACCATGTCATAAGAATCTCCTGCTTTGTCAGACACTTCATAAGCTCTAACAAAAAAGTTGTCGTTTCTTACTTCTAGTTTGTGTTGTTGTTGGAAAAAACCATCAATATTATATCTGTTTGTTCCTTGATAAATAGTGGTACCTGTTCCTACTTTACCAACATATGAAAACTCTAAACTGTTACCTTCAATTGGACGGTAATATAAACCCCAATCAGCTTTTACACTTTCAGCGTTATATTGTGTTAAGTCTCTTTCATTATAACCTGTTCTACTTACTACAACATCTGGTATAACACCTAGACCTGATGCAGCTCTAATGTTAGTTGAAACTTCATCACCATAGACATTTATTCCGTCATAATTTGTGTTTGATCTTGTTCTAGTTGGGTCAAGTTTATCAACTTCACTAGTCGCTTGCCAATCTGTACCTTTTAAGTAACCAAAGTTAATTTTTGCAGCAAATTTATCGCTAAACTTGTGTGCCATTCTTACACTTAAATCAGTATACGGATTGTCACCTGCAGCTTCTTGAGATGTTATACCTCTTTTAAAAGAAGCACTAATACCTTCATGATCAAATGGGTTTTTACTTCTCATAAATAAAATACCATTAAATGCATTTGCACCATATAAGGCAGATGATGCACCAGGTAATAATTCTACACTTAATACATCAGTTTCTGTCATACCTACTAAGTTACCAATAGGGAAGTTTAAAGCAGGAGTAGAGTTGTCCATACCATCAACTAATTGCATAAATCGTGTATTTGCAAAAGTTGCAAAACCACGCGTATTTACAGATTTGAAGGTTAAACTATTAGTGTTAACATCTACACCTTTTAGGTTTTCTAAACCATCATAAAAATCTGCAGATGCAGTGTTTTTAATTTCTTTTAATCCAAATCGCTCCACAGTAACTGGAGATTCAAAAATACGTTCTGGAGTTCTGGACGCAGAAATTACTACTTCGTCTAACGCTGTACCTTCATTAAGGACAACATTAATAATTTGTTTATTAGTTGTTACTTCAACATCTTTAGAAGCAAAACCTACACTACTTATTTGTATAGTGAAAGGAGGATTTTGATCAGTCGTTAACGAAAAGTTACCATCAAAATCAGTTGCTGTTCCTACTGATGTGCCAGTAATAATAATGTTTGCACTAGGAATTGGTTGCTGACTTACATCATCTACTACTGTTCCTGTGATCGTTGTTTGCGAAAAAGTTAGTCCGCAAAAGCACAAAAATACAATTGAAAGGATTGTTCTCATTTTTTAGATTTAGTTAATTTATAATGCCAATATACGTTTTTTAACGAAATTTTTAGAAAAAGTGAGAATAAATTATGCATGCATAATAAGTATTTCTAAAAAAAAGACGCTTTAAAGCTAATTATTCACAAAAAACAGGGTTGGTTTTTGCGTAATTAGAAGCTTTAAAGCGTCTTTGATGTATAAACAGTTATCTAATTACTCTACAGTAACAGATTTTGCTAAATTTCGTGGTTGATCGACATTTTTTTCAAGCATTACCGCAATATGGTATGATAATAGTTGAAGAGGAATTGTTGTAAGTAATGGAGTTAAAGACTCTATTGTCTCTGGTACTTCAATTACATGATCTGCAACATTTTTAACGTCTACATCTCCAGTGGTAACTATACCTATTATTTTTCCTGATCTAGATTTAATTTCTTGAATATTGCTTACAACTTTTTCGTAGTGTCCTTTTTTAGTAGCTATTACAAAAACAGGCATTTGCTCGTCAATCAAAGCAATTGGTCCATGCTTCATTTCTGCAGCAGGATAACCTTCTGCATGAATGTATGATATCTCTTTTAGCTTTAATGCACCTTCCAAAGCTACAGGAAAATTATATCCTCTACCTAAATACAAACAGTTTTTAGCGTCTTTATATATTTCGGCAACTTTTTTAATATGTTCATCTGCTTTTAAAGCTTCTTTTACTTTTTCAGGTATTAGCTCTAACTCTTGTAAATGATGATGGAAATCTGTATTTGACATACTTCCATTAGCTTTAGCTAACTTTAAAGCTATTAAAGTCAAAACAGTAATTTGTGTTGTAAAAGCTTTAGTTGAAGCCACGCCTATTTCGGGTCCAGCGTGTGTATATGCTCCTGCATTTGTTTCTCTGGCAATAGTAGATCCAACAACATTACAAACTCCAAAAACAAAAGCGCCTTTTGATTTTGCTAGTTTAATAGCTGCAAGTGTATCTGCTGTTTCTCCAGATTGAGAAATTGCTATTACCACATCCTTTTCTGTAATTACAGGATTACGGTATCTAAACTCTGATGCGTATTCTACTTCTACAGGTATTCTTGCAAGGTCTTCAAAAATATACTCGGCTACTAAGCCTGCATGCCATGAAGTACCACAAGCTACTATAATAATACGATTAGCATTCAAAAACTTTTCTATATTATCATCTATACCAGCCATGCGGATTATTCCTTCTTTGGCTAATAAACGACCTCTGTAAGTATCCCTGATTGCATTTGGTTGCTCATGGATTTCTTTAAGCATAAAATGCTCGTAACCACCTTTTTCAATTTGCTCAAGATTAAACTTAAGTTCCTGCATTGAGGGATTAACTTCAGTATCGTCCTTGATTTTTCTGATTTTTATTTTTTTATTTCGACGCACAATTGCCATTTCTTCATCTTCAAGATAAATAGCATTTTTTGTGTATTCAATAAAAGGAGAGGCATCACTTGCTATAAAAAACTCGTCTTCTCCAATACCAATTGCTAAAGGACTACCTAGTTTAGCTACGACAATTTCGTTTGGCTTGTTTTTGTCAAAAACAGCAATAGCATAAGCTCCTACAACCTCGTTAAGTGCTAATTGTACAGCTTTACCTAATTTTACGTTTTGTTTTTTCTTAACTTCTTCAATCAGATTTATTAAGACTTCTGTATCTGTATCTGATTTAAAAACGTAACCTCTTTTAATAAGCTCTGTTTTTATCGAGTCGTAATTTTCAATAATTCCGTTATGAATTATAACTAGATCACCTGAATTAGAATAGTGTGGGTGAGAATTTACATCATTTGGTACACCATGAGTTGCCCATCTTGTATGGCCTATTCCAATTGTTCCTTCTGTTGTGATTTCTTCTTTTACACGTTCTTCTAGATCAGCGACTTTACCTTTAGTCTTAGCTAATTTGATATCAGTACCATCATAAAGCGCAATACCTGCACTATCATAACCTCTGTATTCTAATCGTTTTAAGCCTTCCATTACAATAGAATAAGCTTCTCTATGACCTATATATCCAACAATACCACACATAATAATTTAATTTTCAGGTTCTGTATAAAAAATTTCAAAACTAGCTCTTACGTTTTCTGGAACAGCTGGTGTATTTCCATAAAGTATTGTTCCTTCTGGAGCGATAACTGAACTTTGAGGAATAATATTTACAATGTTACTTTCATTAGTATTAAATACTTTTGAAGTTCCAAATAAGTTAATATTATTGGTAACGTAAATACCTAGTTTTGTATTAGTCGAGTCATTTAATAAGATGTTATTAATATGCTCAGTAAGTCTAATTTTATATTTTACTCCGTTTCCGCTATCATCTCTTTCAAGTTTTGGAGAGTAAATTATTTTTGAGTTATAAGGATCTGTTGAGTTACTAGTTACATCAACAAAATAATCGATAATTGGAAGGTTATTTTTTAAATCATAAATCATTATCCTGTCTGGCTCTGATGTTCCTCCAGTAGAAGTACTATGATCTACATATAGATTTAAATTAGCTTCATTAATCAACCATTGTCCATTTTTACCTTTAAAGTATTCCCAAGAATCTTGAGTAGCGTTGTTTTCGTCAATAATGTTACCATTAAATAAGTCTAAAACAGTCATTGATCCTTCAAATCCTTTAATGAATAATTGATCATCACCAGAAGTGCTATTTCCGTCTGTTAATGGTGTAAAGTTTGAAAGGTTTTTAAAAGTATTAAACTTGTTACCGTTAAAGTTAAAGGTGTAGGTTCCTGTTTCTCTATCTCCTGCGTCATCACCATCATATTCATACTTAATTTCAACTTTAGCATTAGTAGTAAGGTCTAAAAACAGTAAGCTACCGTCAACAGAAGTATCGTTTTGTTCAACTTTTAAAATTAGTCCTCTAAAAAAGTTTTTAAAGTCAGCTGCATTTGTAATTGCAGGGTTTGCGCTTCCGTCTGCAGCAAAGATTATGTCTTCCCAAAAGTTAGCAGGTACAATACTTGGATCGTTTAAATCAACATAAATTCCGGGTGCTAATCTTTCTTCAACTTCAGGGTCTTCTCCTGGTTCAACTTCTGCTTGAATTACATGCTCTAAAGCACTAGGTGTAAATGTTTGATTAGGATCTGCAGGATAAAGTAATTGTTCTTCAAAAGCTTCTAAGTTTAAATTAGTGTAAGCGTTTGAATAATAAGCTTGTTCGTCCTCAAAATTTGTTTCAGGATCTAAGTTTCTTAAAAAGTAACTAGATTTGTAAATAGATAATTTAAAAGGGCTTGAAGAATCACCATATATTGAGTCTAGTGTATAAGTTGAGTTACCATCTTCATCAGTTTCAGTTACTGTAGAAAAATACGGAAGATATAATTTAACAGAAAGTATTGATGGATTGTCACCAAAATCTGGAGCTAAATCGTCAGGTGTAATTTGAGAGATAAAACTTGCAGCTGTTGATCCGTAATTAGGATCGTTATATATACCTAAAACATTACTAGATAAACCACTTGTTTGTACTCCCTCTAATTTTTTATTGTATGCTATAAAAGGGAATACTCTACTACTTGTAGAAAAATTTTGAGCACCTCTAATATCACTTTCTACATTTACAAAATCTTTGTCGCAAGCAATAGCGGTAAAGGCAATAATCATCAAAACGACTAATGGTTTGATGCTTTTTAATATAAATCTTTTCATAGATATTTCTTAAATATGGCAATATTGCGTTAGTCTAAAACGCTAGTTGTATAAAAATTAGTGTATGCTTCGCTAAATTCGTCTTTAGCATGAAAATCTAGAACAGGTTTTTTAGATTCTTTTAAATAGGATGTTAGCTCTTCAGGTAAATCTTCTGATCCAACAATTAAGGCGTCAGAGTTGTCTATTGCTACCTTCATTAGATTATTATAAGTAGGCTTAACTAAATCCTTTATTTGATCTTCATCAATATTATCAAATTTAATTTTATCAACTAATTTTGAATTTAACTCGTTTTCAAAGCCACTTTTATATACTGAAGTAACAATTTTACTTTCGTTAAATAAAGGTTCGTCTTTGTAAAATTGCTTTAAATATAGTGGTAGCAAAGAGGCTAACCATCCATGAACGTGAATAATATCTGGTGACCAATTTAATTTTTTAACGGTTTCAATAACACCTTTAGCAAAAAAGATAGCTCTTTCATCATTATCAGAAAATAAATTTCCATCCTCATCTGTAAGTGTTGCTTTTCTTTTAAAATATTCATCGTTATCTATAAAGTAAACTTGAATACGTTCTTTAGGTATAGAGGCTACTTTAATAATTAAAGGCATGTCTAAATCGTTCACAACTAAATTAATACCAGAAAGACGGATAACTTCATGTAATTGATGTCTTCTTTCGTTGATATTTCCATATCTAGGCATGAAAATTCTTATTTGTCCACCTTGCTGATTGATCATCCTAGGTGTTTCAAATGACATTGAAGAAATTTCTGTTTCCGGTAAATAAGGCACCACTTCAGATGATACATATAATATCCTCTTATCTTTCATATATTGTATAGCTTTTTCAGAATTATCATTAAAAAACACGCAAAAGTACAAAATTTTATGCAGATTGCCACTAAAATATTAAGTTTGCATCCGTTAATTAAATATTAAAAATGCTTGTATTTACTAATAAATCTAAAATTGGTGCCCATATTTCTTCTTTAAAACATGAGGGAGAAACTATTGGTTTTGTGCCTACTATGGGAGCTTTACACCAAGGACATTTGTCATTGGTAAAGGAAGGATTGGCTAATAACTCAAGGTTAGTTGTTAGTATTTTTGTTAACCCTACTCAATTTGATAATGCTGACGATTTAGCAAAGTATCCACGAACTTTAGAGGACGATGTTGCTCTTTTAAATACCGTTTCTGACAAAATAATTGTGTATGCACCAACCGTAGATGATATTTATGATGGTAATACAAAAGCCCAACAATTTAGTTTTGATGGCTTGGAGTTTGAAATGGAAGGAAAATTTAGAGCTGGACATTTTGATGGTGTAGGTACTATTGTTAAACGATTATTTGAAATTGTAACACCTAATAATGCTTACTTTGGAGAGAAAGATTTCCAGCAATTGACAATTATAAAAAGATTAGTGAGTAAATATCAGTTGCCTGTAACAATAGTTGGTTGTGATATTTTTAGAGAAAGCTCAGGTTTAGCTATGAGTTCTAGAAATGTACGTTTAAAACCTGACTACAAACAAGCAGCACCTTTTATATACAAAACACTTAAAGAAGCTAAAGTTAAGTTTGGCACAAAAAGTGCAGATAAAACAACAAAGTGGGTCCAACAACAGTTTGATAAACATGAGTTATTGCAATTAGAATATTTTATTATAGCTGATGTTGACACTTTAAAAACCGTAAAAAGAAAAAATAAAACTAACACTTACAGAGCGTTTATTGCAGTTTATGCAGACGACATCAGATTAATAGATAATATCGCTCTAAATTAATTATCTTTGCCCTATGCAAATACAAGTAGTAAAATCTAAGATTCACAGAGTAAAAGTAACAGGAGCTGACCTAAATTATATAGGTAGTATAACCATTGACGAGGATTTAATGGATGCAGCAAATATTATTCAAGGTGAAAAAGTGCAAATTGTTAACAATAACAATGGTGCAAGACTAGAAACATATGCCATTCCTGGCCCAAGAAGCAGTGGTGAAATCACATTAAATGGAGCAGCCTCAAGATTAGTTGCAAAAGACGACATCTTGATATTAATAACGTATGCGTTTATGGATATTGAAGAAGCTAAAGTGTTTAAGCCTTCTTTAGTATTTCCTGACGAAGCGACCAACCTGTTAAAGTAAATGTCCAAAAGGCTTCTAGTAAAAATATTAAAAATAACGCTCCCAATTTTATTGGGAGTTTTTTTAATATGGTATTCTCTATCTCAATTATCTTTTACCGATATAGTTCAGTTTGCTAAAAATGCAGATTATAAATACATTTTATTAGGTGTTTTTTTTGGCTTACTAAGTCACTTGTCTAGAGCCTATCGTTGGTTGTTTATGTTAGAACCTTTAGGTTATAAAATAAAATTAGGTAATAGTATAATGGCTGTATTTGCTACTTACTTAATTAATTACACAATCCCTAGAGCTGGAGAAGTAGCAAGAGCAACTATATTGACTAATTATGAAGGCGTCCCTTTTGAAAAAGGATTTGGTACAATAGTAGCAGAGCGTATAGCAGATATGATTGTCATGTTAGGTATAATAGCAATTACTTTGTTTTTGCAGTTTGACTTTATATACAGTTTTTTAGTGGATAAATTTGATTTTACTAAAATCCTTGTTGCAGGACTAATCTTAACGGTTTTTGCACTATTTTTTATTCTTTTTATAAAAAGAAGTCAGTCAAAAATAGCTTTAAAAATTAAAGGATTTGTAACTGGTTTGATTGAAGGAGCTCTTAGTATTTTTAAAATGAAAAAAAAGTGGGCCTTTATATTTCACACTTTATTTATTTGGACCATGTACGTGCTTATGTTTTATGTAACTACGCTAGCTTTTCCCGATTTAAACGCTATGCCATTTGGAGCTGTTTTAATAGGGTTTATTTTAGCAAGTTTTAGTATTGCAGCTACAAATGGAGGTATAGGGTCGTATCCAGAAGCTATTGTTATTGCTTTTACTTTATTTAATCTGCCAGTGGACCCAAGTCGTGCATTTGGTTGGATTATGTGGAGCTCGCAAACAATTTTGGTTTTTGTTTTTGGAGGAATTTCGTTATTATACCTTCCCTTTTTTAACCGAAACAAATAATTTGTAACTTACACCCAAACTTAATCATCACACATCATGAAACATATATTTTTTCTATTTGTAGGTTTATTTTTAACGTCTAACCTTAGTGCGCAAACTATATATAAAGAGCTTAACTCTGAAAGTCTAGGAGAAACTAGACAAATAAAAATCCAATTACCAAGAAACTACGATACATCAAGTAAAAAATATCCCGTTATATATGTTTTTGATGCAGATTACTTGTTTGAGCCTGTTGCAGGAAATGTGGACTATTATGCCTATTGGGAAGACATACCAGAGGCTATTGTTATTGGTGTTAATCAATACGGATTAAGAGAAAACGATTGTTATTATAGCGAACAAAACTCTCTGCCAATCGAAAGTGGTGCAGCCTTTTTTGAGTTTATTAGCATGGAGTTGGTTCCGTTTATAGATAAAACCTTCCGTACAGAAAACTTTAAAGTTGCTGTAGGACATGGTAAAACAGCAAATTTTATTAATTACTATCTGTTAAAAGGTATTCCTTTATTTCAATCTTATATTGTTTTAAGTCCAGAGTTAGCTCCAGATATGGCTAATTATTTAACAGAAGTATTTCCTAAACTAGAACAAAAAACGTTTTACTATTTAGCAAGTACTACCAATGATGCCTCAATAATTCATGAACAAACAGAAGCTTTGTCTAACGCATTAAAAGCAGTAGATAATAATAATGTTTTAAAAACATTTGAGACGTTTGATGGACCATCACACTATACATTACCCACTCACGCAATTCCTAAAGCATTAGAGAGTATCTTTTTAGTGTTTCAGCCAATTAGTAAAAAAGAGTACAAAGAAACAATTCTAAATCTAGAAGGCAATCCAGTGGATTACCTGACTGAAAAATACCAAATGATTGATGAGTTGTTTGGAATAGAAAAACCAATTTTAATTAACGATTTTAAAGCAATTGAAGCAGCTATTAAAAAGAAAGAGAATTGGGAATATTTTGAAGATTTAGGAAAACTAGCAAGAAAAGAATATCCAGATACATTATTAGGAAATTATTATTTAGGACGTTTTTATGAAGAAACAGGTGAGCCTAAAAAAGCAATGAAAACCTATCAATCAGCATATGTACTATCAGAAATAGCAGGTATTACTAAAGATCATGTTTTAGAATTATCAGAACAGATTAAAGCAGATTTTGGATATTAACTTATGGCTAAAGTAAAAACCACCTTTTTTTGTCAAAATTGCGGTACGCAATATGCTAAATGGCAAGGACAATGTAATGCCTGTAAGGAGTGGAATACAATTGTTGAAGAGGTTGTGCAAAAACCAGAAAAAAGCGATTGGAAAACACCGACTAATAATACAAAACGAGCATCAAAACCATTAAGAATAAACGAAATTGATTCCACTAAAGAAGCAAGATTAGATACACTTGATGCAGAGTTTAATCGCGTATTAGGAGGCGGAATAGTACCAGGATCTTTAACGCTTTTGGGTGGAGAACCAGGTATTGGTAAAAGTACATTGTTACTTCAAATTTCATTAAAATTACCCTATAAAACCTTATACGTTTCTGGAGAAGAAAGTCAAAAGCAAATAAAAATGCGTGCCGAGCGTATAAACCCGGAAAACGAAAGTTGCTACATTCTTACTGAAACAAAAACACAAAATATTTTTAAGCAAATAGAAGCCTTAGAGCCAAATATTGTAATAATAGATTCCATACAAACATTGCATTCTGATTATATAGAGTCCTCAAGTGGAAGTATCAGCCAGGTTAAAGAGTGTACGACAGAGCTTATTAAATTTGCTAAAGAAACCAATACACCAGTAATTTTGATTGGTCATATAACAAAAGATGGTAACATCGCTGGACCAAAAATATTAGAACACATGGTAGATACAGTGCTTCAGTTTGAAGGAGATCGTAACCATGTTTTTAGAATTTTACGTGCGCAAAAAAACCGATTCGGATCTACACACGAACTTGGAATATATGAAATGCAAGGTTCGGGATTAAGAGAAGTTTCTAATCCAAGCGAAATATTAATTTCAAAAAAAGATGACGAGTTGTCTGGTAACGCTATAGCAGCAACATTAGAAGGTATGCGTCCATTAATGATTGAGGTTCAGGCATTGGTTAGTACAGCAGTTTATGGTACGCCTCAACGTAGTGCAACTGGATTTAATGCTAAACGACTAAATATGTTGTTAGCAGTTTTAGAAAAACGTGCAGGCTTCAGGCTTGGCGCAAAGGATGTTTTTTTAAATATAACTGGAGGTATATCTGTGGATGATCCAGCAATAGATTTAGCTGTGGTAGCAGCAATTTTGTCCTCAAATGAAGACGAAGCTTTACAAGCAAATTTTTGTTTTGCTGCAGAAGTAGGTTTATCTGGAGAAATCAGACCAGTACAGCGTGTGGAACAACGTATACTTGAGGCAGAAAAACTGGGCTTCTCCACTATATTTGTATCTAAATACAATAAAATTTCTTTAAAAAATACAGCAATAAAAATCCAATTAATCTCTAAAATTGAAGACTTAGTAGATTTGATAATTACGTAGTGGATTTTATTAGATTCTTGCTTTCATGATTATTTTACTTTTTCGTGTTGCTGTTTTAAGCTTTTTTTATGCTCAATAATCAGAGTTTTAAACAGAATTCCTTAATTTCGCGACTCTATAACGAAATTAGAAAAAATGAGCGCAGGATTCACTGAATATAAAGGACTTAACTTACCAAACGTAGCAGAAGAAATTCTTAAATATTGGCAAGACAATAACATCTTTGAAAAAAGTGTAACAACTCGTGAAAACGCAGAGCCTTACGTGTTTTTTGAAGGACCACCTTCAGCTAACGGATTGCCTGGAGTACATCACGTTTTAGCACGAGCTATAAAAGATATTTTCCCACGTTACAAAACCATGAAAGGTTTTCAGGTTAAGCGTAAAGCTGGATGGGATACTCACGGTTTACCAATAGAACTTGGTGTAGAGAAAGAACTGGGTATTACCAAAGAAGATATTGGTAAAACTATTTCGGTGGAAGACTATAATGCAGCCTGTCGTAAAGCAGTCATGCGTTATACTGATGTTTGGAATGACCTAACTCAAAAAATGGGATATTGGGTAGATATGGAAGATCCATATATCACCTACGAGCCTAAATATATGGAAACCGTTTGGTGGCTTTTAAAAGAGATTTACTCTAAAAAGTTAATGTACAAAGGGTATACTATTCAACCATATTCTCCAAAAGCAGGAACAGGATTAAGCTCGCATGAGGTTAATCAACCTGGAGCATATCAAGATGTAACAGATACAACTATTGTTGCTCAGTTTAAAGCTATTGAAAGTACATTACCAGACTTTTTACAAAACGAAGGCGATATCCATTTTACAGCATGGACTACTACACCTTGGACATTGCCAAGTAATACAGCATTAACGGTTGGCCCAAAAATAGATTATGTTTTGGTGGAAACGTATAACCAATATACATTTAAGCCTATTAATGTAATTATGGCTAAGGCTTTAGTTGCTAAACAATTTGCAGGAAAATCGTTTAATCAAGTACAGACTAAACCAGAACTTTTAGACTATAAAGATGGTGATAAGCAAATCCCTTTTTATGTTGTAAAAGAATTTAAAGGAAAAGATCTTGTTGGTATCAAGTACGAACAATTATTACAATACGCATTACCAAATGATAATCCACAAGATGCTTTTAGAGTCATTGCTGGAGACTTTGTAACTACTGAAGATGGTACAGGAATCGTGCATACAGCACCAACATTTGGAGCAGATGATGCCTTAGTAGCAAAACAAGCTTCACCAGAAATACCACCATTATTGGTAAAAGACGATAATGGAAATTTAGTGCCTCTTGTAGATTTACAAGGTAAGTTTAGACCAGAAATGGGAGAGTTTGGTGGAAAGTATGTTAAGAATGAATACTATAATGATGGCGAAGCTCCAGAACGATCAATAGATGTTGAGCTAGCGATTAAGTTAAAAGAAGAAAATAAAGCCTTCAAGGTTGAAAAATATAAGCACAGTTATCCACATTGCTGGCGTACAGATAAACCAATCCTATATTACCCATTAGATTCTTGGTTTATTAAAGTGACTGATGTAAAAGAAAAAATGGTAGCTAATAATGATACCATTAACTGGAAACCAAAATCAACAGGTACAGGACGTTTTGGTAATTGGTTAGCCAATGCAAACGATTGGAATTTATCTAGATCACGTTATTGGGGAATCCCTTTGCCAATCTGGAGAACAGAAGATGGTAAGGAGGAAATCTGTATTGGATCTGTTGAAGAGCTTAAAGCCGAAATGCAAAAAGCAGTTTCAGCTGGTGTTTTAGCTAAAGATATCTTTGAAGATTTTGAGGTTGGAAACAATTCCGAAGAAAACTATGCTAAGTTAGATTTACATAAAAATATTGTAGATGGTATTGTATTAGTGTCACCTAGTGGCCAGCCAATGCAACGTGAAAGCGACTTAATAGACGTTTGGTTTGATTCTGGATCAATGCCTTACGCACAATGGCATTACCCATTTGAAAACAAAGAAAAAATAGATAATAACGAAGCTTTTCCTGCAGATTTTATTGCAGAAGGAGTGGATCAAACTAGAGGTTGGTTTTATACCTTGCACGCAATTGCAACAATGGTATTTGACTCGGTTGCCTATAAAAACGTAGTGTCTAACGGATTAGTGTTAGATAAAAACGGACAGAAAATGTCTAAACGTTTAGGTAACGCGACAGATCCATTTGAAACTTTAGATACTTATGGAGCAGATGCAACACGCTGGTACATGATATCTAACGCAAATCCATGGGATAACTTAAAGTTTGATTTAGATGGTATTGAAGAAGTAAAACGTAAGTTTTTCGGTACACTTTATAACACCTATTCATTCTTTAGTTTATATACTAACTTGGATAAGTTTAGTTACGCTGAAGCGGAAATTCCATTAGCAGAGCGACCAGAATTGGATCGATGGATTTTATCAGAATTGCATACTTTAATTCAGAAAGTTGATGAGTATTATGCAGAATATGAACCAACTAAAGCAGCACGTGCTATTTCAGACTTTACACAGGATTATGTAAGTAACTGGTTTGTACGTTTAAGCAGAAGACGTTTCTGGAAGGGAGACTATCAAAAAGATAAGATTTCGGCATATCAAACCCTATATACTTGTATGGTTACCATAGCTAAGTTGGGAGCGCCAATTGCACCATTTTTCATGGATAAGCTGTATTTAGATTTAAACTCAGTAACCAATAAAGAGGTTTTTGAGAGTGTGCATTTAGCAGAGTTCCCTAAGTTTGACGCTAGTTATGTTGATAAATCATTAGAGCGTAAAATGGAAAACGCGCAAACCATCTCTTCTTTAGTGCTATCATTAAGAGCTAAAGAAAAAATAAAAGTGCGTCAACCGTTGCAAAAAATTATGATTCCGATAGATTCGGAACAACAAAAAGAAGAAATTCTAGCAGTTGCGGATTTAATTAAGCATGAGGTAAACATAAAGGAAATCCAACTTTTAGAAGATGCATCAGATATATTAGTAAAACAAATCAAACCTAACTTTAAAACGTTAGGACCTCGTTTTGGTAAGGACATGAAAACTATCGCAGGAGCAATAAATAAAATGACTGCAGACGATATTAAAATTGTTGAACAAAAAGGAGAAATAGATGTTGATTGTAATGGAAAAATAGTTAAATTACAACGTGATGATGTCGAAATTACCTCTCAAGATATTGAAGGGTGGTTAGTTGCAAATGAAGGTAATATTACAGTAGCTTTAGACGTTACAATATCAGATGCTTTAAAAGAAGAAGGTATAGCTAGGGAGTTAGTAAACCGTATTCAAAATTTACGTAAAGACTCTGGATTTGAAGTAACAGATAAAATTAGTGTGCAATTACAAGAAGATGTTAACATCACGCAAGCGGTAAAAACAAACTTAGATTATATTAAAGCAGAAACTTTAACTGATGATCTAAAAATTATTAATCAATTAAATAGTGGTATAGAAATTGCTTTTGATGACGTAAATACCAAACTATTTATACAAAAAATTTAAAATTATGGCTTCAGATATTAATATTAGATATTCAGATAAAGAATTAGCAGGATTTAAAGTGTTAATCCAAGATAAAATAAAACAAGCTAAACATGATTTAGAGCTTATTCAAAGTGCGTATATGAATGACCATAATAATGGTACAGATGATACATCACCTACATTTAAAGCGTTTGACGAAGGAAGCGAAACAATGAGTAAAGAATCTAATTCAGCATTAGCGATTAGACAAGAAAAATTTATTCGTGATTTAAAAAATGCTTTAATCAGAATTGAAAACAAAACTTATGGTGTTTGTCGTGTAACTGGAAAGCTAATAAATGCCAAGCGATTAGAATTAGTACCTCATGCAACATTAAGTATAGAGGCTAAAAATATGCAACAATAATAAAAGATATAGTCTTTAATTTTATAAACGCTTCAATATATTTTGAAGCGTTTTATATTTAAAATAGTTTGACCTTTTGACACTTAAAACTACCATTTTATTAGTATTAATAGCAATTACATCTGTATGTGCTCAAAAAAGTACTGAAAAAATATGGAATGCAGATGTGATAAATACAATAGTAATAGATGGAGAAAATGTGTTTAATATTACTGTTTCAAATAGTCCATCTAACACTATCTTATTAAAGGTGAAAATTGAAGGCGAACATGCTAATCAACTAGTAATGGTTGACAGTATTGTAAACAAGCAATTGTATATATCCTCATCATTTCAACCATTATTTATAAAAGACAACGACAAATTAAGTGCGCACAAGGTTATGTCTGTAGAGTATCAATTGTTGGTACCCAAAAACATTAAATTAGAGATTAAAAGTAATATTGGATCTGTGGATTTGGTTGGAACGTATCCATCAGTTTTTATTGAATTAAATCAAGGAAATTGTAATCTTAAACAGTTTTTAGGAAATGCCTCCATTAATACAGTAAATGGTGATATTAATATCGAAACAGATCACGCAAAAGTAGAAGCTTTTACTAAAACGGGACAGATTACATTAACCCAATTTAAATTTTTAAAATTTAATCTAAATTGTCATACCATTAATGGTGATATAAAGATTACTAAAACTGAAAAATAGCACTACTTTTGTTTAATTAGATTATGAATTTAAAAAAAGCCACAGCATTAATTTTTGTTATTTTACTTATTGATCAAATAAGTAAAATTTACGTAAAAACACACTTTGTTTTGGGCGAAGATGTAACTGTTTTTAACTGGTTTAAAATTTATTTTATTGAAAATAGTGGTATGGCTTGGGGAACAAAACTAAGCGATATTTTACCATTTATGACTGATAGAACAGCAAAATTAAGCTTGACAGTATTTAGGGTTTTTGCTATTATTGGTATTGGATATTGGTTAGTTAATACTATTAAAAAGCAACAATCTAAAACATTAATATTAGCATTAGTATTTATTTTTGCTGGTGCCTTAGGTAATATTTTAGACTCTGTGTTTTATGGTGTTATGTTTGAAGACAGTATTAGTCAAGTTGCTTCTTTTTTACCTGGTCAAGGTTATGATAGTTTGTTACATGGTAAGGTTGTAGATATGCTATACTTTCCGTTATGGAAAGGCTATTTACCAGAATGGATTCCAGGAATTGGTGGAGATTATTTTACGTTTTTTGAACCTGTATTTAATATTGCAGATGTTGCAATTAGTATTGGTTTTGGAATATTAATTTTCTTTAACAGAAAAGCGTTTCCTAAAAACGAACAAGATTAAAATTTATAGACTTGTTTTGGCGTAGCACAATAATCTAAAGGAATATCTTTATCAAAAACATCTTCAATTTCAGCTTCAGCTTCAAAAAAGGATAAGCCAACTTTTAGGGTGTTGGGTTTGCAAGACGCTAATAAATTATCATAAAATCCTTTACCATAACCTACACGATTTCCTTTTAAATCAAAAGCTAAAAGCGGTACAAATACGACGTCTATATTATGGTTTAAAATCTCAATGCCATCTATTGGCTCTGGGATATTATAATCACTTAGTTTAAATGTGGTAGCGTCTGTTAGTAAATAATTGGTTAATGTGTTGTTGGTAAAATTACTTTTAGAAACAACTATGTTTTTATCCTTTCCTGATAAGATATTTAAAATATAATCGGTATTAACTTCATGTTGTGATGTGATAGTTAAAAATAAATGGTAAAAACTATAATCCCAAATGGGAAGGGTTAGTAACTGATTAGCAATAGTAATGCTTTGTGCTTCGATTTGATCTTGATTAAGTAAGCGTCTTAGTGATTTATATTTTTTTCGTAATTCAATCTTTTTCATCTTAAACTATTTTAAGACTTCTGTAGAGATATGAAACAATGCGTCACCTTGATAAACAATAGGTGATTGATTAATATTAATTATGTAACCAGAGTGTTTTGCTTTAACAAAGTGATTAAATTTGCCATAAGGATCTGTTATGTTTCCTATGTCATCACCTATTTTAACCTCTATACCAACTTTTATAGTAGCTTTAAACATACCAGAGTGTTTGGCACGCATCCATGAGCTTTCGGTTATTTTAATACACTCTTTTTTAGGTTCTGTAACCTTAAATTGTCTGCGTAACATCCCAAAATGATTCATGATGCGTTTTGCACCATTAACACCTGTATTAGTAACCGTATTGTCTAAATCAAAAGATTTTCCACCTTCATAAAGTAAGATGGGTTTTCCTAATTTGTTGCACGCGTTTCTAAACGATTTATTAAGGTTTTTAGAATATAAAATAAATGGTGCTCCAAATATTTCGGCCATTACATCATCATCTTCGCTGCCTTTTTCAATGCGTATTTGTGGTGCATTAAAACGATACGCACCTCCTGTATGAAAATCTACTATAAAATCTACATGTGGTACAACTTCATGTATCAACTCGTAAGCCACACGACTGGCTAATGACCCATTTTTTACTCCAGGAAACACACGGTTTAGATCACGACCATCAGGAAAAGCGCGAGCCATGTTTATAAAACCAAAAATGTTAAGTACAGGGATACAAATTGTGGTACCAATTTTAGGTTTATTTATCCCTTTAGAGATTAATTGTCGTACAATTTCAATACCATTAATTTCGTCACCATGTATACCTGCTGTAAATAAAATAGTAGGACCAGGTTTTCTAGAGCGTTCTATAATAATAGGAACATCTACTGGAGTTCTTGTATGTAACTTAGCAACATTAAAACTGAC
This sequence comes from Olleya sp. Ti.3.14, assembly GCF_038154885.1. NCBI lineage: Bacteria > Pseudomonadati > Bacteroidota > Flavobacteriia > Flavobacteriales > Flavobacteriaceae > Olleya > Olleya sp. Ti.3.14. Next base: position 111,089 of record NZ_JBAKAO010000002.1, read on the forward strand.
CTCTGCACTTTGACCAGGTTTTATAGCTTCACCTAAAATTTCTAAAACGTCGTTTGTTTGCATCAATTATTTTTTGGTATTTCTTTCTATGTAATTAATAATGCTTTTAGCAATGTTTTTACCTGTAGCATTTTCAATACCTTCCAAACCAGGACTAGAGTTAACTTCTAGTAATAAAGGACCTCTGTCCGATTGTAGCATGTCAACACCACATACTGGTAGCTTCAATGCTTGTGACGCTTTCATTGCAACGCTTAATTCAGCTTCACTTAATTTAATAATCTGTGCATTTCCACCACGATGTAAATTAGATCTAAATTCACCTTCTTTACCTTGGCGTTTCATAGCTCCAACAACTTGACCGTCAACTACAAGCGCACGTAAATCAGCACCTTTAGCTTCTTTTATAAATTCTTGAACAATTACTCTAGCTTCCAAGCCATTAAAGGCTTCTAAAACAGATTCGGCAGCATTTTTGCTTTCTGCTAACACAACTCCTAAACCTTGTGTACCTTCTAGTAATTTAATAATTACTGGCACGCCACCTACATGCTCTATAACTTCTTCAACGTCTCTAGAGTAGTTTGTAAAAACCGTTTTTGGCATTCCAATTCCGGCTTTACTTAATCTTTGTAAACTTTTAAGCTTATCTCTAGATCTTAAAATAGCTTCAGAAGATGCTGTTGTAAAAACATTCATCATTTCAAATTGCCTTACCACAGCGCAACCATAAAAAGTTATTGAAGCACCAATACGTGGTATAATTGCATCTACATAATCTAAATAACGATCTTTGTAGTAGATGGTTGGTTTTTCTTTTTCAATAATAATATCACATTTTAAAGGATCTATTATTTCTATTTTGTGGCCTCTATTTTCGCCTTCTTCAACTAAACGGTCTGTGGAGTATAAGTTAGCGTTTCTAGATAAAATTACAATGTTCATTTATTTGTTATAGTTAAAGGATTGGTTTTGTATATCGACATCTACTAAAAATTTTCGTTTTAAAAACTGTCTACCAATTAAAACCGGAAATCTCATATCGTCTCTTGTGCTTAAAGTTAAGTTAATCTTGTATGTTTTACCAAAAAAAACAACATCTGTTTTTATTTTATAACGGTTTTCTACAAAGCCATTGCTGCTTTTTACATCAGTAAAAGTGTAATCTTTAAAAACTTTAGTTTTACTATTAAAATTAGGATGACCTTTGCTGTAAAATGTGCAATGTAGGCCATCTTCTTTAACTTCTACCAGAGAGCAGTGTATTGCAGACGTGTAAGCACCTGTATCTATTTTGCAGTCTATTTCAAAAAGATCTAACACTGGAAAGTTAATTTTGTCTGTTCTTCCTATGGTTTTTTTTGTCATTTGTAAAGTTTAAAAAGAGGTGCAAGGTACTAAATAACTAAGCGTGATTAATTTATTTTTAGGTTAAAATTTAGGCGATAAAGGTTAAGTTGTTTTTAAATAATTACCTTTGAAAAACTATCAATTTTCTTCGATTTTAAAGTGTAAGATGAGTCAAACTTCTTTAGATGTACAACTTAAAACTCTTCCAGAATCACCTGGAGTTTATCAGTATTTTGATACAGAAGGTACAATAATATACATTGGTAAGGCAAAAAATTTAAAGAAGAGAGTAAGTTCGTATTTTACAAAAACTCACGAAAACGGTAAAACTAGAGTTTTAGTAAAACGTATTGCTAACATTAAACACATTGTTGTACAGACAGAAACAGATGCGCTTTTATTAGAAAACAATCTAATTAAAAAACATAGACCACGTTATAATGTTTTACTAAAAGACGATAAAAGCTACCCATGGATTTGTATAAAAAAAGAGCGTTTTCCAAGAGTATTTAGTACAAGACGCTATATAAAAGATGGAAGCGAATATTTTGGACCTTACACCAATATTAAAACGGTTTATACCTTATTAGATTTAATTAAAGGCTTGTATCAGATTAGAACATGTAATTATGATTTGGCAGAAAGCAAAATCGAGTCAGGAAAATATAAAGTATGCCTAGAGTACCATTTAGGGAACTGTAAAGGACCTTGCGAAGGTTATGAGGATGAGGAAAGTTATAACCAAAACATAAAGGCAATTAGAGAAATTTTAAAAGGAAATTTTAAAGAATCTTTAGGAGAATTTAAAGAGCAAATGAGCAAATATGCTCAGGATATGCAGTTTGAAGAAGCCCAAAAAATTAAAGAAAAAATTCAGGTTCTAGAAAAATATCAAGCCAAATCTACTATTGTAAATCCTAAGATTAGCAATGTAGATGTGTTTTCCATAGTTAGTGATGCAGGTCATGGCTATATTAACTTTTTGCAATTATCATATGGGTCAATAATTAGGTCACATACTTTAGAGATTAAAAAGAAGTTAGACGAGACTGATAAAACCTTACTAGAATTAGCAATTGTAGAAATCCGAGCACGTTTTAACTCAAGGTCTAAAGAAGTTTACGTACCTTTTAAAGTAGATTTAGGTCAAGATATAAAAGTAACTATTCCACAATTAGGAGATAAAAAACATATCTTAGACTTATCCGTTAGAAATGCTAAATATTACAGATTAGAGCGTTTTAAACAGGTAAAAATTACAGATCCAGATCGTCATGCTAATCGTATCATGGCACAAATGAAGGTGGATTTGCGATTAGGTGAAGAGCCAAGACATATCGAGTGTTTTGATAACTCTAACATACAAGGGACAAATCCAGTAGCAGCTTGTGTTGTGTTTAAAAACGGAAAGCCTAGTAAAAAAGATTATCGTCACTTTAATATCAAAACAGTAGAAGGTCCTGATGATTTTGCATCAATGGAAGAAGTGGTATTTAGACGCTACAAACGTTTGTTAGAAGAAAAACAACCTTTACCACAATTGATAATTATTGATGGAGGAAAAGGACAATTATCTTCAGCTTTAAAAAGTTTAGATGCTTTAGGGTTAAGAGGAAAAATAGCCATTATAGGAATTGCAAAACGATTAGAAGAATTATTCTATCCAGACGATCCAATTCCCTTATATTTAGATAAAAAATCAGAAACACTAAAAATAATACAACAGTTACGTAATGAAGCCCATCGCTTTGGGATAGAGCATCATCGTAACAAACGAAGTAAACAAGCATTAAATACAGAAATGGAAACCATTCCTGGTATTGGAGAAAAAACAATTGTAGAATTATTAAAAGTATTTAAGTCCGCAAAGCGAATTTCAAATGCTAAAATTGACGAGCTAGAAGAGGTTGTCGGAAATTCTAGAGCAACAAAAATTTATAATTATTACCATAAAGAATGAAGCAGATATACATTATAATTATAACATTATTAACGTTAAGTACCAATCTTAACGCGCAAGAAACACAAGCTGCAGAGCCAAAGGTTGGGCTAGTCCTAAGTGGTGGTGGAGCCAAAGGTTTTGCTCACATTGGTGTTTTAAAAGTTGTAGACAGTTTAGGGATTAGGGTAGACTATATTGCTGGTACAAGTATGGGAGCAATTATTGGGTCACTTTATGCTTCAGGATATTCAGGCAAACAATTAGATTCTATTTTTAAAGGCGTAAATTTTGATGACATTTTAAATGATAATATCCCAAGATCAGCTAAGTCAACCTATGAGAGAGAAATTTCAGAAAGATACGCAATAACACTACCCTTTGATCATCTTAAAGTAAAGCTGCCAACAGCATTATCTAAAGGGCAAAACACCTTTAATTTATTAACAAAATTGTTGCTTCATGTAAGTAATGAGGACGACTTTTCTAAATTACCAATACCTTTTTTCTGTATTGCTACAGATGTAGAGACTGGTCAGCAAGTTATTTTAGATAAAGGTAATTTACCACAAGCAGTTAAAGCATCAGGAGCTTTTCCTTCATTATTTCAACCAGTAGATATTGATGGTAAATTGTTAATCGATGGTGGTGTTGTAAATAATTACCCAATAAAAGAGTTAAAGGCAAAAGGCATGGATATTATTATTGGTGTAGACGTACAAGACGGATTAGCCAATAGAACAGATCTTTCTTCAGCACCACAAATTTTATTTCAGATAAATAATTTTAGAACCATTAATGACATGAAAATCAAGTCTAAAATGACTGATATTTATATTAAACCAGATATTTCTAAATTTAATGTCGTGTCTTTTGATGACGGAAATCAAATAATTCACAATGGAGAAGTTGCTGCAAAAAAAGAAATAGATATTTTAAAACAATTAAAAGCAAAGCAACATTACACACCAAGTAAAAAGCAAACAGACCTGTCTCCAGATAGTTTACAAATTAATTATATAGAAACTAACGGAATAGATAAATACACAAGATCTTACATCCTAGGAAAATTAAAAATCAGACCTTACAGCAAAATTTCATACAACGACCTATCAGAAGGCGCTAACAATATAGTAGCAACCAATAACTTTGACAGCTTTTTTTACGAGTTAAAACCAGAACAAGACAATACTTACAAGATAATCACCAATGTGTCCGAAACTAAAAAAACAACCTTTTTAAAATTAGGATTACACTACGATGATTTATATAAAAGTGCCATTTTGGCCAACATAACTAAAAAGCAATTTTTATTAAAAAACGATGTAGTGTCAATGGATTTTATAATAGGTGACCACGTTAGGTATAACTTGGATTACTTTATAGATAAAGGGATATATTGGAGTGTTGGTTTAAAATCAAGGTATAACGAGTTTAGTCAAGGCATTGTAGCCAACGCATTTTTAACACCAACACAAATTAACACAACAGGTGTAAATAAAATAAATGCCGAGCTCTCAGACTTTAATAACCAAGTCTACCTACAAACCCTTTTTAGAAACGATTTAGTATTATCACTAGGTGTTGAGCATAAAAAATTAAGAGTAAAAACCGAAACTATTTTATCCTCAGAAGATGAAACAGAGACACTTTTTGAAAACAGTAACTATGTCAGTCTTTTTGGAGAATTAAAATACGATACCTACGATAGTAAATACTTCCCGACAGAAGGCATGCTTTTCTCTGCGCAAGGTAATCACTATGTGTATTCCTCAGATTTTTCAAGCACATTTTCTCCATTTACAATTCTAAAAGCAGAGTTAGGATATGCTTTCAAAGTATCTGATAAATTATCGTTTAACTTAGTCACAGATGGAGGATTTAAAATAAACCCTAAAGCAAATCGCTTTTTAGACTTTGTGCTAGGTGGTTATGGTAATAATTTTATCAATAATTTTAAACCCTTTTACGGATACGATTTTCTGTCCATAGCAGCAGATTCTTACATTAAAGGAGGCGTAAATTTAGATTATCAGTTTTTACCTAAAAACCACATAATGGTAGCAGCAAACTATGCCAATGTAGAAGACAGGTTGTTTGATGGTACAGATTGGTTTTCATGGCCAGAATATTCAGGATACGCAGTAGGTTATTCGTTTGAATCGTTCTTGGGTCCCATAGAAGCTAAGTATACCATCTCTCCAGAGACTAAACAAAGCTATTGGTTTTTTAACTTAGGATATTGGTTTTAATTGGGCGTTTTGTACTTAAACCTTTAAGGGTTTAAATACAACCAGGTCATCCATTATATCTTTTTTTGCCATATATGGCAGCAAAAAAAGGATGCCATTACTACCCTTAACGCAAGGTTAGACGCAATGGTCTTTTTTTCAATTTAAAAACACTTCCTAAACTCATAAAATTTTACGATATTTGTTACACTATGAAGACAATTTGGAGCGATTTACTATCACATTTAAAATTCTTGATTAAGCGTAATCCAGAGTGATCTTTCTTCCTTGTTAAGCATTTAGTAAAGCGTCACAAGTTTCTTAGACGTTATTTTTTTCAATTTAAAACTATAACAAAATGCCATTTTATCATAAACTAGGAAAAATACCACCAAAAAGACACACCCAGTTCAGAAAAGCGGACGGTACATTGTACGCAGAGCAGTTATTTGGTACCATAGGATTTGACGGTATGTCAACAAACTCCTATCACGAGCATAGACCAACACAAGTAAAAGAAATTAAAAAACAATACAGTGTTGCACCAAAAATTGCTAAAAAAAACCATATACAATCCTACCGTTTAAAAGGGTTTCAAGTCAAACCAGAAAACGATTATTTACAGTCTCGTAAAACAGTACTTATAAACAGCGATTGTAGTATCATTTTAGCAGCACCAAAACAATCAACAACAGATTATTTTTATAAAAACACAGACGCAGATGAGCTTATCTTTATCCATAAAGGTACCGGAAAACTGCGCACACACCTAGGTAACCTAGACTTCAAATACGGAGACTATCTATTAGTACCAAGAGGTGTAATTTATAAAATGGATTTTGACACTGAGGACAATCGTTTATTTATTGTCGAGTCTAAAAGACCAATTTACACACCCAAGCGTTACCGTAACTGGTTTGGTCAATTATTAGAGCATTCGCCATTTTGCGAACGTGATTTAAGACAGCCACAAGAATTAGAAACACATAACGAAAAAGGAGACTTTTTAATGAAAGTTAAAAAGCAAGACGATATTTTTGAAATGGTTTACGCAACACATCCTTTTGATGTCGTAGGTTACGACGGTTACAACTATCCATATGCGTTTTCAATCCACGATTTTGAGCCCATTACAGGACGAATCCACCAACCACCACCAGTACATCAAACCTTTGAGACAGACGCATTTGTAGTTTGTAGTTTTGTGCCAAGACTGTACGATTATCATCCAGATAGTATTCCAGCACCTTACAATCATAGTAATATAGATAGTGATGAGGTATTGTATTACGTTGACGGAGATTTTATGTCTAGAAACGATATTGATGCAGGACACATATCCTTGCATCCAGCAGGAATACCACATGGTCCACACCCAGGAGCAACAGAGCGTAGCATCGGGAAAGTAAAAACAGACGAGCTAGCAGTAATGGTGGACACGTTTAAACCATTAATGGTAACTGAGGAAGCGCTTAAAATAGCAGACGAAGACTATTACAAATCGTGGCTAGAGCATTAAAATTAAAAAGGATTTCAAAACAATAATTAATTAAGATTGAAATAAAAATTCAAGAATTTTAAATGAGGACTAAGGGTTAGTTGGTAGCCTAAAGCTTTTATTCTTGTTGCTTTATTCTTTCTTCTATATAAAGTATTATGAGTAAAAAAGAAGTAAAATCAGTAGACTACGGTTTAGAAAAAATATTTGAAGGTGCGCAAGATTTCTTGCCACTTTTAGGAACAGATTATGTAGAGTTTTATGTAGGTAACGCAAAACAAGCAGCACATTTTTATAAAACAGCGTTTGGCTTTCAATCTCATGCCTACAGAGGGTTGGAAACAGGGTCAAAAGATTCTGTAAGTTATGTGTTAAAGCAAGACAAAATCCGTTTAGTACTAACAACACCATTAAACAGTAAGTCACCAATTAATGATCACATTGTAAAACATGGAGATGGTGTAAAAATTGTAGCTTTATGGGTTGAAGATGCTAGAAAATCTTACGAAGAAACTACAAAACGTGGTGCAAAATCATACATGGAACCAATCGTTGAAAAAGACGAATTTGGCGAAGTAGTAAGAGCTGGAATTTATACTTACGGAGAAACAGTACATATGTTTGTAGAGCGTAAAAACTACAATGGACAATTTTTACCAGGATTTGTAGAGTGGAAAAGTGACTATAATCCAGAGCCAGTTGGATTAAAATACATTGACCACATGGTTGGTAATGTAGGTTGGGGAGAAATGAATACTTGGGTAAAATGGTACGAAGATGTTATGGGATTTGTTAATTTCTTATCGTTTGATGACAAGCAAATCCATACAGAATATTCTGCTTTAATGTCTAAAGTAATGAGTAATGGTAATGGACGTATCAAATTCCCAATTAACGAACCTGCAAAAGCTGCAAAAAGATCTCAAATAGAGGAGTATTTAGACTTCTACGAAGGATCAGGAGTACAACATATTGCAGTAGCAACGGATGATATTATTAAAACAGTATCTCAGCTTAAAGCAAGAGGTATCGAGTTTTTACCACCACCACCACAAGCGTATTATGATGATATACCAAACCGTTTAGGTGTGCATATGGAAATGATGAAAGAAGATATCAGTGAGCTTCAAAAGTTATCAATTATGATTGATGCAGATGAGGAAGGCTATTTACTTCAAATTTTCACTAAGCCAGTAGAAGATAGACCAACCTTATTTTTTGAAATCATACAACGTATGGGAGCACAAGGTTTTGGTGCAGGAAACTTTAAAGCATTGTTTGAATCTATTGAAAGAGAGCAAGCTAAACGAGGAACACTTTAACAAAATTTTATAGTTTAGTAACAAAAAAATGCCATCAAATACTCAGATGGCATTTTTTTGTTTTATACTTTTGGAATAGTAATTGTATTATAAGTTATAATATAATCTGTAACTTAAAAATTAAGTTATATAATTACAATAGTTATGAAAAAACAAATACTTATAATATTAGCAATATTTACCGCTAGCATGTCTTTTGCTTTCCAACAAGAACCTGCTTTTAAAGATGGCGAATGGTTTAAATTTAAGATGAGCTATAGTGGTTGGATGAAAGCTGGTAACGCTACCCTTCAAGTAAAGGAAACTACACTAAACGGTAAACCAGTATTTCATGTTGTTGGAAAAGGTTGGACAACCGGAATGATTAAATGGTTTTTTAAAGTAGAGGATCGTTACGAAAGCTATTTTGATAAAAACACAATTTTGCCATACAAGTTTATCAGAGATATTGATGAAGGTGGTCACAAAAAAAATATCGAAATCGAGTTTGATCAAGCCAATAAAAAAGCGCTAGTTTATAACAAAAAACACGATACAAAAAAGACACTTACAACAAAGCCAAATGTACAAGATATGGTGTCTACATTTTATTATTTAAGAAATAAATTAGATACAAGTACACTTAAAGTTGGTGACGAAATTAAATTGGATATGTTTTTTGACGAAGAGAACTATGGTTTTAAGCTAAAATTTTTAGGAAAAGAAAATCTAAGTACAAACTTTGGAACTGTTGAAACACTTATGTTTAGACCATATGTAATGGCTGGACGTGTTTTTAAAGAAGAAGAAAGTTTAACGCTTTGGGTGTCTAATGATAAAAATAAAATACCTTTACGTATTAAAGCAGATTTAGCTGTGGGATCGTTAAGAGCAGATTTAGAAGCCTATAAAGGATTAAAGCACAGCTTCAAAATTATTGTAGACTAATTAAAGCATGAGTGTAGACCAAAAAATAACCAACCAGTTAGAAGATAAATATAACGCATTAGATCAAAATGTAAATACACATTTAGAGGGTTTATTGCATAGTAAGCCTATCGATTATTGGGACTACATTCAAACAGATGCGCTTTTAAACTTACAAGTACAACGCACAACTTTGCCAGACGAAATGGTCTTTTTAATGTACCATCAGGTAAATGAGTTGTTGTTTAAAATGATTTTGTGGGAGATTGACCAAGTCGCAAAAAAAGAAAATATAACAGCTTCTTTTTTTGAAACTAAAATCATGCGTATCAGTCGCTATTTTGATGTATTAACATCTTCGTTTACAGTAATGAAAGATGGAATGGATGTCGAACAATACAATAAATTTCGTAATTCGTTAACACCTGCAAGTGGTTTTCAATCGGCTCAATATCGTAAAATTGAATTTGCTTCAACCGAGTTAATTAATCTAATTGACAATAGGTTTAGAGAAACCATAGATCGTAATACTTCTTTTGAACATGCGTTTGAACATTTATATTGGCAAGCAGCAGGAAAGGACTACAAAACTGGTAAAAAAAGCTATACATTAACAGTTTTTGAAGCTAAATACAAAGACGAATTTATTAGATTTGCAGAATTCTATAACACACATAACTTGTGGACAATCTTCAAAAGTTTACCACAAGATGTTAAAGAAGATAAAGATTTAATCAAAGCAATGCGTCATTACGATTACACAGTAAATATTACTTGGGTAATGGCTCATTATAACACTGCAAATCACTATTTAAATATTGGTGGAAAAACTGCAGAAGCAACAGGAGGAAGTGAATGGGTAAAATATATGCATCCAAAGTATCAAAGACGAATATTTTTTCCGGATTTATGGAGCAAACAAGAATTAGAAGATTGGGGCAAAAATGTTTGATATTACTAGCTTTTGCTTTAGTAATAATTAGTTGTAAAAAAGAAGATAAAACACCAATAGACACTGTTTCGGTTATTGAGCCTGAAGAGGTTTATGAGTTTGGTTTTAAACTTAACGATTATATAGTTAAGCGCGATACCATTAGAAAAGGTGATAGCTTTGGCGAAATCTTACAACGTAATCAAATAGACTATTCTAAAATATTTCAAATTGCCCAACAAACAAAGGATAGTTTTGATATTACGCGATTACAAATTGGTAAACCTTATACACTGTTGTGTTCAAACGATTCGCTTCAACAACCAAAATGTTTTATATATCAACCTACTAAAACGGACTATGTTGTAATCAATTTTCAAGATTCAATTCATGCTTATTCAAGCACTAAGCCTATAAAATTTGTAGAGAAAGAAGTCTCAGGTGTTATCGAGTCTAATATTTCTGAAGCTTTTGCAAAGCAAGGTAAAAGTGTATTATTAGCTTATAAAATGTCTGATATTTATGCTTGGACGATTGACTTTTTTAGACTTCAAAAAAACGATAAATTTAGATTAATTTATACCGAAAAATATATCGATGATAGTATTTATGCTGGAATTGATAATATCAAAGCAGCTTACTTTCAGCACAACGGAGAAGATTTTTATGCTTTTGAATTTGAAACAGATACTGTTAGAGGATTAAAAGATTATTTTACCGAAGATGCAAAAAATTTAAGACGCGCATTTTTAAAAGCACCTGTCGAGTATAAACGTATTTCTTCTAGATATAATTTAAACCGTAGAATTGCTTTGTATGGTAATCGCGTAAGACCACATAAAGGGACTGATTTTGCAGCTAATATTGGTACGCCAATTAGAGCAACCGCAAATGGGACTGTAATTGAATCTGCAAAACGTGGCGGAAATGGTAACTATGTAAAAATTAAGCACAACTCGACCTACAGCACGCAATACTTGCACATGAGTAAGCGTAAAGCTAAAGTAGGCGATTTTGTTAAACAAGGAGATGTTATTGGTTATGTAGGTATGACAGGTAATACATCTGGACCACATGTCTGTTATCGTTTTTGGAAAAACGGAAAACAAGTTGATCCATTTAAACAAAAATTACCAGAAGCAGAGGCTATTTCGGATAGCTTAAAAGCTAAATATTTAAAATTTGTAAAACCACTTAAAACGCAATTAGATGAGATTGAATTTATCCTTCCAATTGACGAAAATCAAATTTTAGATATTCAAGAAACGTCTAAAAACTCAATAACTTATACTAAGTAATGGCATTACCTTCAATCAACCCGACGACCACTAAAGCTTGGAAAAAATTACAAGCACATTTTGAAAACGTAAAAGGTTTAGAAATGAAAGATTTGTTCGCTCAAAATAATGATAGAGCAAATCACATGGCTATTAATTGGGAAGATTTTTATGTAGACTATTCAAAAAACAGAATTACTTCTGAAACTATTAACTTACTACTAGAATTAGCAGAAGAAACAAAGTTAAAAGACGCTATTCAGTCTCAGTTTTCTGGAGAAGTCATAAATAAAACGGAAGGTAGAGAGGTGTTGCACACTGCATTGCGCGCTAAAGCTACAGATACGATTTTAATTGAAGGCAAAAACGTTATGCCTGAGATTTTTGAAGTAAAACAAAAAATTGAAACATTCTCTAATCAAGTAATTTCTGGAGCACTAAAAGGATATACAAATAAAGCCTTTACAGATATTGTAAACATTGGTATTGGTGGTAGTGATTTAGGACCAGCAATGGTTGTGGAGTCGCTTCAATATTATAAAAATCATTTAACAACGCATTTTGTAAGTAACGTAGATGGTGATCATGTTAACCAAGTTTTAAAAACATTAAATCCAGAAACAACTTTATTTGTAATTGTATCTAAAACATTTACAACGCAAGAAACGTTATCTAATGCTAATACTATCAGAACTTGGTTTTTAGAACATGCTAAACAAGAGGATGTTGCAAAACATTTTGTAGCAGTGTCTACTAATATTGAAAAGGTAAAGGCGTTTGGGATTGATCAAAATAATATCTTTCCAATGTGGAATTGGGTTGGAGGTCGTTTCTCGTTATGGAGTGCAGTTGGATTAACAATTAGTTTATCGGTTGGCTACAAAAATTTTGATTCGCTTTTAGCTGGAGCAAATAAAATGGATACGCATTTTAAAAGTACAGACTTTGATCAAAACATTCCAGTTGTTTTAGCCTTATTAAGCATTTGGTATAATAATTTTTTTAATGCTGAAAGTGAAGCTGTAATACCGTACACACAATACTTAACTCAGTTTGCAACGTACTTGCAACAAGGTATTATGGAAAGTAATGGTAAAAGTGTTGATCGTAATGGTGATCTTGTTAATTATCAAACAGGAACATTAATTTGGGGAGAACCAGGAACAAATTCGCAACATGCATTCTTTCAATTAATTCATCAAGGGACCAAATTAATTCCAGCAGATTTTATTGGTTTTGCACAGTCATTACATGGTAATCAAGATCATCAGGATAAATTAATGTCTAATTATTTTGCGCAAACAGAAGCTTTATTAAATGGTAAAACAAAAGCAGAAGTTGAAGCAGAATTTGAAGGTCAAAACCTTTCAGTAGAAAAAATAAAAGAATTAACACCATTTAAAGTATTTGAAGGTAATAAGCCAACAAATACCATCTTCATTAAAAAGCTTACACCCGAAAGCTTAGGTAAGTTAATCGCTATGTACGAACATAAAATATTTGTACAAGGAATAATCTGGAATATATATAGTTATGATCAGTTTGGAGTTGAGTTAGGAAAGCAACTGGCAAATAAAATTTTAAATGAGTTTGACAATCAGGCTTTTGATGATCATGACGGTTCCACGTTAAATTTGCTTAATATCTACAAAAAATTAAGGTAAGCATTGTTAAAAAATTTGTTTATTGGTTGATTTGATTTGTATTATGTAATACTAAAAAGTATACGTAACTTCGCTTTGTGTAAAATTGTTAACGTTAAGTTAATATTGCAACTATAATTAGTCGTATTTTTGCACAAAATTTGAAACTAACAAATCATAATTAAACACAATGAAAAACACAATTAAAGTTATGTTTTTAGCAGTAACACTTATGTGTACTGCATTTACTATGGCTCAAAGTACTGTTACAGGAACAGTTATGGATGCCGATTTAAACTCACCGCTACCTACTGCTAGTGTTGTAGAGAAGGGTACTACAAATGGAACTACTTCTGATTTTGATGGAAATTTTACTTTAAAAACTAAATCGCCTTCAGGAGTTATCGAAATTTCTTACGTTGGTTATGGTAAAATTAGTATGCCATTCAGCGGAGATACTGATTTAGGTAATTTATCTTTAATTTCTAACAACTCCTTAGATGAAATTGTAATTGTTGGATCTGGAGTAATTGACTTAGCTAGTGGTAGAAAGACACCTGTAGCTGTATCAACAATTAAAGCTGCGGAAATTCAAGAAAAAGCAGGAAACTGGGATTTGCCAGAAGTATTAAAATCAACACCTTCTGTACAGAATGTTAAAGGCGGAGGTTTTGGAGACGGTCAAATGTTTTTACGTGGTTTTGATCAAACTAATACTGCATTCTTATTAAATGGGCAACCAATTAATGGTATGGAAGACGGTAAAATGTATTGGTCTAACTGGTCAGGAGTAATGGATGTTGCTAATGCAATACAAGTACAGCGTGGTTTAGGGGCTTCAAAATTAGCGATTTCTTCTGTTGGAGGAACTGTAAATATTGTAACTAAAACTATTGATAGAAAAGAAGGTGGTTTTGTACAACAAATGATTGGTAATGATGACTACACAAAAACTACTGCATATTTTTCTACAGGAGTTAATGAAAAGGGATGGTCTTTCTCAGGATTACTAGGTCATTGGCAAGGTGATGGATATGTTGACTATACAGCTGGACAAGGACAAACGTATTTCTTTTCTGTAGGTTATCAACCAAACGAAAAAAATGCATTTAACTTTTTGCTTACAGGAGCACCACAATGGCATGCTGCTGCTGGAAGAGGATCTATAGGAACCTTTCTAGAAAATGGTAGAAAATATAACGACTGGAATGAATCAGGAGTTAATAGTTCAAACACAATTGACAAGGGAGGCATTTACCCAGGAGGTAGAAATATATACCACAAACCTGTAGCTAATTTAAGTTGGGATTATACTATTAATGATAATTCATCATTATCAACAGTTTTATATGGTTCTTTAGGTCGTGGTGCATTTGCTTCTGCAATAATAAATGATGGTGTTGGATATGCAAGAGGATCATACAATAACCATAACTGGTTTGGTCTAGTTTCTAATTATAATAACAAAATAAGTGAAACATTAAACCTAAACTTTGGTGCAGATGTTAGAACATATAACGGTGTTCACTTTAGAGGTGTAAATGAATTTATTGGAGGACAAACTTCATTATCTGCAAATAGTACATTTCTTGGAGATTATACTATTACTGATACTTATGGAGGGATTAATCCTTGGGGTATGGTATTTAACCCAAATACAGATGCAAATCAACGTTTAGGGTATAACTACGAAGAGACAATTACTTATTATGGTGTATTTGGTCAGTTAGAGTATTCTAAAGATGCTGTTTCTGCCTTTTTCCAAGGAGCAATATCAAATCAAGATCACCAAGTAACTAACGAGTATAGTTATGATGTTGCTACAGATTCTGATAAAGTATCTAACTTTGGTTTTAATGTAAAAGCAGGAGCTGCTTATGCAATTAACAACTATAATAAAGTGTTTGTAAATGCAGGATATTATTCTCGCCAACCTTTTCATGACAATTTATATGATAATGTTAGAAACAGTGTGGATTTAATTGTTCCTTCTGTTGAAAATGAAAAAATCACTGGTTTAGAAGCTGGATATCAGTTTGGAAGTGATAAAATATCTGCAAACTTTAATGTATATCATACTATTTGGGATAATAGAACAGATCCATCTAATAATGGTGAAAATCAAGAATCTGCTACTTATGAGTCATATCAAACACAAGGGATCAAGCAAGTTCATAGTGGTGTTGAGTTAGAGGTTTTTACAAGACCTTTTAATAACTTAAAAGTTAATGGTTTCTTATCTTTGGGTGATTGGAAATATGAAGGTAATGCAAGTAGAAGAACTTTTGATGGAGATGGAAATGAAATAGGAACTCAAACTGAGATTGATGTTGATGGTCTAAATGTAGGTGGTGCTGCAAAAGTTACTGGAGGAATAAACTTAGATTACGAATTTCTTCCTAGATTTAGTTTCGATACAGCATTCAATTGGTACAATGATCAACATTCAGAAGGATCATTTAGCAAAGATGCACCTCCTTTATCACTACCATCTTATACAACTGTAGACGCAGGATTATCATACAAAATGTTAGTTGGCGAAAATGGTAGTAATTCTTTACAATTCAGAGTAAATGTGAATAATTTATTTGATGAAGTATATTTAGAGTCTGTTTTTGGTTCTACTGAAGCTTCAATTAATGATTCTGAAAATTATAAAGGAATTAACAAAAGCAATAACGGACGTTTTGGTTATGGAAGAACTTGGAACGCTAGTATTCGTTATAACTTCTAAATCTAATTAAGAATAAATTTTAAAAGCCTCTTCAATTGAAGAGGCTTTTTTTATGTAATTAATTATTACCTTTATACCTTAACTAATAAACTAAAAATATATGTATTCAACATTAAAATGGTTACATCATTATTGGGCATATTTAGTGCTTTTTATGATTGTAGTGGCAACCTTTAACGCAGTGTATAAAACAGTGACAAAAAAGGAATATGAGGCTAGAGATTTTAGAATGTCTCTTTTTACATTAATTGTATCTCATATACATTTGTTAATTGGTATTGTGCTTTGGTTTGCTGCAGACTACTTCTCTGAAATGAGTATGGGCGAAATCATGAAAAATGCAACAATGCGATCAAATGTTGTTGAGCATCCTGTTGCTATGATTCTAGCTGTAGCCTTAATTACTATTGGATATTCTAAGCATAAAAAGAAACTAACATCTACTAACAAACTTAAGTCAATTGCAATCTTTTACAGTATTGCATTAGTTTTAGTGTTAGCTAAAATACCATGGAAAGCATGGTTAAATTTATAGTATAAAAAAAGCGACCTTAATTAAGGTCGCTTTTTTTATTTATATAATTTAAAAATTAATTCTTTTTAACTTCTGTTTCAGTTGTGGTGTCAGTGTCTTTTACCTCCTTAACTAGGTAGATGTAAACAGGGAAGTGATCACTAAACCCATTAGTAAATCCACCATCAGCAAAACTTCTTAAAGGATAACCTTTATAACGACCCTTTTTGTTTACTAAATAGTATTTATTAAATATACCTGCTTTATAGTAGGTAAAGTTTGAATAATCCTTGTCTAAAAAAGGCTTAGTTATCATGATTTGATCAAATAAACTCCATGCATCTCTATAGGCAGTAGTACCTAGTCCCTCTTTTTTAAACATATCAATATAAGGATTGTAAATACCTTTAAAGTCAACTTTGTTTTTATCGCTTTCAGCTTTTAAAACATCCTTAACACTAGAGTTTGTTGGATCATCATTTAAATCTCCCATAGTAATAATTTTTGCATAAGGATCTATAGATTGTAAACTATCAATGATACTTTTGTTTAGCTTAGCAGCAGCAACACGTTTTGGTCTGCTTCTAGCTTCTCCACCACTTCTAGATGGCCAGTGGTTAACAATAATGTGCATTGTTTCTCCTTCTAGTTTTCCTGTAACTAATAGTTGGTCTCTTGTGTTAACGCGTTTACGTGTTTTATCATCGTAAATTTTTAAAGTGTGTGTGCTTTTTGATACCACTTGAAATAATGATTTTTGATAAAGCAAACCAACATCAATACTTCTGTTATCAGGACCATCAAAATGTACTATACCATAATCCTTACCTAATAATAAAGGGTCGTTTACAACATCTTCAATTACATTAATGTTTTCAACTTCACAAATTCCGATAAGTGCAGGTGTGTTATTAGTAACGTCACTTCCAACATCTGCGATAACACGTGCCATGTTATGTACTTTTTTCTTGTACACTTCAGAGCGATCTGCTTTAAGTTCCATCATTGGACTAGCCTCATCATATTTTGTTGGATCATTAATCGTGTCAAATAAATTTTCAAGATTATAAAAAGCAACAGTATGTACTTTAAACTTCTTCTTTTCTTGAGCATTTACAGAAAAAACAACCGTTAAACAAAACGCTGCAGCCCAGAATTTAAAATTTTTCATGTATTCTAATATTATGTTATAGTTATGTTAATACAAAACTCCTGCCAAAAGTAGATATTTATTATAAATAATGTAAATTTGCACGCCTTAAATAATGATTATTTAACGGTTAAGCATTTTTATTAACTATAATTTCTAGTATGAAAAAAAGTTTTTTAATTTTTTTATTCGGAATTTTCTCAACGTTTACACTTGTTGCACAACAAACTACAGTTAAAGGTAGTGTTAAGGACGCAGTAACGGATGAGCCTATTCCAGATGTAACAGTATCCATTCAAAAAACAGTATTGACTGAAAAAACAGACGGGTTTGGTCAGTTTACTTTTAAGAATGAAGTCCCTTTAGGAGAGCAAATTCTTAAAATTGAAAAAGATGGGTTTACTACAAAGTTTTATCCAATCATTATCAACGAAGGTAAGACGCTTGATATCCAAGATATGACTTTAGATCTAGCGGTTACAAATGAGCAAGATTTATTTACCATTACTTTATCTGATGACGAGTTAAATGATGACACAAGTGGTTCTGATAATATTTCAGGATTGTTATCTGCTTCTCAAGACATTTTTCAGCGTACAGCTGCTTTTGAATTTAGTTCTTCATTTTTCAGAATTAAAGGTTTAGATTCTGACAACGCCAAAGTATTAATTAATGGTGTTGAAATGAATAAGCAAGATACTGGTCGTCCACAATGGAGTAATTGGGGAGGATTAAACGACGTTATGCGTAACCAAGAGTTAAGTTTAGGGTTAACACCATCAGCTTACACATTTGGAGGTGTATTAGGATCTACAAATATTAATACTAGAGCTTCTAATTACAGAGAAGGTGGTCGTATTACTTACTCTTCTTCAAACAGAAGTTATACAAATCGTTTAATGGCTAGTTATGCTTCTGGATTAATGGAAGATGGTTGGGCATATACACTTATGATTGGTAGACGTTGGGGAGACGAAGGTTTTCAGGATGCGTCATTATATGATTCAAATTCATTTTTTGCTTCTGTAGAAAAGAAAATAAACGATAAGCATAGCATTAACTTTACATCTATATACGCACCAAACAGAAGAGGAAAATCTTCTGCAAATACACAAGAGGTTTATGACCTTAAAGGTATTAAGTATAATGAGTTTTGGGGAGATTTTGATGGAGAGCAAAAAAATTCTCGTATTAAAGAAGTGGAAGAGCCAATTTTAATGTTAAACCATTATTGGGATATCACTGAAAAAACAAGCTTAAATACAAACATAGGTTACCAATTTGGTAAAGTAGGAAACAGTCGTTTAGACTATGCTGGAGGAGAAAATCCAAGTCCTGCATACTACCAAAACCTACCAAGTTATTTTCTTGAAGATGACGATTTAGCTGGTGCATATGAAGCTGAACAAGAGTTTTTAAATGATGGTCAAATTGATTGGAACAGAATTTTAGATGCTAACTTAACTAATAATATAACTGGTGCAAATGCTGCCTACGTATTATATGAAGATAGAAACGATGATAAGCAATTAACATTAAATACTATTTTTAATACTGAGATTAACCAAAACATTCTGTTTAATGCAGGTGTAAATTATAAAAAATTAGATTCTGAAAACTTTGCTGAAATTATTGATTTATTAGGAAGCACAACAGGAGCTTTAAATGTTGATTCTTTCAGTCAAAATCAATTTGATTTAAACAATCCTGACCAAGTTGCATTTGTAGGAGATAAATTTAGATACAACTATAATTTATACGTTAACGAAATATCTGGTTTTGCTCAAGCACAATTTAAATACAACAAAGTTGATTTTTATTTAGCAGGAAGCGTAACAAAAACAGATTACCAAAGAGAAGGTTTATATAAAAACGAAAACCAAGTATATATCGAAAACGGTATTGAAAGAGACAACTCATTTGGTAAAGGAGATAAAATCGAATTTACAGGATATGGTGCAAAAGCAGGATTTACTTATAAAATATCTGGTAAACATTTATTAGATTTTAATGGAGCTTATATCGCTAAAGCACCTTCTATTAGAAACACGTATACAAACTCAAGAGAAAGTCATGATTATGTTGGTGTTATTAATGGTGTAAATAATACAGATATTAATATTACTGAAGAGAAAATTTCATCAGTAGATGCAAGTTATATCTTTAGATCTCCAATTATCAAAGCTAAATTAACAGGTTTTTATACTAAAATAGAAGATGCTAACGAAGTAGGTTTCTTCTTTACACAAGGTAGTACTACAGGATTTATCCAAGAGGTATTATCAGGAGTGGAAAAACAACACATTGGTGGAGAGTTTGGTATAGAAGCACAAGTAACACCTACTATTAAATTAAAAGGTGCAGCATCTGTAGGACAATATACTTACAACAATAATCCAAACTTATATGTAACATCAACTTCAGAAGATTTTATTGATGTACAAGGTGGAGATGTTGTTAATACATCTGGATTAGTTAGTACATCTAACTTAAAGGATTATAAAGTGGCAGGTGGACCGCAAACAGCTTATTCAGTTGGATTTGAATACAGAGATCCAGATTACTGGTGGTTTGGTGCTACAGCTAACTTTTTTGATAATGCTTACATAGACGTAAGTCCATTATCTAGATCGACTGAGTTTTACACAGATGCAGATGGATTACCGTATAACGATTACGATCCAGCAATTGCAAAAGAGTTATTACAACAAGAAAAATTTGATAGCTACATGGTAGTAAATTTAGTTGGAGGTAAGTCTTGGAAGATTGGAGATAAATTTATTGGTTTCTTTGCAAGTGTAGGTAACCTTTTAGATAAAGAATACAAAACTGGAGGTTTTGAACAAGGTAGACGTGCGGATTACAGAGCTTTAAGAGATGATGTAAACCTTGAAAAAAGAGTTTTTGGACCTAAATACTGGTATGGTAGAGGTGCTAATTACTTTGTAAATGTGTATCTTAGATTTTAAAAAGAAAAAGAAAAATTATTAATAATTAACATTACAATTATGAAAACGAATAAATTTTTAACATTAGCATTTAGTTTTATGGCTTTATTGGCTGTAACTTCTTGTGTAGAAAATGACGATTATTCAGTTCCAGAATCTCAAGGAAATGAAGAGAATGCTGCCTTAAATAAATTACTTTCAAAAATTGAATCAGGAGAAGTTGAGTTACAAACAATAACTCAAGTTAAGTCTAACTTTGTACAATACGAAGCGACGCAATTTGTATCAGAAATAGCGGTTAAAGGTTATGTGTCTTCAAGTGACGAAACAGGAAACTTTTATAAAGAATTTTTTATCCAAGACAGTCCAACTGACCCAACACAAACTTTAAAGGTAGTGTTAAATCAAGCAGATACTTATAACCAATTTAATAAAGGTAGAGAGGTTTATATCTATCTTAAAGATTTATACATTGGTGAAACTAATACTGGTGATGATGTTGTAACTATTGGTGGTAAATTTGATACGTTTGATAACGATGTTTTAGAAATGACATCTAACCAAATACCTAACCACTTATTTAGATCAACAACTACAGAAACACTTATGCCTGTAGAATTAGAATTATCTGATGTAGGAGAAGAGCATATTGGTATGTTTGTAAAATTAGTTAACGTACAATTTCCTGCAGGTTTAGAAAACAAACCTTACGTAGATCCTACAGACGATTTTGATTCTCAAAGATCTATTGAAAGCTGTTCTGATTCTGGAACTTTTACTTTAGAGTCTAGTACATTTGCTGCTTTTAAAAATGAATTATTACCAACAGATGGAAAAGGTTCTATCTCTGGGATAGTAAACAAAACTTATGATGGTTACGACTTAATTATCAACTTAAATACTACAGATGATGTCGTAATGGATGGTTTTAGATGTGATCCTTTATTTCAAGATTCATTCTCTGCTGCTAACTTAGATAAGTGGACAACGTTTAGCGTTACAGGAGCACAAGAATGGTATTATAACAACTTTGGTAACCCAAGTGATAGTGCAACTATGAATGGTTTTGCTAGTGGAGCACAAACAAACGAAGATTGGTTAATCTCATTACCAATTGATTTATCTTCAGTACCATCTGCATTTTTATCTTTCCAAACAGTAAAACGTTATGGTGGTAATAACTTAGAAGTATTTTATGCTACAGATTATACAGGAGGAAATCCTAATACAGACGGAACATGGGTTGCATTAGCACCAACGTTAGATACTAACGAAGGTAGCTGGTCATCTTGGACAGATTCTGGTAGCTTAGATTTATCTGCTGCTGCTGGTGGAAATGTATTTATTGCTTTTAAATATACTTCAACAAGTTCTGCTGCTTCAACATGGGAAGTAGATAACGTAAAAATTTCTGCAGAATAATTTTTGCAAAAACTAATATCTAAAAAAAAACCTGCTACATTGTAGCAGGTTTTTTTATTCAATTTATGACAACATTCGATCAACTTTTTTTTACTGTTTTTACTGCGTTTAAAGCGCGTTTTAAACAAAAGTCTAATACTATTGCTTTAGTTTATATCTCTGCGTTACAAATCGCCTTATTCTTTTTATTAGGTGTTTTTACCGCAACATTTTTAACCAAAATGAATGCATCTACTATTTCAAGTCAAAAAGCATGGACCTTATTTGTGCTTATTGCGATAGCAATACATATTAAAAACTGGTTAAAGTACAGTGGTAAAACTAGAAAGGTACTTAACGCTAAGTTTAACAGAAGTAAAGCAAGCAGTCACAATCTAACATTATTGTTAAGTTTGCCTTTAGTTAGTTTAATACTTGCAATAATTTTACTGCAAAGTATGTAATCCTACTTAACGTATTAAAAAAAGCCTGCTATATAATAGCAGGCTTTTTTTATGTCTCATGATTTGATTATAACCAGTAATGGATTCAAAACGACCAATAGCCTATTTGGTCTTTATTTACAGGGTCTAACTCTAGACATTTGTGCTATAGCGACAACTCCCAATAAATTGATTAATGCAAATTTTAATAAAGAAGGGTAACAAAACTAAAAGCTTCTTTATATAAACGTGTATAACTAAAATTTAAAAATGTAAATCATGAAAACTCTATTAAAATTTTTATTAATCGTATTTGTATTTGCTTCGGCATTTACTACAAACGCACAACAGGATGACAATAACTATTTTCAATTGTCACCAAGAATTGGTTATGACTTTCCAAGTTATAACAATAACACACCTTTTATAGATTATAATGGTGGAATGGATTTGGGATTATCCTTAGATTATTACTGGAATTGGTTTGGTCTAGGGTTTGATTTTGATTACATCAAAAACCAACCAGAAAGCACCTATCCAACAGACAATCTTTTTTACGCAGGAGGAGGTCAAATTAATAATTTCATTTTGTCAGAAGATGATATTTCTAGAGTCTTCTTGGGTATAGGTCCAAACTTTCAGTATCGTAGTCAGTCTAGACGTTTCTCTGCAGAGCTGAATACAAGAGTTGGTTTAGCGTCAATAAAAGGTGGAAGAACATTGTTAACAGACGATCCTGCTTCAACACTATTAAACTTTCATTCTGGTTACGACCTATCTAGTGTTTTTAGTTTTAAAGGACAATTGCGTTTTACCTATTACTTAAACGATAATTTTGGGATTAATGTAGGTGCTTATTATTTAAAACATTTTAGTGCTACAGAGCAATTAGATCCAACATTAAATATAGCTGCAGGATACCATCCTTTTAACACGGTTAACGATGTAGACGTAAATTTTAATAGCCTAGATCAAAGTGGTCCAATGTTAAGAGAGGAACCTTGCGATTGTGATATATCTTCAGTAGGACTATTTGCAGGCGTAACTTTTAAATTTAATAAAAAAGAAAAAGAATCTGTTTGCGAAGTTTGTGGAGAAGACCATATGCCTAGATGTTGTGCAACTTGTGGTTGTGGTGTAACGGTTACTGCTAGAGATAAATATACAGATGAAACACTACCTTATACAGATGTTGTTTTAACGGATTTAAACGGAAATATTGTACAGTCTGGTATTACTAACGCATATGGTGTTGTGGTGTTTAATGATGTTGCCGAAGACAATTTAATTGTTAAAGGAAAATTATATGGTGTTAATTTGGAAGAAACAAGTATTACCAAGGAGGACTTTAAAGCTTGTAAGAAAGATGGTAATAGCATTCAAAAAGTTATTAGATATGGTGATTTAAACTTCATCTTAAAAGGAAACGTAGTAGAGTGTAATACAGACAAAGGTATTCAAGGGGTTGATATTCTTCTTAAAGATAAAGTTAAAGCTGGACAAAAAAATACGTTGTCTGACTTAGATGGAGCATTTATTTTTCACTTAAAACAAGCGTCTACTTATGCGTTAAACGGAAATAAAGATGGGTATTTTTCGAATGAAGTAGAAGTGTCTACATCAGATGTTGATCGTAATAAATCACTGTTTATTGATTTCGAAATGTGTGTGAATCCTTGTGGTCAAGCCATTAAATTAGATAACATTATTTTTAATTTAGATAAATGGGATATTCTTCCTGCAGCAAGACCAGACTTAGATTATGTTGTAAAATTAATGCTAGATAATCCAACTATTAAAGTGGAAATGTCATCGCACACAGACTCTAGAGGTAGTAACCAATATAACCAAGAGTTATCTCAAAAAAGAGCACAATCTACAGTAGATTATTTAATGACTAAAGGTATTTCTAGAGACCGTTTAATTGCTCGTGGAGCAGGAGAGTCAGAATTATTAAATCGTTGTGCAGATGGCGTGCAATGCTCGGAAAACGAACACACCATTAATCGTAGAACGGAATTTAAAGTTGTGTGTATCAATTAAATTAAAAGCTATAAATCAATGTCAAATTAAGGTAGTATATAAAACAAAAAACTGCCTTAATTTATTAAAAATTATAATCATGAAAACAATATATAAAATGAAAAACAACGATTCAGAATCTAGATTTTTCACATCAATAAAATTAGTAGTAGTAACCGTTTTAGTTTTATTTGCTTCTGCATGTAGTGATGACGAGGCTTGCGATTATACCACACCAACAGACACCTTTCCATTTTCATGTGACTCTGGTATGGACGTAGCGTTTTTAATAGACTATACAGGTAGTATGGGAGAAGCTATTGAAGGTATTAAAAGTTCAATTTCATCAATAGCAACAAGTATTGTAACAGAGTCTGGTGGTGATTACCGATTGTCGTTATCAGTTTTTGACGAGGTTACTGCAGGTACTACTCCTAGTTACAATACTCAGGTTGGATATGCTAATTTACCTGCTGCACAAAAACAAGTTATTACTTCAGGTACAACTACTGCGCAATACTTAACCATGATGGAGCCATTTGCTACTGCAAATCAAACAACTTTTAGCACGCAATTAGCTAATTTAAATAGTGCAAATATGTCATTGGGTTCTGGCAATGGTTTTGCAGAACCAGGAGCATTATTATTGGATCAAATTTTAAATAATAATTTTTCGGGATCTTGGAGATCTGGTATAACTAAATTAGTATTTATAATTACAGATGCACCAGCAGGTGGAGATGATGATATTAATACTGCTATTGATGATACCTTTTTAAATGGATTGGCTACTCAAGCTAATTTGGATAACGTACAGTTAGTTTTAGTATCGACATTAGCATCGTCTAATTATGAGCTAGAGCTTATTAATAATAATATTTTAGGAGATAAAATGATTGTCCCTAACTTTAATAATATAGCTGAAAATATTATCACACTAATCGAAAATATTTGCGACGGAAACGAAGAATAATCATTACATAATTTCAAAATTAGTCTAACAAACTCAAGACTGTTAATACAAATAGTCTTGAGTTTTATTAAATTTTAAACAATGAAAAAACTATTTAGACTACTAATAATGTCTCTTATTTTATCGTCATGTACAGATGCAAATAATGGTTTAACTAAAGCATTAGCTATACAAAACATTAAAGCTTGCGATGCAGAAAATCCAGTGGAATTTATAAAAGGAATTTATGTTGGTAAAATGACTTATCAAAATGCAGGAACAAGTCTAGTAGAGTTAGGTTACATTAAAAAATTAGCAAAATCTGGGATTGTAGTCTTGGATTCATTATCCTCTAGCAATCAACAAATGTCAGATCATATCAGGATAAATACCGTTTATAATGTTTCCATTAAACCAGAATATAAAAAGCATGTTACCAAGCAGAAGGACAATATTGCTTTTGTTAGATTAGTCTCTAGAGAAGTACAAGAAGTAACATCTATTTCATTAAAAAACGATGTTAGAGCAGAGGTGATGGCAACTTTTAAAAAGTTAAAAACACCATTTTATGACATTCAATTTGATCAATCAACCAGGTTAAAAACAAGACAAGATGTGTTTACAGAAGTCATTGGTTTTAATAAGTCTAATAAAGACGGTTGGACAAGCTGCTTTTTAAAAGAAAACAAACAGTAATAAAATATATTAAAAAGTAAAATACTAACTTAGTAATCTAGCTATTAATTTAAACCACCAACCAATGAAAAATTTAACATCAAAGTCATTACTAATCATTTGTTTAGTACTAGGGTTTTTACTCTTTCAAGAGTGTCAAAAAAACAACGATTCTTACAAAGAACCAATAGGTTTAATCTCATTAAAAAAAGCAGAAATGTATGAGAAAAACTATCTTGAAAATCAGTATAAATTTATAAACGAAAAATTAAATCAGCCATTAGTGGATACCATAGAAGGTGTCGACATGCAGGACAATAAATATATTAAAGACTCTAGAGCTATTCGTTTTAGTCTTGAAGAATTAGAAAACTACATAAAATACGTTAAAGCTTATACTGATAAAGAATATGCAAAAGACGAAATTAGTTTAAGAGTATATTTTGGAGCTAAAAATGTAAAATTTGAAAAAGATAAAGATAGCGTCATGCGATCAACCCTATTTTTTATTCCAACGGTTAAAGAAGTTACTAGAAACACTGAAGCTCCACATCAAAACATTAACCAGTTAAACCCACTTAACTATGGTAGTGCAGGAGATCCTGATAGTATAGAATATAAAACTAAAGGATAATCTAAATAATGCTTAGCCAAGATATTATATTAAGATTAATAATGTGGTTACCACAAATTGCAGCTTTTGTTTTTGCAATAGTAATGTGGCCAAAGTATAAAAATACTACACAACGTAATTTTATATACTTTTTAGGTTTTGTATTAATTATTGAGTGTTTAGGCTATCTATTACCAATTATATGTGATGTTAAAAGTGCCTATGTATATAATTGTTATACTATAATATCAGGATTGTTTTTACTTATTTGGTTTAAATCCATTTTACAAACAAAAAGACTGGTCATCGTCTTTATTTCTGTCTTTATTGTATCAATTGGTTATTGTCTGTTTTTTCAAGAGTTTGGTGTATTATGGAAAATCCCCTTAGTCGTTTTAGCAATTGCAATACTAATTTGTAGCACAGTATTTTTTTCTGATTTATTAGCCAAAAATGAGGTTGTCAATTTTAAAACCGATCAAAAATTTTGGATTGTTACAGGGTGTTTAGTGTTTTATATTGGCTATTTACCATTAGTATTGTTGCAAAAATATTTTGGGTTGTCAGGTATTTACTATCGTATTCCTATCACGATTAACATCAGTTTAATGTATGGATTTATAATAAAAAGCTTTTTATGTCTGAAAAAGAATTAATTTTCATAGCATTATTTTCAGTTGCTTTATTAGTGGTTTTATCACTAATATTTCTGTTTATGACGTTCAATAACCGTAAAAACAAACTCATCCAAGAACAATTAGAAACCAAACTAAACAATCAAAAACGACAACACGAGCTGGAACTTAATGCGCTTAGAGCACAAATGAATCCACATTTTGTACACAATTCGCTTAATGCCATTCAATATTATATTCAGCTAAACGAAGTTGAAAAAAGTGAAGATTACCTATCTAAATTTTCAAAATTAATGCGACAATTTTTTGAGTATTCTCGAAAAGAACGCATTTCGGTAGCGCATGAGATTTCGCTTTTAAAAAATTATTTAGATATAGAAAAGCTTCGTTTTGAAGACGATTTTGACTTTCAATTAAATATAGATAAAGCATTGGATACACAAGATTTATTTTTGCCTCCAATGATTTTACAACCTATTGTAGAAAACGCCATTAACCATGGTATCTTTCATAAAAAAGGAAAAGGAGAAGTTAGTATTGACTTTGTGAGCATCAATGATTATAGTTTTAAAGTTGAAATTACAGATGATGGAATAGGTATTAATAAGTCTAAACTTATGAATGCCAAAAAGAAACAAACGCATACAGAACATTCTAGTTTTGTGTTAGAAGAGCGTTTGACTTTACTAAAGGATAGTAAGCATTGGGATGTCGCGTTTACAATTCAGGATCGTGCAGATACATCCGATAAAACAGGAACCAAAGTCACCTTGATTTTTAAGGAAGGCTTAAATGAAGACGATTATGACCATTAAAACCATATTAATAGACGATGAGCGTAAAGCGTTAGCTATTTTAAAAAATAAGCTTCAACGTTTATGTCCTAATGTTCAAATAATAGCAGAAAGCCAAAGCCCAAAAGAAGGGATTGAGTTAATTAAAAGCCTAAAACCAGACTTGGTGTTTTTAGATATTGCAATGCCAGAATTAAGTGGGTTTGATGTATTAAAGCAATTTGAAAATCCTGATTTCGAAATCATTTTTGCAACAGCTTTTGATAATTATGCTATTGAAGCTATAAAGCATTGCGCTATTGGTTACTTGGTTAAGCCTGTTGATAATAAAGACCTGGTAGTAGCTGTGGCTAATGCCGAAAACAATATTGGTGATAAATCTGCGCTTCAAAAAAATAAACAGTTAATTGAAAACTTAGGTGTACAAACGTTTCAAAAAAAGAAAATTATAATTCCGTCTGTGGAAGGCTTAGAGTTTATTAAAATTGAAAACATTGTGCATTGCGAAGGCGAAGCGGGTTATACTAAAATTCATTTAAAAGAGGGTAAGCCATTATTAAGCTCCAATAGTATTGGGCATTTTAATAAATTATTAGAGCATAGCGACTTTTATTTAGTACATAAATCACATTTAATAAACTTAAGTTATATAGAAAAATACCTGAATGAAGGTTATGTAATCTTGACTGGAAATGCAAAAATTCCTGTCTCGCGTAATCGCAGACAGGAATTTTTAGATCAGCTTAAAAGCTGATATATTACTGTACAGTTAATGTGTACTGTGGTGTTTTATTTAATGGACAAAAGTATGTGTATTCTCCTTTTGCTAATGTTGTTGCGCTAGACGTTTGCGTTTCTCCATCCTTAACAACACTAGTTACGTAAGCAGTTTTAATGTGGTTTTCTGGGTTAGAAGCATCAGCACCTTTTTTAATTAGTACAAATCCAACATCTGTTCCAACCGCGTTATTTGCTATTTCGAAAATATAAGTCCCTTCACTTATAGTTAATCCTTTTTGAGTAAACTCACCCGTAGTTTGCTCTAATGCTACTGTTTTTACAGCATCATGTTTCATCATTTTGTCTTGTGCATTAACAGATACTAAAAGTGTTAATGTCATTACTAAAGTTGCGATTAATTTTTTCATTGTTATTTATTTTTAAGGTTTATAATTAATTAATTAAGATATTACTGTTTCTAATGGTTGTGCTACTGGAAAATCTACAGGGACTTGTGTTGTATTATGGATGTAGTTAGAGATTGTTTTATCACCAACTAAAGCAATAACATCAATTAAGTTTCCGTGGTTATAACCAGCGTCTAAGAAGTTGTTTAAAATTGTAGCGTCTGTTTTTCCTCTGGTTTCTGTAATGTTTTTAGCTAAAGCAGCTAAAGCATTAAATTTAGTATCAAAAGAGGCTTTTCCTGCTCTTAATTCTAAAATTTGGTCGTCTGTAAAACCATTCATTTTACCAATTGCAGTGTGTGCAGATAAACAGTAAATGCAACTGTTTACTTCACTTACAGCAAGGTTTACTACTTCTTTTTCTTTAGCTTTTAAAGAGGTTTTTGCATTTGCAAAATTCAAGTAGTTTTCTAAAGCAGTTTCGCTATTAGCATACGTTGCATATAAATTAGGAACAAATCCTACAGCTTTTTCTAATTGGTCAAAAATAGCTTGATTGGTTGCGTTTACTTCGTCTCTTTTAAGTGCTTTAATAGGTGTCATAATCTTATGTTTTTAATGTTGTGTTTTTATATAATTGAGTTGTCAATAATTCCTTTGTTGATTTCTGCATCACAATAGTAATCGTGTAATTGTTTATGCTCACAATGTTCTTGTGGATTGATAGATTTGGTTAGCTTTCTTTTTGCTTTTGTAAAGATTTCAATTAGATTGAATATAGATATGGTCGTTTTCATAATGCTCTTGTTTTTATATTACAGTGCAAAGATGCGACGCGAAAGCGGGTTTTAAAACGACGATATTACCTTAGTAATTGTCGATTTTTCCCAAATTGTATTTTTGTGAAGAAATAAAGGCCTTAAATAAAGTTTATAAACCCTTTTTAAAGTCAGAAAGGGTAATGCTAGTTTGTTTTTTAAACAATCTGCTTAAGTGTGAAGCATCCTCAAAACCAATATCGTAAGCAATTTGCTTAGCAGTTTTGTCAGTATACATTAATTGTCGTTTGGTTTCTAATACTAAACGCTCATGAATAATTTTTAAAGGACTTTGTCCCGATTTAGCAAAGCTATTGGATAGCGTTTTTGGAGACTTAAATAATTTTTCTGCGTAAAAACTAACTTGATGGGCTTCTTTAAAATGGGTTTCTACTAATAAGTTATACTGTCTTAATGTTTCGTCAGTAGCTTTATTAAGTGGTGCAGATGGTGTTTCATTTTTAAGTAAACGTGTGGTCTTTATTATAAATCGTGCTAATAACATTCTAAGCATTTCGGCCTGAATAGTATCTTCTGTTTCAATTTCATCTAAAAACATATCATGGAGCACATTAAATTTGTGTTGCTCATTTTCGTTTAAAGAAATCACCGGAATAGTATCATTCCCAAAAAATAAAACACCAGCACAACCCACTTCTTTGTCATGGTCTTTTATGCAATAAAACTCTTGGTTAAATTGATAGACTACGCTATCGTCCCCATCAATGTATTTAAAATTTTGGATAGGCGTTAAGGATAATATTTGATGCGGTTTTAAAACCAAAGGGACACCATCCACTTCTGCAGTAATGGTATTACTACCAGTAAGAATAAAGGTATAAAGCCCAATTTGCTTTGAGGTTGTAAATTGTTTTAAAAGACTTTGGTCAGAGATTTTTAATGTTCCGTTAGTGGAAAACTCTGTAAATGTTTTTAGCATAAGTATATAGTCTGATAAAGTAAGGCTACATTACATTTAAAAATAAATTTCTTGAGCCAATCTAAACGTATTGGCATGTGCCTCTACAATGGTTTTAATGTCTGGACTATAACCGCCGCCCATACTACACATAACTGGTATGTTGTTAGCTTTACAGGTTTCTAAAACAAATTGATCACGAGTTTTACAACCATCTACCGTCAATCCAAGTTTACCTAATTTATCAGTAGCAATTACATCTACACCACATAAATAGTATATAAAATCGGGTTGGAAATTTTTAATTAGTTTGGGTAATGTGTCCTGTAAAATAGAAAGATATTCCGTGTCTCCAACATTATTTTCTAAAGCAATATCTAAATCACTTTGTTCTTTTTTAAATGGATAATTATGTTTTCCATGCATTGAAAAAGTAAACACTGATGGGTCATCCATAAATATTTGTGCAGTTCCGTTACCTTGATGCACGTCTAGATCTACAATTAAAATACGTTTAGCTAATCCTTCTTTTTGAAGAAATCTGGCGCCAATGGCTTGATCATTTAACATGCAAAAGGCTTCTCCGCGATTAGTATAGGCATGATGTGTTCCGCCAGCAATATTCATAGCAATACCATTTTTTATTGCATATTTACTTGCTTTTATGGTACCATCTGCAATCACAATTTCACGTTCAATTAAAACCTCACTCAACGGAAACCCAATTTTACGCGCAGCACGCTGATCCAATGTAATATTAAGCAAATCGTAAAAATACTCGGGATCATGTACTGCTAATATTGGTGCTTCATTTAGCATTCTATTAGGTTCAAAAAAATTATCCAAAGTACAAGTGCCTTCATGGATTAATTGTTCAGGAAGCAACTCGTATTTTAACATAGGAAAACGATGTCCTTCAGGCAATGGATGACAATAAATAGGATGATAAGCTATTTTTAGCATAGGTAGATTAACGGTTCAAGTTTTAAATTTAAGACTAACTCTTTTCAAAAAAAAATTATCGAAGTTTTATAATTTAGTATCTTCTTAACAACTTATCATATACCTTTGTGCTTCAAATTAAAGTATAACATGGCAAGACTTAACTTTTTAGTTATTTCTCTTTTAATTGGGTTGTCTACCTGCTTCACTTCTGAGGTTGAGGTCGCTGCGGTCGTGCAAAATACTTTTCCACAACACACAGTACAGTCTAGTGCAGCCTTACACTCTCAAGGTATAATTGTTGATTCTCAAATTGATCTTACAGTTAACGTACAGCCAGAAGACAACATTACATTTTTTAAGCAATTTGCTGTTGTAAATGCAGTTAGTAAAGAGCAGCAAGAAAATTTCTTGGTGTATCAAAAAACTAGCAAGTCTATTGATGTTGGACTGTCTAAAACACAAATTATTTACCCTTTTCATTGGTTTACGTAAACGCAATTCGTTTTTATTAACTATTGCAACGCTAGTCTTTTACGTAAAGATTTAGTGTTGATTTATTATATATTAAATCAAAATATTAAAACAATGAAAATTTCATTCACACTACTAGCTATACTAGTAACATTAAGCGTATTCGTACCTTTTTTTATATTCATCTTTAAAGGTTTAAATAACACTACAAAAACAAAGCATAAAGCAGAAAATCTACTAAAATCTAATGGGTTTAAGTACAATCTAAAAGAGGTTTGGAACAATAAATTTATCGGTTTAACCGAAGATAAAAAAGTACTATCCTATGTCGCTTTTAAGCCAGACGAAAACCAAGTGTATAATTTTGAGCTATCCGAAATCAAGTCATGCGAAGTCATTTCCGATTATAAAAAAGACATAGATAAAGTAACAAGATTAAAGCATTTAGATTTAAAAATCTGGTTTTATACAGCTAACAAAGAAGCTGTAGTTATTAGCTTTTTTGATACAGATGAAGCCTTTACAGAAGATTATGAAGCACGAAGAATAGAAAACTGGAAAGACATTATTGATAATAACTTAAAGGTTACAGTCAATGCTAAAATGGCATCTTAACGTATTAAATTAGTCTTATTAAAAGCATCAATCTATAAGCTAGATTGACGCTTTTTTTATTTATGTAGTTTTAACTGTATGCGTTTACGCGGCACATCTACTTCTAAAACTTTAACAATTACTTGTTGGTGTAAATGGACATGCTCATTAACATCTTTTACAAAACTGTCGGATAGGTTAGAGACATGTATTAAACCACTTTCTTTAATTCCGACATCTACAAAACACCCAAAATTAGTAATGTTATTGACTATTCCTGGTAATAGTTGTCCAGCAACTAAATCGGTTATTGTTTTAATGTTTTGATTAAAAGTAAATACTTTAGCCTCTTCTCTAATGTCTAATCCTGGCTTTTCAAGTTCTTTAATAATATCTTCTAAGGTTAATAAACCAACAGTATCAGTACAATATTTTTTTAAATCTATTTTTTTAAGTAACTCTTGATTGCTAATCAAATCATTTAAAGTGACCTTTAAATCTTTGGCCATTTTTTCGACTATATTATAACTTTCAGGATGCACTGCCGAGTCGTCTAACGGATTTTTGGCCTCTCTAATTCTTAAAAAAGCAGCGCCTTGTTCAAACGCTTTTCCGCCTAAACGGGGTACTTTTTTTATCGCATTTCGGCTAGTAAAAACACCGTGCTCATTTCTGTAGTTAAAGATGTTTTCGGCTAACTTTGGACCAATACCAGAGACATAGCTTAGTAAAGATGTACTGGCAGTATTGATGTTTACACCAACACTATTTACGCAGTTTTCTACCACAACATCTAGTTCTTTCTGTAGTTTGCTTTGATCCACATCATGTTGGTATTGTCCAACACCAATAGACTTAGCGTCAATTTTCACTAATTCTGCTAAAGGGTCTTGCAGGCGTCGTCCAATGGAGACACTTCCTCTAACAGTGACATCGTAGTTTGGAAACTCGTCTCTTGCAATTTTTGAAGCAGAGTAAATACTCGCTCCAGCTTCGCTAACCACAAAGACTTGTATGTCATTTTTAAATTTTATTTTTTTAACTAACGCTTCCGTTTCTCTGGATGCTGTTCCATTACCAATAGCAATAGCTTCAATGTTGTAAGCTTCCGTTAAAGTGGATAGCTTTTTTATGGCACCAATGCTATCACTTTTTGGAGGATGCGGATATATGTTTTCGTTATGTAATAAAACCCCTTGTGCATCTAAGCAGACTATTTTACAGCCTGATCTAAAACCTGGATCAATCGCTAATACTCGTTTTTCGCCTAAAGGCGAACCCAATAATAGTTGTTTTAAGTTTTTTGCAAATACCGAAATAGCAGATTCATCCGCCTTCTCTTTCGCTTTTTGTAACGCTTCATTGCTTAAAGACGGGAATAATAGTCGTTTGTAAGCGTCGCTAATGGCTAGCTCAATCTGATCTGCGCAGGCATTTTCGCTTTTAATAATTCGTCTATCAATATTTTCTAACGCCTTTATTTTATCTATTTCAATTTTTACTCGAATAAACCCTTCTTTTTCAGCTCTTAAAATGGCTAATAATCTGTGCGAAGGGATGCGACTTAATGCCTCTTCCCATTCAAAGTAGTCTCTAAATTTTTGAGCATTTTCGTCCTCTTTTTTCGTTTTTACCACTTTCGTGGAAATCATAGCATGACGCTCCAATTGGTTACGTAAATTATTACGAATATCTGTTCGCTCGTTAATCCACTCTGCAATAATATGTCTTGCACCTTCCAAAGCATCATCAATCGTTTTGACGTCTCCTTTCACGTATTTAAATGCGATAGATTCCACATCGTTTGCATTTTGAGACATGATAACTTTAGCTAAAGGTTCTAATCCATTTTTTCTTGCAGTTTCTGCCTTAGTTTTTCTGCTTTTTTTAAACGGTAAGTATAAATCTTCAAGCGTTGTTAAGTCATTACAAGCTTTGACCTTGACTTGTAAAGGATCAGTTAAAACACCTTGCTCTTCAAGTGCTTTTAATATTGCTGTTTTTCGTTTGTCTAAAGCTTCAAATTCATCTTTAAATTTAACGATATCTCCAATTTGAACTTCATCCAAATTACCTGTTGCTTCTTTTCTATATCTGGATATAAAAGGAATAGTTGCGTCTTGATTTAGTAAATCAATGGTGTTTTTTACCGATGTTTCAGGAAGTTTTGTTTTGGAAATTATATAGTTTAAAAGCATAAAAAAAGACCTTATTTTTTTAGTAAATAAGGTCTTGTAATATATTTAACTCTGATTAATTTTCCGAGTAAAATCCTAAAGAATTCTAGTTTTCTCCAGATTGCATTTTAGCATCATTAATCATTTTTTCGTTTGGTAAAATGGCTACGTTTACACGTCTGTTTTTTGCTCTACCTTCTGCAGTGGTATTATCGTTAGTTGGTTGTGTTTCTCCAAACCAATTAGTAGTAAATCTGCTGCTGCTTAA
The DNA here is from genome assembly GCF_038154885.1 of Olleya sp. Ti.3.14. Classification (NCBI taxonomy): domain Bacteria; kingdom Pseudomonadati; phylum Bacteroidota; class Flavobacteriia; order Flavobacteriales; family Flavobacteriaceae; genus Olleya; species Olleya sp. Ti.3.14. The sequence continues at coordinate 146,386 of NZ_JBAKAO010000002.1, forward strand.
TCCTTGATTTGTAAGGTAGTTGGTTACAGCATACGCTCTGTTTTTGGATAGTGTCAAGTTGTTTTCTTCACTACCAACACTATCTGTATGACCAACAACTAAGATGTTAGTATCAGGATACTCTTTAAATACAGCTACAAGTTTGTTAAGTGTCTCTTGCGACGCACCATTAACATTATATTTTGCTGTGTCAAAATACACACCACTATTTTCGTCAAATGTTACAACAATACCTTCGTCTACACGCTCCACTGTTGCTCCTGGAATTTCTTCCTCAATTTTTTGTGCTTGTTTATCCATTTTGTTTCCAATAAGGATTCCGGCTCCACCACCAACAACTCCACCAATAACAGCACCTAATTCTCCGTTACCACCTTTGCCAACATTGTTACCAATTATGGCTCCTAAAATGGCTCCTCCAGTAGCACCAATGACACCACCTTTTTGTTTATTATTTGCATTTTTTACACTGCTACAATTAGTAAAGCTAAAAGCCATAGCAACTGTTAATGCACTTATTGATATTTTTTTTAATATAGATTTCATAGTTTTTATAATTTAGAAAAGTTCATGTTAATTGTAAATGGTTTACCATCAACTGTAAGGGTTTGTTCCCATCTCATGTTAGTTTCTGATAATTGGGCTAATTTTAATCTAAACCCTTGATTGGTTTCACTTTTCCCTTTAGCATCGGTTGGCTTTAATAAGAAGTTGTATAACCCTGTAGTTTCGTCTACCTCCTGAATAGTAAAGTTAAAGTTTCTTTCTCCTGTATTACAATTTGGAGTGTTTATGGTATAAATACCTGTATTATTATTTGGTATAAACTGCCAAGTACTTTGCTCAAAACATTCCTTAGATGTGTCATTTAATAATGATACATTATAAGTGCCTGATTGATTGTAATTAATGGTGTTTAAAACCCATTGACCTTTAATGGTTTTTTCTGATTGTCTTACTGTTTTTGAAGATCCACAGCTAAATAGTAGACTTAAAAACAAAACGGTTATTATTTGCTTCATGATTGTTTAATTTATTTTATACAAAGGTGCAACACTAATGTTAATGTTGTATTACAAGATTATTATCTTAGGTTATATAATTACCATTTTTAAAATTGTAATTGCTAAGGTAGAGAAGGTGTATGCTTGCGATTAGAAGAATTAATTGTCAAATTTAGTAAGCGTATATTCTCCAGTCCTTTTATTATAGTTTCCTAAAAAGTAGCTAGATTGATACTTAAATAAGGTTTGCAAATGTGCATTATTGTACGTTCTATTAGCGTCTTGAAAGTTTTTGATTTGATCAAATTCGTTTAACGGAATGTCACCTGTTTTGTGATTTAAATCGTTGTCAAATAAACAGCTTATTCTAGTAGATTTTGTTCGAGTGTAGCTATTAAAGCTGTCTAATATTAGACCATATGCAATTACACCAAAAGCGCCAAAATTGACCATTGCAAAACCTCCTCTATCTATTTCTACACTAGCTCCTAATGTTATAATTAAGTCTTCATTTTTTGAATAAGCAGTAATACCTATTTTAGACTGTGTTATTTTTCTTAAAAATTTAGAGGTTTTTTCTAGTTCTCTGTAATCATCAAATGCACCACCTTCCTGAATTATTGGTGTGTTTTTAAACGTGATTTCTTCTTTGGCGTTAATATTAAACGTTTTTATTAATCCAAAATCATCTAAATTATAAGCACTAAAACTTAAGTGATCTAATGTAGAATAAATGGTTAACAGTTTATCTTTATGAATAAAGGAATTAGAATTTGCGCCATGATGATTATTAGTATAACCTGTATTGATAATGCTATTAAAGCTATAAGAGTCACTTTCTAGATCTAAACTAATAACGTAAGTATACTTGTTAAAAAGATTATTGGTAATTGTAAGTTTATTATTGTCTACATATAATTTTGTAAACGCATTAGTTTGCTCTAAACTGTTGGGAACATTACTATTAACAACCTCAATAGCTGCGTAGTTCGGATTACCAAATAGCAAAGGATATAATGGGTAATCTCTGTCAATGTTATTAACTATTGCTTGCGATGATAAATCGTAATTGGTTGTCTTAATAAGACCCTTATCAGTTAATGTTCTAGATATTAAAACATCTTCTTTCCTACTAACAGATAAAATATGAAGCTTATTTTTTAAGACTAGATATTCGACTATTTTTTCTTTTTTAAATTCAATGTTTAAGTCTTCTGTTATTTTAAAATTTCCTGTTTTAAAACTTAACGAAACCGAACTAAAATGAGATTTGTTATTATTACTAAAAAACAGCGTATAAGTCTCTAGGTCATATATTGCACCAATTAAAATCTTACCCTTTTTAGGAATGATTACATTATTTATTGAGCCGATTAATTGTTTATTTTGATCATGAAGATTTCCAAAAATCACCTTTCTGTTTGTGAAAAACATGGCGATTTGGTTATTGTCTTCATTAACAACAGGAATAACGTCCTTAGGGTACAGTTGTTTTGTTTCTTCTTCAATATTAAATCCAACCCATTCTTCTTGAGCAGAAGTTAAGGTGCTAAAAACAAATGTAAATAGTATTAAGGCGTACTTCATAAACTTTTTTTACAATAATAATTTTGGTTAACTAATATGTAATCCATTACTAACATTAGCATCATCGGGATTTACAAATACTAATTTGCCTTCCGCATTTTCTGTCATTAAAATCATACCTTGACTCTCTACACCACGTAATGCTCTTGGTGCTAAATTAACTAAAACAGTCACTTTTTTACCAACAACTTCTTCTGCAGTAAAGCTTTCTGCTATTCCAGAGACTATTGTGCGTATATCAATACCTGTATCCACTTTTAAGATTAAAAGTTTTTTAGCTTTAGGCATTTTTGTAGCTTCTAAAATGGTTCCAACACGTATATCTAACTTAGTAAAATCATCAAAAGTGATTTCATCTTTTTGAGGCTCTACTACTTTATTAGCAGCTTCATTAGCTTTTTTACTTGCTTCTAGCTTATCTATTTGCTTTTGGATTGTTTCGTCTTCTATTTTACTAAATAACAATTCACCTTTACCTATTTGGTGCAAAGCAGGAAGTAATGTGTCTTTAGTCGATATATCGTTCCAAGAGTTTTCTGTTGTATTAAGAATGTTTTTTAATTTGGTAGAAGTAAATGGTAAAAACGGTTCTGATAATGTTGCTAAAGCGCTTGCTATTTGCAATGCGACAAACATAATTGTTTTGGTTCTAGCTTCATCTGTTTTAACTAGTTTCCAAGGTTCTTCATCTGCTAAATATTTGTTTCCAAGTCTTGCTAGGTTCATTAACTCCTGACCAGCTTCTCTAAAGCGGTAACGCTCTAAAGAGCTTTCAATAACTGCAGGATATGCTTTGACAGTAGCTAAAGTTTCTTCGTCTATAGCAGAAAAATCAGATGGTGTCGGTACAACACCTTCGTAGTACTTATTAGTTAAAACTACAACGCGATTAATAAAGTTTCCAAAGATTGCTACTAGCTCGTTATTGTTTCTTGCCTGAAAATCTTTCCAAGTAAAATCATTGTCTTTAGTTTCTGGCGCATTAGCAGTTAAAGCATAACGTAACACATCCTGTTGGTTAGGAAAATCTTGTAAATAATCTGGCAACCAAACAGCCCAATTTTTAGAAGTCGATAGTTTGTTGCCTTCTAAGTTTAAAAACTCGTTAGCTGGAACATTATCAGGCAAAATATAGCTGCCTTCTGCTTTAAGCATAGCAGGAAATATTATACAATGAAATACTATATTATCCTTACCAATAAAGTGTACTAATTTAGTGTCTTCATCCTTCCAGTATGGTTCCCAATCTTTACCTTCTCTTGCTGCCCATTCTTTGGTTGATGATATGTAACCAATTGGTGCATCAAACCATACGTAAAGCACTTTGCCTTCTCCTCCAGGAACAGGAACCGGAATTCCCCAATCTAAATCTCTAGTTACAGCACGAGGTCTTAATCCATCATCAATCCAAGATTTAACTTGACCATAAACGTTAGGTTTCCAGTCTTTTTTGTGACCTTCCAATATCCATTTACGTAAAAAAGCTTCGTGTTTATTTAAAGGTAAAAACCAATGTTTTGTTTCTTTTAAAGTGGGAACATTACCAGTTATTGCCGATTTAGGATTAATTAAATCTGTTGCATTATGTGACGTTCCACATTTTTCGCATTGGTCACCATAACTTTCTTCGTTACCACATTTTGGACACGTACCAATTACAAAACGGTCTGCTAAAAATTGGTTAGCTTCTGCATCATATAGTTGTTCTGACACTTCTTCAACAAATTCATTTTTATCGTATAAAGTTTTAAAAAACTCAGAAGCAGTATCGTGGTGAATTTTTGCTGAAGTACGTGAGTAGTTATCAAACGTAATTCCAAATTCTTCAAAAGAATCTTTAATTATTTTATGATAGCGATCTACAATTTCCTGAGGTGTAACCCCTTCCTTTTTTGCTTTAATAGTAATTGGCACACCATGCTCATCACTACCGCAAATAAAGGCTACATCGTTACCAGTTAGTCTTTTATATCTAGCGTAAATATCTGCTGGAACATAAACACCTGCTAAATGTCCAATATGTATTGGTCCATTAGTATAAGGTAATGCTGCAGTAATTGTATATCTTTTTGACATCTTTGTTATCTTTTGAAGGTGTAAAAATACGTAATTTGATAGCCATTTAGAAAAAAAATGTAATTTTACATTATGTCAAAAAAGAGATTATTATTGTTAGTGTGTTGTGCTGTTTTTTTCTTAGGAAATACAACAGGATTTGCGCAAAATAAAACCGAAACTAAATTGATACAGCCACCATATTTAAAAGCAGGAGATACTGTTGCTATTGTTGCGCCTTCTGGTGTTTTGAAAAATAGATTTGATGAAGTAAATCGTGCGAAGCAGCTTTTAGAAAGTTGGAAGTTACATGTCGTTATTGGTAAGCATGTTTTTAATCAGGCAAACCACTTTGCAGGTACAGATCAAGAGCGTTGCGAAGACTTTCAGATGGCCTTAGACGATCCTAAAATTAAGGCTATATGGTCTGCTCGTGGTGGTTACGGAACCGTTAGGATTTTGGATAGCTTAGATTATACCAAATTTTTAAAGCAGCCTAAATGGATTATTGGTTACAGTGATATTACAGCGTTACATAACCAAATACATAATTTAGGAGTGCAATCACTACATGCAATAATGGGAGTAAGTTTACCTGAAAATTTAGAGGACATTGCAGATAGTATTGCAACTTTTAAAAATACGCTTTTTGGACAACCTTTACGTTATGCTTTAAAGGGATCAAAATATAATAAATCTGGAGATGCTAATGGTGTTTTAGTAGGTGGAAACCTAACAATTTTACACACTATGTTAGGCTCTAAAGATAGTATAGATACGGATGGTAAAATTTTATTTATTGAAGAAATAGGAGAGTACAAGTATCATATAGATCGTATGTTACAAAGTTTAAAACGTGCTGGTTATTTTGATAATTGTAAAGGTGTTATCGTTGGTGACATGAGCAGAATGCGAAAAAACACAACATTATGGGGAACTTCAATTGAGCAATTAATTTTGGATGCGTTGTCTGATTATAATTTTCCTATTGCGTTTAATATGCCTGCAGGACATGAAAAAGATAACAGAGCTTTAATTTTAGGACGTCAAGTAGTATTAAAAGTAGATAAAAGTAAATCGACTTTAATTTTTGAAGAATAATGGCTAGTCATAATGAACTTGGTAAAAAAGGAGAGCAACTAGCTGTAGATTTTTTAATTGAAAACAAGTACGATATAATAGAACAAAATTATCGTTTTGATAAAGCTGAGGTAGATATTATTGCTCAAAAAGCTGATGTTTTAGCCATAATTGAAGTCAAAACAAGGTCCACAGATACTTTTGGAAATCCTCAAGACTTTGTAAAACCAAAACAAATCCAACGTTTAGTAAAAGCTGTGGATGAGTATGTTACGGTAAATGGATTGGATGTTGAAGTCCGTTTTGACATTATCGCAATAGTCAAACAGAATAATCAATTTAATATCAAACATTTAGAAAATGCCTTTTATCATTTTTAATTTGTCGTGATTGCTATAAAAAAGGTGTGCTAATAAAATCAGTACCTTGATGTTTAACTTTTTAGTTACCTATTCTTCTTTTTTTGGTTGAGTTAGTGTTTTAAAATAAGCTTCAAACGCTTTAAAATCGTATGGTTTTTTGATTATTTTTTTATCACTATCTAAAACAAAATAACTTGGTGTAGATTTTACGTTATAGTTGTTTCCAATCTCATTATCCCATTTTCCTATACCAAAAACATGGTAAAACTCAGGATAGTCATAGGTCATGTCTTTCCATCTGTAACGGTCTTCATCTAAAGCAATCGCAATAACCTTTAATTGTTTATTGTCTAAAGTTTTTACATACTTACGTAATTCTGGAATCTCTTCTAAACAGTGTGAGCATGTTGTGCTCCAAAACACGATTAGGTAATTATTAGACTCATCTAATTGATATAGGTTTTTTACAGTTGCCTCGCCTTCTTCATCATAGATTACTATTTCAAAATCTTGTCCAATATTACCAACAGATGCATTTTTAAAATAAGTTAAATCTTCTATCAATTGCGTGTCGTTTTCCGCCTTAGCTAAAGCTAATAAGTGGGTGTCCGTAATATGGTTAGCAACAGGTTCAACTTCTTCTAAAGCAAATTGATTCCATAAAATTTCTAACATTACTTTTTTAATCTTAGGATTGTTACCAATAGCTTTTACTACAGTGTCTATGTTATTTTTGTAGGAAGTAAGTTGGTCATTGCTATCACTAAAATTAAATACATAATTTAATGTTGCTTCAATTAAAAAGTTTGAATTTTGAAGTACTGGATTTCCAAAATTGATATGTTTAAAGTAGCTGGTTTTAGCATTTTCTGTAAACGTTTTGGCGTCAATTAAATTTTCAGGAATGTAAGGTTGGCTGGCAGTTATAAAATTAAGCACTAATTTACCTTCCGACGCCTTTTCAAACTCTGACTGCGTTGTTTTTAAGATGTCAATTATGTTTTTAAAATCTTTTTCTTTTTTACCTCCAGAAGAATAAAAAGCATTTAGGCTCTGTCCAATCATAGACATGCTATTATTGTAAGAAATCCAAAGTTTGTTTTCTTCGGAAGTTACAAATTCTAGACCTTTTTCTAAATCAAAGGTTAACTCAATATCCTCGTTGTTATACAAAAAATCGAAGTTATATTCGTCTTGTGGTTGTGCATAAACAATACGATACGTGCCAGGAGCTTGTGTTTTTTTAAGATTAAAAATAAAGCTTCCGTCTGCTGCAATATCTGCATTGTCTACAAAAATTGAAGTGTCTGCAGTAACTTGGTATAGAAATGCAAATTTAAATTGATCTGCTGGAGTAAAAGTTCCTTTAATTGTGTTTTGAGCCATCAAAAAGATTGGTAATATGGCAAATAAAAACAGTATTTTTTTATTCATTTTTTGTGATTTTCTTTTATAATTTCAAAAACTATTCCAATATTGGTTGTAAGGCAATTAAAGCTTTTTTAACCGTTTTTATATTGTCAAAGGTAAGTAATAAACGTAAGCCATTTCTGGTTTGTTTTTCTTTCATTTTACAAGCCTGAGGATGTGTTTGTACATACTGTAGTAATTTTGTAAAATTTGGACTTTGGTAAAAACTGCTTTGTTGATCATTAATAAAATAACAAATTAGCTTTCCTTGTTTCATTATTACTTTTTCAATACCTAATTTGGTAGCTACCCATTTGATGCGTACGCTATTTATTAAATCCACAACCTGTGTTGGTAACTCTCCAAAACGATCAATAAGTTGTGCTTCAAATTCGGTTAATTCAGCTTCGGTTTTAAAATTGTTTAATTGGGTGTAAAGACTTAATCTTTCGGCAATATTGTTAACATAGTCGTCAGGGAATAAAAGTTCCATGTCTGTGTCAATAGTAATGTCTTTAACGTATTCTTTATTTTCTAAAGGTTCATCATATAACTCTTTAAACTCATTTTCTTTAAGTTCTTCAATTGCTTCATTTAGTATTTTTTGATAGGTGTCAAAACCAATTTCATTTATAAATCCGCTTTGTTCACCTCCTAATAAATCTCCTGCTCCTCTTATTTCAAGGTCTTTCATAGCAATATTAAAACCACTACCTAACTCAGTAAACTGCTCTAAAGCTTGTATGCGTTTTCTGGCATCGTCTGTCATTGCAGAGTATTCTGGAGTTATAAAATAACAAAATGCTTTTTTATTACTACGTCCAACACGACCACGCATTTGATGCAAATCACTTAATCCAAAATTATTAGCGTTGTTAATAAAAATGGTGTTGGCATTTGGTACATCCAAACCGCTTTCAATAATTGTTGTACTGACAAGCACGTCAAATTCGCCATCCATAAAACCAAGCATCAAGCTTTCTAGTTTTTTACCTTCAAGTTGTCCATGACCAATACCTATTTTAGCATCAGGTACAAGTCTTTGGATCATACCAGCAACTTCTTTAATGTTTTCTATACGGTTGTGAATAAAAAAGATTTGTCCACCACGTTCTATCTCGTAGCTTACAGCATCTCTAATAGACTCCTCTGTAAATCTAATCACGTTACTTTCTATTGGATAACGATTAGGTGGAGGTGTAGTAATGACTGATAAATCTCTTGCTGCCATTAAACTAAATTGCAACGTCCTAGGTATTGGAGTTGCTGTTAACGTTAATACATCTACATTATCCTTTAAAGTTTTTAATTTTTCTTTTACAGCAACACCAAATTTTTGTTCTTCGTCAACAATAAGCAATCCTAGATCTTTAAACTTAACATTTTTACTTGCTAGTTGATGCGTGCCTATAATGATATCAACGTGACCTTTTTCTAATTTTTCTAAGGTTTCCTTTTTTTGTTTTGCAGTCCTAAAACGGTTAACGTAATCTACAGTTACCGGAAAGTCTTTTAAACGTTCTGTAAAGGTTTTATGGTGTTGAAAGGCTAATACTGTTGTTGGTACTAAAACTGCAACTTGTTTACCATTATCCACTGCTTTAAAAGCTGCACGAATGGCTACTTCGGTTTTACCAAAACCAACATCTCCACATATTAAACGGTCCATTGGACGCTCGCTTTCCATGTCTGCTTTTATATCTGCAGTTGCAGTAATTTGATCAGGTGTGTCTTCGTATAAAAAAGAAGCCTCTAGCTCGTGTTGTAAATAGCTGTCAGGTTTGTATTGGTATCCTTTTTCTAGCTTACGTTTTGCATATAATTTTATTAGGTTGAAAGCAACGTGCTTAACCCTAGATTTAGTTTTTTCTTTAAGAACTTTCCAAGCTTTACTTCCTAATTTGTATACTTTGGGAGGTTTACCATCTTTACCATTAAACTTAGTTATTTTGTGTAATGAGTGAATGCTTAGATATAGGACATCACGTTCTCCATACACTAATTTAATAGCTTCTTGTTTTTTACCTTCGACATCTATTTTTTGAAGTCCTCCAAATTTTCCTATTCCATGATCAATGTGGGTTACATAATCACCAATGTCAAGGTTTGTAAGCTCTTTTAAGGTTATGGCTTGCTTTTTAGCATATCCATTTTTAAGATGAAATTTATGATAACGTTCAAAAATCTGGTGATCTGTATAAACGACTATTTTAAGGTCGTGATCTATAAATCCTTGGTACAGTGATTGGGTAATGGTTTGGTAATGGACGTCTTGTTCAACATCGTCAAATATATCATGAAAACGTTTTGCTTGTTGCTCACTGACACAAGCTATATAGTTTGTGTAATCGTTATTATGATTACTATTTAGGTTATCTATTAATAAGTTAAACTGTTTATTAAATGTAGGTTGCGGTGTGGTATTATGTTGTATGACTTGTGTTGCACTAAAAATTGAGTCTGTACCAAGTTCTACGATGTTAAAATCTAATAGTTGTTTTTTTAGCTCGGCAGCATTACAAAATAATTCTAGTGGTTCTGCGTGTTTAATGTCTTTGTTTAATTTAACAAAAGCAGCAATTGCTTTGTCAAAAAAATCGTCCACACGATCAAAGGTTAAGTCAAAATTTTTGCCAAAAACGACTGTTTTTTGAGCAATGTATTTTAAAAAACTTTGTCTGGACTCGTCCATTAATTTATTAGCAACATTTGGTATGATACTAATTTTTTTAATTTGCTCTGTAGATAATTGTGTTTCTACATCAAAAGTCCTGATACTATCTACTTCGTCTCCAAAAAACTCGATTCGGTAGGGTTCGTCATGACTAAATGAAAACACATCTACAATTCCTCCACGTACTGAAAACTCTCCAGGTTCTGTTACAAAATCAACACGTTTAAATTTATACTCAAATAGGACTTCGTTAACAAAGTCTATTGATAGGTTATCATTAACGGTTATTTTAAGTGTATTACGCTCTAGCTCTTTTCTGGTGACTACTTTTTCAAACAGTGCGTCAGGATAGGTAACTATTATAGCGGGTTTTTTACGTGAGTTAATACGGTTTAAAACTTCGGCACGTAGAAGTACGTTTGCGTTATCAGTTTCTTCTATTTGATAGGGTCTACGATAGCTTCCTGGATAAAATAGGACGTCTGTTTTGTTAATGAGTTGTTCTAAATCGTTTAGGTAAAAAGCTGCTTCTTCTTTGTCATTAAAAATAAGTAAAAAGGGTAGCTGTGTTTGTTTAAAAGATTGTGCTACAACGTAGGATAATGATGAGCCTACAAGTCCTTTTAAATGTGTTTTACTTTGGGTTTGGGCAATAGCAGTTTGCAGTTTTTGCAATTGCAAAGACTGTAAATAGGTTTGCGAGATTAAGGTTTTACTCACTATAAATTTAGTTTGTGCAAATATAAGCAATGCATAAATTATTAGCTTTTAGATTTACAAAATTTAACTTTTTAGAAATATCCATGGGTAGATGCGTTAAGGATGGAGTGGTTTGTCTGAGCTCCTCGCAGAGAGCGAGCCACGAGAGCCTGGTTTTTTACACCTATTAAAGGGTGTAAAATAAACGCCCAAAAAAATAGAAACTTTTAATTTTAAAAGGTGTACGGTTTGACTATATTTGTAGTCTAAAATTAAACAAAAAAGTATGTCATTTTCAGATTTATTCGATAGTGGATTTAAAAAGCGTAATGAGGATCATTTTGCTGCAATTGTACGTGTAGCAATGAGTGATGGTGTGATTAGTGAGTCAGAAAAAGCGTTTTTAGATCGTTTAGCACGTAATTTAGATATTAGTGAAGGCGAGTATAAGCAGATATTAATTGATTATAAAGAGCATCCAATTAACCCTCCAACATCTTATGACCAACGTTTAGAGCGTCTGTATGATTTGTCAAGAATGGTTTGGGCTGATCATATTGAAGGTCCTAAGCAAACAGCTGTATTGGAGCGTTTATGTGTTGGTTTAGGTTTTAAATCTAGCAATGCTAAATATATTACGCATAAGGCTTTAGAGTTAGTGCATGAAGGTGTTGATTTAGATACTTTTGCTGAAGAAATTAAAACGATGAACAGATAATCCTGTTTGATAACTATAAAAAAAAGCGAACTTTAAAGTTCGCTTTTTTTTTATTTTAAATATTCTTCTATTTTGGTAATTAAGGCGTTTTCGTCAAATGGTTTTTGGATAACATCGTTAATTCCTGCTTTTTTATAGCGTTTTAAATCGTCTTTCATAACACGAGCGGTTAGCGCTATTACTGGGATTTTTTTATGTTCGCGTTCTGGCATTTTTCTAATTAGTTTGGTAATCTCGTCACCATAACTATTAGGTAATTTTATATCCATAAGTATTAGGTCAAACTCAGAGTTTTCTATTCTTGGAATAACGTCTTCTCCTTTTGTTACTATGTCTAAAAAGTAATTACCTCTAGAGGCTAATATTTTTAGTATGGATAATTGAGTAATTTCTGAATCTTCAACTAATAAAATACTGTATTTTTTATTTGATCGTGGTGAAGTTACAGCGTCTTTCTTTTTAGTTTTTATTTTATGGTTTTTATCTAAGCTAAAATTGATATTGGTAGAAAACGTGCTACCTTCCCCTTCTGTACTGTCTACGCTAATTTTGCTATGTGTTAAGCTTACTAAATGCTTGGCAATTGCTAATCCTAATCCTGCACCTTTGTAGGCTTGAGAGTTATTTAATTGTGTAAAACTTGTGAAGACATCTTCTATTTTGTCTTGAGGGATTCCTATTCCTGTATCTATTATTTGGAAGTGTATGCTTGCTTTTTGAGCTCTGATTTGGTTTAAAGACGCATTAAAGGTAATGGTACCTTCTTCTGTAAATTTTATAGCGTTTTCTAGAAGGTTGCTTAATACCTGTCTTAATCTTAAAGGGTCACCACCAACAACTTCTGGTAGGTTATCATTAAAATTAGTGATTAACTCTAATCCTTTTTGTTGTGCTTTAATTTCAAAAATACTTTTTATGTCTTCTAGTAATTGTCTAATATCAAAAGGACTAATAACAAGGTCTAACTTACCTGCTTCAATTTTAGAGATGTCTAAAATATCTTCTATTAATTGTTTTAGGTAAGTAGATGACGAGTCTATTACTTTTAAGTAATTTAATTGCTCGTCATTTAAATTGGTCTTTTTTAATATATCAGAAAACGTTAAGATTCCTGTTAAAGGGTCTCTTAACTCATGACTAAAGTTTGCAATAAATGCATTTTTAAAGGCTTCTTTTTCTTGTAGGTATTCGTTTTTTAACTCTAAAATTTGAGAGTTTATAACAGACTCATTTCTAACCTGAGCTGTTGTTTGGTAATTTTCATAATGCGTAGTAAGATCCAAAACAGCTACTAAAGGCGGTTGTTTACCGTCAAAAGTTTTTACAATAATGTCTGTTATTATAGTTTGGTTTTCAGGATTTGTTAAATGAATACAAGAAAATACGTGTCTTTGGTTTGGTTCTAGAAGTGTACTATGTATACTTTCAAAAAAAGGATGAATTGTGGAAATGTTTTTTCCAACGACCTTAGTAAATATAACATCGTCAGACTCTAATATTTTACCATCTAAGTCTACAACTATGTATTGATTTGTGGATTGCGAATATTCTTTTTTGTATTGTTCTAGCATTATTTTTTCGCTTGTTAAATTACAGCTTCTGCTAAATTAATAAAAACATCGTCAACGTTAGTACCAGCTTTTGCACTTGTATAAAAATCGACAAAGCGTCCAAAAACATCTTTGTTCTGTTTAATAAACTCGTTAGTAACCAAATCTTTTTTGTTACCAATAACTTTAATTGGTGTTTTTGGGTAGCGGTCTTTGATGTAATCTAAATCAGCTTCTATGTTTTGATAGGTTGCAGGTCTAGTCATGTCAAAAACATATAAAAAACCATTGGTACCTATAAGGTATGATGGTCTAGTATTTGTGATATCATCGTTTCCTTCTAAGTCCCAAATAACAAGCGTTATATCTTTATCTGTTTTTGGTATTGATACTTCTTTTTTTAAAATGTGTACACCAATAGTTACTTTGTAGTCTTCTGTAAATGTGTTTTCTACAAATCGTCTTATTAAAGAGGATTTACCAACACCAAAGTGGCCTATTAAAACTATTTTTTTAGATATTTTCATTGTCAAAGTAATCTTTTAGTTTAGTGTTAAAAATATCACTGTTTTCTAAATCTGTTTTGTTTATTATGTTTTGTGCAAAGTCTAGAAGTTTGTCTTCAAGTTTGCTTCTAAAGGTAGCTGTAAATGCACCTGAAATTACAACAGCAATATAATAATTAGAAAAATTTTGAAGATGAATGTGGTAGTTTTCATATTCTATATATTCTAAATTTTGAATTTGAGTTGTAAAGGCATCTTGCGCAAAACTTTTTATGGCTGTTAACATACCAGCAACCGTGTCTTGGTCTATTCCTTGGGTTTTTGAGTATTCTGATACAATTAGTCCAGAGCCACTTTCAATAACCATTATTTGCTCTATCTTAGATTTAAATTGATCGTGAATAATCATATCTCCTTCTGATACTCCTGATTTTTTTGATCTAAATTTTCTTTTTATCGAAGCCCAAGAAAAGGTGTTGTTTAAGCTTTTATTTATGTTTTCAGATAGGATTTGTATTTCTTTCTGTACATATTTTTTAATCATTTTACCCATTATTGGGTATAAGGCTTCAACTACTGCATCCTGAGAGTTTTTAATTTCTTCTTGTAACGTTTGCGTAATTGTTGGTCCTAATGTTTTTGGCATTTCCTTGATAAACGCTTCTAGTTTATCTTCTAGAATAGGGTCTATATGTTTAGATAAATTATTTTGCTTGTTAATTAAATCTTCAAGTTTTTTAAGCTTTTCTTCAATTGACAAGGCGTACTCATGCTCATCTTTAAGCAAGATGTCCTTAAGGATTTTTAATTTATCTTCTTGGTTCATGCGGAAGTCAATTTGTTATTGACTTATTTTTTCGCCTAATTTGGTAAATAGTTCACCTAAAAGTTTACGATCCACTTTTTTCTCGTTTAAATCGTCAACTTTATCTTCTAAATTGTTTTCTAGCTCTGTAATTCTAATATTAATATCAGTGCTTAGATTATCAATGTTTTGAAGTAACTCAGACTTAACTTCGTCCATCAAAGCTTCTAATTCTTTTTTCTTAGCAAGGATATCATTTTTTAGTGTTTCAAACTCACTATCGTAAGCTTGCATGTTTTCACCAAAAATAAGTTGCTTAATCGCATCTATTTTTGAAGTTGCTTCAGAAGATGCTTGCATGTTGTCTTCGTTGATTTTGTCTGTATTTGCCATCAGGATAATTTATGTTTCAAAAGTAGCAAAAAAATAAACACAATGTTAATTAATCAGCGTTTTGCATGAATTCTTCAGCTTTAAGTACCATGTTTTTGCTTCCGCAGAAAAAAGGAACGCGTTGGTGTAGTGCTGTTGGCTCAATATCCATAATTCTGTTGTAACCATTACTTGCCTTTCCGTTAGCTTGTTCTGCTAAAAAAGCCATAGGATTACATTCATACAATAATCTTAATTTACCGTCTTCATTTTTTGAGCTTTTAGGATACATATAAATACCTCCTTTAATCATGTTTCTATGAAAGTCAGAAACCAATGACCCAATGTACCTAGATGTATAAGGTCTATCTCCTTCTTCCATTTGACAGTATTTAATATAGTTTTTTACACCCTGTGGGAAGTGTGTATAATTACCTTCGTTTACAGAGTATATGTTTCCGTTTTCCGGAAACTGCATATCTGGATGTGATAAATAAAAAGTACCGATTGCTGGATTTAATGTAAACCCATTAACACCATGACCAGTGGTGTATACTAGCATTGTAGATGTACCATAAACCACATATCCTGCAGCAACTTGTTGGTTTCCTGGTTGTAAAAAATCTTCGATAGTTACAGGTGTTCCAACTGGCGTAACACGTCTATAAATTGAAAAAATAGTTCCTACAGACACGTTAACATCAATATTAGAAGAGCCATCTAAAGGGTCAATTAATACAATGTATTTATTTTGATTGTTATCATCTTGACTATTTATTGTAATAAAATCATCTTCTTCTTCACTTGCAATACCACATACAATATTACGATTTGTAAGGGTTTGGATAAATTTATCATTGGCATAGACATCTAGCTTTTGCTGGTCCTCACCTTGTATGTTTGTATCTCCTGCAGCACCAATAATATCTACAAGTCCAGCTTTGTTAACTTCATGGTTTACAACCTTGGCAGCAAGACGTATAGAGTTTATTAATCTAGAGAGTTCTCCGGATGTGTATTTAAACGAAGCTTGGTTTTCAATAATAAATTCTCCTAACGTTTGATTTTTTTTAGACATGTGTTTAGATGTAGTTGTTTGCACAAATATCGTATATTTTAACAATTATAACGTTGTAGTTGTCCATAATTTGGTATTATAAACATTCTTAAACTATATTTGATTAAATTAAAATTTTATGGAGTTTACAATTCGTTTTGCCGAAAAAAGAGATGTTCCGGCTATGCTTGACTTGATAAAAACACTAGCTGTTTTTGAAAAACAACCAGAAGCAGTCATTATTACAGAAGCAGATTTATTGGAACAAGGTTTTGGAAAACAACCCTTATTTACAACTTTTGTGGCCGAAAAAAATGATGAAGTTGTAGCTATGGCTTTAATATATATTCGTTTTTCTACCTGGAAAGGTAAGACAGTACATTTAGAAGATTTAATTGTTAAAGAAAACTATAGAGGAGAAGGTCTAGGTACTTTACTTCTTGACGAGGTTATCAAATACGGTTATAGTTTAGGTGTTAAACGTATATGTTGGGAAGTTTTAGATTGGAATGAACCTGCAATAAAATTTTATGAAAGTAAAGGAGCCACTTTACTAAAAGATTGGTTTTTAGTACAAATGGATCAATCAAGTATTGAAAATTACATCCAAAAATTATAAATGAGAGTATTTAAATTTGGAGGTGCATCTGTTAAGGATGCCAAAGGTGTTAAAAATCTAATTTCGGTTTTAGATCAAGTTGGACATGATAATACGTTAATTATTGTGTCTGCAATGGGTAAAACCACTAATGCTTTAGAGCAGGTTATAGGTAACTATTTTGATAACAAACCAGAATTACAGCAAGCTATACAAGCAGTTGTGACTTATCATAACGATATTATATCAGAGCTTTTTGAAAATAAAAATCATCCCGTTTTTGATATTACAAATGCGCTTTTTGAAGAGCTCACCACTTTTTTGAAAGCAAATAAATCTCCGGATTATAATTTTGTTTACGATCAAGTGATAGGATTTGGAGAGTTAGTATCTACCACTATAATTAGTCAATTTTTAAACTTAAAAGGATTTACTAATAATTGGATAGATGTTAGACAATTAATTAAAACAGATGACTATTATAGACGCGCAAATGTTAATTGGGACCTAACACAGCAGTTAATTACTAAACATGTTGATACTAGTAAACTTAATATAACTCAAGGGTTTTTAGGAAGCGACAAAAATAATTTTACAACAACTTTAGGTCGCGAAGGTAGTGATTATACAGCAGCCATTTTGGCTTATTGCCTAAGTGCAGATAGTGTTACCATCTGGAAAGATGTACCTGGTGTTTTAAATGCCGACCCAAGACACTTCAAAAATGCACAATTATTAAATGCCATATCATATACAGAAGCTATTGAGCTGGCTTTTTATGGAGCCTCAGTAATACATCCTAAAACATTACAACCACTGCAACGTAAAGAAATACCATTGTACGTTAAATCGTTTTTACAACCAAATGAAGATGGAACAATAGTTAGTAAAATTAAAGGAATTGAGCCAAAAGTACCCTGTTTTATAGTAAAGCAAAACCAAGTCTTATTATCATTATCTACTTTAGACTTTTCCTATATTGTAGAAGATAATATTAGCGAAATATTTAATTTGCTATCAAAATATAAAATGAAAGTTGATGTTATCCAAAACTCTGCGATTAGTTTTTCTGTTTGTTTTGATAATAATTACAATAATTTAGAGCCTTTATTGTTACATTTAAAAGCTAAATTTAAAGTGACATGTAATGATAACGTATCTTTGTACACGATTAGGCATTACAATCAAAAAGCAATTGCCGATTTGGAAGTCGGAAAAACAGTTTTATTAAAACAAATGTTTCAAGAAACACTACAAATAGTAACTAAATAAATCTATTGATTACATTTGTAAACTCTAATATGAATAAAATTAAATGGGATTAGTCACTGCAAAAGAAGTTTCAAAAGCTATAAAACTTGATAAATACGGGTTTTTAGGGACTTTTGTTGGTTGGTTATTAATGAAAGTTTTAAAGATATCTACTTTAAATAAAATCTATAATCGTAATAAACATTTATCACATTTAGAATTTTTAAACGGAATTTTAGATGAATTTCAAATTAAATTTGAAATACCTGAAGAGGATTTAAAGCGTTTACCTAAAGATGGCGCATACATTACAGTTTCTAATCATCCTTTAGGCGGAATTGATGGTATATTACTTTTAAAATTAATGCTAGAACAACGCGAAGATTTTAAAATAATTGCTAACTTTTTATTACATCGTATAGAACCGATGAAGCCATATATAATGCCTGTTAATCCTTTTGAGGACAGAAAAGATGCAAAATCTAGCATAGCAGGATTTAAAAGTGCAATTTCACACTTACGCGATGGTCACCCTCTAGGTATATTTCCTGCAGGAGAAGTGTCTACTTATAGAGACGGTAAATTGGTAGTAGATAGACCATGGGAAGAAACAGCTATGAAGTTAGTCCAAAAAGCTAAAGTACCTGTAGTACCAATATACTTTCATGCTAATAATAGTAAGTTGTTTTATAAGCTATCTAAAATTAGCGATATCTTTAGAACCGCAAAATTACCATCAGAGTTGTTGACTCAAAAAAGACGAGTGATAAAGGTTAGAATAGGAAAGCCAATCTCTGTGAACGATCAAGCCGAGCATGAGTCGCTTTCAGATTTTTCTGAATTTATAAGAAGAAAAACCTATATGCTATCCAATGCATTTGAACCAAAAGAAAAAATAATAGATTCTATTTCTTCTAGTTTAAAAGTACCCAAATCGGTAAAAGCACCTAAGCAAATCGTCACACCTGTTAGTCAAGAAGCTATGATTAAAGAGGTTGATTTTTTAAGATCTCAAGATTGTAAGTTATTAACTAGTAAAAATTACGAAGTGTTTTTGGCTACTGCCGAAAACATGCCAAACTTGCTGCGTGAAATTGGTCGTTTGAGAGAGATTACTTTTAGAGAAGTAGGAGAAGGGACAAATGAGCCTATAGATTTAGACCAATTTGATAATTATTACCACCATTTATTTTTATGGGATAGTGAAGCTAATGTTTTAGCAGGAGCATACAGGATGGGATTAGGATCTCAGATTTTTGCCAATTATGGGATTAATGGGTTTTATCTGCAAGACTTGTTTGGTTTTGAACCAGAACTGTATAAAATGATGAGTGAGTCCATTGAAATGGGTCGTGCATTTATAATAAAAGAGTATCAGCAAAAACCAATGCCTTTATTTTTATTATGGAAAGGTATTGTTCATACTACGTTACGTCATCCTGAGCATAAGTTTTTAATTGGTGGTGTTAGTATCAGTAATCAATTTTCAGAGTTTTCTAAATCGTTAATGATTGAGTTTATGAAGTCTCATTATTACGATCCTTATGTAGCCCAATATGTACATCCTAAAAAAGAATTTAAAGTAAAACTTAAAGATGCAGATAAGGACTTTGTATTTGATGCAACAGAAGCTGACTTAAACAAGTTTGATAAAATTATAGACGAGATTGAACCAGGAGCATTAAGGCTTCCTGTACTACTTAAAAAGTACATCAAACAAAATGCACGTTTAGTGGCTTTTAATGTTGATCCACTATTTAATAATGCAGTAGATGGTTTAATGTATATTAAAATTGAGGATTTACCAGAAAGTACAGTAAGACCTGTTATGGAAGAGTTTCAAGCAGAATTAGAGCGTAAAGTTACTGAGCAAAATGAGTAACAGAATTGTAATTTTAATTGCTTTTTTTGTTAGCACATTAACATTTGCGCAGACCTATTCTGGTACTGTACATGACGCAGATACAAATCAATTGTTATCTAGTGTTACCGTTTATTTTGATGGTACAACCATTGGAGTAATCACAGATCTTGATGGTAATTTTTCTATCACAACACAAAAAACTATAAACGCACCATTAGTAATTAGTTATATTGGGTACGAGACGTTAATAATTGATAAAAAAACACTTCAAAATAATCCTATAATAAAGCTTAAACCTCAAGCTACAGATTTGGACGAGATAGTCTTAACTGATGATGACTGGTCAAGAGAAAAAAAAATAGGATATTTTAAACGCGAGTTTTTAGGACAGTCAATCCATAGTGAAGATTGTAAGATCAAAAACCTTGATAACATTAGATTTAGATATAGCAAAGTAGATCAAACTATGTACGCTACAGCAAATCAACCCATAGTTGTAATAAATAAGTATTTAGGTTATAAAGTCGAGTATAACTTAGTGGATTTTGAAATCATGTTCCATACATCAGCAGCAGGATTTGATTATGTTAAAGAAGTATTTTACAGTGGTACTAGTATTTTTACCGAATTAAATAAAAAAGTAAAGAAACGTTATCTCAAAAACCGAAGCTTTGTTTACAAGACCTCATTATTATATTTTATGAGAAGTTTAGCAGCAAGTAATCTTAGGGAAAATGGATTTAAGTTATTTAAAAAAGAGGATGAAAAATCTTCCGATCCATTATTTGAAACCATTCAAAATGCAGTTTTTAAAACTGAAAAAACAGAACAAAACACTACAAAAGTCTCCTTTTTAGACGCTAATAAAGTCGTTGTTAGTTTTGAAAACTTAGAGCAAGCCTTTTTATTGCCAAACTCAAAAGATCTTACTTTTTATATAGACAGCTTTGGTATACACTTTCCTATTAACAATGTATTGTTTGGAGGTCTGTTTGGACAAGATAGATTGGTAAATATGCTACCATCGGATTATAATTTACAATAACTATTACTTATTGCAATTAACCTGAGTTTTTACAAAAAAGTCATTGACAACACGTCTACTTTCGTTTAATTGATCTAAATCAATCGTGTAAAATAGGTTTTTTCCTTTTACTTTTTGTTTAAGTAAACCAATTTTTCTAATCTCGCCAAGGTGTTGCGAGATAGTTGGTTGTGACAATCCAGTGCTTTCCACAAGCGCATTGCAATTGCAATCTTTGTTTTCGCTTATGTACTGTATCATGGCTATTCTAGCAGGATGACCCAATACTTTAGTAATACTTGCCACTTGATTTTGCGATGTATTAAATAGCTGTTTTTTTGAAAAGCCCATAGTCATTATATGATTAATATTATTATTAAAGTGATATTGCAATATCACAATGATAAATTTAATTAAAAAACCAAAATCAAGCAAGACTTTGGTTTTAAATTTGATTTTTTAAAATTATTTACCAAATAACCTTTGGAAAAAGTTTTTAGTTTTTTTAGTCGTTTCCTCTATAACTTCTTTAGCATCTTCTGCCAAATCTTCTAGTTTATCACCTGCTTCGTCTGCAAATTTTGAAGCTTTTTCTTTGGCGTCATCTAGCATCTCTTTTGCATCCTCGTTAATAAATTCAGTTGCTTTTTCTTTAGCTTTTTGATATGTTTCTTTAGCATCATCTGACAACTCGTCAAATTTTTCTCCTGCCTCTTTGGCTATTTTAGATGCTTTGTCTTTAGTATCGTCCATAAACTCTTTAGCATCTTCGTTTATAAACTCGCTAGCTTTAGCTTTTGCTTTCTCAAACGTTTCTTTAGCATCCTCTTTTAGATCTTCAAATTTAGACTCTGCTTTATCAACAACTTCTGATGTCTTTTCTTTAACAGCTTCTAAGGTTTCTTCGGATTTTTCTTTGACGTCTTCAGCTACATTATTTGCAGTGTCTTCTAAACTGTTTAAAGTTTTCTCTGCTTCACTTTCAATATTTTTGTGCTCTTCATTCATGATTTATCGATTTTATTTTTCTGAAAGCTAATATATTACAATAATTTATGATTATTTTAAAAATATTTTATCAATAGGTTCCCAAAGCTCAATTTTATTACCATCATTATCTAAAATCCAACCAAATTTTCCGTAGCTGTATTCTTCAATTTCACCTAGTACAGTTACGCCTTCTTCTTTTAAAGCGGATAGTAATTCTGTTAAGTTCTCTACACGATAATTAAACATAAAGTCTTTTTTAGAAGGCTCAAAATGTTGGCTATCTTCTTTAAAAGGACTCCATTGTGTCGAGCAGTCATTACCATCTTTATCTTTCCACCAGAAGGTTGAGCCATAATCATCCGTATCAAATCCTAAATGTTTTTGGTACCAATCCTTTGTTGCTTTTGGGTCTTTAGTTTTAAAAAATAGACCACCTATTCCTGTAACGCGTTTTTTCATTTTTTTAATTTTAATACAGATTCATAAATTGTTATCCATTCTTCAACACTCATTTTACCTAATAACTCCTCAATTAAATCGTAAGGGATGTCATCCATTTTTTTAAATCTGATACAACTTTTACCCATGTCTAATTTGTATTTACAATGTTTTGGGTACTCTGCAACAAACCAATCGTATAATTCTTTTTTTGCATATAAACCAGAATGATATATTGCTATAAAGTTTTTTTGAGAAGCTACATTAATAAAAGGTAAAGGCGGAAACGGTTTGCAATGGTAACCAGCTGGATATATAGATTTTGGTACATAATAAGCCAACATACTATAACCCATGCCTGCTTCCAAACCTTTTGGCATGTGTTGTATTATTAAATTATGCAGTTTAGTTATAGGTGCTTTTCTGTCTTCTGGAAGTTGATTGATGTAGTCTTCTGGTGTTTTTGCGGTTGAGGTCATTTGGTTTAATTTTATTTTTATGTAACTAGATAAACTGTGATTTAATTTTATCTACTATTGTTTGTGCTAGTTTTTCTTTACTTTCAATGGTCCATCCAGCTACGTGTGGAGATAAAATAACATTATCTGCTTTTATTAAATATTTGAAGGCTTCTGGCATTTTATTATCGGTAAAAAGATTTTCGAAGGATGATTTTTCATATTCTAAAACATCTAAACCTGCACCTAATATTTTTCCCGTTTTTAATGCTGAAACTAAATCTGATGTGACAACGCTTTTGCCTCTAGCTGTATTTATTAACCAAAACGGTTTTTTAAAACCGTTTATAAATTTTGCATCAATCATATTAATGGTAGATGGTGTTTCTGGTGTATGTAAACTTAATACGTCTGCTTGGTCTTGTAACTTAGATAAAGGTACTTGTGTAGCGTTAGTATCTGCTACGTTTGGTTTAAGGTCATAACATAAGACCTTAACGTCAAAGCCACGTAGTTTTTTTGCAAAGGCTTTTCCCATATTACCGTAACCAATTAAGCCAACGGTTTTACCATCTAATTCTAATCCACGATTGTCTTCGCGTAACCATTTGCCTTCTCTAACTTCTTTGTCGCCTTTATTAAGCTTGTTAAATAGACTTAATAGCATTGCTAAACTATGCTCTCCTACAGCATTACGATTACCTTCGGGAGCTGCAATTAAAGCTATGCCTTTACTTTGTGCGTAGTCACAATCTATGTTTTCTAGACCTGCACCAACACGTCCTATAAATTTTAGGTTGGTTGCTGCATCTAAAAAAGTTTTGTCAATACTAAATCGGCTGCGTATTATAAAACCATCGTATTGATTTATTTTTTGTTGGATGTCTATTTTGGAAGAGGTATAATCTTCGTGATTTGTAAAGCCTAAATCGTTAAGCTGATTGATTAGCAATGGATGATTGGCGTCAAGGTGTAATATTTTCATTTATTAGAGACTGTCTAAATGTGTTAAACAATTTTAATAAAAGTAATGTTTTTATGCGTTAGTGGTAGCAGTGACATCCTTTTTTTTGCTGCCATATATGGCAAAAAAAAGATATAACGGATGACACGACCTTTAGGTAACGCCCAAATTATTTAAAATCCTAAGATTGATTTTGCAATGATAAAGTACAGTAAAATACCAAAGACGTCGTTACTTGTTGTTATAAATGGTCCTGTTGCTACTGCTGGATCTATACCTCTTTTATCTAAAAATATTGGGATAAATGTACCAATTAATGCTGCCATTATAATTACAGCAACTAAGGCTATTGCTATGGTTATTGAAATTATATAGGGTGTTTTAAATGCAAAATGTGTTACTGCTATAGCGACTAAGGCTAGTGCTAGACCGTTTACTAATCCTAAGATAGACTCTTTAAATAAACGTTTTATGATGTTGCCATCTATACTGTTGTTGGCTAATCCTTGAACTACAATTGCAGAGGATTGTACACCAACATTACCTGCTGTTGCTTGTATTAATGGAACAAAACTTAGTAGGATTATAAACTCACCCATGGAACCGTTAAATCCTTCGATGATGCTGGCTGCTCCAAGTCCGCCAAACATGCCAATTAGTAACCATGGTAATCGTGCTTTAGTTAATTTAAGGATGCTATCATCTGCTTCTACATCTTGCGATATACCTGCTGCCATTTGATAATCTTTGTCTGCTTCTTCACGAATAACATCAACGATATCATCAATAGTAATACGACCTAATAGTGTTTTATTTTGATCAACCACAGGAATCGCTTCTAGGTCATACTTTTGCATGATTTTTGCGACTTCCTCTACATCTTCTTCCACGTACACATAGTCCACATTGCTGTTGGCTAATTCTGCTATTTTTTGATCACTTTTTGCTGTTAATAAGTCTTTTAGTGATAGTCGACCTAATAGTTTTTCTTGTTTGTCTACGACGTAAATAGAGTGTACGCGACTAACGTGTTGTGCTTGACCACGAATACGACGCAGACAGCCTGCTACTGTCCAAGTTTCGTAAACCTTGACAAGCTCTTTTGCCATTAAACCACCTGCTGTATCCTCGTCGTATGCTAATAGTTCTTGGATTTCGGCTTTGTGCTCTTGGTCTTCTATTTGAGATATTACTTCTGCTTGACGCTCTTCTGGAAGCTCTGCAATAATATCTGCAGCATCATCTGTGTCAAGTTCTTCTATTTCTTCTGCAATTTCTTTAGCAGACAGATTTTTTAAAACCTTTTCCCGATTGTCCTCATCTAATTCCATTAGGACATCAGATGTGGTTTCAGAGTCTAGAAGCTTAATAACATACATAGCCTCGTCTAGATTTACTTCATCTAAGATTTCGGCAATATCTGCGTAGTGAAACTCCTCTAAAAGCGTTTTAAGTGCTTTATCGTTTTTTTGTTCGATAAGTAACTCTACTTGCTCAATAAGTGCATCTGTAAGCTGAAATTGTATGTTTTGATTGTCTTCCACCAAATAATTATTTGTCGTTTTCGATTAGGCTAGTTAACTCTAAAAATTGGGCAACGCTTAGTTGCTCTGGTCGTTTGTCAAAGATAGGGTTTGCTTTTAAATTATCTGACAATTCCATTGTTTTTAAACTGTTACGAATGGTTTTGCGTCGTTGCTGAAAAGCTTGTTTTACTACTCTGAAAAATAGTTTTTCGTCACACGGTAAACTATAATCTGCTTTACGTGTTAAACGTAATACTCCAGAATCTACTCTTGGTGGTGGATTAAAAACGGTTGGAGGTACTGTAAATAAGTACTCGGCATCATAAAACGCTTGAGTTAATACAGACAATATACCGTAAACTTTACTCCCTTCTTTGGAGCAAATACGTTGTGCTACTTCTTTTTGAAACATACCAGAAAATTCTGGAATTTGATCACGAAGCTCTAATGTTTTAAATACAATTTGAGTTGAAATATTATAAGGGAAGTTACCAATTATTGCAAAAGGTTGGTCCTTAAAAGTCTGGCTTAAGTCGTATTTTAAAAAATCTTTTTCAATGATTCTTGGCGCTAAGTTTAGATAGTTGTTTTGTAGGTATTCTACACTTTCTGTATCTATTTCTATAACGTATGTTGTAATAGGTTTTTGTAGTAAGTATTTGGTTAAAACACCCATTCCTGGTCCAATCTCTAAGACGTTTTTATAACCATTTAAAGTTAATGCATCAGCAATGTCTTTAGCAATACCTTCGTCTTCTAAAAAGTGTTGACCAAGAAATTTTTTTGCTTTAACCTGATGGTTGTTATGTTTTTGATGTGCCATAAAATAGGTTGTTTTTCAGCTTAAGCTGAATTATTTAAACGTTACCGAATACTCGTCCACAATTTGAAGCTCTGTTCTAAAGGCTAACATTTTGTCTGCAAATTTTTTAAGACCTTCATTTCTAAGGTTGTCAGCGTCTTCTTTGTAATAGGCATCCAAAGCTTCTCTAGAATAGGATTTATATTGAATGGAATAGGTTTGTCCACCCATTTCTTCATCTACTAAAACCTTTGTAAGTGTTGCTTTTTCAAACTTACCAGTTGCTAACACTGTTGGTATGTGTTGCTTTATCCAGATTAACCACTCGTCGTGAGCACTATCATCTATATTTACTGTGACGTTATATATGTACATGGTCTATAAGTTTTTTGCAAATAACATAAGTTCTGAGTCGTCCTCAAAGGGTTTTACCATTTTTATGAAGTTAAAACCTAATTTTTCTATTAATTTAATGGATGCAACGTTATTATCTTTAGTTATTGCTCCAATTTTTTTAAGATCAAAGCTATTTTTTGCTAAATCTAATATTGCTAAAGACGATTCTAACCCATAGCCTTTACCTTCATATTCTGGTAACATTGCAAAGCCAATATCAGGTAATTCTAAATTTGCTCGTTTTGTTAAACCGTTTGTGCCAATTGGTTTGTTGTTTTCTGCTTTTAAATGCAATTTGTAAAACCCATAACCGTGCGTTTTGTAGTCATTTAAATGACCCTTTTTAATGCGTGCTTTGGCTTGGTTAATAGTGTTTACTTTACGGTCACCAATAAACAATTTAAATTTTGGAGTGTTAACTAAATCTATAAAAAATTGAGCATCATCCAATGTAAACTTAGTAATTATAAGTCGTTCTGTTTCTGCTACTACCATAATGTTAGTTTAAGGTGTCACCACGAAGCGCTCTAAATTTTTTACGAGCATCGACTGCGTATATGCTATCCGAATGATTGAACAATAATTGTTCGTATAATTTTTTAGCTTCTTCTGGTTGATTTAAGTGATTTACTAATAGTTCTGCTAAATTGTATAGTGCGTTATCTAATAAAATACTGTCTTTAAAGTCTGTTATAATACGTTGGTAATTTGACTTTGCGTTTTCAAATTCATTTTTAGTTTCGAATAATGCTGCTTGTTTTAGTAAGGCTTGAGGTACAATAACTTCTGTTTTATGATCCGTTAAAACGCTATTTAGAATACTAATGGCTTGGTCATTTTTATTTTGAAACGCTAATAAATCTGCTTTAGCATATTTAGTTAAAGCTACTTGTAGTGAGTCTTCTGCTCTGTTATCGCTAATTAGTAATTTTAAATCTAATGCATCATTAGCGGTTAATTGAGAGGTCGAGGATTTTAATATTTTTAGCTGTGATTCTGCCCATTTAAAATCACCTTTATAATAACTAGCTTTTGCAATCTTAAATCTTGCTTCCTGTGCTATGGTGCTGTTTTTTAGGTTGCGTTCTATTTGGGTGTAGTATATTAAGGCTTCGTTAAATTTTTCTTTTAATATTAATATGTCACCTAATTCTAATTTAACTGGAGCTAAATCATATTCTGAAATTTTATATTTTAATGTGTTTTTTAATATTGAAATGGCTTGATCTTGCTGGTTAAAATTAAAGGCTAAAAAGTGCGCGTAGTTAATTTGTAAATTTAGTGTTTGTGGTGTTTTACCATAGGTTTCAAAAAGCGTTTCATAGTCTTTCTGGATGTTGGGATAGTCGTTAGCACTGGCTATTTTTGTTTTAATTAATAGCACTTTTAAGTTACCAACAATTTTGGTGTCAATGTCTTGAGTGTTTTGAATTATAAAATTAAATACAGCTATGGCATCGTCGTATTGTTTTTGGTTTTCTGCAATTAAACCTAATTCTACCAAACGATCTAAGCTTTGCATTTGTCTTTTGTAAATTGCTTTTTCTTGAGCAAAAGCTTTATTGTAATCTTTTTGCTGAATGAATAACCAACTAAGCATCTCATTCCAGATTAAATCTTGTGATTGTTGAATTTTTTTTAAGAGTATTTTTTTTAAAAATATATTATTTTGATTGGAGGCATCATCCGAAATAAACTCGCTAATACTTCTTTTAATGGTGTTTAAATAACTGTAGCTAGTTTCTACTAAATCTATATAGCTTTCAAACATTTTTTCTACTTCACCTTGTGCGCCATAAATGCGTGCTAATTGCATATTAAACTCTAACCTAGGATTAAGTTGCATAGCTTTTTTGTATGTAGTTATGGCTTGGTTTAAAAGTGATAGATTTTCAAAAGTCCTACCAACGCGATAGGCATTATTTGTGTTTTCGTCTAAGGATTTAATTGCTTGATGATAATATTTAATAGCATTTATACTGTCGTTTTGTAGGTTGTAGTTGTAACCTAGTTCTACTAATAATTCTGGATATTTATTGGTATCAATTACTTCTAGTAGTCTTGCTTCTGCATCTTTATATAGTTCTAATTGTTGTTCTACTTTTACTAATTGTAATAAGTAGTTGGTGTTATTTGTGTTTTTGTTGTATAATTTTTTATAGCTGGTTAAGGCTTTTTCAAACTCACCATTTGTAAAATATTCGCGTGCTACTAAGTCCTCCTGTGCATTTAATGTCACAGAAAATATCAAGAGTATTATTAAAATGTAGCGTTTAATTATCATTGTTGTAAATATAAAAATACGAAAGCTAGTAAATGTAAATTATGTGCAAAAAAAATGCCCGAACTAAGTTCAGGCATTTAGCCAATCTAATAAATGTGCTATTAATCATATATATATTCAATATAAGATTCAATTACTTGATTGGGGTTTATCTATGTAATTTTACTTTTTATTGTTTTACTAGTGCTATTGTCTCTTTGTCGTTGCTTTGGTCGTTAGTTTTGTTTAAAACTTTCACCATAACAGCTAAAAGAAGCATGAAAAGCAGCAATCTTGCAACGGTTTTCATAATTAGTAGGTTGTTTTGGGTGTATCAAAGAAAACTTATTTTTTGTTAACCACAAAACAAAACGTATTAAAAACGACAAAACAACGTGTTTTTTAACGTTTAATCGATTAAATTAATTTTATAAATAAGAAAAAACCTACAAAATTAATTAATATATTCAAAACCTGTATAAGGGACTAATACGTCTGGAATCTTAATTCCGTCTGCTGTTTGGTAGTTTTCTAATATTCCTGCTAAAACTCTAGGTAGTGCTAAAGAGCTTCCGTTTAAGGTATGTGCTAATTCGTTTTTACCTTCACTATTTTTAAAACGAAGCTTTAAGCGGTTGGCTTGAAACGTTTCAAAATTAGAAACGCTTGATATTTCTAACCAACGGTCTTGTGCTGTAGAAAAGACTTCGAAGTCATAAGTTAATGCAGAAGTAAACCCTGTGTCACCACCACATAGTCTTAGGATTCTGAATGGTAAATTAAGTTCGTTTAATATTGCTTTAACGTGGTCAACCATACTGTCTAATGCTTTGTAAGAATTATCAGGATGCTCTACACGTAAAATTTCAACCTTATCAAATTGATGTAAACGGTTTAATCCACGCACGTGTGCACCATAACTTCCTGCTTCAACTCTAAAACATGGTGTGTAAGTGGTTAGGCACTTTGGTAAATCTTTTTCGTCTAATAAATCGTTTCTGTAAATATTTGTTGCTGGAACTTCTCCTGTAGGGATTAAGTAAAGACTTGGACTAACATTGGTAGCATGATACATTTGTCCATCTTTATCTGGTAATTGTCCTGTTGCTAGAGCTGAAGCTTCGTTTACAAGATGTGGTACTTGTACTTCCTCATAGCCAGCAGCTGTATTTTTATCTAAAAAATAGGCAATTAATGCACGTTGTAACTTAGCGCCTTTACCTTTGTATACTGGAAAACCTGCTCCAGCTATTTTTGTACCTAATTCAAAATCTATGATGTCATATTTTTTTGCTAGTTCCCAATGTGGTAATGCACCATCATGTAATTTAGGGATTTCACCTTCGGCATATACTTCTTCGTTATCCTCTTCGCTATTACCTTTTGGTACAGAAGCGTGTGGAATGTTTGGGATTTTGTATAATAGTTGATTTAAAGCTTCGGCTGTAGTAGTAAGCTTGTCGTTTAGCTCTTTAGATTCGTCTTTAAAATCTGCTGTTTTAGCTTTTAAAGCATTTGCTTTTTCGGCTTGACCGGATTTATATAAAATACCAATTTCTTTAGAGATAGCATTGGATTCTGCTAAAACTGCATCTAATTTAGTTTGTAAAGCACGACGCTCTTCATCTAAATTTATTACCTCTTCAATCAATGTAGAAGCATCTATGTTTCTAACTGCTAATCTATTAATAACTAAATCTTTGTTTTCTCTGATAAATGGTACTTGTAACATATGTTTTGTTTTGGGTGTTACTTCATGCTTTGGCACACTATAATTGTTGTGCTAGGTGACAATTTGTAACTTCAAATTATATGTTGTAAAAGTAGTAAGATTTTGGTTGCTTTAAAATAAATTATTTATCTAATTGCGAAGGTAATACCCAATCGCTGTGCTTAAAGGGTTGCCACTTGACACTAGCTAAATCTGTTTTAGTATTAATTAGCGTTTTATGAGGTCTTCCATTAACGCTTACTTTTGCACTAACGTACACAGCAATATCTTGACCTTTTGACTTGTAGTCCTTTTTTAAATGCTGTGCAAATTGCCATATTACGTCAGGTCTTGTAGTGACCAAGCGTTGTTGTTTTTTGGTTAAATAATCGTTTAAATTTATTAAGGTTTCTTGATTGGTGTTTTTATCGACTACTTTATAGGTTGCGTATCCAGATTTTGATCTAAGCATCATTCGCCAAGATAATCTATGACCTTCTTCTGTCCATAAAACATTATCGTTTATAAAATGATGACGTAAAGGTAGAATGATTTGAATTATAAAATATATGGTTGTAGCTCCTATTAAGATTGGTTTGTAATTAGGGATAATAACTTGGTTATCCTTATATAAAGGTTTGTTTTTAAGAAATATTTTTTTAACTAATTCTGGAGCAAAAAAGAATAAGCTAAATGCCAACGCTAAATAAGGAAAAATGCCTACTTGAAATACAATAGAATTAAATAAATGGAATATTATAGAACTATAAAAGGCTAGTTTTCTGGTTGGTTTATAAAGCAATAATGGAATTATTAATCCATCATATAAAATACCTCCATAAGCTACAAAAAAAGGTAAGTATTGATTTTGTAATAGTTGCCCAATAATTGGGTAGTTAATTTTGTTTTCTAACAGCTGTCTGGGTACGCTTAGGTCTAACCAATCAGGATACATTTTGGCAATGGAGGCGTAGGTGTATAATATTAACAATTGTGCTACAAATATCCATTTACACCAGCTAGGCATGCTTATTTTTTTTATCTCGGGATTGAGTTTGGCGTCAATTGATGCGTAATTATTAGCAGGCAAAAACACCATAATTCCGCTTAGTAAACATAATAAGTAATAGTGGTTGTTGTAGGATGATTTTTGCATTAAATATGTAGTTGTCCACATAACAGTAAATGCAATCATGCTTAATCTGTATTTGTAACCAACCATGATTAGCAGTCCAAAACAACCCATTATAAAGTAATACACATACATCCAATTACCAGGTAGTGGCTGTAAAAAATCAAAACCGATAAAGTTAAACGTAAATTTTGGTTCTATTAACGTATTTTTAATCCATCCAGTAAAAATGGCTCCTACGGATTCTAGAAAACACAACAGGCCAAAAATAATTCTGAAAACTATTAAAGCGCTATTGTCAATATGTTTAAATAGAAATTTATTTATCATACGTCTTTAAAAATTCTGATGCATTATGGTTGTCAATTTCTAATTGTTTTTTTAGTAAGTCTAGGCTTTCAAACTTTTGCTCATCTCTTAGCCTATGTAGTAGCTCAATTGATAGGGTTTTGTTATATAAAGATTTATTTAAGTTGAAAAAATGAATCTCGATACTTTGGGTAGTACCACTTACTGTTGGATTTGTGCCAATATTCATCATTCCAAATTCAAGTACATTATCTATTATGCCTTGAACGACGTAAACGCCTTGTTTAGGAATAAGTTTATAAGTTTCTTCAATTTTAAGATTTGCAGTAGGAAAGCTTATTGTTTTACCAATGCCTTTGCCTTTAATAATAGTTCCTGTCAGCATAAAATTATAGCCTAAGTACGTGTTAGCTGTTTTGATGTCTCCTTCGTTTAATGCAGCTCTAATTTTTGTAGAACTTATGGCAACATCATCTATATCTTGCATAGAAATCTCTTCTACATCAAAATTAAATTGCTCTCCAAATAGTCTTAGGTCATTGATGTTAGCATTTCTGTTACGACCAAAATGATGATCATAACCTATAATAACGTGCTTTGCTTTTAATTGATTGACTAAAATGTCCTCTACAAATGACTCAGCGGTTAATCTAGAAAAGTCTTTGGTGAATTTTTTTACAACCAAATTGGTAATTCCAAAACGTTTTAATAATAATTCTTTTTCACTTATTGTATTAATTAGCTTAATGTTAGCGTCTTTTTGAAGCACCATCCTTGGATGCGGGAAAAATGTTAATAAAGAAGGTTGAAGTCCTTTATTATTTGCAACCTCAACTAACTGTTTGATTATTTTTTGATGTCCAATATGAACGCCATCAAATGTGCCAATAGTTAATACAGTGTTTTGTGTTTGATTTGTTTTCAACTTTCTAATATTATACTACAAAAGTAAAAAAGCCAATTGGATTAAATCCAATTGGCTTTTAAGATTATTGTATTTATCTTTTTATTTCTTGATAAAAGGGAATGTTACAGCATTTCCGGCTTTAGATATTTTAATAAAATACATTCCATTACTAAATGGAGTAGTGTCTATAGTAAGATCTTGAGCGTTGTTAATGTTGTTTTCAGTGATTAACTGACCAAGCATGTTGTATACTTTGTATGCATTTGGTAAATCATTGTCATTAGCTGCTTTTATAGTTAATACACCAACAGATGGGTTAGGGTATATAGATAAAGTACTAGCTAATTCAAAATTATTAACTGATAAGAATGCTAATTGTGATCCAAAGTAATAAGTATCTGCGATACCTGTAGTAAATGATGCAGATAATATTAAGTCAGTACCAAACGCACTAATTGTAACAGGTACAACTTCGTTAGTACCTTCTTTTTTAACTTGTAACGCACTTCTGTTATTTCCAGTAGCAGTTTCCCAAGCAGCTATTTCAGCTTCAGTAAAGTAGAAGTTAATTGAAGATGCGTCACTAGAACTAGCATTTGTGGTTGTGATATCAAAAGTTTTAGCAGTTACAAAACCAGCAGCATCAGTTGCTCCAGCGTAAGATACAGCTGCAGCTCCAGCAGTTGTTGCATCTCTAGATACAGCTACTGTAGTACAACCATGAGCAAATCCTCCTGTGTTATCAATATCTAACATGATATTTCCAGTTGAAACATCTGTCGAGTAAGCTTGACCAGCAGCAGTTAAGTTAATTTGGTCAGGTGTTGTAGTGTTAACATCTGTTTGTACTAACGTGTTAACGTTTGATGTTACAGCAACATTATCTATAGCTAAAAAGTCTTGATCTGTACAATCCCAATGTCTAAAAGCAATATAAACATTTGATTGACCAGCAAATGCCGAAATATCAAACGTATGAGATATAATTGCTCCTGTATTTCCAGCATCACCTAATATTTCTGTCATTGAAGTCGCAGAATTTACTAAGGTTGCAATATTGTTTGTGTTACCTACATGGATGCTATATTTTTCTTCGTCCCAACTTGCTGCAGCCACTTGAGTAGTCCAGCTCATTGTAACTGTTCCAGAAGCAGCAGATAAATCTATTGCTGGAGTTACAGCCCAATTATCAGGAGTTAATGGAACTTGTATCCATGAACGTGACATTAAACTAGGACTTAAAACAACGCCTAATGTAAATTGATCTCCAAATGAATTACCATCACCATCGGCATCTGTGGTTGTCCAGTCAGAAATATCTTCATCTTCAAAGTCATCACTAAAATATGTAACATTTGCAGTGTTTGAAACTACAGCGTCATCATTTAATATGGTAACATTGTAAGGTACTGTTGATACCGTAGCATCACCTGTAGTTGTTAAATTTAAGGTTAATTCAATAGTTTCATCAGCTTCAACAAAGCTATCATTAAACACTCTTAAAGTAACAGCATTACTAGGTGTAGTTGATCCAGCAGGAAATGTTACAGAGTTATTCATTAACATAAAATCTTCATTTTCTGTAGCTGTTCCACTGTTTGATAATGTTACTGTAGAAGCTGCAGTACCACCTAAAGAGATTGTGAAATCAATTGTATAATCTTGGAAATTACAATCACTACCTTCAGCTATTTGTCCAGGGGAAGGTGTTCCAGAAGACGTGTTGATAAATGGAATTGTTGAAGAGTTACATGCATTAGAGCTAGCTAATTCCATTCTACGAGGCGAATTGGTCATTACAATTAACATTCTGTCCTTTTGATTTTGAGTAAAGTTATTCATACAGATATCGTTTGAATAATCCATATAATTGGTAGTTAAATCAGCAACACCATCACAAGTTGTCGTTGCTGGACAGTTACCACCACTAGATGTTTGTTGCGTTGGTGTATCTGCACAAAAATCATCTCCACAGTTAGCATCACCCCAAATATGTCTTAAACCTAGGTAGTGACCTACTTCATGAGTCATTGTTCTACCTCTATCATAAGGTGCGTTTAATAAAAAGCTCCCATCATTGCTACCAATATCTCCAAAAGTACTATATGCAGCTACAACACCATCCGAGTTAGCGCCACCATTATTTGCATTTAAACCTTGTAATCCTGAAGCATTAGGAAATTGTGCATAACCTAAAAGCGTCTGATCAGTAAATTGAACAGACCACATGTTCATATATTGTGTAGGATCCCAAATTGTAGCAGGTTTAAGCACTGTATCTGTACTACCTCCTGGTCCAGACCATGTTGTACCTAAAGCAGTAGAGTCAAAACGATTAATACCATTAGTTGGATTACCATTTTCATCTTGTTGAGCAAGACAAAATTCTATCTCAACATCAACTCCAGTTCCATCACCAGGTGTACCTGTTAATTTTCTAAAATCTTCATTCATTGCATCAATTTGAGAAATTACTTGTGCGTCAGTAATATTTGGTGCTACACCAATTGCTTGTCCTGAGTGAACAACGTGTACTACTACAGGAATTGAAATAACAACCATACTTCTGCTATCTGGATTTGCTAGGCGTTGTTGTTTAGCTTCTTCAATTTTGGTAGCCATCCAATCTTCAAATTGACCATCTGTAGCTCTTTCAGGAAATTGTTGAGCTAAGTAAGCTTCATATTCTGTGCTTGAACATTTTACATAACCCGTGTCCTCTAGACTACGAGCATTTTCAGGGGTTACGTTTTTTTGACCGTTATTTCTCTTTTCCTCTTGAGCTGTTAAGCTTAAAGTGAATAGTATAGAAAAAAGATAAAGTGTAATTTTTTTCATCAAAGGGTTTTTTAGTTTAATCCGATAAATTTATGGAAAAATTGCTAATTAGGGTGTTAAATTTTAAAAGGAATATTATTTTTTTACACATTTTATTAAGAATTCTCATTATTTTAGTCTAATAATTCAACTAAAACCAGCTGTCATGAAAACAAGATTACTCAATTTATTTAAAATACTTATGATGCTTTCATTTGTATTTTCCTATGGTCAACAGGACTATTGGATTAAATCTACCGAAGCTAAAACTTCTAATTTAGAAAAAGTTAGACGTGCTTCTTTTCCAGATGATTATCAAGTATTTTCCTTAAACGTTGCTAAATTTAGATTAGCAATTAAAGACGCTCCTTTAAGAGGTGAAAATATAGGTAAGTCTAATGTTATAGCTTACTTTCCTGATGCTACTGGTAAGTTAGAACGCTTTAGTGTTTCTGAATCTCCAATTATGGAGTCGGAATTAGCTGCAAAAAATCCGATGATTAAAACGTATAAAGCTGTAGGACTTGATGATCCAACAGCTACAATGCGGTTTAGTTTAACTCAATTTGGATTACATACAATGTCATTGTCAGGAAAAAGAGGGTCATTATTTATCGATCCTTACACTGTTACTAATGACTTTTATATTGTGTATCAAAGAACTGCTTTAGGTCAAGATTTACAAGGTTTTGAGTGTTTGACAGATGAAAACATAGAGCTTAGATCACTTACTAATGAAACAGCAAGAGCTTTAGCTGATACCGACGATATGCAACTGAGAACCTATCGATTAGCTCAAACCTGTAATGGTGAGTATGGAGCATTATTTGCTGGAACAGGAACAGATGCTCAGAAGAAGCAAAATATTCAGGCTCAAATGGCAATTACTATTAATAGAGTAAATGAAGTTTATGAAAGAGATTTGGCTATAACACTGGTGTTTATTAATCAAAATGACCAATTGATTTATTATAACGCAGCGACAGATCCTTGGACAGGAGAGTTTAATACAAAAACACAGGAAGTGATTTCTACAACATTAAATGATGAAAGCTTGTATGATATAGGTCATAATTTTAATACCTCTGGAGGAGGTAGTGCAGGTTGTTTGGGTTGCGTGTGTCTTGATGGTGCACCACCTTATACTGGAAATCAAAAGGGTAGAGGTTATACTGGACGACCAAATCCTACAGGAGACGCATTTGATATTGACTATGTTGCGCATGAAATGGGTCATCAATTTGATGGATGGCATAGTATGAATACTTGCAGTCGTTCAGGAAATGGTATGACAGAAGTAGAGCCAGCTTCTGGTAGTTCAATTATGGGTTATGCTGGTATTTGTGCTACTAACGTACAATCTAATAGTGATGCTCATTTTAACTATGTAAATATTAGAGATATATCTGCTAATATCCAACCAGGAGGAACTAGTGATTGTGGTGTGACTATGGCACTAACTAATCAACCTCCAGTTGCAGATGCAGGTTCTGATTATTCAATTCCACCAAGTACAGCTTTTGTTTTAAGAGGGTCAGCAACAGATCCTGATGGATTAGCAAGTTTAACGTATAATTGGAGTCCTAATGATCCGTCTCAGGCAACAACAAACGGAGCGCCACAACCAAATTGGACTACAGGTCCAATGTATAGATCTATATTGCCAACTGATTCTCCAGATAGATATATGCCAAGTTATAGTGATGTGGTAGCTGGTAATTTAACACCAACTTGGGAAGTGACTCCTGCTGTTGCAAGAACCATGAATTTTTCCTTTATAGTAAGGGATAATGCTAGTGGTTTTGCTAATGGTATTGGACAAACTGATGCAGATTTAATGGTGGTTGACGTTGTAGGTACGCAGCCATTTACTGTTGTAACTCCACCAGCTTGGGGTTCTGGAAGTGATCAAACTTTAATATGGAATGTTGGAGATACTGATGGAACAGTTATTAACTGCCAATCGGTAAATATTAAATTTTCTACAGATGGAGGTTTAACTTATCCAATAACTTTAGCATCTGGTACAGCTAATGATGGGACAGAAGTTGTGACTATACCTGCAATTGCTGATACAAATAATGCCAGAGTAATGGTTGAGGCTACGGATAATATATTTTATGCTATGTCTAGCGTGTTTTCAATAAGTAATACGCCTTCTTTTGTGCTTAATAATGCTACAGGAGCTCAAGTTGCTTGTAGTATAGATGCGGTGGATTATAATGTAGATATGATTACTGTTAATGGTTTTTCAGAGACAACTAACTTCACGTCTTCAATCAGTCCAGCATTACCAAGTGTAAATGTGATATTTACACCTTCAAGTTTAAATACTGATGGAACTACTCTAGTAAGCGTTTCTGGTTTACTAAGCGCTGCAGCTGGTGACTATACAATTACTATTACAGGTACGTCTGCTACACAAACTAAAGCAGTGGATTTACCTTTAACAATTATTGACGGTATCTGTGCATCTGTTGCTAATACAAGTTATCAAACTAGTACGACTTTAGTTCAATTTGCAGATATAAACAATACTTCTGGTAAACCTTCTGGTTATAGTGATTATACAGGGTCTACTATTGCAACTCAAACAACGGATGTTAATAGAGGATCTACTTATCCATTAGTAACACATCAAAATACAGATGGTAACTATACTTGTGTAACCAATGTTTGGATTGATTGGAATCAAAATTGTTTATTTGAAGCAAATGAAAGTTATGACCTAGGCTCTGCTATTAATGTAACAAATGGACCTTCAGGAAATTCTGGACTAATGGTTACGGTTCCTTCTGATGCACTTATTGGAGCGACAACTATGCGTGTAACTACAAAGTATGCATCTGCTTCAAACTCTTGCGAAAATGGTCATGATGCTGAGGTGGAAGATTACCGTATTAATGTAATGGCACCTTTATCTGTTACAGAATTTACTGATTTTAGTAGTTTTAATGTGTATCCTAATCCTAATAATGGAGAGTTTGTTATCCAAATGAATAATAATAATTTGTCTAGTGATGTTAACGTTGTTGTTTATGATGTTAGAGGACGTCGTGTTTTTAACGAGTCTTTTCAAAATGCTACTGAATTTAATCAAACTATAAAATTAAATAACGTAGAATCCGGACTGTATTTATTAAGTATTACAGACGGAAAGTCAACTGCAACTAAAAAGTTAATTGTAAAGTAATTTACTACTCAAAATTTATAAATAAAAAAAAGGAAGCTATTTAGCTTCCTTTTTTTATTTTCCATTAAAATTATTCATTGTATTATTGATTCCAGCAGTACCAAAAGATTTTACTATTTCTGCACTTTTTTCATAGCGTTCTGGAAGTTTTTTGTTTTCATCATCTTCCCATTCGCCTAATACATAATCAACCTGTCTTCCTTTGCTAAAAGCATCGCTTATACCAAATCTAAAACGATTATATTTTGAGGTGTTTAATTTTTCTTGAATGTCTTTTAATCCATTATGTCCTCCATCACTACCTTTAGTTTTAATCCTGAGACTTCCAAACGGTAGGTTTAAGTCATCTGTAATAACAAGTAAATTATCTAAAGGAATTTTTTCTTTAGTTAACCAATATAATACAGACTTACCACTTAAATTCATATAGGTGCTTGGTTTTAGTAAAATAAATGTTCGGCCTTTATATCTAAAGGTTGCAACATCTCCTAATTTTTGAGTTTCAAATGTAATGTCCTCCTTTGTAGCTAAAAAGTCTAATATTTTAAAGCCTATATTATGGCGTGTATTCTCGTACTTTTCACCAATATTACCTAAGCCTACGATTAAAAATTTTTTCATGGGATCTAATTCTTCAATAAAATTTGAGGATTTATTGTTTGTAAACAGTTTAAAAATCCATTTAAGCATAATGTCTGTTTTTGTAAAAATAAAAAAAGCATCCTAAATTAAAAGGATGCTTTTTGGTATTTAATTTTAAAAGAAATTTAATCTTTTACTGCAGCTACATCATCTGTTTCAGTTGCTGGTACATCATCTGCATCTTCATCTTCATCTTCATCGTCTACAGTTACTGCAGCTCTAGAACGTCTTACTAAACACACAACAGTGTTGTCTGGGTGCATAAAAGTGTAAGCTTCGTTTTCTAACTTAGTAATGTATAATTTGTTACCGATTTTAAGATCTTCGATATTTGCATCGATAAAATCAGGTAAGTTTCCTGGTAAAGCTTTAACACGTAAACTACGTTTGTTTTTACGTAAAACACCACCATTTCTTACACCTCTTGGGTTACCAATAAAGTTAAGTGGGATATCCATTGTGATTTCTTTGTCTTCAAATACTTGGTAGAAATCTACGTGTAAAATATTATCTGTTACAGGGTGAAATTGAATGTCTTGTAAAATAGCATTAAAAACTGTTCCACCTTCTAATTCGATTACAACTGTGTGCGCATTTGGTGTGTATACCAATTTAGAGAATGCTAACTCAGTTGCTGAAAAATGAACTGGTTTGTCTCCTCCGTATAATACGCAAGGAACCTGACCAGCATTACGTAAGGCTTTTGTTGCTTTCTTGCCCACGCTTTCTCTTTGAGATCCGTTGATTGTAATTGACTTCATTTTATTATTTATGTTTAATTATTAAATACGTTGTTGATGTAGTTATACGTTACTACATTAAAAATTTTGAGCTAATTGATTTATTGTAATGTACATTTTGCATGACTTCGGCAAATAAATCAGCACAGCTTAAAACTTTTATTTTTTTACTTTCTTGCTTTAATGGGATAGAGTCTGTAACGATTAATTCTTCTAATTTAGAGTTCTCTATTCTTTCGTAAGCATTACCTGATAATATTGGATGTGTACAAATAGCTCTTACACTTAATGCACCACGTTCCATCATTAAATCTGCTGCTTTTGTAAGTGTACCAGCAGTATCTACCATGTCATCTACCAATACTACGTTTTTACCAGTAACATCTCCAATTAATTCCATGTGTGAAATTACATTAGCTTTAGCACGTTGCTTATAGCAAATAACCACATCACTTTGTAAAGCTTTTGAATAAGCATAAGCACGTTTTGATCCTCCCATATCTGGAGAAGCAATAGTTAAATTGTCTAGCTTTAAATCTTTTAAATAAGGTAAAAAGATGGTTGAAGCAAACAAATGATCTACAGGTTTTTCAAAAAATCCTTGTATTTGGTCAGCGTGCAAATCCATAGTAATAATTCTAGTAGCTCCTGCTGCTTCCAACATTTTTGCTACTAATTTAGCAGCAATAGGTACTCTAGGTTTATCTTTACG
This sequence comes from Olleya sp. Ti.3.14, assembly GCF_038154885.1. Lineage (NCBI taxonomy): Bacteria > Pseudomonadati > Bacteroidota > Flavobacteriia > Flavobacteriales > Flavobacteriaceae > Olleya > Olleya sp. Ti.3.14. Next base: position 187,002 of record NZ_JBAKAO010000002.1, read on the forward strand.
GTCTTGTCTTGCCCAACCAAAGTAAGGTAATACAGCTGTAATGTGTCTTGCAGACGCACGTTTTGCTGCATCAATCATTAACAACATTTCCATTAAGTTTTCGGAGCTTGGATTTGTTGATCCAATGATGAAAATACGAGTTCCTCTGATAGATTCTTCGTATGATGGTTGAAACTCGCCATCACTATAAGTTGATGTTATTACTTTGCCTAAATCTGATCCGTAAGCATGAGCGATTTTCTCTGCTAACGCTTTACTTTGCGTAATGGAAAATATTTTAGCTTCTGGCTTTGTGTTTGGCATTGTTAATCTGTTGTTTGGTAGGTTTTTAGGCTACATGATTTTTAATGAGGTGCAAATTTAGTATAATTTTTGAGCTTTAAAAGATATTAGACGCTATTTTTAAGGGATATTTCTAAAATATATTTATTTTTGTCATCTCAAATTGCTCAAGTGGCGGAATTGGTAGACGCGTCGGATTCAAAATCCGATTCTTCGGAGTGTGGGTTCGATTCCCACCTTGAGTACATTTAAAGCCTTTATAATACTAAAATATAGTTTTATAAAGGCTTTTTTATTGGTTGTAATTAGCTAGTTGTTAGCCTGTTGTCTTGTTTGATCTTATTTTGAAGAGTCTCTAAATACAATATCAGTTTCTATAGTTTCAATGGTTGTATTTGTTATTTTCTTTTCTAGTTTATTGATTAAAAGTGTGGCTGCTCTTTCGCCAATAATCTCTCCATGTTGACTTATTGTACTTAATCTAGGATTGGAGTGTCTTGCTAAAATTCCGTTAGAAAACGCTAAAACAGATAATTCTGTTGGTATTTTAATGCCTTTTTCATGGGCTATTTTCATTGCAGCAATTGCTACGGACTCGTCAGAAGCAATAAGAGCATCAAAAGTATGGTCAAATAATGGTTTTACGACAGCTTCATGTTTTTTGTAATATATTTCATGAGTTGTTATTATAATGTCGTCGTCTTTTTCTAAATTATTATTTTTTAAACCAGCTAAATAGCCTTCATATCTTAGTTTTCCTATACTTAAGTCCATATTTGCGCCAGCAAAAGCTATTTTTTTACAGCCTTTATTTTTTAAGTAATTTACAGCGTTTACAGATGCCATAAAGTCGTTAGTGATTACTTTGTCACAATCTATGTCTTCAACAACGCGATCAAACATGACTAAAGGAATTTCTTTAGCAATACAAGATTTAAAATGATCAAAAGATGCTTCGGTTTCCGTTTCTTCAGCTACAGATAAGATAAAACCATCTACAACACCTGTGGATAACATTTCTATCGTTTCAATTTCTTTGTTAAGCGAGTCATTGGATATACAAGTAATTATTTTGTAACCTTTTTTTGTAGCTGTTTTTTCTATTCCTTTTAATACTTGCGCAAAGTAATAGTTAAGCATGTTTGGAATGATAATCCCAATGGTTTTAGTGCGTTGATTTTTTAAGCTTAAGGCGTTAAAGTTTGGTGTGTAATTTTTTTCTTTAGCGTAAGCTTTTATGTCTTCTGAAGTAGATTTACTAATCTCTGGGCTATCATTTAAAGCTTTTGAAACTGTCGAAATTGAAACACTAAAATGATTAGCTATATCTTTTAAAGTAATTTTTTTCATAGTAATTGTTATAAATAAACTTCTAGTAACTCACAAGATGTTGAAGATAAAGAAATGTTTTTAATACTAGCAGGAAGTAATACTGTTTCACCTTTTTTTAATGTAAAAACATCCTTTTTCCACTCAATTTCTACGTTTCCTTCAACACATATATATATTACAAACGAATCTATATTGTTGTAATCTTTATTTAGTGTACCATCAATTTTAATAAAATTGCTTTTAAAATAGGCCGAATGAACTAAATCATTAGATTGGTTAGTCGTTTTGTTATAGTTTGTTTTATAGCTCTCTTGTACTGAAAAATCTATAACGTCCTTTGCAAGTTGTGTATGTAATTCTCTTTTTTTACCAGTAGTGCTATCTGTTCTATCATAATCGTAAATCCTATATGTGATATCAGAGGTCTGTTGTATTTCGGCTAACAACACACCTGCACCAATTGCATGTACACGACCAGTTGGGACATAAAAAGTATCTCCTTTACTTACAATCTCATGATTCATTACGTCTAATATCTTACCATCCTTTAAATATTGTTCATATTGTTCTGGAGATAATTTTTCTTTAAATCCAATGATTAATTCAGCCTCTTTTTCGGCTTGCATAACATACCACATTTCGTTTTTTCCAAAAGAATTGTGTCGTGATTTAGCGACTTCGTTACTTGGATGAACTTGTATTGATAAGGGCGTTTTTGCATCAATAAATTTAATTAACAAAGGGAAGTTGTTTCCAAATGTAGTATAAACGGTTTCGCCTAAAAAATCGCCTTTATATCTTTGGATTAATTGTTTTAATGTTAACCCTTGAAGTGGACCTTCTAGTACAATCGTTTCGTCATTATTAACGTCGGATACTTCCCAAGACTCACCTATCATGTTTTTGGAATAGTTTTTACCAAGCTCAGTTTTTAGTTTTTCGCCTCCCCAAATTCTGTATTTATAAAGCGGTTGAAATTTTAAAGGATATAATTCCATAGGTATAAAAGGTGGTATTTTGAGGTCAAATTTACCAAACTATCGCTATATTTTATAGTTTTTTACTAAACTCTTTTTTTTAATCTGTATCGTGCTTATAATTTGGCTAGCGTTTTTGTTTTTATGTATATTTACCACAACCCTAAAACCTAATTTATATGTTCCAAGAATTTTGGATAAATGTACAGTATGGTATTAACCATGTATTAGATATCAACGCTTATGACCATGTTTTATTTTTAATTGTTTTGGCAGTGCCATATCTTTTTAAAGATTGGAAACGCGTATTGTGGCTAGTTACAATGTTTACTGTTGGTCACACTATCTCTTTGATTTTGGCTAGTTACGGAAAAGTAAAAATAGATGTTAATTTAATTGAGTTTTTGATTCCTGTTACTATATTAATTGTAGCTGTTTACAATGTCTTTACAGCAGGTAAGATAGCTAAAAGTCAAAAAATTGGACTTTTGTTTGTGTCTACCTTGTTTTTTGGTTTAGTACATGGTTTTGGTTTTGCTAGAGAGTTTAGGATGAGTTTAGATCAAGGCGATAATAAGTTGTTGCGACTTGTAGAGTTTGCATTAGGTATAGAGATTGCTCAAATTATAATTGTTTTTGTAGTCTTGTTTTTAAGTTACATTTTTCAAACTGTATTTAGATTTTCTAAGCGTGATTGGGTTATGGTAATCTCTGCAATTGTTGTTGGATTAGTAATTCCGATGTTGTTAAACAGTCCGTTTTTAGGTTAATTATCATTAAAATTTTCATAAACTTCATATTTAAAATTGTGATTAAAATATGAAGCGAGTATCTTCGTTTATATATAAGCGCATCATTTTATGCGTTATAATTTCTATTACCTAATTATGTCAGACCTAAAACAACTCAAATACGATAAAGCTTATTTAAGAATAGCTACAGAATGGGGTAAGTTATCCTATTGCAAGCGTAAACAAGTAGGAGCTGTTATAGTTAAAGATAGAATGATTATTTCAGATGGTTATAATGGTACACCAAGTGGGTTTGAAAATTTTTGTGAGGACGAAGAGGGTTACACAAAGTGGTATGTTTTACATGCAGAGGCTAATGCAATTTTAAAAGTAGCGTCTTCTACACAATCTTGTAAAGGTGCAACGTTGTACATTACAATGTCACCATGTAAAGATTGTAGTAAGCTAATACATCAAGCTGGCATAATACGTGTAGTATATAATCAAGGATATAAAGATAATTCAGGCTTAAAATTTTTAGAAAAAGCTGGAATAGACATCCAATTAATCGAACAATTAGAAGACTAATGTCCAAATCCAAAACATATTTTCCTTTAATTATAGGTGTTGCAATTGCAGCAGGAATCTTTATTGGTGGAAAATTAAATTTTGGTGATTCATCAGACAGATTATTTACATCTAATAGTAAAAAGGATAAACTTAATAGGTTAATAGATTATATTGATTATGAGTATGTTGAAGATGTAAATACCGATAGTATTGTAGACGTTACCGTTAATGGAATTTTGGGAAATTTAGATCCTCATTCAGTTTATATTCCAAAAGAAAATATGCAAAAAGTTGCCGAAAACATGAAAGGTAATTTTGTAGGTATTGGTATTAATTTTTACACATTTAAAGATACTATAACAGTCATTAAAACTATTGAAAATGGTCCAAGCGCAAGAGTAGGGATCGTTGGAGGAGATAGGATTATATCTGCAAATGGCGAGTCGCTTTTAGGTGGTGGCTATGATAATGATACTTTGATTGATAAGCTAAAAGGTGAACGCTACACACAGTTGCTTTTAGAGGTTTTTAGAAAAGGAGAGCCTAAGCTGTTAACTTTTAATGTGACTAGAGATGAAGTGTCAATTAAAAGCGTAGATGCAGCATACATGCTAACAGATAAGTTGGGTTATATTAAAATTAACCGATTTGCAGAAAGTACTTTTACAGAATTTAAAAAAGCATTACTAAATTTAAAGAAGCAAGGAGCAACCAGTTTAGCTTTAGATTTAAGAGGTAATCCAGGTGGTTTTTTAGAAGTAGCTGTAAATATTGTTGACGAATTTTTAGAAGATGATAAGCTAATAGTTTATACTAAAAATAAAAAAGGAAAAGAAGATAGGAGCTATGCAACTAAACGAGGTGACTTTGAAAAAGGACAGGTTTATGTAATGATAGATGAAAGCTCTGCTTCTGCCTCAGAGATTATTGCAGGTGCTTTGCAGGATAATGATAAAGGGACTATTGTAGGTAGACGTTCTTATGGTAAAGGATTGGTGCAACGCGAAATGAAATTAGGAGACGGAAGTGCGGTAAGACTAACAGTGTCTAAATATTATACACCAACTGGTCGATCTATACAACGATCTTACGACAATGGTAACCGAGATTATTATGACGATTATTCTGATCGCCTAAACAGTGGAGAGCTTTTAGACGAAAGTAAAATTGAAGTAGCAGACTCCTTGAAGTATACAACACCAAAAGGAAACATTGTTTATGGTGGAGGAGGAATAATACCTGATGTTTTTGTTCCGTATGACACTAAAATGCTAAACGAAACCTTGACTTTTTTAGAAAAAAGAGGATTATTAAATAATTTTATTTTTGAAGAGCTAGAAAAAGAACGTGACGTTTATAAAAACATGTCTAGGCAAGACTTTTTTAATAACTTTAAAATTACGGACGAAGTTGTAAAGTCTTTCGAAGATTTTTTAAAAATAAAAACACGCTCTAACATCGTATTTGTAGCTTATAAGGAAGAGGTTAAACATTATTTAAAAGCCACTCTAGCAGAACAGTTATATGGTTTTGGTGCTTACTTTAAAATATTAAACAAGCATGATATAATGATTGATAAAGTTATTGACTTATCTAATAGTGCAAATTAAATTTTATCGTGCACCTTAGTATGTTTGCCATTATTCCATAAAGTTAAAATATCGGTTCCTACATGTGCTCCACTTCCGGAAGCAATAGCAAACTGACTTCTCCAACCAGCCAAAGTTCCAGCAACATAAAGGTTGTGTTTTATTAAATGGTCTGTGTTTTCTAGCCAAATCCTATCTTTTTCAATCGCAGCTTTTGGATGAGGTTTAACGTAGTTTTCTAATCCAGATATGGTTAATAAATTAGTGTAGCCAACAGCAATAACAACGCGTTTTGTTGTGTAAGTTTTTTTGTTTGTAACAATGCTATAGCCAGATTCTGTTTCAATAACTTGTTCTGCTTTTTCCTTGCCAATCAGTATAACTTCAGGATATAATTGCGATAATTGTAATAAACCTTCTTCAAGTAAGTCCTTTCCTAAAGTGCCTGGTTTAAGTCCTAAAACATTATTAAACAATGCATTTTGTAAATGCGAATTTTTTTGATGCGTAATTAATGCAACTTTTTTTCCTTCAGCAAAAGGTTTTTTAAGTCCAGAACCTAAAATTAATGCGCAAGATAATCCTGCAGCTCCAGCACCAATTATTATAGTATCAAAATCCATTAGCTTTTGCTTTTAACTTCTATTTTTTTAGAAATACGTAAAATATGTACTAAGCAAATAGCGCATAATGAGGCTAGTATGGTGATTATTGCAACAATGCTTTTTCCTTCAAATAATGCAGAAAAATTAAGGTTTGTAGCATTATATATTATTAAAACAACAGATATTATAGTTGTGATGTATGTAAATAGTTTCATTAAAATAAATTTTTATAAAAATACAACAATTAGGTTAAAAGTACTTTGATATTGTCGGTAAACAGTTTGACAGCAATTGCTAATAAGATGACTCCAAAAACTTTTCTAATAATGCTAATTCCGTTTTGACCAATAAGGCGCTCAATGCGTTTAGATGTTTTTAAAACAATGTAAATTACAATTACGTTTAAGATTACTGCTATTATAATATTTTTAATATCATACTCAGCACGTAAAGACAGTAATGTAGTTAAACTACCTGGTCCAGCAATTAGTGGGAAAGCTAACGGAAATACAGATGCAGTTAAAGGGTTAGTGTCTTCTTCTTTGTATAGGGTTATTCCTAAAATCATTTCTAAAGCAATAAAAAATAATATAAATGATCCTGCTACAGCAAATGAGCTAACATTAATACCAATAAGATTTAATATGCTTTTTCCTAAAAACAAAAATGAGATTAATATAATTCCAGCTATAATTGACGCTTTTTCACTTTGTATATGACCAACTTTTTTACGCAAATCAATAATTATTGGAATGTTACCTACAATATCAATTACAGCAAAAAGCACCATAAATACAGTAAATATTTCTTTAAAATTTATTGGCATAACGTATAATTTTAATTATTTAATTTTTTTGCAAAAGTAGTCTTAATTCATTGAATTTTAGTGCTAAACAATGAATAAGTTTCTAGTTTTAAAATTATAGCGCTTACTTTATTTAGATGCTTTATATTTGTAAAAAAATAAGCTAAGTTATTTTATGTTTCAATTAGGTAAAACTATAGTGTCTGAGGCTATAATAGAAAAGGATTTTATGTGTAATCTTTCTGCATGTAAAGGCGCATGTTGTATTGATGGAGATGCTGGTGCACCTTTGTCTAAAGATGAAGCTCAAATATTAAAAGACATTTACCCAAAAGTAAAACCGTATTTGCGTAAAGAAGGTATTGCTGCAATTGAAGCTCAGGGAACGTCTATTGTTACCGATTTTGGAGATATAGAAACCCCTTTAATTAATGGTGCAGATTGTGCTTATGTTATTTTTGATAAGAAAAAAACTGCGCTTTGTGGTATTGAGGAAGCCTATAATCAAGGCGATGTAGATTGGAAAAAACCAGTCTCTTGTCATTTGTATCCAATAAGAGTTAAGGATTATACTGAGTTTTCTGCTGTTAACTATGATAAATGGGATATTTGTGATGATGCCTGCACCTTAGGTAAAGAATTGCAAGTACCAGTTTATAAATTTGTTAAAGAAGCACTTATTAGAAAATTTGGAGAGGATTGGTATACAGAACTTGAAAAAGTTGCCGAAAAAATGTCTAAATAATTCGGCTCTCCCAATAGCTTTAAATAAACTATAAAAATCATACTTTAATTCTCTTAAAGAAAAGTAAAAAAAGCTTTACTATTTAAGACTAAAATCTCATCTCTTTTTATTTTAATTTAAAAAGAAAAAGTGAGATAATTTTGTAATGCTCTATTCAAATAAAAACAATTTTTTTTAACATTATTTATATCAAATTTTGATACTAATTGACGTTTGTTATAAAATACGTTTTGAGTGCTTTTAGTAGCAACGTTTTTGTGGTGCTAATTGTAATAATTTACAAAGTAATAATAATCACAGTTTCATTTTTTTTATGCCATGTACGTATTTTATTTTTAATAATGCAAACAAAACAAATCTTTTAGGTTTAGTTGTATGTCGCTGATAAATAAGATGCTACAAAAGTATTTTTTGTTAAAGGTTACATAGTGACTAGAGTGTTAGTCAGTTAGAAGTGTAGTATGTATTTTAAATTTGATGTAAAAAAAATGACCATTAAATTACAACTTATTTTTGTTTGTTTATGTGTTTTAAGCGTTTAATTTCAATGTTAAAAAAATATTAAAATGTTAAAAAATCCGAAACATCAACAACAGCCACTTGTAGACCTACATTTCAACAATCGATGTTAAAAACTTTGAAAACATTTAGCTTAAACAAGCTTTTTAAATCATAGATTATTTCCAATCTTTGTTAGTCCCAAGTCAAAGCAAATAATCGCATATTATAATCACAGAAAAACATAGTACAATGTCGCAAGAAGTAGAGCCAATTTTAGCAGAAAATAAAGATAGATTCGTAATTTTTCCTATCCAACACCATGATTTATGGGAGTGGTATAAAAAATCTATGGCTAGTATTTGGACAGCAGAAGAGATTGATTTACACCAAGACATTTCAGATTGGAAAGAAAAATTAAATGACGACGAGCGTTACTTTATCAAACATGTTTTAGCATTTTTTGCAGCTAGCGATGGTATTGTTAACGAAAATTTAGCTGAAAACTTTGTAAACGAAGTACAGTATAGTGAGGCAAAATTCTTTTATGGTTTCCAAATTATGATGGAAAACATACATAGTGAAACGTATTCATTATTAATTGATACTTATGTTAAAGATGAAACTGAAAAAAATGGCTTATTTAATGCTATTGAAACGTTTCCGGCTATTAAGAAAAAAGCAGATTGGGCATTAAAATGGATAGAATCTCCTAGCTTTGCTGAACGTTTAATTGCGTTTGCAGCAGTAGAAGGGATTTTCTTCTCAGGTTCATTTTGTGCTATATTTTGGTTGAAAAAACGTGGTATTATGCCAGGTTTAACGTTTTCTAACGAGTTGATTTCTCGTGACGAAGGAATGCACTGTGATTTTGCAGTACACCTTCATGAAAACCACTTAGTCAATAAAGTGCCAAAAGAACGTATTAAAGAAATTATAGTAGATGCCTTAAACATTGAAAGAGAATTTATAACAGAATCTCTACCAGTAAGTTTAATTGGTATGAATGCTAATTTAATGACTCAGTATCTTGAGTTTGTAACCGATAGTTTATTAGATGACTTAGGTTGCGATAAGGTATATAATACCGCTAATCCATTTGACTTTATGGAAATGATATCACTACAAGGTAAAACTAACTTTTTTGAAAAAAGAGTTGGTGATTACCAAAAGGCTGGTGTTATGAACAAAGAAGTTGATGAGGATAAATACAATATGGATTTCGACTTTTAATACCGAAATCTAATCGTAGATAATTTTTATTGGATTATTTAGTTGTTATAGCATTGCATGCAACGCTTAACAAACTTTTTATACCCAACCCAAAAAAAATAATTAATACTTAAATAACTAACCTATTGAAAAACAGGTTGGTCTATATTTAGGTCAAGAAGTTAACCCCTTTTCTGAAAGGCAAATCAGAAAAGAATAATAAACAGTGTAAAGTATGTATGTAATTAAAAGAGACGGAAGAAAAGAGCAAATAATGTTCGATAAAATAACTGCTAGAGTGCGTAAATTGTGCTATGGTTTAAACGAACTTGTAGATCCATTAAAAGTTGCTATGCGTGTAATCGAAGGATTATATGACGGAGTTACTACTAGTGAACTAGATAATCTAGCTGCAGAGGTATCTGCAACAATGACAACATCTCATCCAGATTATGCACGTTTAGCTGCTCGTATATCAGTATCTAACTTACACAAAAACACTAAAAAGACATTTAGTGAAGTCATGCATGATTTATACATGTACGTAAACCCAAGAACAGGTAAAGAAGCTCCTTTATTGTCAGATGAGGTGTATAACGTGATCATGGAGAATAAAGATAAATTAGACTCGACTATTATATATAATCGTGATTTTAGTTATGATTATTTTGGGTTTAAAACTTTAGAGCGTTCATATTTATTAAAACTAAATGGGAAAATTGCCGAAAGACCACAGCATATGTTAATGCGTGTTTCTATAGGTATCCATTTAAACGATTTAGAAGCAGCTATCGAAACATACGAGCTGATGTCTAAAAAATATTTTACACACGCCACACCAACACTTTTTAATTCTGGTACGCCAAAACCACAAATGTCTTCATGCTTTTTATTAGCTATGCAAGACGATAGTATAGATGGTATTTACGACACATTAAAGCAAACCGCTAAAATATCACAATCTGCAGGAGGTATTGGATTGTCAATCCATAATGTACGTGCTACAGGTAGTTATATTGCAGGTACAAATGGTACTAGTAATGGTATTGTGCCAATGTTAAAGGTATTTAATGATACTGCACGTTACGTGGATCAAGGTGGTGGAAAGCGTAAAGGTAGTTTTGCAATGTATATAGAGCCTTGGCATGCAGACATCTTTAGTTTTTTAGATTTAAAGAAAAATACAGGAGCAGAAGAGTTACGTGCGCGTGATTTATTTTACGCCATGTGGATGCCAGATTTATTTATGGCACGTGTCCAAGATAATGCAGAGTGGACATTAATGTGTCCAAACGAATGTCCAGGATTATCTGATGTGCATAGCGAAGAGTTTGAAGCACTATATACTAAGTATGAAGCAGAAGGTAAAGGACGTAAGTCTATAAAAGCACGTGAGCTTTGGGAGAAAATTTTAGAATCTCAAATCGAAACAGGTACTCCTTATATGTTGTATAAAGATGCAGCAAACCGTAAGTCAAACCAGAAAAATTTAGGGACTATTAAGTCGTCTAACTTATGTACAGAGATTATGGAGTATACTTCTAAGGATGAAGTTGCTGTTTGTAATCTAGCGTCTATAGCGTTACCAATGTTTATTAAAAACGGAGAGTTTGACCATAAAGAGTTATTCCGTATTACTAAGCGTGTTACTAAAAACTTAAATAAAGTAATTGATCGTAATTACTATCCTGTTAAAGAAGCAGAAAATTCCAACTTCCGTCATAGACCAGTTGGTTTAGGTGTGCAAGGATTGGCAGATGCGTTTATTAAATTGCGTATGCCTTTTACTAGTGATGCAGCAAAAGCACTAAACCAAGATATTTTTGAAACCCTTTACTATGCTGCTTTAACAGCAAGTATGGAAGAAGCAAAAGTAGATGGACCATACCAAACCTATGAAGGATCACCAATTAGTCAAGGACAATTCCAACACAATTTATGGAATATCCAAGAGGACACTTTAAGTGGACGTTGGGATTGGGATAAGTTAAGAAGCGATGTTAAAAAACATGGTGTGCGTAACTCATTATTAGTAGCACCAATGCCAACAGCATCTACAAGTCAAATATTAGGTAATAACGAATGTTTTGAACCTTACACCTCTAATATTTACACACGTCGTGTATTATCAGGAGAGTTTATTGTAGTAAATAAGCATTTACTTGAAGATTTAGTAGACTTAGGATTATGGGATGATAATCTTAAAAACGAAATCATGAGAGCTAACGGTTCTGTTCAAAATGTAGATATTATTCCTCAGGACATAAAGGATTTATATAAAACCGTTTGGGAGTTAAGCATGAAAGACATTATTGATATGTCTAGACAACGTGGTTATTTTATTGATCAATCACAATCGCTTAACTTGTTTTTAGAAGGTGCAACTATGGCTAAACTAACATCTATGCATTTTTACGCATGGAAAAGCGGTTTAAAAACAGGAATGTACTACTTAAGATCTAAGAGTGCAGTAGACGCTAAAAAAATGACGGTTACAAAAATAAAGAAGGCAGAACCAGTAGAAGTAAAAGCTACGGTTGAGGTTGCAGAAAATGATGGTGTAGCTCAAAAACAACAAAAAGCAGCTAATACAGCAGCTAAGTTTGCAAATACATCTAGTGCAGAAGCAGAACCAATGACACCAGAAGAAATGAAAGCTTTAATTGCTCAAGCTAAAGATGCTGAAGGTGATGATTGCTTAATGTGTGGTTCTTAAATAAAAAAGCAGGTATATAAACTTGCTAGTATTAAGTGTTATGATAAAAAAAGCATCCACATTCGGATGCTTTTTTTTGTTCAAAAACTACAATAAATACTATATTACTAAACCAAAGTAAAGTGTTAATGGAGATACCGCAAAGTATAATATTACAATCAGAATGTAAACATTGTGAAACACCAGCAAAGGAAGAAGCTTCTTTTTGTTCTGAATGTGGATATCCAATAAAGGGTAGCGATCAGGATATTGCAAAGTTTTATGCTAAACGCGTAATGGATAAGCGTAAAACGGACAATGCTTACGAGAAAATAAAATCGGCTAGAAAAACCTTATTTATAATTGCAGGTATTATTACTGTATTTGGTTTTTTTATCTATTATAAAACTGAAGATATAGTGCCTTTAAGCATTAACTTGGTTGTTAGTATTGTTTACGTCGTTTTGGGTTTTTGGTCTAAACAACGACCTTTAATAGCTTTGATTTTAGGATTATTGTTATATCTAACTTTAATAATAATTACAGCTATTGCAGATCCTTTAACATTAGTAGCAGGAATAATCTGGAAAATATTAATCATTGGATATCTAGCCAAAGGGATTTACTCGGCATCCTCAATTAATAAAGCTGCGTAATGTCTATTTTCTGTAAAAATTGTAATTATATTTTTGAAACAGAAGTTAAATTTTGTTCGCAATGCGGACAGTCTGTTGTAAAAAATGTGTCTACTAATAAGCTTAAAAAGGTGTCTACCATTATTGGTTTTTATATAGCAATGTTGGTTTATATGTTGTTAGTTTATTACATAGATATCACGTTTCCTAATAATTTAGAGGCCGAAATTATTACAGTCCTAGGCTTTGCGTGCATTGTGATTGGTTTTGCGTCGTTTGATTTGCAACCCGTTTTACAATTATACCACTACAAAGATTTAAAACTTAAGCATCTTGCTTTTGCGATTGTTACACCAATATTAACAAGCACTTTTGTTTACTTTTTTATTGGGTTTATTAATAATTTTGTTGCGGATGGCGCATCTGTAAACTATTTTCAAGAGTATTTGTACTTGGATTATCCTTTATTTTGGGCAACACTATTTATTGCGTTAATGCCAGCAGTTATAGAGGAGTTGGCTTTTAGAGGCGTCTTGTTTAATGCCTTAAAAGAGGTAACAAGTACAAAGCTTACTATAATAGCGACAGCGTTTTTATTTGCGGTAATTCACTTTTCAATATTTTCTTTTTTGTGGATTTTTCCTTTTGGATTATTGTTAGGGTTTTTAAGAAGTCGCTATAATACACTTTGGTTAGGCATGATTATTCACTTTATCCATAATTTTATAATCTTAATGATTGATTATTACAATTTTTATAACTTTTAGACACAAAAAAAAGCATCCAAAATTGAATGCTTTTTTTAAAATATATGTGATGTCTAACTAGTTTTGTTGTGCCATTAAAGCAAAAAACTTATCAATGTTAGGCAGTATTAAAATTCGCGTACGTCTGTTTCTAGAACGTCCTTCGCTAGTGTCGTTATCTGTAACTGGTTTATAGCTGCTTCTACCAGATGCAATTAATTTTTCTGGTGCCACACCAAAGTCTTTTTGTAGTTTTCTAACTACAGAAGTGGCACGTAATACACTTAAATCCCAGTTGTCAGCTACTTTATCTGTACTGATTGTTCTAGAGTCTGTGTGACCTTCAATCATAACATCTAAGCTTGGCTCAGAGTTTATAACGTCAGCTAATTTTTTTAATATTTTGTCTGCTTTTTTGCTAATTCTGTAGCTTCCGCTATTAAATAGCATTTTATCAGAAATAGATATCATAACTACAGTTTCCTCGATGCTAATCGCGATATCATCACTTTCATCTAAATCTGTAGTGTCAACAAAACGTTTTAAGTTTAATGATAAAGCCATGTTCATTGAGTCTTCCAATGTCGTAACATATTTCATTACTTCTGGACTAACACGACTTAAAGTTTCGCGCATACCAACTTTAGCTTTTTCTGAAATAACAGCTTTGTTTCCAACTGCGTCAAATTTAGTCTGATTTTCTTCAGTTAAAACACCTACTTCATCAGTCAGATTATTGATTTTAGAATTATAATCATTTACTCTAGCTTCAATTTTTGCAAATTTAGCTTCTAATTCTTCTTTTTCAACCTGAGTCTTTTGTAGCTCGCTAGTTATTTGTCCTTTTTCTTGTTCTAATGCGACAAATTTCTTTTTAGAAACGCATGATGACAATATTACTAAAGCGAATAAGGCTATTGATGTTTTTTTCATAAATACATTAATTTTTTAGTTATTCTATTTACGAATGCTAAGCTGTTTTGGATGTTTTAATCTTGGGTTTATTGAAAACGATGTGTGCTTTCAGTTTAATTTTTAGACTGTAAACGCCTGTTTATTATGGTTTTAATTAGGTCAGGCTAAGTCTTTGTTTTTTAAATTTTGAATACCATAAAGTAGTATGGACTGTATTTAAAGTATTAGTTATTGATGTATAGGCATAAAAAAAGCTACCTGGTTAAGGGTAGCTTTTTAATATAAATGGTATTTAATTTATTCCTCTTCTAAAGTAGCAGGAGTTACAGACGCATCATGAGCGTTATGGTACTCTTCTAAAAGATTCATAGTAGCACTAAGTAAATCTTTAGTTTCTGATAATAAATTAAAATATAAGGTTGTATTTTTTGGACTAGACTCTTCAGTTCTTGTACGCTCTACTTGCTTAATAATTTTAGAGGAAACAAGTTCCATTATTTCATTCTTTCTTCCTAAAATATCTCCTATTTGTTCAAATGAGCGTGAGTTAAATGCGTTTTGTGTATTATTGAAAAACAAATCAAAACGTGCATCAATTTCTTTAAGCTCTTTTATTTGACTGAATTTTAATTTTTTATGATTGTTGTTTACGTGTTTATGACTCATTTTAGTGATGTAGTCTAACGACTGCGTCATGTCTTGTAAATAACCTAAAATATTGATGTAAAAGTTACTTGCGTTTAAGCTAGATTCATCTAAGTTTTTAATAAAATAAAAGATATTGTCTCTAAGCGCATCTACTTCTGTAGACAGTTTAATAACTTGTTTTTTATTCTTTTTAAGTAATGCGCTATCCTGTTTAGCTAAACCATTAATAGCATTAGTGTAAATTTTGTTTCCTCTTTTTACAACGTTAGCAATGTTTTTAGCACTTTCGTGAATTACACCTTGTACAGAGCTGCTTTCTGAGTCTGTTAAGCTATCCTCTGGAGCAGTTTTGTTAGACGTCTCTTTGTGTGATAAATAATTTCTAACTAGTAAAATAGCAGTTAATAATAATAATATTGGTGTCATCACTTTAGGATTCCACTTTATTAAAAACACGACTGTACCTGCAGCAAAAAAGGCTCCAATAGCAGTTCCAAACCAACCACCAATTACATTTAATACACCAGCAACTCTATATACAGCACTTTCGCGTCCCCAAGCACGATCCGCAAAGGATGTACCCATTGCTACCATAAACGTTACGTAAGTTGTAGATAAAGGCAGTTTCATAGATGTTGCAATTGCAATTAATACACCAGCCACCATAAGGTTAACAGAAGCTCTAATCATATCAAAAGCTGGTAAATCTTTACTTTGCGTTTTAGTTAAAGCTTTAGCAGCAGGCTTTTGAAAGCTTTTGTCAATTTTTGCTTGCGTTGATTTTGGTACAATAGCACTAAAGTAATCAGATAAAGCTGAGGTTCCTTTTACAATACCTCTAGATAACATGTTAGGTTCAAACTTTTCATGCGTATCACCTTGGCTAGATAAGTTAATTTCAGTTTCGGCTACTGTTTTAGCTTTTTTAGAAAACCATAACGTTAATACCATAATAGCTCCAGAAATAAACAACAATAAAGGCTCGGCTGGTACTTTTTTCTCTAAAATTGCCATAGAGAAATCTGCTGGTAATGTTCCTGAAGTAGCAAAGGCTGTTTGCATAGCTTCAAACGAGTGGTAAGCTGCCATAGGTACACCAATAAAGTTTACCAAGTCATTTCCTGAAAAGGCTAATGCTAATCCAAATGTACCAACTGCTATTACTATAATAAGAACACTTTTTTTAGTTAATTTTTGAAAAATATAAGAAAATAAAGTCCAGAAAATAACGCTTCCTATTAGTATGTATAATTCGTTCCCTTCTACAACACTATTAATACTTTTGTAAAAAGGAGTCCCTTTAAGACCTTTTAAAAAGATAAAGTAAGTTATTGAAGCTAACGATATACCACCAAAAATAGCTCCAAAATATTTAGATTTTTTTTCGTATTGAAAAGTAAAAATTAATCGCGATACCCATTGTACTAATGAGCCAACAGTAAATGCTATAAAGACAGACATTACAATTCCTGTAATAATTTCGACAGCTTTTTTAGTGTTAATATAGTTTCCTAAATCAGCAAATGTTTGCGTGTCTGAAGCACTAATTTTAATTAATGACATTACAACTGCTGCACCAAGTAGGTTAAATACAATCGATACAGTAGTGGATGTTGGTAAACCTAATGTATTAAAAAAGTCAAGTAGTAAAATATCAGTAATCATTACTGCCATAAATATATACATGATCTCCTCAAAGCTAAACATAGCAGGTACAAAAATACCTTTACGTGCTACTTCCATCATTCCGCTAGAAAATACAGCACCAATAAAGATACCTAAACTAGCAACTATCATGATCGTTCGCATAGAAATAGCTTTGGAGCCTATAGCTGAGTTTAGGAAGTTGATGGCGTCATTACTAACACCTACAACAATATCAACGATTGCTAATACTGTTATGGCAATCAACATAAATAAATAAATATTATCCATAGTTTTTAATTAAAATAAGTTTGCAAATATCTTTACTGTTTTCGAGTGCAATGTTATGACAATGTTATGTTTTATTGTTAAAAATGAAGGTCAAATCCAAGTCTAAAGGTAATGTTATCTTCGTTACCGCTTACAGTTGTGTAACTTAAATCTGTTTGTACTTTTAGTTTGTGTCCAACAATGTATCTAGATCCTCCTAAAGTGTACTGATCTGTCGGTAAGTTTCCGGTTACAGCATCATAAGTTACTGTGGTGTATCTAGCTGCAATTTCATAATTACTTTTAAATAAATAGCCTGCTTGTAAATTTAGGGCTTTACCTGTTAAAACAATATCTCCAGTTGGTGTTGTACCATCTGTGTCAATTGCTATAGGTTGATCGGCCTCTCTATTAGCATATTCTCCCATAAATGAAAATCCTTTGTATTTAAACATAGCATCTGCAAAAATAGTAGATATGTTGGTTTCATACAATGTACCATCACTTTTAAACAGGTAGTCGCCTAAACCGCTTCGTTCGCGTACAGCGTTTTCGTTAAAATTATAAGTGAACCCTAACATTAATTTAGGCTTAGATTCTCTTTTTAAATCTGCTTGTATATAGTCTCCTTTAGATTGAAACTTACCAAAAGGTAAAAACTCTAAACGACCTGTATATTGTAGACCACCTTCGTTACCTTCGGAGACATTACGACCTTCGCCTTGAGAAATAGCTAATTTTTGACGCATTAAAAAATCACCTCCTAAGTTTGATATGTGACGTAATTGTAGTCCTAAGTCACGATCAATATTAAAACGACTGTTTAATAAAGAACGATCAATTAATTGCAGATTTGCGGATGACACAACACGCTCTACATTACCTGGTAATTTTGTTTGTCCAGCCCAAAGCTCCCAATTATCAGCAAATTGCCACATAATTACAGCATCTAAAATATATCTAGGTGTATTACGATTAAATTGGTTTGCACCAGAAATATCTCTGTTAGATAAACCTAATTCTATTTTGTATTTTAATTTTGGACTGTAGGCAAAACCATCAAACTTTAAACGTGCACGTCGCACAATAAAGTTGTGTTCTGGACTAGTATATTGCGACCCATCATGATCCCAAGAGGATATAGATCTAACCTGAAAGCGAGGTGCAAATTTTATACTAAAAGAACTGTCCTTTGCTGTAAAATTAATTAGTCCTTTACCAAAGGACGTATCACTAATTTCTTGAGCACGCACAGTTAAGATTACGCACAAGAATAGTGCAATAGATAAAATAAGTTTCATTACAAGGTATTAGTTTTTGTCGCTGCAAAGAAATAACTCTAATGTTAACTTAATGTTTCCTAAGTATTAACCTTATAAAATTAATAAAAAAAAGACTGCTTTGGCCAAAAGCAGTCTCATTAGAAATCATAATAATGTAGTCGACAAAAACTAATAGATTATATGAAATACTAATTGTGTTGTCTTAAGACATCAACAAATATCAACACACAAAGTGATTTTAATGTAACCCTAATATTATGTAATTATTAAGGATTATTATGTTAATTTAATTTGTTTAACGATTGTTTTTCAGTGTTTTATAATTCCAATGTTAATTTAATGTTACGTAAATGTTGCATAAATGTTATGAATTGTATATCTTTGAAGTATAATGTTAAAACCCATAATTATGAAGAAATCAATTTTAGTTTCAATTGCTTTTTTATTTACTGTGGTTTCTTTTGCTCAAGACAAAAGGGATTTAAAACTTAATAAAAACACTAACTTAATAGAAGTTGTTTATTATCACGACAATGGAGTTGTAAGCCAAACAGGAGCTTATACGACAGATGGTAAGTTGCAAGGTGAGTGGTTAAGTTTTGATACAGCAGGCAAGAAACAAGTTTCAGCAAGTTATGATAATGGTAAAAAAGTCGGCAAGTGGTTTTATTGGAATGATACCACTCTTAAAGAAGTAGATTATAGTAATAACAAAATTGCTAATGTTAGCGAGTGGGAAGTAAAAAATCCAGTAGCTACTAGTAATTAAGTTATTATATCAAAAAAAAAGCCTTGCATTTGCAAGGCTTTTTTTTTGATATATATTTTGGTTTAATTGATTGTCCAACCAGCTCCCCAAGTTGTGTAATCTGTTCCAGTTGCAGAACCTTCTGCAGTGAAAAAGTCAGCATCTGTAAAAGTTACAGTAGTATCATTTTTAACTTTAGTTAAAACGTCAACAAAAGTTACTCCTGTTACCTGAAGATCGTCACTTACAACTCCGTTTCCTGTGTCAGCATCATCTAAATCAAAACCTTCAGCATATCCAGTAATCATTATGTTATTAAATATACCTTGTGTACCAGCTCTTAATCTAACTGCTTCTGATGAGTTAGCTGAACCCTCTCCGATAATAGAAACATTGTTTACAGTTGGCTTAGAAAATATTCCTGTAGCATTACTAAAGTCCGTATTGTAGCCATCAGCTTCTATTGCTTTATCGTCTGATGCTCTATTAGAGATGTAAACATTATTTAATGTTCCAGAAAAACCTTCAGTCCAGTCTACAGAGTCGTCTTCTGCATTGATTACAGAGATGTAGCTTGCATTAACTGTTCCTCCAAAAAATTCGATTCCATCATCTTTTCCTGCAAAAGCCTGGATGTAGTTTACAGAAGTTCCGTTACCTACGCCATAAAAAGAGAATCCGTTATTTTCAGATTGTCCATCTGCCGCACCACCAGAATACTCAACACGTACATAGCTTAAAGAACCAGAATTGTCATTTGCAATATTTCCACCGTAAGGTAAACTTGCAATCTCTGAAGTTGCAGTGTTGGTTCCAGTAACCGAGTTGATAGGTGCTTTTCCTAGTAAGATTAATCCTCCCCAATCTCCAGCAGCAGGACTTGTAGCATCAGATGTAAAAACTATAGGGCAATCTGCAGTACCATTAGCTATGATTTGTGCACCCTGAGATATTGCAATATATACATCTGCTCCAGATGATAATGCTTTAATAGTCATACATGGTGGAATAGTTAAAGTAGTTCCACTTGCCATAATTAAAGATCCATTTAACTTGTAAGTGTTGTTAGCATCTAGCGTTAAATCTTCTGTATAAGTTCCAGATAAGAAAATAGTTGAAGGGTCCGTTGAACCTCCTCCAGACGTATTATTCGTTACACTATTGTCGTTAATTACAATATCAGATGTGTCATCAGTTGAGCAAGAGAATACTGTTGCTGCTAATGCTAAGCCTAAAATTATTTGTTTTTTCATTGTTTTTAGTTTTTTAGTTGTACTATGTTTTTGTGTTATGTTTATTAAAATTTATATTTAAGTTGAAGTCCTATATTCATACCTCTTTTGTAATCTGTAACACCTTTTCCGTTTGCAGATACTACTAATACATCGCCTTGGTTTTGGTCTTCTCTAACGTATTGAATAGTTGGGTCTAAAAGGTTTTTAGCGCTTAAGTTGATTTCAAAATTATCATTGATTGTGTTTTTCCAGATAAAGTCTAATGTTGGTACGCTTTTTTCTACAATGTTTCCTAAATCACCAGAACCCAATGCGTCGATACGGTCAGAGAAGTATGAAAAGACTAAGTTGGCAACAGGCTTGTAGTTTTTAAATGTTGGAGAATAGCTGATGTCTGCATTTAGGATAAATGGTGAAGCACCTTGTAATTCATCTTCGGTTTTATTGAAAGCTAAATCAAAAGTACCATCTATGTTTTGGTATAAATCCTGTTTAGTTTTCATGTAAGTGGCATTTACTCCAAAAGATAAATTGGTGTTTTGATCTGCGTCCACTAATAAATCTTTTCTTAATTCAACTTCAACACCATAAACAGTTGCTTGATCTCCTGTTCTTACATAACGTTGTGTTCCTGTAGCGTCACCTACTACCACTAGGTTGATTGGGTTGTCAATTTGCTTTGTAAATGCACCTATTGAAAAGATTTCACTTTTACTAAAAAACCACTCATATTTTAAATCAATATTTAATACTTCAGAGTAACCAAGTGCATCTGGATTACCACCTATACGAGTTGATACGTCTTCGTAAACAAAAGGAGCTATTTCTTTAAACTCTGGTGTAGATACTGTTTTACTTGCAGATAATCTTAGGTTTTGATCATCCGTTAGGCTGTATTTAATGTTTAAACTTGGCAAAATAAATGTTTCTTCAGATACTTTAGAGTCTACACCATTGTTTCCTAAGTTGATCACGTTGTAATCAATACTTTGTTCAAAATTTTCTAATCTTACGCCTGGTACAAACAACCATTTTTCTCCTGCTTTAATTTGGGCATCTACATATCCAGCATAAATATTAAGCTTTCCATTGTAAGTGTTTTCAAAAAGTCCAGGTCTGTTAGTATTAGAAAGTGTTGGGTAAGGTTTTAGTACTTTAATTTCGTATAAACCGTTTGACGATTCAGTAAGATTTAAGTTGTCAAGATTAAAAACTGAATCAAAGTTGTTTACATCTGTTATTTGGTAGCCATTATCAACTATATCGTAACCATATCTAACATTATTAAATTGTCTTGTTTTGTTACGACCATTGTATCCAAAGTTAAATTTAAGATTGTCATTAATTTCGTAAGCTAAATTGATGCGACCATTGTATTCGTCATCTTCAATTTTTTGAAAGTAACGTTGGTTGTCAAATACTACATTGCTGTAAAAAGTAGGGTTAGTTGTTGGGTCATTATCTAAAGCATAGTCGTAGTTTTCTACACTAAAACGCTTACGGTCTGGTTGATCTGAAAACACTTTGTTGTATCCAAATCCCCAATCTAAATCAAAATTACCCGATTTGTGATTTCCTATTAATTGATTGACAAACATTTTAGTTTGGTCAAATTGTATGTTTTGTTGGTAAAACCCTTTATCTGTGTTTAGAATGGCATCTCTGCTTCTTCCATTACCATCTGTTCCATAATATCCAACCTCGTCAGAAGAGCTATTAATAAATACAGAATTAAAACTTAGGTTATTATCAGAGTTTATTTTGTAATTAATATTAGCCATAGCTGTTGAGGTTGTAGAATACTCATATTCTTCAGCAGCTTCAAATGCTTTTTTCTCCACTGTAGAAAAATCTACTGACCTACCCTGTCTGTATTCGTAGTTGTTTTCAAATCCACCAGTTACAAAAAAGCTTAATCTAGAACCGTTTTCAAAATTAAAAGAGCTACCACCTGATGCACCATAAGCCACATTTATTGGTGTGTCTACAGCTACAGGATCTACACCATGAGATAATATAATTGCAAATGGATTATGCTCATTTCTACCATAAAAACCAAAGTAACCTGTACCTTCACTACGTACAAAGTTTTTGTCAATAGCATTAGTGTTAAAGCCACTACCTGTAAAAGCAGTTGCAAAGCTACCACCTTTATGTTCTTTAGAAGTGATATCTACATTTCCAGCAGCAAAGTCTCCGTAAAATTGAGAAGCATAAGCTTTACTAATCGACACGTTTTGAATAACGTCTGATGAAAATAGATTTAAATCAATATTTTTTTTGTTAACATCATTAGATGGTAATGATAATCCATTCATGGTTGTGTTAAGGTATCTGTCTCCAAGACCTCTTACATATACGTTGCTTGATCCTTCTTGCTTAGATACACCAGATATTTTGGCAACAGCACCAGCAGCATCACTAACTCCTTTTCTTGATAATTCTTCTGCACCAATACTCTGTTTGATTTCGACCGCTTTTTTCTGGTCTAACAGCAATGCAGTTTCGCTTTCACGCTTGGTAGTAACCGTTTCTAAAATTACTTCGTCTAAAGACGCAGCACTTGCTCCCATTGCAATATCAATTGTTGTTGTTTTTCCAGCTTCCACTGTAGCAGCAATGGTTTGTGTTTGGTAACCAACAAAACTAAATTCTATATTATAAGCACCTGGCTTAAGGTCGGTAAATTGATATTGACCATTATCATCAGATGTTGTACCAATAGTAGTGCCTTTAATTAAGATGTTGGCAAATGCTAGCGGTTCGTCGTTAAATTCTTTATCAGTTAAAGTTCCTGATATCGAACCATTTTGAGAATAAGTTGCGATGCTAAATAAAGCAAAAAGTAAGTATGTTAAATTTTTCATTTTGACTATTAAAATTCTTGGTGCAAAGAAACCTTGATGTTGTAAAGTCAAGGTTAACTACAGATTAATAGTTAGTCACCAAAAAGTTAGCTAAAGGTTAACAGGGTCGTTTTGGTATCACTTTCTGTAAACATTAAGTTAACATTAGAAATGTACTTTACTTTATTTTTCAAATAGTTATCTTGCAATACTAAATTTTGAATATGAATTGGGAGCAATTACTATCGTTAAAGCGCTTTGGCGACACTAATAAAAGATTAAGAAAAGAACAAGATGAGACCAGATTAGGTTTTGAAGTAGATTATGACCGTGTCATTTTTTCGTCAGAGTTTAGAAGTCTTCAGGATAAAACGCAAGTAATACCATTGTCTAAAACAGACTTTGTGCATACACGATTAACCCATAGTTTAGAGGTTAGTGTTGTGGGACGTTCATTAGGTAGAAAAGTTGGACAAAAAATTTTAGAAAAGCATCCACATCTTCAAAATATACATGGCTATTTGCCCAACGACTTTGGTGCAATTGTAGCGTCCGCAGCATTAGCACATGATATTGGTAATCCACCTTTTGGGCATTCTGGTGAAAAAGCAATTGGCGAATTTTTTATTTCTGGTGAAGGACAGCATTACAAGCATGATTTAACCGATAGTCAATATCAAGATTTGTGTGATTTTGAAGGTAATGCAAACGGTTTTAAAATTGTTACTCAAAGTCGTGCAGGAAGAGAAGGTGGTTTAAGATTAAGCTATGCTACGCTAGGCGCTTTTACTAAATACCCAAAAGCCTCATTACCTAAAAAACCAACACAACATATTGCAGATAAAAAGTATGGTTTTTTTCAAACCGAAAAAGAATCATTTAAAGACGTTGCAGAAGAGTTAGGTTTAATCCCAAGAGGTGATGTGGCCAACTTAAGCTACTCTCGTCATCCTTTAGCTTTTTTAGTTGAAGCTGCAGATGATATATGTTATACAATAATAGACTTTGAAGACGGAATTAATCTAGGGTTAATTGAAGAGGAGTATGCATTAGAATATCTTATTAATTTAGTTCGAAATTCCATTAACACTAATAAATACCATAAGCTAACTAATACTAAGGATAGGGTAAGTTATTTACGTGCATTAGCTATTAATACATTAATTAACGAAGCAGTAACCATATTTATGGAAAACGAAGAAGCTATACTTAACGGTCAGTTTAGTATTAGCTTATTGGATAAAAGTAAGTATGAAGCACAAATCAATGATATTATAAAATTAAGCATTGATAAAGTGTATCAATCTAAAGATGTAGTAGATAAAGAAATTGCTGGTTATCAAATATTAAATTCATTATTAAATACTTACAGTAAAGCTGTCAATAATACTTTTTTAGGAAAAGCTACTAATTATGATAAGTTAATAATGAAAGGTTTACCGTCAACATTAGACTTTAATACAGACAGTTTGTATGTAAGATTGCTAAATGTGTGTCATTATGTGTCTTTAATGTCTGATAGTCAGGCAATTATTGAATACAGAAAAATAAAAGGGTTTAGTTTATAATTCGTATTTCTTCTAATTAAATGAATTTTTAACAATAAAACTCTTAAAAAAATATTAAAAACCGGTATTTTTATGCTCTTAAAAAAATAAAATGAAGAAGAAAATTATTATCCTAACGTCATGCGTTTTAGTATGTCTTGCTTTTTTTACCCTAACTAAAGTAAAAAACTCTGAAATTTCTGAGATGGCTAACGCTAAAGAAATTCACAAAAAACATTTAGAAAACAGTCCTTTTAAAGACGTTTTAAAATTAACTAAACCAGAAAGAAAAGCTGCTGGATTAACTCCTAACAAATACTACGAACAAGAATGGGAGTTAACAATGGATCCTATTTTAGGAAGACCAACAACAGAAAATCTTAAACAAATTAGAGAGGCTCAACAAGCTAAAAGACAAGCCTTTTTAGCCTCAGGTAGAGTTCCAGGAGATGCTATTGATAACAGTTGGACAGAAAGAGGTCCTAATAATGTTGGAGGAAGAACAAGAGCTATTATGTTTGATCCTAATGATACAACTAACCAAACCCTTTTTGCAGGTGGAGTTAGTGGAGGTTTATGGAAAAACACTAATATTTCTGACGCTAATTCTAGCTGGACTAGAATTGATATTCCAGAAAATTTAGCAGTTAGCTGTATCACTTATGATCCAAATAATACTAACATTTTTTATGTTGGAACAGGAGAATCTTACGTTGGAGGAGATGTAAATGGAGATGGCGTTTGGAAGTCTGAAGATGCAGGTACAACTTGGGCTAAAGTTTTAGGAGGTATCTCTGGACCAACAACAGCACAAACTATTATAAATAATATTACGGTTAATGCGCCAAGCAGTATTGCTGGAGATTATATCTCTAATCCTACAAGCATTTTTGGAGGAAGTATTGATACTGTAATTACAGCCGAGTTTATTTTAGCGGATGGATCTGTACCATTTACAGGTACTAACGGTCAAACATCCAATAATCCTAATGAAGGTTGTGGGCCATCAACTATAGATATGACTGGAAAAATCGCTTTGATAAGAAGAGGGGTTTGTACATTTATTGAAAAAGTTAAATCAGCACAAGATGCTGGAGCAATTGGAGCTATAATAATGAACAATGTGGATGACGCATTAATTAATATGTCAGGAGATGATGACTCAATTGTAATTCCTGCAGTTATGATATCTCAAGCAGATGGGGATCTTATTGAAGCAGCTATTAATGCAGGTACTGTAACTGGCTCTTTAAATCCGCAAATTGGTGTTTTAAATGGTAATTTAGTGCCAGGAATACAATTTATAAACGATATTAAAGTAAGAGATAATAATGGTGTTTCAGAAGTGTATGTAGCAGCAGGAGATAGTTTTTATGGAGCAGCAAGTACAGCAACATTTTTAACAGGTCCAGAGTTTGGATTATATAAATCAATTGATAACGGTACAAATTGGAATGAAGTAAATTTACCTACAACAACTTTAGGTAATAAGTTTTGTCCAAACGACATCGAAATTGGTGCAGATAACAAAATTTGGTTATCAACCACTAATAGTACAGTTTTTGGTGATGGTGGAGGAAACATCCTTAACTCTACTGATGGTGTAACGTTTACAGTTAAACGTACTGTTCCAGATGCTACTAGAACGCAAATAGCGGTTTCGTCATCTAATGCAGATGTGGTTTACGTATTAGCGCAAGGTAGTAATGCTGCAGCTCCAGTTTTAATGGAAAAAACAGTTGACGCTTTTACAAATAACTTAACAGTGAGTTTGCCTAACGATGCAGATACAGGTATTCCAGCTAATGACTTTACAAGAGGTCAGGCATTTTACGATTTAATGTTAGAGGTAGACCCTAATAATGACCAAACTATATTTGCAGGAGGTATTGATTTATTTAAGTCAAATAATGCAGGTGCTAACTGGAGTCAAATCTCTAAATGGTCAAATAATAATAACCTTGCAAGTTTAAATATTTCTTTAGTTCATGCAGATCAGCATGCAATGACCTTTGCAAATGGGTCATCAACAGTAGTTGCTTTTGGTAACGATGGAGGTGTATATTATTCTGCAAATGCAGGATCAAATACAACGTCAAGAAATAAAGATTTTAACACCTCGCAATTCTATACGGTAGGTGTAGCTCCAACAACAGCTTTTACAGGGGATTATTTTGCAGGAGGATTACAAGATAATGGAACACAATTATTTGAAAATGCTAATCCAAATCAAACAGATGCTACGATTGAAGCTTATGGTGGAGATGGTGCTTTTACATTTTTTGACCAAGACGGAACAGATCAATATTTTGTAAGAAACTACGTGTATAACTCAGGGATTAACGTTTATAATTTTGCAACAAGTTCTAATGTTACAATTAACAATGAAACTGCTTCAAATGGAGCGTTTATAAACCCTCAAGCATTAGATTCTAATTTAGATATTTTATATTCTAATTATTCGTCAGGAGGAAATAGTATTATTAGAAGATATTCTGGGATTAAATCTCAGTCTACACTTCAAGCAGCAAGTTTAACAGACCCATTATTAACAAGCACACCAACTGCTTTTACGGTATCTCCTCATACCACGACCTCGTCTAAAGTTTTAGTAGGTACAGTATTAGGAGATGTATTTTTAATAGAAAATGCAAATCTAGCTTCACCAACTTTTACACAATTAGATCCTTCAAATGTGATTTTTGGAAGTGTTTCTGATATAGAATTTGGAGCTACTGAAAACGAAATTTTCTTAACAGTTCATAATTATGGTGTTCAGAGTATTTGGTATTCTAACGATGGTGGTTTAGTATGGCAAGCTAAAGAAGGGGATTTACCTGATATGCCAGTTAAAGCCATTTTACAAAACCCTTTAAGTCCAAACGAAGTTATTATTGGAACAGAATTAGGTGTTTGGTTTACAAATAACTTCTCTGATGCTAATCCAAACTGGAGTCAAGCTTTTAACGGAATGTCAAATGTTAAAGTAACAGACCTAGATTTAAGAGATGACAATATGGTTTTTGCATCTACTTATGGTAGAGGAATCTTTTCTGGAGAGTTTAAAATTGATGCAAATGGTGACGAAGATGGTGATGGTGTTCTAAACGGAGTCGATAATTGTGTTAATACAGCTAATGCAGATCAAGCAGATGCAGACGGAAACGGTATTGGAGATGCATGTCAAGATACAGATGGTGACGGAATATTAGATATAAATGATAACTGTCCATTAATTGCAAATCCAGGTCAAGAGGATGCAGATGGAAATGGTGTTGGAGATACATGTCAAGATACAGATGGTGATACTATTTTTGATGATGTCGATAACTGTATAGCAGTGTCAAATACAGATCAGCAAGATACTAACGGAAACGGAATTGGTGATGTTTGTGATACTAGTTATACTAATGCAGATAATATTGCTTTACAAATTATTTCAGAAACTTGTGATGGTCAAGATAATGGAAAAGTAGTAGTTACGGTTAATGAAACTTACGTGGATTATGTTGCAACTTTAGTAGGTAATGGATTAAACTTATCTCAGTCGTTTACTAATGATACCTATACTTTTGAAGATTTACCTGTTGGCTCTTATACAGTTTGTGTCTCTGTAGATGATATTGCAATAGATTACGAGCAATGTTTTGAAATTAATATAGATGAAGCTGGTGTAATAGAATTACAGATTGCTAATAACAATACTCTTAATTCAGATACTACCAATGTAGAGGTTAGTAGAGGTACTGCTCCATTTACAGTATTATATAACCAAGAAGTTATCATGATTACTTCTGAAACTAATTTTGATTTAGATCTTGTTGGTAATGGAGAGTTAGAGATAAAAACTGCAAAAGCATGTGAAGGTACTTTTAGAAAAACAATTCAAAATGCGATAAGCTTAAAAGCTAGTCCTAATCCAGTAATTGATAATCTTAAAATAACAATTCCAAGTTCAGATTCTAAATCTACAATCGGAATTCAAATTTATGATGTTACAGGTAAGTTAGTACTTAATAATAACTACCAAAAAACTAGTGCAAATTATATTCAAGTTCCTTTTGCTAATCTAAATTCAGGAATCTATTTTATTAGAGTAGATTTAGATACTCCAGAGGTTTTAAAAATTATAAAAAAATAAAGAAAGATGAATAAGATATTTAAATTAATACCTGTATTAGCAATAACAGCATTTTTTAGTGCGTCTTGCAGTAGCAGTAGTGATGATGGAGGAGGTGCAGCTCCAGCTGTACCAAATACTGCTCCAACAGCAGTTTCAAATTTAGTGTACCCAAGTTCAGATTTGTTATGTATAGATAGTAACATTACATTTGAATGGGCTGCAGCAACAGATGTAGATAATGATGTTTTAGAATACACAATCAGAATTGCAACAGATAGAGATCAAACTAACATCATAGCACAACAAACAACCACTAATACTTCAATAACAATCCAATTAGGAGCAGGAACAGCGTATTATTGGAACGTTATGGCTTCAGATGGCGAGGATAATGCAGCAGCATCACCTACCTTAGCGTTTTATACTGAAGGAAACGGAGTAGCTAATTATGCTCCATTTACAGCAGCATTAAATGCACCAGCTTTAGATGCTTTTGTAGCTGCAGGAACAACAACTTTAGATTGGACAGGTTCAGATGTAGATGCAGGAGATACATTAACCTACGATTTATATTTTGGGACTTCTACAAATCCTGCTGTTAGTCAATTAGATTTAGCAACATCAACTTTTGATGTAACTACTGTTGCGGCTACAACATATTATTGGAGAGTGGATACTAAAGATAATAACGGAGTAAAAAGTATTGGTCAAGAGTGGTCGTTTACCACAAACTAATACACTATTTACCTTATAATTTTAAATGGCAGACTAATTTTTTAGTCTGCCATTTTTTTTAGCAGTCCACTTAGACTTTTAGAGTCAAGCTGAATAGATTGCTGTAATTCTAAAACGGTTCCGTGTTCAATAAACTGATCTGGAATTCCTTTTAGAATTACCGTATTTTTATAATTATGTTTTACTGAAAATTCAGCTATTGCGCTACCAAAACCACCTACAACTGAAGCGTCTTCAATAGTAACAATAGTCGTATGTGTTTTAAATATTTTATGAAGCATCTCCACATCCAATGGTTTTATAAAGCGCATGTCGTAATGAGAAAATGCTGAGGTATCTTCAATTAAATCGAATGCTTCAGTAACATTTTTAGCCATATTCCCAATTGAAAGTATTGCGGTTGTTGTCCCTTGTTTTATGCACTCACCTTTTCCAATTTCAATTTTAGAAAATGGTTGCTGCCAATCTAAATTTTGACCACGTCCTCTTGGGTATCTAATAGCAATGGGCTGTTTTAAACCCAACTGCGCAGTGTACATAATGTTACGTAACTCGACTTCATTTCTTGGCGCAAAAATTATCAAGTTAGGGATGCAACGTAAATAAGATAAGTCGTAAACACCATGATGTGTTGCTCCATCTTCACCAACTAATCCTGCACGATCTAAACAGAAAATGACAGGTAGGCCTTGTAAAGCAACGTCATGTATCACTTGATCATAGGCACGTTGTAAAAAGGTTGAGTAGATATTACAAAACGGAACCATACCTTGTGTAGCCAATCCAGCAGCAAATGTAACTGCGTGTTGTTCGGCAATTCCAACATCAAAAGCACGCTCCGGAATTTGCTCCATCATATATTTTAAAGAGCTTCCAGTTGGCATTGCAGGTGTAATCCCAATTATTTTTTCGTTTTGTTGTGCTAATTCAACAATAGTATGCCCAAAAACATCTTGGTATTTAGGTGCTTGTTTGGTGTTTGATTTTGGGTTTAGCTCGCCAGTATCTTTATTAAACTTTCCTGGTGCATGATAGGTAACTTGGTTTTCTTCGGCTTGACGTAAACCTTTTCCTTTAGTGGTGATTACATGTAAAAACTTTGGACCTTTTACGTTTTTTAAACGCTTTAATTCTGAAATTAATAGTTGTAAATTATGGCCATCTATTGGTCCGGAATAGTCAAAATTTAAAGCTTCAAAAATATTGTCTTGCTTTTCTGTGCCTTTTTTAACGTTAGTTAAATATTGCTTTAACGCACCAACACTTGGATCAATTCCAATAGCATTGTCGTTTAAAATAACTAATAGATTGGCATCTGTAACACCTGCGTGATTTAAGCCTTCAAAAGCCATTCCGCTTGCTATAGAAGCATCACCAATTACTGCAATATGTTGTGTGTCTAAATCACCTTTTAATCTAGAGGCAATTGCCATACCCAAAGCTGCAGATATAGAAGTAGAGGAGTGTCCAACACCAAACGTATCAAAGTTGCTTTCTGACCTGTTTGGAAAACCGCTTAAGCCACCAAGTTGTCTGTTGGTTTCAAAAGTATCGCGTCTACCAGTTAAAATTTTATGTCCATAGGCTTGGTGTCCAACATCCCAAACTAATTGGTCTTTTGGTGTGTTAAATACATAATGAAGCGCTATGGTTAACTCAATCACACCAAGACTTGCCCCAAGATGTCCTTCTTTTGTGGCTACAATATTGATAATAAAATCACGAAGTTCTTTAGCAATAATAGGTAAGTCGTCTTGTTTTAAAAGACGAAGCTGTGTTGGGTTTTGTATTTTATTAAGGAATTTAGTCATTGCTTTACAAATGTAGTACTTGAAATTGTATTTTTGATTTTTAATAGTCAACTTTCTGATATGATAAACCCATACGACGATACTTATTTTATGAAAAAAGCACTTCAGGAAGCTGAAGAAGCTTTTGATAAAGGCGAAATACCTGTTGGAGCTGTAATTGTTATTAAAGACCGCATAATTGCTAGAGCACATAATTTAACCGAGCTTTTAAATGACGTTACTGCGCATGCCGAAATGCAAGCCATTACTGCTGCTGCCAATTTTTTAGGCGGAAAATATTTAAAAGATTGTACGTTGTATGTCACTTTAGAGCCTTGCCAAATGTGTGCTGGTGCTTTGTATTGGAGTCAGATTTCTAAAATTGTTTATGGTGCAAGAGATGAGGATCGTGGTTGTATTGCATTAAATACAAAGCTACATCCTAAAACTAAAATGGAAGGTGGTGTGTTAGCTGAGGAAGCATCAGCTTTACTAAAACGCTTTTTTGTCGAAAAACGAAATTTAAATTAATAGATTGTTGTTTGCGGTTTAGTGCATTAGGGATAGAAACGACATCCTTTTTGTTTTACTAAAAAAACAAAAAGATACAGTGGATAGCGCGACCCTTTGTAGCTTTTCAGCGGAAAAGGGTAATGCCCAAATAAATTATTAAAATCGTCTTTTATCGCCTTCTTTTTTACGCATGTCTTCTATTTTTTCTTTAGTTAACATGTATTCTTTGGCGTCTCTGTCTTTCCATCTGTGGTACGTAAATAACGGAATGACTATGAAAAACAAACCTAAAACACCAAAGCCTATTAGTTTTTGTCCATAGTCAACTTCTAGCCAATAGCCACAAATTATGCTTGCTACAGATGCGATAAATGATAATGCGATTAGGTATTTCATGTTTTAATAGGACGTTATTTTTTGTAAAGATATAAAATGCGTTACTAAGTCGTAGTGTAGTTAATTAATTGACGTCTGTAAGCGGTTAATAATTTAGATTTTGAAACAAATCCAATGTATATACCATCTTTAATTACAGGTAAGTTCCAAGCGTTTGAATCTTGAAATTTTGTCATAACTGTTTTCATAGAGTCATTTTTATAATCAATAATATCTGGTGGATTATGCATTAAATCTTCTACTAAAGTCGAATCGTAAAGTGCTTGATTAAACATGATTTCTCTGACATCATCCAACAGAATTATACCAACTAAAGCTTTGTTTTTATTAACCACAGGAAATAGATTTCTGGTGGATTTTGCAACACCTTTATGTAACATATCGCCAAGCGTCATGTTTGGGTTTAGTTTTACAAAATTGGTTTCTATTACACTATCTAAAGACATTAGGGTTAAAACACTTTGGTCCTTGTTGTGGGTTAATAATTCGCCTTTTAAGGCTAGCTCTTTGGTATAGATGGTAAAATCTATCGCGTTTTTTTTAATAATGAATGACATACTTACAGCTATCATTAATGGGATAAATAATTCATATCCACCAGTAATTTCGGCAATTAAGAAAATGGCTGTTAATGGTGCGTGCAGTACTCCTGCAATTAATCCAGCCATACCAATTAAGGTGAAATTGGTCTCGGACACATTAAATCCTAAACCTAAATTGTTGATTATTTTGGCAACCACATTACCTAATGCGCTACCCATTACCATGGTTGGAATAAAGATTCCTCCAGCTCCTCCAGCTGCAAATGTGGTAGTCATTGCTATGGCTTTAAATACAGTAATCCCAATTAGTAATCCAATGACTACCCAAATATTATCCTTTAAATGGTCAAAAGGAGTTGTGCCTAATGCAGCTAAATGGTTTCCTGCTAATAGGTTATTTATAAATCCAAACCCTTCTCCATACAATGGTGGGATAAAATATAACATGACACCAATTGCTAATCCACCAATTATTAATTTTATTAATCTAGATTTAAAACGCTCGAAGAATTTTAAAATATAGAAATACATTTTAGTGAAATAAATAGAAGCAAATCCAGTTCCGATACCTAAAGCTACGTAAAAGAGAGTGTCTTTAATTTCGAATTTATCAGCAAAATTAAAGTTGAATAATAAGTCGTCACCCAAAAAAAAGTATGACGTTAATACGGAAGAGACTGATGCTATTAATAAAGGTAATAACGAGGCGAAGGTTAGGTCCAAACTAAATACTTCAACCGCAAAAATTATAGCTGCAATTGGCGATTTAAATATAGATGAAATGGCACCTGCTGCTGCACAGCCAATTAATAAAGTACGTGTTTGTTGATTAACATGAAACAGTTTGCCTAAGTTAGAACTGATTGCAGATCCTGAAGCAATAGCTGGTCCGAGTAATCCGACAGATCCCCCGAAACCAACAGTTAGAGGTGCGGTTATTAAAGGAATGTAAATTTTGGAACGCTCTATTAGTCCACTACGTTTTGATAATTTAAATAAAATAGAAGGTATAGCATGTTCTACCTTTTTTTTAGTCACATATTTTGTAAATAAATACACTAAAAACAATCCAAAAACTGGTAGTATAAAATAGACTTGATTTTTAGAAAACACGACTAGGTTATCTAAAGCACTTTCAATAGTAAACGTAATGTTTCTTAATGTTACCGCAGCCAATCCTGCCAATAGTCCAACTAGTCCACTTAAAATATAAGTAAAGTTTTTTTCGGAGATGTTTTTAATTCTCCAAATAAAAAAACGTTTATGTAGTGGCTGCTTTGGCATTAATTAAATGTAATAAAAAATCCTGCAATTTGCAGGATTTTTATTTTTATGACTGTAAATCTAATTTAAGATTTAATTCCTTTAATTGTGCATCATCAATTGGAGCAGGCGCGTCTATCATGACGTCTCTACCAGAATTGTTTTTAGGGAATGCAATAAAGTCTCTAATAGTTTCTTGACCTCCTAAAATAGATACTAATCTATCAAGACCAAAAGCTAATCCACCATGTGGAGGTGCGCCATATTCAAAAGCGTCCATTAAGAATCCAAATTGAGCTTTAGCTTCAGCTTCGCTAAATCCTAAATGTTTAAGCATGATAGCTTGCGTCGCTTTGTCGTGTATACGTATTGATCCACCACCAATTTCGTTTCCGTTAAGGACTAAATCGTACGCATTAGCTTTAACATCTCCTGGGTTAGTGTCTAATAATTCTATTTGACCAGGTTTTGGTGATGTAAACGGGTGGTGCATGGCGTGGTAATGACCGGTTTCTTCATCAAGCTCTAATAATGGGAAATCAATTACCCATAATGGTGCAAATACTTTAGGGTCACGTAAGCCTAAACGTGTTGCTAATTCCATACGTAACGCACTTAATTGTGCACGCACTTTATTAGTGTCTCCAGAAAGCACACAAACTAAATCGCCTGCTTTTGCGCCTGTTTTTTCTGCCCATTTAGCTAAATCGTCTTGGTCAAAAAACTTGTCTACAGAAGATTTAAATGTTCCGTCGTCATTACAACGTGAGTAAACCATACCTAAAGCACCAACTTGTGGACGTTTTACCCAATCAATTAATTTATCAATTTCTTTTCGTGTGTACTCGTTTCCGCCAGGAACAGCAATACCAACAACTAGTTCTGCCGAGTTGAATACGCCAAACTCTTTGTGTTGTGCAACGTCATTAAGCTCTCCAAACTCCATTCCAAATCTAATGTCTGGTTTGTCATTTCCGTATAAACGCATCGCATCGTCATATAACATACGTGGGAATTTGTCCACCTCGACACCATTTACTTCTTTAAGTAAGTGACGTGTTAAGTTTTCAAATACATTTAAAATATCTTCTTGCTCTACAAACGCCATTTCGCAGTCAATTTGCGTAAATTCTGGTTGTCTGTCGGCACGTAAATCTTCATCTCTAAAACATTTAACAATCTGGAAGTATTTATCCATTCCACCAACCATAAGCAATTGCTTAAAGGTTTGTGGTGATTGTGGTAATGCGTAAAATTCACCTTCGTTCATTCTAGAAGGTACTACAAAATCTCTAGCACCTTCTGGAGTAGATTTGATTAAGTATGGTGTTTCAACTTCAATAAAACCATTTCCTGACAAAAAGTTTCTAACCTCTTGCGTTACTTTAGCTCTAAAAATCAAGTTGTTTTTTACCGGATTACGTCTAATATCAAGGTAACGGTATTTCATTCTGATATCTTCACCACCATCCGTTTTATCTTCGATAGTAAAAGGAGGAAGTAAAGATTCATTTAGAATGTTTAATTCCGAAACTAAAATTTCGATATCACCAGTTGGGATATTAGGGTTTTTAGAAGCACGCTCAATAACAGTTCCTTTAACTTGTATAACAAATTCGCGACCAAGCTTTTGTGCTTGTTCCATTATTGCTTTTGGTGTGCGTTCCTCATCAAAAATAAGTTGCGTTATTCCGTAGCGATCACGTAGATCTACCCACATCATAAACCCTTTATCTCTTGATTTTTGTACCCAACCTGAAAGGGTAACTTCTGTATTTATATGTGATGCAGTTAACTCACCACAGTTATGACTTCTGTACATAATAGTTTATTAGAAATGCAAAAGTAAAAAATCCGAAGTAAAGACTTCGGATTTTTTGTTTAAATCATTTAAATGTATGTGCTAAACTGAAAATTTACTCTTCAATTGCAGTTTCTAATGTAATATTGTCTTCATTTTTGTCTGAAGAAAATTTATCTCTTATCCACATTTTTAATTTAATTGATAAGAAAAATAATATTGGAACAACTATTAATGTTAGGAAGGTTGCGATTAATAAACCGTAAATAACCGTCCATGCTAGTGGTCCCCAAAATACTACGTTATCTCCTCCCATGTAAATGTTAGGATTAAGATCTGCGAATAGTGTAAAGAAGTTAATGTTTAGTCCAATGGCTAACGGTATTAATCCAAAAATGGTAGTGATTGCTGTTAGTAATACTGGTCTTAAACGTGCTTTTCCTGCATTTACAATACTTTCAAATAGGTCTTCATTTGTAAGGTACTCATCTTTATCTAAATCTAATTTTGCTTTCTTTCTGTCAATAAGAAGTTGGGCATAATCTAATAATACCACACCATTATTTACAACAATTCCAGCAAGCGATATAATACCAACCATGGTCATCATAATAACGAAAGAACTTCCTGAAATTACAATACCACCAAATACACCAATAAAACTAAGGAAAATAGCAATCATAATTATTGTTGGTTTTGAAACCGAATTAAATTGAAATATTAAGATAAAAAAGATTAATCCAAGTCCAGTAAAAAAGGCGCCAACTAAAAATAGCATTTGCTTATTTTGCTCTTCAATTTGACCTGTGTAATCTATTTTGATACCTTTAGGTAAGTTTTCAAAACTTTTCATTTCGTTTTGAATTTGACTTACAATAGCAGCAGCATCTGTAAAACCTGGTGATAAAGCAGAGTAAACAGTTACAACACGTCTAGTGTCTTTGTGTTTAATAGCACTAAAACCTGAGTTGTTTTCGTATTTAATAACCGCAGAAACTGGTACACTTTTTATTTGGCCTGTATTATCTCTAAACGTAATGTTTTGATTAAATAAAGCACTTTTGTTATATCTGTTTTCTTTATTAAAACGAACATAGATATCGTAATCGTCACCATCTTCTTTATAAACACCTGCTTTAGATCCAAAAACTGAGCTACGTAATTGCTGTCCAACTTGCGCTGCACTAATACCTAGTTCTCCTGCTTTTTCTCTGTCAATGGTAACACGCATTGTAGGTTTGGCTTTGTTTACATCAATCTTTAGCTCGTCAATACCTTGAATGTTTTTGGTGTTAATAAACTCACGCATTGTTTCTGCTGTAGCAATAAGTTCATCATAATCTTCACCTTCAATTTCAATATTTATAGGCGCTCCAGCAGGAGGACCATTAGCATCTTTTTCTACCGAAATCAATACTCCTGGAAAAATACCTACTAATGCTGTTTGTACTTTTTGTCGTAAAACCTCACTGTCTTCGCCACGTCTAAATTTGTACTCACGCATAGAAGCTGTAATTTTAGC
This sequence comes from Olleya sp. Ti.3.14, assembly GCF_038154885.1. NCBI lineage: Bacteria > Pseudomonadati > Bacteroidota > Flavobacteriia > Flavobacteriales > Flavobacteriaceae > Olleya > Olleya sp. Ti.3.14. Next base: position 224,245 of record NZ_JBAKAO010000002.1, read on the forward strand.
TTTGTGTGGCATTTCTGCAGCAGATCCACCATCGGTTTGCGGATTTCCTGCACCTTCACCAACTTGAGATACAGTGCTTTCTACTAAATAATTGTAGCCATCATCCATGTAATGGTCATCATTTAATACAGTAAATACACGTTGTTCTATCTCTTTGGTAATCGCATTTGTTTTTTCGATAGCAGTACCTTCAGGATATTCTATATAAACAATAATCTGATTTGGTTTGTTATCTGGAAAAAATTCTACTTTAGTTCGTTTAGCACCTAGAGACATACCAAATGCCACAAATGAGGCAATAAGTAGTAAAAAGGTACCAATACTTAATAGGTATGGTTTTCTTCCTGATAATGCCGCACGTAATTTACGCTCGTACCAGTTTTCTAAATTAACTAAAGCTTTGTTTTGGAAACTGTTTGCCCATTTTCTGATAAAGAATCGGTAAGCCCAAAGCATAACAGCTGTAAAAATCATTACAGTACCTAAACCTCTGTATGCTCCTCCAAAAATTAATATTAATATCCCAATGATAGCAATTATAGAGGATGTTCTTATGATTTGCTTTAAAGGCATGTCCTTATCTTCAATAGTCATGTACTTTGATACTAAAACCGAATTAAAAAATATGGCAACAAATAAAGAGGATCCTAAAACTACGGATAATGTTATAGGTAAAATTTTCATGAATTCTCCCATAATTCCTGGCCATAATCCTAAAGGAATAAAGGCTGCAACAGTTGTAGCTGTTGATATGATAATAGGAAAAGCAATTTCGCCAATACCTTTTTTAGCAGCCTCAATTCTGCTCATCCCTTCGTCCTCCATTAAACGGTAGACGTTTTCAACAACAACAATTCCGTTATCTACTAGCATACCAAGTCCCATAATAAGACCAAAAAGTACCATGGTATTTAAACTTTGACCTAATAATTGTAATATCATTAGCGACATAAACATGGACATTGGTATTGCAAAACCAACAAATAATGCATTTTTAAATCCTAAAAAGAACATTAAAACCGTAACAACTAGTATAACACCAAAGATGATGTTGTTTACTAAATCATCGACTTGACCAATGGTTTTTGAAGATTGATCGTTTACTACAGTAACAGTTAAATCTGGAGGAAATACATTGTCTATTGCATCTGCAACAATAACCTGAATTTGCTCTGCAGCAGCAACCATGTTTTTACCAGCACGTTTTTTAACGTCTAGCATGACTACAGGATGACCATACTCTCTAGCAAATGTTGTTTTATCTTCTTCTTTAAAAGATACTGTTGCTAAATCTTTAAGGTATATTGAGTTTCCGTTTTCTGCTTTTACAACAAAGTTTTCAAGCTCAGCAGGTGTTTCAATTTCACCTAAAACTCTAATAGTACGACGTTGTCCACTTGCTTTTAAGTTACCAGCAGACATCGTTAAGTTACCATTGTTAATAGCACCAATAATATCGTTAAAAGTAACTTGTGCTGCCATCATTTTATAAATGTCTACAGCGACTTCAACTTCTTTTTCTTGAGCACCACGAATGTCCGCTTTTTTAATTTCTTGCAGGTTTTCTATTTCATCTTGAAGATACTCAGCATATTCTTTTAGTTTTTGAATAGGGTAATCTCCAGAGATGTTAATGTTTAAGATTGGCATTTCTTCTGAAAGGCTTAATTCAAACACATCAGGTTCTACTTTTGCACCATTAAAGGTAGGCCAATCTTCGCCAGAAGTTTCTGTGTCAATTTCATCTTTTACTTTTTGTTTGGCTTGATCTACGGTTAAACCATCATCAAACTCGACTATTAATATCGAGTAGTCTTCTTGCGATGTTGAGGTGATTTCGACAACATTACTAACCGTTTTTAATTTATCTTCTAAAGGATCTGAAATTAATTTTTCAATATCCTCTGCAGTGTTTCCTGGGTAAATAGAACTAACGTATATTTTAGTTTCGTTTACTTCCGGAAAGTTTTCTCTTGGCATGTCAAAAAACGCAGAAATCCCTAAGTAAAAAATTACTGCAATTAGGACATACATCGTGGTTTTGTTATTTATTGCCCATGATGATAAACCAAATTCTTTATCGACTTGTTTTTTCTTTTTAGTCATTATTTAGTTGGTTTAGTATTTAATTACTTTAACAGTTTGTCCATCCTTTACACTACGTGCACCTTCTTGGATTAACTCGGCTCCATTTGTAATACCTTCTAAAACCTCGATCACATCACCTTGTGTTTTTCCGGTTTTAATAATTACTTTATTTACGGTTCCTTGATTATTATCCTTTTTGTCTTTTACGATGTAAACATATTGTTCGCCTTCAGCATTTTCAGATATAATGCTTTGTGGTACTAAAATAGCTTTAGGGTTAGTGTAATCATTTATTTTAAGCTTTGCAGTTAAGTTAGGTTTGATAGTTTTGTCCTTGTTTGGTACAGCAACCTCAATTTTAAATGTACGGTTAGCTACGTTAATAACATCACCTGCTTGACGGACTTTAGTGTCTATGGATGTTCCTAAAACTGGAAATTGAACAGTAACATTTTTTCCTTGTACTACAGTAGGAATATAGCTTTCTGGAACATCTGTCTCGATATACATATCGTCTAGGTTTACAATTTGCATTAAAGGTGTTTGACCTGCTCCAACAACACTTCCTTTTTCTGTAATTACGTCATCAATAGTTCCTGAAAACGGAGCTCTAACAACGGTTTTACTAAGTTGTTTTTGTAATTGGTTTATAGCTTCTTCTTGAGCTTCGTAAGATGATTTAGCTTGTAGGAATTGGATTTCGCTACCAATTTTTTGATTCCATAATTTTTGTTGACGTTCAAAAGTTGTTTTAGCTAAGGCTGATTGTATTTTAAGTTGCGCTAATTGTTGGCTTAATCCACCATCATCAATTTTTGCTAAAGTTTGTCCTTTTGACACACGTTGACCTTCTGTAACATAAACATTTGTTAAAATGCCACTATACTCTGGTGTTATAACCAATAGGTTTTTAGTTGTTACGTTACCTTGAAGCTCCAATACGTGATCAAAAACTTCTTCTTTTGCAAGGATTGTAGTAATTAAAGGAATGTTTTGAGTGGTATCTAAAGTTTTAATTCTTTCGTCTAATAATTTTATTTTGGTATTAATTTCTTCTTGTTCAGATACTAATTCTGCACGTTTAGTACGAATGTCTTCTAAATTATTTTTTTCTAGAATTTTTTCTACTGAGTTTTTTTTGTCTCCTCCACATGAGGCTAGTAAAACAGCTATAAAAGAAAGCGTTAATATATGTTTCATAATTAATATTTTGTAGGATTGATGATTAGTTAGTTGTGTTTAGTAAAGTTTCTAGTTCTGCTTTTTTGGTAATTACATCTAACATGGTTTGAAGTAACTCTTGTTGTGCAGTATATAATTGCGTTTGCGCTTGTCTAAGTTCAAAACTAGAACCAATTCCTTCAAAAAATTTGGTTTGATTTTTAGTTTCAATACGCTCTGCAAGTATTAAATTTTCTTTTTTGTTTTGATAATCTTCGATAGCAAATTGGTAATCGCTTTTTGCAGATTGAATTTGAAGATTAAGCATTTGCTCAGTTTCGGTAAGGTTTATTTCAGCCTTTTCTAAATTTATTTTGGCACGTTGTGTCGCTGCATTACGCATACCAGAGCTAAATATTGGTACATTTAAACTTACTCCAAATATGGAAGATCCAAACCATTTTTCGCTAGTGTTTGTAAAGTTAAATGACTCTCTGTTACCTGTGTAACCTCCATTTATAAATGCACTTAAACTAGGTAATGCTTTGCTTTTTTCTAATTTAACTAATAATTCTTTAGTTGTTTTATCGTTTTCTGCAATTTTATAATCAATGTTATTTTCTACATTATTTTCAGAATCTAAAAGTTGCATAGTTATGTTTTGAAGCGCAAGTGTGTCCAAATTTTCTGTTAAAACTATGTTGTCATTAATAGGCTTTCCTATGGTTAAATTTAACATCTGATAGGCTAAGTCTTTTAATCTTGTAGTATTGTTTAAGGTGCTTTTTACACTTGATAATGTTATTTTTAGTTGCTCGACACTTTCTTCTTCTTCTAAACCGTTTTCAAAAATCTTGGTGATATCGTTTAGATTTTTTTCTAAAACACTTATGTTTTTTTCTAAAATAGCAACGCTTTCTTCTGCTAATAGCACATTTCCGTAGGCGTTGATAACAGCTTTTCTTACCTCTAAATCAGTTTTTGTTTTTGCGTTTTTAGAAATTTCTAAATACACTTTAGCAGACTGTAATCCTACTAAATAAGAGCCATCAAATAATAATTGACTTAGGGTAGCAGTACCAGTTAGTGTATGTTGTGATCCAACTTGTATAATTTGATCACCAAAAACAAATACATTACGTTTTAATGCATTTTGGTAATCAACGGTTGCATTAAGTTGAGGTAAACCTGTAGCAGTAGTTTCCCATTTTTGTTTGATTGCAGCTTCAATGTCTAACGCTGCATTTTTTGATGACCTGTTATTTTCTAAAGCATAATTAATAGCTTCTTGTAAAGAAAACTCGGTTGGAGTTTCTTGAGAATAAACGATAGATGTTAGTGCTAAACTAAATGCTAATATTAGTTTTCTCATTAGTTAAGGGTGGTTTTGTTAATAAATTTATTAAGTGTAAGTAGTCCGTTTTCTGTACAAATGGCTCTAAGGTGATATTCCAAATAGCTTTCCATTAAATATTCCATAGTAAATAGTTTGGTAGGAAAAATGTTTTCATCTTTAATTCCAGACATACCATTAAAATACATTCTTGAAATAAAATCGACATCAATGTTTTTTCTAAACAAACCTGTTTGTACACCTTTTTCCATACTTTGTTTAACCGACACGTACATTTTTTCAAATTGTTTAAGGTGTAAAACGCTGTATATCTGAGGGTAGTATTTTTTTAATTGAAATTGAGGTGATGCTTTTTCGTTTTTTAAAAAGGTCATTACAAACATTTTAATGTCGTACAGCTCCTCAATAGGATTAAGTGATTTGTTTGAAATACAATCAATGCCATCACAAATGTTTTCAAACATGTGCGATGTGGTTGCTTCTACTAATTTTGTTTTATTAGCAAAATGCTGATAAATTGTTTTTTTAGAAATACCTAAAGCATTAGCAATGTCATCCATTGTAACGCTTTTAAAACCAAGTGATAAAAACAACTCGGCAGATTTATGTATAATTTTGTCTCTCATAATTTCGTGCAAATGTACAATAGGAAACTTTAAAAACAATAAAAGTTTCCAAAGTTTTAATTATTATTTAACATTGGACTTTTGCTAGACAATAGTTTGTTAGCAGTATTTGCTTTATTTTTGCAGGATGCAAAACATTTTATTTTATCAGTCTGCATTTACAGACTATTTAAAAGACTATTCGTCGCCAAAACAACCAGAAAACTTATATAGTCCAATACACTATATATTGCAATTAGGTGGTAAACGTTTAAGACCTGTGTTAACATTAATGACAGCAGAAATTTTTGGAATAGATTACCAAAAGGCATTAGATGCAGCATTAAGTGTAGAGGTGTTTCATAATTTTTCGTTAGTACATGATGACATTATGGACGATGCGCCTTTGCGACGAGGTCAACAAACAGTGCATGAGAAATGGGACCTTAATACTGGTATTTTATCTGGAGATGCCATGTTAATTATGGCTTATCAGTTATTTGAAAACTATAAACCAACAACATTTCAGGCGTTAGCAAGACTGTTTAGTAAAACAGCTTTAGAGGTTTGTGAAGGTCAGCAATATGATGTTGATTTTGAAACCAGAGACGATGTTACTATACCTGAGTACTTAAAAATGATTGAGTATAAAACAGCTGTTTTAGTTGGTGCAGCCATGAAAATGGGAGCGATAGTTGCCGAAACTACTGAAGAAAACCAAAATAACATTTACCAATTTGGAAGATTATTAGGAATTGCTTTTCAATTGCAAGACGATTATTTAGATGCATTTGGTGATCCAGAAACCTTTGGTAAACAAGTTGGTGGAGATATTATTGAAAACAAAAAGACCTATTTATACTTAAAGGCTTTGGAGTTTTTAAACAAAAAGGATAAAGTAAAATTAGAACAATTATTTTCTGTGCAATTAGATGATAATTCTGAAAAAATTGAAACTGTAAAACAATATTTTATAGATTCTAAATCTGCAGAAGCAACTCAAGAAGCTATAAAAAGTTACACTAAAAAAGCATTTGATGTGTTAGATGTTTTAACAATCTCTGAGGATAAAAAAGAATTGCTTCGCGAGTTTGGAATGGGATTAATGACTAGAACGGTTTAAAACAAGTACATGACTTTACCTGCAACTTTTGAAGATTTAATTGTTGAAGCAAATAACTTACAACTTTATAAAAAGTTAGTGTTGCAACTTAATAAAGATTTTTTGTACGCAAATATTGATTTGGATTTTGATGAAGGCATCCTGCCAACAAGTTTAAAGCTAATTTTACATGAAACAGTATATAAGCTGATTCAAGAAAAATTTGCCGAATATTTAAATCTACTTTATATAATTGACGTGTCAGAAGACGCTATCAAAAAATTAGATGGTAGTGATACGTTGCAATTGTCGGACGAGGTTACTTTTTTAATCTTAAAAAGAGAATGGCAAAAAGTATGGTTTAGACATAAATATTCATAAAAGTTTAAACCATACTTTAATGTGTTTAAAGTGTTCTAAAGTATTCCAAAACAGCGCGTGCGTCAGCTTCTGTAAGTCCTTGATTAATCATAGGCGTATTGTTATATTCTTTTAATAAATCTTTAGCAATTGGATCGTTTTTTAGCATCTCTTCAGGATTTAAAATCATATTCATAACCCATTCTGGAGTACGTCTTTTTAAAATGTCTTTTGGTGCTGGACCAATAAATTTTTTATCAGATCTATGACATGCTGTGCACATTTTGTCGTAGACTTCTTTTCCTAGAGAAACCATTTTAGTATCTATTTGATCAGGTAAGGTTAGTGTTTTTATTGGACCTATTCCTTTGTTAGTTAGGTCTACAGTGCTTGATGCTGTGTTTTGTTCAGGATTTGATTCTACTTTAGACGAAGGTGGACGCTTATAGCTAAAATTGTCTTTAGCTTTTTTCTCATTGCCACCACAGCTTATTAACACAAAACCTAATACTACAATAATTAAATTTAATTTTGACATGACTTTATATGTTTAAATTTTATCAAAAATAAAATTTAATTAAAGCCTAAAAGGTGACTTAAGTCACCTTAAAATATAAAATAAATTGTATTTAAGTTTAAAAGAAGACTCTTACAAATGGAACAAAAGCATTTGCATAAACACTATCGTTTTCGTCATAAAGTAAATCATATCTTACTCCAAAAGTAACATTGTTAGTTCTATAACCAGCACCAACAAATAGAGCAGGTACCCAATAGTTCCGATCTGCATTGCTTGCAAAAACCCCTTCAAATTTTTGATTAACGTTAAGCTGTTCAAACTCGGCAGATAATTGGATTTCCTGTATTGGATTAAAAAGTCCCATAATACTTCCTCCTAAAATTGTTGATTTGTAAACGTTTTTATTCCTATTATAGGTTCCGTTTAATCCTACACCTAAAGCAAAAGTATTGTCAAATTGATAAATAGCACTAGGCGCTAAAGTTGCACTAAAAAAATTATTTCCAGTACTTAAACCTAAGCCTCCTCCAAAACGTACGTTTTTCCAAAATTCACTTTTTTGTTGTGGTAAATTATCCTGTGCATTACTAAAAGTGAGGAAAAAACATGAAAAGATTGATAAAACAATAATTTTATGTCGATTTAGAGTGCTGAATTTCATAATTGTTAATTTAGATTTTTTAGAATGTTATAAATATAATAAAAGCATCTTTATATTTAGTAAAAGTTGTATTTTTGATAAAATTTTGTTGAAGCGAACACGTCTTAAAGAAAATAATGGATAAATACTCCTTTTTAAACGCAGCACATACAGCATACTTTGCTGATTTATACGAACAATATACAATAAACCCTGACTCTGTTGAGCCTAGTTGGAGAGCCTTTTTTCAAGGTTACGACTTTGGATCTGAAAATTATGGACTTGAAGGCGAAATTGTGGAAGGTGTTTCTAGTCAAATACCAGAACATGTTCAAAAAGAATTTCAGGTCGTAAAATTAATAGATGGTTATCGTAACAGAGGGCATTTATTTACCAAAACCAATCCTGTTAGGGATCGTCGTAGATACGAGCCTACACTGGATTTGGAGAATTTTGGATTGTCTCAAACCGATTTAGACACCAAATTTAATGCTGGTGATATTTTAGGTATTGGAGCGCAAACGCTAAGAGAAATATTAAAACATTTAAACAGTATCTATTGTGATGCTATTGGTGTTGAATATATGTACATTAGAAAACCTGACGAAATTCAGTGGATTCAAAATAAATTAAATATCAACGATAATCAGCCTAATTTTTCTGGAGAGCAAAAAAAGCATATCCTTAAAAAATTAAATGAAGCGGTATCGTTTGAAAGCTTTTTGCATACTAAATATGTTGGACAAAAACGTTTTTCTCTAGAAGGAGGAGAGTCTTTAATTCCTGGTTTAGATGCTGTAATTGAAAAAGCTGCTGAGCTTGGTGTTCAAGAATTTGTAATGGGAATGGCACATAGAGGTCGTTTAAGTACATTAACAAATATATTTGGAAAATCTGCAAAAGATATCTTTAGTGAGTTTGATGGTAAAGATTACGAGCAGGAAGTATTTGATGGAGATGTTAAGTACCATTTAGGTTGGACAAGTAACCGTCAAACAGATAACGGTAAAAAAATAAATTTAAGTATTGCGCCTAACCCTTCACATTTAGAAACTGTCGGAGCAGTAGTAGAAGGTATTGTTAGAGCAAAACAAGACACATTATATAGTGACAACTTTAGTAAAGTACTACCAATAGTAGTCCATGGTGATGCAGCAATAGCAGGTCAAGGTTTAGTTTACGAAGTTGTGCAAATGGCACAATTAGATGGTTACAAAACTAACGGAACCATTCATGTTGTTGTAAATAATCAAGTTGGATTTACAACCAATTATCTAGATGCAAGATCAAGTACTTATTGTACAGATATTGGTAAAGTAACTTTGTCACCAGTATTACACGTTAATGCAGATGATGCTGAAGCAGTAGTGCACGCAATGTTGTTTGCATTAGATTTTAGAATGAATTTTAAAAGAGATGTCTTTATAGATTTATTAGGATATAGAAAATATGGTCATAATGAAGGTGATGAGCCTAGATTTACACAACCAAAATTATATAAAGCAATTGCTAAGCATGCTAATCCAAGAGACATTTATGCAGACAAATTAATTGCGCAAGGTATTATTGATAAGGATCACGTTAAACAATTAGAAAACGATTACAAATCTAGTTTAGAAGAAAAACTAGAGGATTCCCGTAAGGAAGACAAAACTATAATTACGCCTTTTATGGAGGAGCAATGGAAAGATTTTACTCAGGTAGATGAAACCATTATGATGCAATCTGTGGATACTACAACATCTTCAGATAAGTTAGCAGCAATTACTAAAGTAATCTCTAACTTACCAAAGGATAAAAAGTTTATCAGAAAAATAGAACGTTTAATTAATGATCGCCAAACTATGTTTGACGAAAACAGATTAGATTGGGCTATGGCAGAGCATTTAGCCTACGGAACATTATTAGACGAAGGTTACAGTGTGCGTATGTCTGGTCAGGATGTAGAGCGTGGAACATTCTCTCATAGACATGCTGTTGTCAAAGTAGAAGATAGCGAAGAAGAAATTTTATTATTAAACCAAGTAAGTGACAAACAAGGTCAATTTCATATTTTTAATTCATTATTATCAGAATATGGCGTTGTAGGTTTTGATTATGGATATGCTATGGCAAGTCCTAATACATTAACAATTTGGGAAGCACAATTTGGAGATTTTAGTAATGGTGCACAAATAATGCTGGATCAATATATATCTGCAGGAGAGGATAAATGGAAAACTCAAAACGGGTTAGTCATGTTATTACCTCATGGGTATGAAGGACAAGGTGCAGAGCACTCTTCAGCACGCATGGAGCGTTACCTACAGTTATGTGCTAAGGATAATATGTTTGTTGCAGATTGTACAACACCAGCAAACTTTTTTCACTTGCTAAGACGTCAAATGAAAACTAATTACCGTAAACCATTAATTGTATTTACACCAAAAAGTTTACTACGTCATCCAAAATGTGTTAGTACTGTAGACGAGTTTGCAAACGGAACATTCCAAACACTAATTGATGATACAGCTGTTCAGGCAGATAAAGTAAAAACATTAGTGTTATTAACTGGTAAATTCTATTACGATTTAGATGAGGAGCGTGAAAATTTAAAAAGAGAAGACGTTGCTTTAATTAGAATAGAGCAGCTATTTCCTTTACCAACAACACAAATTAGAGAAGTATTAGCCAAATACAAAAATGCAGAAGACATTGTTTGGGCACAAGAAGAACCAAGAAATATGGGAGCTTATGCGCATATGTTAATGCATCTAGACGAAGCTAAAACATTTAGATTAGCTTCAAGACGTCCTTATGGTGCACCAGCAGCAGGTAGTTCTGTACGTTCTAAAAAACGTCATAAAGAAGTTATAGATTTTGTATTTGATAAAACTAAAAATAATCAGCGATAAACTATAAATTTATAAACATGAAAAAGTTACTTTTAATACTAGCACTCTTGGTATCCTGTTTAGGAATAGCTCAAGAAAAAGATAACTATAAAAATGCAGTAACTAGTTTTCAAAACCATTATAACAATGGAGATGTTACTAGTATTTTTAACATGTTTGATAAAAATTTTAAACAAGTTTTAACCCTAGAAAAAACAAAAGCGTACTTTACAAAAGAGGTAAATATGGAAGCTTTAGGGAAAATTAAATCAATTGAATATAAAGACACAGTTCGTTCAGGAAACAATTATACAATTACTTTTGATAAAGGTGTTTATAATGGGTATTTCCTATTAGGAACGGATAATAAGTTTGAATTTATTCAATTAGATTTAGCAAAAAAATAAAAATAACACAACAATATAAAGTTACATTACGATGATTTTAGAAATGAAAGTGCCTTCTCCAGGCGAATCTATCACAGAGGTTGAAATAGCAGAATGGTTAGTTCAAGATGGTGATTATGTAGAAAAAGACCAAGCAATTGCTGAAGTAGATAGTGATAAAGCAACTTTAGAGTTGCCTGCAGAAGCAAGCGGAATTATTACGCTTAAAGCTGAAGAAGGAGATGCTGTCGCAGTTGGTCAAGTTGTATGTTTAATTGACACAAGTGCAGAAGCACCAGCAAGTAGCACTTTTGAAGGTGGTGATGAAGGCGGAAACACAAACGCTGAAAAAGATTTAGCTAAAGATCAAAAAGCAACACCTAATACTGATGCAGCTAAGGCTCCTAATCCAGCAACAAAAACGTATGCTTCTGGTACAGCAAGTCCAGCAGCTAAGAAAATATTAGCTGAAAAGGATTTGGATGCATCATCCATAGCTGGAACAGGAAAAGATGGACGTATCACTAAAGAAGATGCAGTTAAAGCTGTACCATCTATGGGAACTCCAACTGGAGGAGATCGTAGCTCGACTAACACTAAAATGTCAATGTTACGTCGTAAAGTGGCAGAGCGTTTAGTTGAAGCAAAAAATACAACAGCCATGTTAACTACGTTTAACGAAGTAAACATGTCTCCAATTTTTGCATTAAGAAACGAGTATAAAGAAACTTTTAAAGCTAAGCATGGTGTTGGCTTAGGATTTATGTCCTTTTTCTCATTAGCAGTTGTGCGTGCATTACAGATGTATCCTGCAGTTAACTCTATGATTGATGAAAAAGAAATGAAAACTTTTAACTTTGTAGATATAAGTATAGCTGTTTCTGGACCTAAAGGATTAATGGTTCCAGTAATTAGAAATGCCGAAAATTTATCTTTCAGAGGTGTTGAGTCTGAAGTTAAACGTTTAGCACTTAGAGCTAGAGATGGTCAAATTACTGTAGATGAAATGACAGGTGGAACGTTTACTATTACAAATGGAGGTGTATTTGGAAGTATGTTATCTACTCCTATAATTAACCCACCACAAAGTGGTATTTTAGGAATGCACAATATTATTGAGCGTCCTATAGCTGTTGATGGTAAAGTAGAAATACATCCTATGATGTACGTTGCTTTATCTTACGACCACAGAATAATTGATGGTAAAGAAAGTGTAGGTTTTTTAGTAGCTGTTAAAGAAGCATTAGAAAATCCAACAGAATTACTAATGAACAATGATGTTAAAAAAGCTTTAGAGCTTTAGTAAACATAATAGTTTTATAAAAAAAAAGGGAATAACTAAATGTTGTTCCTTTTTTTTTTACATCTATTTTTTTAAAAAAATAAAAATATTAAAAGCAATTATAATGACTGCTAGTATAATAATACAAGCAGCGATTATACGGTTTTGCTCTTGTGTTCTCTTTTCTAAATCCATAATTTTAATTAATTAAAAACTCTGCACCATTACAGCGCAGAGTTTTCTTTAAATAATTCTCCCTAAGAACTAATTAATAGCATTGTAAAGGTATAATGTACAAAGGACATATGAAATACGTAGAACTACGTATTTTTATTAAGGTCTAGCGTAAAAAAAAGCTCCAAAACAAAACATTGCTTTAGAGCTTTCTCAATTTCCCTAAAAATTGATTTAATAGCACTGCTAAGATAAAAGATATTAATAACGTGTGAAATACGTAGAACTACGTATTTTTATTTGAGTGAATTCCAAAAAAAAACTCCAAAACAAATTAATGTTTTAGAGCTTTCTCAGTTCTTCATAAATTGATTAATAGCAGTGCTAAGATATAAGTAATAATTGAGGTGTGAAATACGTAGAACTACGTATTTTTAATTAAGTAGATTGCATAAAAAAAGCTCTAAAACAATTAGTCGTTTTAGAGCTTCTACCAATTTTCCCTAAAAATTGATTTAATAGCACTGCTAAGATATAAGTAATAAATGACCTGTGAAATACGTAGAACTACGTATTTTTTTCAGACTTTATTATATTAAAAAAGCTTTAATTGAGATATCAATTAAAGCTGTAATTGTCCGTGTTTGTTATGAAAATTACTTGTTTTTAAAATAAAATGAAGTAAGCTAACAATTATTTTACGTAAAAGTCTATGTGTTTTTAATAAGGTCTTTATTCATATTAGCCCATAACATAAGCTCGTTATGCGATTTTTTTAAGTCTAATTTTTTTACAATATTACTTCTGTGCTTTTCAATGGTTCTAGTAGAGCTGGCTAATTCTTTTGAGATCTCGGCTGAGGTTAATTTATCAGACAGTAACTTAACCACCTTTAATTCGGTAGGTGTTAATATTTCTAATAAATTAGAACTAGAAAAACTAACTTTTGAATTTAAGTATGAGGCAATCTCTTCGCTAAAATAAGCTTCATTTTTTAATACATGCTTAATACAGGTTTCTATTTCTTCAACCGCAAATTCTTTTAATATATAACCATAAACATTACAAGCTCTAGCTCTATCAAATAAATGTTCTTCGTTATCAAATGTAATTAGAATAATTTTGGTATTTAATTCGTTTTTAAAGCAAGCTTCAGCTACTTCTAAACCTGTCATTTTTGGCATCCTAATGTCAAGTAAGGCTAAATCTGGTTTTAGTTTTACTATTAAGTTGTAGGCAGTTTGTCCATCTTCGGCACTTCCAATTATTTTAAATCCTCTAGAGGTAATAAAATCAGATAATCCTCTAAGCATTAAAGGATGGTCATCTGCTATTACTATTGATGCTTTCATATTATGTGAGGTCTTTTAAAGGTTGGATTTTGGTAATTAAAATTATAAAAAAATAAGCTGTTAGACTAATTTTTTTAAGTACAAATATTTTTTTTCGTAATCAATTATTCCTTTTACTTTTTTTAATACATCTGCTCCAATGATACCATCAACTGGTTGTGCGTTATGATTTATTAATGCTGTATTAACGTGACTTAAATCAAATAATACTAAAGCAGACTTTGCTATTTTAAGTCTTCCAATCTTGATGGTATTATTTTTAGATACTTGAGTAACCATACCTATTGCGCCAGCTCCTGCAGCTAAAATTTCAGAATCTTTAACCTTTTTTAAGCTAAATTTTTTAGCTGCCTCAAAACCAACACAGCTATTTGATGCACCAGTATCTAAAATAAATAAGCCTTTATAGCCATTTATGGACGCTTTAATTTCAAAATGATTAGTTTTTGTTAGTTTTAATTTGACTCTTATATAGTCTTTGGCAAATAAAAAATCTTTAAGCGTTTGGTCCATTTTTGCGTTTACGTATTATAATCCATAAAAGTAAAGCAATCCCTAAACCAATAAAAGCAAAAATGATATATTTTGAATTTACCGATGGTCTTTCTGGTGTCAAATGACCATAATAGATAAAGGTACTCCAGTAATAAGGTGATTTTTTTATGTTAGAAATGGATTGATCTTTTAAATAATCTAATTTAGCTAAACGATTAGCTATAAATGGAGAGTTTGATTGACTATAATTTTTGTAAAACGAAGCCATTAGTTGTGAGGTTGATAAATCATTGATTTTCCATAATGAAAACAATAAATTTTCAACACCTGCATATTGGAAACCTCTTGCTAAGTTCATGCTGCCTTCTCCTTTTTGTAATTTTCCAATACCAGTTTCGCAAGCACTAAGGACTACTAATTGATTTTTAAGATTAAGACTGTATAAGTCGTTTAAAAATAATTTTTGATCTATAAAATCTATGTTTGCAGGGATGGTAAATGTTCCGCTACTTGCGTGTGTAGATAAGTGTAATACGCCATAATTTTTAGCTTGTAGCATCGCATTGCTTTTAGTGGCATCTTGGTACATTAAAAACTTTGCATTTGTTTGTTTGTCAATACTTTTAGCTTCGTCTAAAGAGTAGGTTAGCTTTGCATCACTATTATCAAATACAGGAAACACACCCAAGACTTTATCGTCATATTTAAAATCTGATGCGTTTAAATAAAACAAAGCACTAGTATTGTACGCTAATACTTGGTTGTTGACAACAAATGGCATTTTAGAATAGTTTTTGCTGTCTGTGGATTGGGTTAGTAAACTTTCAAAAGGAATAAAATTTAAAAAGCCATCCGTAATTATTACTACATTTTTAAAAGCTAGAGTTTTGTCAAAATGTAATGCTTTGTATAGTTTAAAAGCAGCATTGGAAAATTGTGGAATGTTATTATTTATAACAGATGAGTTATCAAAATAATGGATATAGTCACTTATAGCTGTATTAAAAACAGCATCTCTTGTAATGTTATTTAAGCTTATGGCTGTTGCCGAAATTATAAACTGAAAAATATGATTTTCGCCATAAAAATACTCGACCAACACAGCATGATCTGTTTTTAATTTGTGTTGTAGTTTTGAGATTGAAATATCTACATCGTTAGGTTCAGGATACTTAGCATTAATTTTAGCTTTTAATTTTTTTAACGCAATACTAACTGATGTTAACTCTTGACTTAATTTATTAATCTGTTTTACATCTTGTTGATATTGGGCCTTAATTAAGGTATTTGTTAAAAGCTCTTGTTGTTGTAATAATGTTAACTCTTTTATTAATAAGGTGTCTGTTGGATGACGTTCTAACAGTGTTTTTTTTCCAATTATTTCTTTTAAAATCGAAGCTTTATTTTTTTCAGCGTATGCAAAAGCTTGTGTAACTAGGGTTGTGTCTTTAGTGTTTTGATAGGCCTTATAAAGTGCACTTATTATAGATTCACTGCGTTTACGATTGGCATGTAGATGGATGAGTTTAGACTCTTGTGAGGTTAAGTTATTAGTCAATAATGTTGAAACGTAAAAGCTTAAGTCATAACAGGCTAAAGTATTGTCAAGATTGGATTGTAGTAAAGCCAATAAATCAAAGATATCAATAAATGTGTTTTCAGGATAAAGAGTTTCTTTTTTTGGTAAGTTTTCTAGATTATAATTTGGTAATAACGCTTGTAAAGCCAGTTTTAGTTTTACCGAAGTGTTTTTAAAATCGTTTAATTTATAGTGTAATTGTGCCTCTTCAAAATTTAATTTTGCTATAGTTCTTGCGGTTAGTGTCCCCTTATTTATGTGTAAATATTTAGTTTCAAAATAGAATAATGCAGTTTTATAATCTTTGTTTTTTAGCGCTAAATGGTATTTACTATCGTTATCATACTTGTTTTTCAACGCCAATACATTAGGGTTCTTTTTTAATTCAGAATTATTTTGAATAGCACTTTTATTAATTACCTGTTGTAATGCTTGCTTTTGTATAGCTGAAGCTCCTTTTATATCTAAGCCATTTTTAGCTATATTAAGTGCTGCATTAAATTTGCCAAGAGTATAATAAAGATTAGCTAGGTTTATGGCACCACTAATTCTGTGTGGATTGTTTTTTTGTTTTTCAGCAAGAAAAATATAGTGTTTAATTGTGTTTTCTGCATTAGTATAATCACCAATTTTATGATAAAGTATACCTAAAGGTTTTAAGCAATACTCTGTAATATCATACACAAAGGTTTTATTTAATAGTTGTGTGTTGTAAACGTCCAATGCAGCCTCATAAGCAGTAATAGCTTGGGGTTGTTGGTTACTTTGATATAAATAATCTGCTTTATTGACTAACAAAAATAGATAGGCAAAATAATGGTCTTTTGTTTTTAATTTTGAAGAGAATTCAGCTTCGTTTTTAAGTAAATCGGAAAAGGTTTGAGTAGTTCTATTTTTGTTAAATGTTTCAGTAGCAACATAAATACTTTCTTCTAAATCTTGTGAAAAACTACTTCCGAAGACTAAAAATAGTAATATGACAAGGCTATATTTCATTATTAAAAGTATAAATCAAATTAATTCTATCTAAAATTTCCAGATAGCGTAAAACTGCATGTAATTATAATTTGTTTTAAAATTGAATAGATATCGTGCACCAATACTTGGACCAATTCTGGCAAATCCAGCAGTTGCTTCTACTAAAAAACCGGTTCTGAAGTTTGTAAATGTCTCTGTGTTCTGGGTAGCGGTTTGTGATGAATCTAGTAAAAATGGTGGTTGTATGTTTGTGTTTTCAAACTCTTCTATTAAAATGTTTTCTGTACTTTTTTGGCTAATGGATAGTGCGCCTTGTAAACCTGCTCCAAGACCAATGTAATTATTAATGTTATATCTTGCTAATACAGGGATTTCCCAATCTATGTTGTCATAGAATTTGGTGGTTGTTGTGCGCTGTATCCTGTCGTCTATTCCAGGTTCGCCAATAATGGTTTGAGTGACCAATCTATCACTATCAAAGCTATGAAAACTGTTTAAAAGCTCTACTTGCCAATACCATTTGTAGGATTTGTAAGGCGATACTGTGGCGCCAACAAAGTAACTTTTAGAATTATCTAAATCCGAGAATAGGTTGTAACCAGCTTTTGCACCAATAGATATACCTGGTAAAAAACGTGTTGTAGAATAGTTAGTTATTATTGGGGCGTTTTTGTCAAAAATTATAGCAGTACGTGATTTGGTTTTTTGCTTATGAAAATCCTTACCAAACTTAATGCGGTATTGTACAAAACCTTTTGTGGAGTCATAAACCTTTACGTTTTTTTGCTGGCTTCCTGGTAAATAAATGTTTTTAAAAGTAAATATGGCTTGCTTTTGTGTATAGCTTGTATCTAGGCAACTATATTGGACCTCGTATTTAGGACAAATTTTTACTTTTGGGTACATGTCCAAAACTTCAATAGTGGTTTTGTCAAACATATCTGGTATGTCTGTTTCTAGTCTAATTGTGGTTGCAGGACCTTCGCCATTATTTTGAAATCTAATTTTAAATTTAGGTTTTTTGTAACGTACTAATCTGTAGTTTAAAAAAGTAGCGTTTGAGGACATTTTGTTAGGATCATGAGAGGTTACAATTTCCATTTCCATGTCTTTTACATTATGGTCGTCATAATTATTATCTGGAATATAAACACCTCTAACCGAAATTATTGCGCTTGTATCCTTTAGCATTTCTGGTGTTGTTTTTAGGGTGTAAAATATATTACGCTCTTCATTTGGTTGCATGTTGCTAAAGCTTAACTGGCTTGAGTTTTTATAGTTGGCTTTAGCTTCGGCAAGTGTTAATGGTAGATTTTGTCTTTCAGTAGAATCTTGTGGGTTAAATGTTTTACGCAAGCTTTGAATTTCTGCGGAAGCGTAATAGGTTTTGTTTTCTGGTTTAGAGGTGTAAACTAGGTTGTCGTTATCTTGTGCAATCTCGCCATGATACGTTCTAGTATCTGTGATTTTAAAATTGTCGTCTCCATATTTTGCTTCGTTATAAAACAAATAGATTTTACCGTTTGTAGTGTAGTCTTTTGTGTTTTTGTATTTGTAAATTACTACTATTTCTTCTTCTGGAATAGGCTCACTGTTGCGTTGTAAATCTATTGCATCTTCCATTGACGCTTGCTCTGGGTAGGTGTCATCTGCAGTGTTAACTCTTATTTTTTTAGGTCTAGTGGTTGGTGGTTTGCCTGTGTCGTAATTATTGGTAGCCCAAAGTCTTACCTCATAGTCTCCTGATTTTTTGTAAACTTTAGTAGGATTATTTTCTTTGCTGTAAGTACCATCTCCAAACTCCCAATAATTTGTGTAAAACGCTTTAGGCGCACCAGCTATTTGATTTAGTTGTGGTGCATTTGGAGAGAATTGTACTTGTTTGCCTTCTATTTTATAATCTATGGTTGCAGTACGTCTAGTCGTATCTATTACTTTGTCTTGACTAAAAGTGATATTGGTTAGACTTAGGGTGAAAATAATAGCGATTATAGTTTTCATTTGTGGTGTGGTTTAGAGATTAAATTTAGTAATAAAAATATTGATATTAGCTTTTCAATCTATGAGTGGAGGTTTTAAGTAAAGCAACGGTATCTAACAATAGATGTTTAAACATAAAAAAAGTCAGAAAAATTAATTTCTGACTTTTAAGTTTAAGTAGGCTAATGGTTTATGGTAAACCATTTATTAAAGCTGTTAAGGTTGCTTCTGTTCCTGTTGTTGTGTCATCCATAGTAAACGTTATAATATCATTTGCTACAATTGTCACTGGTTTGATTGCATATCTCCAAACACCATTGTCTTCTGTTACAAAAATAACGTGACACTCTAAACCAATTGGTATTTGTCCATAATGTTCGCTAAATAAATTTAATGTTCCGTCGTAGGTATCTAAAGCAGCAAGTCCAGAATCTTCACCATCATAAGATAAATATACAGCGCTATTAGTAAAGTTGTAACCTATTGGAGCTTGTACCTGGATTAATGTTTTTGGTCTTGGGTCGCTATAAAAACGATCAACATTAGACCATCCAAAACCTTGTAACAATCCATAATACTCGCTACCCTCTACAAAAACACCACCTTGACCTGTTGCATTATCTACCTCGTCCCAAGTTAAATTATCTTCTGCATCAATCTCGCCTTCCCAAAGTGACATTAATGGATCTGCTCCACCTGTTAAGCTAGCAGGTATAATAAGTTGCAAACCACAGGTTGTGTCTAATGCGCTACCATTTTGTGTGGCTTCTATAAAAAATTCGCCTCCAGAAATTAATAAGGTTTTATCACCATTAGGTAGTGTTCCCATAGTAGGTTTGTTTGTAGTAAGCATATTTCCTTTTTCAAACAACTCTACATATTCTAGTTGTACTTGTCCAGTTACTGGATTACCACTTAAGGTTAGACAATTACCGTTAATATTAATTTGTACTCCATTGGCAGAGGTTAAAGTAATGTTTCCGTCGTCTGCATTAAAGGTGAAATTTTGAGTTAGATTAGCTAAGGCTGTATCTTTAATATTTTTAAATTCCTGAGCTGTTGCAATGTCAATAGCATTGTCAAAGTCATTGTCTCCATCATCTTTAGTCTCGCAACTAGTTAGTAATGTTAAGGTCATTAATACTGTTCCAAAAATTGTTTTTAAATTTTTCATGATTTTATAATTTAAAGGTTTATATAGTTATATAAATAGTGTGCCTATTTTGTTACCCTATTTAGTGTTCTTTTTTATTTCCGCTAGCAATTATTTTATGAGAAATTATATCTCCTTCTGCTACTAGACGTATCATTTGTTTTGCAGATGCTTCTGAGGTAGCATAACCTTTAGCGTATCCTTTTTGGCTTTTTACTTCCCAAAAGTATAGGCGACTTTCTGTTTTAAGCAGGTCACTTTTTAATACATAATAATTGGTAATTTTTCTTTCTAAAACAACTTCGTTTTGCCCAACTAAGTTTGATCGCTTTTTGGCTTCAAATAATGTTGTAGCAGTTCCAGAATATGTGCCATTAGTAGTTACAACTGTCCAGTCGTAAACTGTAATCAATTCATCTTTTAAAAGCTCAATGGATGTATTACTATTAAGTGGTTTATTTTGGTTAGTTGCATTTAGGTTAAAAAGCCTAACACTACGGTTGCTATAATTAAAATTGCTTTTTTACTCACGTTAATTTTGATGTTGCTAACGTGTTCCGGATTGTTTTGTAGTACGTTCATAATTTCTAAGTTTTAAATTGTTGTTTTTTAAGTTTGTGTGTGCTGTCTAATTTTGACTGTTACACCCTTATATCAAAACCATTTAAAATTTGTTACCCTTGTTTTGCTAAGTTTTTTTAAATTCGTTGGAAACAAAGGGTTTATGAGTCAAAAAAAAATACACGAAGACCAGAAGTATGTGGATGGATTGGTAAACAATAACTCCTTTATTATTCAGGCCATATATGATAAGTTTGCGCCTAAAGTGATTAATTATATCAAACAAAACAGTGGTGATGCAGATAGTGCTCAAGACATTATCCAAGACACCATACTAACTATATATAATCAAGGCAGTCAAAAAAACTTACAATTAACCTGTCCTTTTGATGCTTACTTTTTTTTATTATGTAAACGCAAATGGCTTAATGTTTTGAAAAAAAGAGATAATAAGGAGGTAACAATAAATGAGGAAGTGCTATCTAAAGATGACGACGCTTATCAGTTATCTTTTGAAACCTCTGTTTTTGAAAACAAACAGATATTATTTAATCAGATGTTTCAAAAATTAGGAGATGCCTGCAAGGATTTGCTAAAAGCTACATTTAAAATAAAATCTATGGAAGAAGTAGCCTTAAGTCTTAATGTAAGTTATGCTTACGCAAGAAAGAAAAAATCCTTATGTATAGGACAATTAACCAAGTTAGTTAAAGAGTCGCCAACGTTTAATCAACTTAATTATTAATGCTATGGAAGAACAAGATTATATCCTTTTTGAAAACTATTTGGCTGGCGACTTATCTGATCAACAATCCTTAGATTTTGAAAATAGATTAAATACCGATCAAGAGTTTAAGCAAGCCTTTACAATTTACAAACAATTGTCTGCTAATTTGGAACATGAGATTGGTAATAAAGACCAAATTGCAGATTTTAAAGCCAATTTAGATACTATTTCTCATAGGTATTTTGTCAAACAAGAGAATAAAGAAAATCCAATAGAGCGTAAAAGGACTTTTAATTTTTATAAACTAGCAATTGCAGCAAGTATAGCATTAGTAATGGGCTTTTTTGCGTACAATCAGTTCTCTGGAGGTGCCAATTACTCTGATTTTAACACACATGACACTGTAGATTTTGCTGTAAGAAGTACAGAAGGGAATGTGGGTTTATTAATAAAAACAACAAAAGCATTTAATAACAAAGACTATAAAAAAGCTAAAGTGTATTTGGAAGAATTATTGCAAGACAATCCTGATAACGTTGAGTACAATTTTTATTACGCTATTACAAATATAGAATTAGATAATTTTGCTAAAGCAGAAACAATATTAGGTGATATCTCACAAGGAAGCTCTGCCTATAACAATAAAGCAAAATGGTACTTAGCCTTAAGTAAATTGAAACAACAAAAAGAAGCAGAATGTATTAAGATATTAAAAACAATACCAGAAGATGCAGATGACTATGATCAAGCACATAAATTATTAAATAAAATAGAATAAAAACAGTCTTAAATATAAGGTCTTAAAATACTTAACTAAAAGTCATCATATCCATGATGACTTTTTTATTTTTGCGATATGATAATTACAGATACACATACACATTTATATAGCGAAGCTTTTGACAACGATAGGGCAGATATGATGCAACGTACCTTGGAAGCTGGCGTTTCTAGATTGTTTATTCCAGCAATTGATAGTACCTACACGACAAGTATGTTGCAACTAGAAAAAGACTATCCAGAACATGTCTTTTTAATGATGGGTTTACATCCAACGCATGTTAAAGATAATTATCTAGAAGAGTTGGCGCATGTATCAGAGATGTTAGATACACATAAATTTTACGCAGTAGGAGAGATTGGTATAGATTTATATTGGGATAAAAACACCTTAGCCATTCAGCAAGATGCTTTTAGAAAACAAATCGCATTAGCAAAACAACACAAACTACCCATTGTTATCCATTGTCGCGAAGCATTTGATGAGATTTTTGAAATTTTAGAAGACGAAAAATCAGACGATTTATTTGGGATTTTTCATTGTTTTACAGGAACATTACAGCAAGCACATCAAGCCATTTCTTATAACATGAAACTTGGTATTGGAGGCGTAGCAACTTTTAAAAACGGAAAGATCGATCAGTTTTTAAATCAAATAGATTTAAAACATATTGTATTAGAAACAGATTCACCTTATTTAGCTCCAAAACCATTTAGAGGTAAACGTAATGAAAGTAGCTACATAATAAAGGTCATTGAAAAGTTATCTGATATATATGAAGTGTCCGAACAAAAAATTGCTCAAATTACAACAGAGAACTCTAAAGCAGTTTTCGGTAGCTAAAAAAACTTATGACTAAAACTATTCCTAACATACTTCTTATTTACACAGGTGGAACCATTGGTATGATAAAAGATCCAGAAACAGGAGCATTACGTGCTTTTGATTTTGCTAACTTATTAGACCGTATTCCAGAGTTAAAATTACTAGAGTGTACCATAGAAACTTATTCCTTTGAAGAGCCAATAGACTCCAGTAATATGGAACCTAAATATTGGGTGCAAATAGCTGAGGTTATCCAGCAAAACTATCAGCTATTTGATGGATTTGTAGTACTACATGGTAGCGACACCATGAGTTATACTGCATCAGCCTTAAGTTTTATGTTGGAGCATCTTGCAAAACCAGTTATTTTTACAGGATCCCAATTGCCAATCGGTGATTTGCGCACAGATGCAAAAGAAAACCTAATAACATCAATTCAAATCGCTTCCTTACAATATTATAATAAACCTGTAATTAAAGAAGTAGGATTGTATTTTGAATATAAATTGTACAGAGCCAATCGTACCACTAAAATAAATGCAGAACACTTTGAGGCTTTTGCAAGTCTAAATTATCCGGATTTGGCAGAAAGTGGTGTGCACCTAAAAGTTAATAACGAGTATTTATTTAAACCTAACACTAGAAAAGATCTAGTGGTACATAAGGATTTAGACTCAAATATTGCATTAGTAAAACTGTTTCCAGGAATTTCAAGAAACCTTTTAGAAAGTATTTTTAAAACCGAAGGACTAAAAGGAGTGATATTGGAAACCTATGGCGCAGGAAACTGTACAACAAAAGACTGGTTTTTACAGTTATTAAAGGAGACCATAAATAAAGGTGTACCAATTATAAATGTAACGCAATGTTCCGGAGGAAGTGTCTTAATGGGACAATATGAAACTAGTGAAAAGTTAAAGCGAATAGGTTTAATTTCAGGAAAAGATATCACTACAGAAGCAGCATTGTGTAAATTAATGTATTTATTAGGAGAAAATATATCTCCTAACTTATTCAAAACCATATATGAAACGTCTTTACGTGGAGAAATGTCTTAAAATTAACCCTCAAAATTTTAACCTTAGGATATTTTTTTGTTATTTGCCCACCGTAATTAGTAATAATTACAGAGAGGTGGCCGAGTGGCTTAAGGCGCACGCTTGGAAAGCGTGTATGCGTTAATAGCGTATCGAGGGTTCGAATCCCTTCCTCTCTGCAAGATATTTAACTGTCTTGATAAATTATAGAGGAAGAAAAGTAGAATTGTATGATTTTACTTATCTCTTTTTGTAATTTTTATTTTTAATTACATTTTTTTTATATCTTTAACACTTTAACTAATAAAATTAAGAACAACAAAATGAAAAGATTATTTTCTATCCTAGCCATAGCGTGTATCATGGCATTCGGAACTGCAAATGCAACTACTAACGCAGCAATGACGACTGCAACTACTGTAGTACTTACACAAGATGAACCAGATGCTGCTGCTGCAACTGCAGACGAAAACTTAACGTTCCACCAAGAACTTAAAAAACGTTTTATTGAAGGTGGACCAGGATTCATGGGGATTGTATTATTATGTTTAATTCTTGGATTAGCAATTGCTATCGAGAGAATTATCTTTTTAAATTTATCTACAACTAACTCTAAAAAGTTAACACAAGATGTAGAAGATGCACTTCAATCAGGTGGATTAGAAGCTGCTAAAGAAGTTTGTCGTAACACAAAAGGACCTGTTGCCTCTATCTTTTACCAAGGTTTAGACAGAGCAGATGGAGACTTAGAGTCTGCTGAAAAAGCAGTTGTTGCTTACGGTGGAGTACAAATGGGACAATTAGAGAAAAACGTATCTTGGATTTCTTTATTTATCGCTTTAGCACCAATGTTAGGGTTCATGGGAACTGTAATTGGTATGATTCAAGCATTTGATAAAATTGAAGCTGCAGGAGATATGCAACCATCATTAGTAGCAGGAGGTATTAAAGTTGCCTTATTAACTACTGTATTTGGTCTTATTGTAGCAATTATATTACAAATTTTTTACAATTACATTATCGCTAAGATAGACAGTATTGTTAACGATATGGAAGACTCTTCTATTAACTTAATGGATATGTTATCTAAGTACAAAAAATAATTTACTCAATTACTAACTTTAAAAATTAAAGATTATGCACAAGATTTTAAAAATAGTTGCTTTAGTATTGAGTTTGGCTGGAATTGGTATATTAGTTAACATTATTGCAAAAGGAGATGAAGCGATTAAAGCTGCAGCTCTTGATGGAGATACTTCAATAGTTGACCCTATGGCAATTGTTGCTTATATCATTCTAGGATTAGTATTAGCTTTTGTAGTGTTTTTTGTATTTAAAAATTTATTTACAGGAGGAAAATCTCTTAAAAATACATTAATAGGATTGGGAGCATTCTTATTAGTATTGGTTATTGCTTATGCAGTATCTGGTGGAGATGTTAAAGAGTACTTCTATAATGGGATTGTAGCTACAGAAGGAGAATCTAAAATGGTAGGAGCAGGATTAGTAGCTTTTTATATACTAATTTTAGCAGCTGCTGGAGCAATGTTATTCTCAGGTATTAAAAAACTAATAAAATAATTATGGCAAAAAGATCAGCACCAGAAGTTAATGCAGGCTCTATGGCTGACATTGCCTTCTTATTATTAATATTCTTCTTAGTTACTACAACTATAGAAGTGGACTCTGGTATTAGTTCTAAACTACCACCAGATATTCCACCACCTGAAGTTAAAATTAAACAGAAAAACATTTTTACTGTTGAATTGAACAAAGACAACCAAATGTTGGTTGAAGAAGAATTAATGAAAATTAAAGACCTTAAAGCTGCAGCTATCAAGTTTATTGATAATGGAGCAGGAGAGGGAACTGAGGGAACTAAGTGTGATTACTGTAACGGAGCAAAGGATCCAGCCTCGTCTGATCATCCATCAAAAGCTATCGTTTCTATAACACATTCTAGAGCTACAGATTATGAAACATTTATCGTGGTTTATGATCAGTTAGTAAGTGCTTACACGGAGTTAAGAGAGCGTTTAGCACAAAGACTATATAACCGTTCTTTTAAAGAAATGGAAGCTAGTTATGATGACTCTAATTCACCTCAATTTAAAAGTGAAAAGCTTAAAGAGAAGATTGATAATATTAAGAATAAATATCCTAGAATTATCTCGAAAGCAGAACCTAAATAATTATTAAACTATGTCAAAATTTAAAAAAGGAGGCAGCAAAGAGTTGCCAGCTATATCTACAGCATCTTTACCAGATATTGTATTCATGCTATTATTCTTTTTTATGGTAGCAACCGTAATGAGAGACAACAGTTTGAAAATTAAAAACAATTTACCATCTGCTGCAGAGACTGAAAAATTAGGTCAAAAAAACTTAATAATGTTTATCTACGCTGGAAAGCCTAGTGATAGTTATAAAAATATGGGTGATGAAGCTAAGATCCAGTTAAACGATAAGTTTGCTGAACTTAAAGACATTGCACCTTTTATAGCTGCTGAAAGAGCTTCCAAGCGTGAAGCTGAAGTACCACAATTAATCGCTGCTTTAAAGGTTGATAAAGAAACTAACATGGGTTTAGTATCTGATATTGAGCAAGCATTGCGTAAAACTGGTCAATTAAAAATTAATTACACTACTAAAAAAGGTAGTGGACTTAAATAAGTATTACTCTTAATTTTATAGCAAAAGGTGTTTTGATTTTCAAAACACCTTTTGTTTTTTATAATAATTAATTTCTTTTATCTTAGATTAATAGATGTGATTATATCTGTTTAATTTCAATAAATGTATCAGATGAAATATTTAGTGCTTTTATTTATTATCCCTTTGTTCAGTACAATTAGTGTTGCTCAAGAGTCTACTTCTGTAAATACTGTAATAGATTCACTTTACAGAGAAGATCAGTTTTATTTAGGTGTAACTTATAACCTATTAAGTAATAAGCCAAGAGCTGTGTCTCAAAATGGTTTTTCAAGTGGTGTACATTTTGGTTTTATTAGGGATATGCCTATTAATAAAAGACGAAACAAGGCTATTGGTTTAGGGTTAGGACTGTCTGTTAATTCATATAATCAAAATTTGCTAATTTCCCAAGATAGCAAAACACTAGGTTTTACTGTGTTAAATGATGATACAGATTACACTAAAAATAAATTTAATACTTACGTTATTGAAATGCCCTTACAATATAGATGGAGGACGTCTACAGCAACTCAATATAGTTTTTGGAGGATTTATACAGGAGTTAAATTTGGCTATGTTTTAGCTAATAATACTAAGTTTGAAGGAAGTCCAGAAAATATTAATTTAAAAAATACAGATGTATTTAATACGTTGCAATATGGATTAACCTTTTGTGCAGGATATAATACTTGGAATTTTTATCTATACTATGGTCTAAACGATATTTTTGATACTGCAACTGTTAATGCAGAACCTATAGATATGACTGCTATTAAAGTAGGTCTAATGTTTTACATCTTATAACCAATATTGTAATAATATTAATTGAGGTGTAATACCAATAAATAAACCTATTATTAACTCTCTTGGTGTATGTGCTTTTAGGGATAATCTAGAGGATGCTACAGCTCCAGTTATTATTGCCATTAATGCTAACGAGCCATTTATATTTACACTAAAGTGAATAGCAAATGCTATAAAAAACATAAAAACGCCTCCTGTTGCAATTAAATGTATACTAGCCTTAAATTTTGCTAGAGCGAAAAGTAAACAAGTGATATTAGAAATTAATATTCCCACAAAAAAGAAGTATAACTCTGGTATTTGATCTAATGGGAATACGCGTAATATTAGCAAACCAATTATAAGGCAGTTAATTAGTAAAGGATAGACACGCTCTTTGGTTGTCTTTAAATATATTGTTTCAGTCTTACCTAAAGTTTTTAATAAAAAATATACTAATATGGGTAATGCTATAGATAGTATAGAAAGCGAAATTAACTTCGCATGAACAATTTCTTCTGGAATAAATCTTGGTGATTTTTTAAAATAGAAATGTACTGCCAATAATGGCATTATTACAGGATGAAATATAAATGACAAACTTTTGATTAGCCATTTCATAAAGTAATACGTTTTAATTTCTGTAAAAAACAGTGTTTATTAATAGTAGTGTAGGTCTAAGTTTTACTTGATAGATTTACGTAATTATATTTTTTTGCGTAATCTAGCAACAGGTATGTCCAATTGCTCTCTATATTTAGCAACAGTACGACGTGCAATAGGATAGCCTTTTTCTTTTAATATTTTAGCTAAAGCTTCATCTGTAAGCGGTTTCTTTTTGCTTTCTTCTTCAATAACAGTTTCTAATATTTTTTTAATCTCTCTAGTGGATACTTCTTCTCCTTGATCGTTAGTCATAGATTCAGAGAAAAATTCTTTTATCAATTTAGTTCCGTAAGGTGTATCTACGTATTTGCTATTAGCAACACGTGATACTGTTGATACATCCATTTCAATCTCATCTGCAATATCTTTTAATATCATTGGTTTTAGATTGCGCTCATCACCAGTTAAAAAATATTCTTTTTGGTAATGCATGATACTACTCATTGTTACAAATAACGTTTGTTGACGTTGTTTTATAGCATCTATAAACCACTTGGCTGCATCTAGTTTTTGTTTTATAAACATAACTGCATCCTTTTGGGACTTACTTTTATCTTTACTTTCTTTATAACCTTTCATCATGTTACTATATTCTCTAGAAACATGTAATTCTGGCGCATTACGACCATTTAAAGTAAGCTCTAACTCGCCATCAACAATTTTAATTGCAAAGTCTGGTACGACGTGTTCTACAATTCTGTTGTTTCCAGCATAGGATCCTCCTGGCTTTGGATTTAAGCGTTCAATTTCATGAATGGCATCTTTAAGTTGTAACTCTGTAATATCAAATTTTTGCATTAATTTTTTATAATGCTTTTTTGTAAATTGATCAAAAGCGTTATCTATAATATCTGCTGCTAATACAATATCAGGTTGTTTTTCTTTACGATGTAATTGGATGCTTAAACACTCTTGTAGGTTTCTGGCTCCTACACCAGCTGGATCTAATTGATGAACAATTCTAAGTACTTTTTTAACTTTATCTTCCTCTGTGTAGACGCTTTGTGTAAAAGCTAAATCATCAACAATATCGCTTAATTCTCTACGTATGTAACCACTTTCATCAACACTGCCAACTAAAAATTCGGCAATATCTCTTTCGTCATCTGATAGTCTATACGTGTTTAATTGATTGATTAAATGCTGTGTAAACGATGTTCCTGCTGCATATGGCACACTTTTTTCGTCATCATCTGCACTGTAATTATTGACACTTGTTCTATAATCTGGTATTTCGTCATCACTTAAATAATCATCAACGTTAATGTCACCAGTATCAATGGTTTCATTATCATTATAATCGTCTTGAGAGTTGTCAAAATCATCATCTAAATCGTCTGAATTGTCTTCTTTACCACCTTCCAAAGCAGGGTTTTCTTCCAACTCTTGCTTTAATCGTTGCTCAAATGCTTGCGTAGGCAATTGTATCAATTTCATTAATTGAATTTGTTGCGGAGACAACTTTTGCGATAATTTAAACTGTAGATATTGTTTAAGCATGATTTGTTTTAGAATAATGATAAAAATAAAAAAAACAATCTACATTATTGATTTTAGTAGATTGTTTTAGATATATTTTAAGTATAAAATTACTTTAGTGTTGCACTATAGTCATTTATGCTATTAAAATTCTGCATTTTGTGGTGTTCTAGGGAAAGGAATTACGTCTCTAATATTTGTCATACCTGTTGCAAACATTACTAAACGCTCGAAACCTAAACCAAAACCAGAGTGCACAGCTGTACCATACTTGCGTAAGTCTAGGTACCACCATAACTCTTCTTCTGGAATATCTAGAACAGCCATTTTTTCTTTAAGGACTTCTAAACGCTCTTCACGTTGTGATCCACCAACTATTTCTCCAATACCAGGAAATAAAATATCCATAGCACGTACTGTTTTTCCGTCTTCATTTAAACGCATGTAAAATGCTTTAATGTTTGCAGGATAATCAAATAATATTACTGGACATTTAAAGTGCTTTTCTACAAGAAAACGTTCGTGTTCTGATTGTAAATCTGCTCCCCATTCTTCAATGATATAGTTAAATTTCTTTTTCTTGTTAGGTTTAGAATTTCTTAAAATATCTATAGCTTCAGTATAGCTAACACGTTTAAAGTTGTTTTCTGTAACAAATTTTAATTTTTCAATTAAACTTAAATCACTTCTTTCAGCTTGTGGTTTTACTTTTTCTTCATCTAATAGACGTTGGTCTAAAAATTCTAAATCTTCTTTATTATGTTCTAAAACATAACTAATAACAGATTTCATAAAGTCCTCTGCTAAATCCATGTTACCAGCTAAATCCATAAAAGCAACTTCAGGCTCAATCATCCAGAACTCGGCAAGGTGACGAGAAGTGTTAGAGTTTTCTGCTCTAAACGTTGGTCCAAAAGTGTATACTTTACCTAAAGACATCGCATAGGTTTCGGCTTCTAATTGTCCCGAAACAGTTAGGTTTGTGTCTTTACCAAAAAAGTTTTTTGAGTGATCTATTGCTCCATCTTCTGTTAAAGGTGGATTTTTTTGATCTAAAGTGCTTACACGGAACATTTCTCCAGCTCCTTCTGCATCACTACCTGTTATGATTGGTGTGTGCATGTAGTAAAAACCATTGTCGTTAAAATACTTGTGTACAGCAAAAGATAAAGCCGAACGTAAACGCATTACAGCACTAAATGTATTAGTACGTGTACGTAAATGCGCGTTTTCTCTTAAAAACTCAAAGCTGTGTTTTTTAGGTTGAATTGGATATGTTTCTGGATCAGAATCTCCTAAAATTTCAATTTTAGTAACTGTTATTTCAACGTTTTGTCCTTTTCCTTGGCTCTCCACTAAATCTCCTGTAATTGCTACAGCAGCACCTGTTGTAATTCGTTTTAATAAGGCTTCGTCAGTTTTTTCAAAATCTACAACACATTGAATGTTTTGTAGTGTTGATCCATCATTTAAAGCCACAAATCTATTGGCTCTAAAGGTGCGTACCCAACCTTTTATATGTACTTCTTGTAATTTGGTCTCTTTAAGTAATGTAGCGACTGTATATGAATTCATTTTTAAAAAAATTTGATTAAAAATATACTTTTTATATTATTTTTCTTCTGAAATAAATGATTTTTCTTCCTCATCATCATCTTCAGAAGGTATGATATTTATTGTTGGTTCTTTTAGGACCTCTTTATTGGCAATGCTTCTTTCAAGAGACAATAATAAAGATGGTAATAATAGTAAGTTTGATAACATAGCAAATAAAAGCGTTACAGATACTAATGCACCTAAAGCAACTGTACCACCAAAGCTAGAAATTATAAATACAGAAAACCCGAAAAACAGTACTATTGATGTGTAAAACATACTTACACCTGTTTCTCTTAAAGCAGCATAAACCGACTTTTTAATTTTCCAATTATTGGCTTGTAATTCTTGTCTGTATTTTGCTAAAAAGTGTATCGTGTCATCTACAGATATACCAAAAGCAATACTAAAAACAAGTATTGTAGATGGTTTAATTGGTACGCCTAAATATCCCATTAATCCAGCAGTAACGACTAACGGTAAAAGATTTGGGATTAATGAAACGATTATCATCCTAAACGAACGGAACATATAGGCCATAAACAGTGATATTAATATCACAGCTAATGATAATGAAATTGCTAAATTTTTAACCAAATATTTTGTTCCTTTTTGAAACACTAATGCTTTACCAGTCATGGTAACATTATAACGTTCTTCCGGAAAAACATTATCTATTTTATCTTGAAGGTTTTCTTGGATACGTTCCATTTTATCGGTTCCAATATCCTTCATAAAGGTTGTTATTCTGGCATATTGACCTGTACTATCTACAAAGTTTTTAAGTAAGTCTACATTTGACGTAGAGTTTTTTGCGTACGATAATATAAAACTGTTTTCTTGACTAGTTGGTAACTGGTAATATTTTGGATTACCATTATAATACGCTTGTTTAGAGTATTTAACTAAGCCTACTACAGAGATTGGTTTTGAAAATTCAGGTGTTTCATTTATAAACTCCTCAATTTTATTCATACGTTTTAAGGTCGCTAACTTCATGACACCTTGTTTGCGTTTGGTGTCAATCATTATTTCTAATGGCATAATACCATCAAACTCTTCTTCAAAAAAGCGAATATCTTGAAAAAACTCTGCCTTTTTAGGCATGTCTTCAATTAGACTTCCAGATATTTTAATTTGAAAAATTCCTATTAAGCAAACCACTAATAATACGATAGATGTAATGTAAATAGTAATGCGTTTTTCTCTTACCATTTTTTCCATCCAATCCACAAAACCACCTATCCATTTTTTGTTTAAATGTTCTAAATGACGCTCTTTAGGGTAAGGTAAAAAGGTGTAAATAATTGGTATTATTAAAAGACAAAGTATAAAAATAGCAAGGATGCTTAGCGATGCGACAACACCAAACTCTTTTAATAGAGTGCTTTCTGTTAAAATAAAGGTTGCAAAACCAGACGCTGTTGTCACGTTGGTCATAAGTGTTGCATTACCAACTTTAGTAATAACACGTTGTAAACTTTTAACTTTGTTACCATGAGATTTAACCTCATGTTGGTATTTGTTAATTAAGAAAATACAATTAGGAATACCAATAACAATAATTAAAGGAGGTATTAAGGCTGTTAATACAGTGATTTCATAACCCAACATTCCTAAAATCCCAAGTGTCCACATAACACCTATACAGACTACGATAAGTGAAATAAAGGTGGCTCTAAACGATCTAAAGAATAAAAAGAATATTAAGGAGGTTACTAATAATGCAGCAAGAACAAATAAGTTAATCTCATCAACAATATTTTGAGCATTAAGCGTGCGAATGTATGGCATACCAGAAATACGAACATTCATTCCTTGACTAGTCTCAAAAGCTTTAACTTTTTTAACTAAATTATCCATCACAAAATCCTTTCTAGCAGGTGTGTTTACTATATCTTTTTTTAAATAGATAGCAGTACGTACCGTTTTAGTTTTTTTGTTGAATAAAAAATTATCGTAAAAAGGATATTGATTAAAAAGTTGGTCTTGTAGTTTTTCAATTTGTTCTATTGAAGCTACAGAGTCTTTAATAAAAGGCTCTAATGCAAATTTTTCGTTTTCTTGATCTTTAACTAATTTTTGAAGATCTTTTATTGAGACTACAGTTTCTACTTCTGGAGCTTCCCTAAAACTATCAGAAAGTGCATTCCAAGCATTTAATTTCTCTACAGTAAATAGTGTTGTGTCTTTAACACCAAGGACAATTAAGTTACCTTCTTCTCCAAAAACTTTTAAAAAATCGTTGTAAGTAATATTGACCTCATGGTCATCAGGTAATAAATTAGCTTCAGTATAAGTAAAGCGCATGTATTTCCATTGTGTACTAAAAAAAATAGTAACAAGTACAACACCTAATAGAATAGCTATTTTGTTGCGCAATATTAGTCTTGCTACAACGTCCCAAAAATTTGCTGAAAATAGTTTTAACATAATGCTTTAAAAAACGGAGCAAAGGTATGTAAAACCATTGTATTTACTAAGCTAAATTTGGTTTATAATGCAATATTAAAAGTGAATTTTACTGCAATATTATCTTCTTGGTTAGGTAAGTGGTATGCTCCATATCTATAAGTTGCACTTAATCCAAAACCAAATAGCAGTTTATTAATCTCAAAACCACTTTCAGTATAGCCATGTTCCAGAGTCTTAAACGTAACTTCTTTATGTCTGTTAATATTATTCATGTTACCAATAGCATAACGAGTAATTAAAACTAATTGTGGATTAAAACGCTTAGCAATTGCAAACGGTTTGATATAATGTTTTAAGACTACTGTTGTAAAACGATCCGAGAAAAACTCATTAAAATACATGGTTTCAAAACTATTAATTCCAGCGACTGAAAAACGTTGTAAAATAGTTTCTTTGGTTATATTATTCGGGTAAGCATGGTAAAGGTGAGTTAAAGGTGCGTCACCATGTGCTATTCCTGCAGATAAAGTTCCTATAGTATAGGAGTTTTTGCTGTGCTTAATTTTATGAATGGTTTTAAAGTCTAGTTTTGAAAAGTTGAAATCAGCATTCAAAACATCTTTAAAACTTTTTGTGTATTGCAGTGTAAATTTTGGGTAGCCTTCAATAGTTTTCTCTGCTCCATCGTCAGATTGTTGTGTGGTGTTAAATGGATTCCATTGTAACGCGACTTTTGCTGTAGTGGTTTCAAATCCGCTAAATTTATTGCCTTCTAAGTCATAGCTATAAGTGTAAGTAGGTCTTATGTTACTTATTGCTATTTCAGATTTTGAGTATAGTTTTGCGGTAATTTCGTGTTCTAAAGATATTGCAGATGTAATGTGTTTATGAAATAAATCTATGTTTAACAATCTAGGTTCAAAAAATGAAAAAGATCTACTATCTGTTAAAAAGTCAGAACTACCAGTTTCTTTTAAATCGTCAATGTAAGAAATGTTTATCCAGGTTTTTGATTTTTCGTTTACTCTAAAACCACCACCAATTTTATATTTAAAACTATCGTCTCTAAATCCATAAACTAAATAAGAATCTATTCTGTATTTTTCAGAAAACGAATCATTAGTAATTCCGCCTAAACCTGTTCTAAATCCTTCGTATTGATTAAATTTAATAAGATACCTCAGGTCAAAATTCCAAACTTTGGTAGGAAAAAAACCATTTCCTATTTGTTTTAACAGTTCACTAGATTTGGTAGTGTCACTAACTTTTAGGTTTTTCTCAGGTGTTTGTGCCCAAGAAAACGTCATGCAAATTAAGCACAACATTACTAACCAATACTTTTGTTTTTTTGTTTTAAAGTGCTGCATTAATAGCTTTAGTAAGTACAGATTTTATATTAGTTCTGTAACCAACTTCTTTGGTTACAATTTCACCTTTTTTATTAATTACGATAGTGGTCGGGAAGGTACCTACACCATATAAGGATATTATGTTATTGGCATTTGGTAAAATAGTAAATTTAAAGTCTTGGGTTTTTAAAAACTGCTCGATATTGTCTTTTCGATTAAAAGTAATTGCCAAAAATTTTACCTTTTTAGATTTAAAATTGTCTGCTAATTTATTTAATTCTGGCATTTCTTGGATACAAGGACCACAATTTGTAAACCAAAAATTTAATATTACAACTTGTCCTTTTAAATCTGATAATTTAAAGGTGTTGCCATCTAAATCTGTAGCTATAAAGTCATAAGCTTTTTCGCCTTTAGTAAAGTTAGCTTCAGGATTTTTAGCGATAGTATTGTTTATTGCTTTTAGTCTTTTAAATACTATTGACTTTAGTTTATTGTCGTTGTCAACAAAAAATAACGGTTTGTAGTCTGAGTTGGTCATTAGTTGCACCTGTGACATGGGTAATAACTTGCCTCTCTCGTTAAAAAGTAAAACATCAGGTGTTATGACTAACTCCATTGTTTTAACTTCTTCATCTGTTAGTCGATGTTGCTCTTTTGGTATAAAGGCATACTCTTGTGCTTGCAGGATACTAACACATAAAAACAAACATACACAAAGTGATTTTAAAAACTTCATAACTATATTTTATTAAAACCTCTTAACGGTATATTTTGATAAAAGTTATAAAAAAAGCGACTTTTAAGTCGCTTTTAAGATTTATACAGTCATAATCTCTGCTTCTTTAGCAGCTAGTATGTCATCAATTTTTTTAACGTATTTGTCTGTTAAAGCTTGTACATCTGCTTCTGCATTTTTTTGAAGGTCTTCAGACGCATCTTCAGTCTTCTTAATGTCGTTATTAGCATCCTTACGTGCGCTTCTAACACCTACTTTAGCATCTTCAGCTTCAGCTTTAGCTTGTTTTGCTAAATCACGTCTACGCTCTTCTGTTAAAGGTGGAACACTTATTATTATTAAATCACCATTATTCATTGGGTTAAAACCAAGATTAGCGATCATGATAGCCTTTTCAATTGCTTGTAGCATGTTTTTCTCCCAAGGTTGTACTGTTATTGTACGACCATCTGGAGTGTTAACATTGGCAACTTGACTTAACGGAGTTTGTGATCCATAATAGTCTACCATTACGCTACCTAACATTGCAGGACTAGCTTTTCCGGCTCTAATATTTACAAATTGTTTTTCAAGATGCTTAATGGCTTTATCCATTGCTTCTTTTGTGCTATCTACTATAAATGTAATGTCTTCGTTCATGCTTGTAATAATTTAATACTGAATGACTTTCAAAAAGCGAGCCAATTTTAAACGTAATATAATAATCTATTTTATAAACTTACTTGTGTTCCTATGTTTTCTCCAGAAACTACCTTCATTAAATTACCTTTTGTATTCATATCAAATACTATAATTGGTAAATCATTTTCTTGGCTTAAAGTAAAAGCTGTAGTATCCATAACTTTAAGACCTTTACGTAATACATCGTCAAAAGTAATATGGTCAAACTTTATTGCTGTACTATCCTTTTCTGGGTCTGTATTGTATATACCATCTACACGCGTCCCTTTTAGGATTACGTCAGCTTCAATCTCGATAGCTCTTAAAACTGCTGCAGAGTCTGTTGTAAAGTAAGGATTACCTGTTCCACCTCCAAAAATAACCACACGACCTTTATTAAGATGGCTCATTGCTTTTCTTCTAATAAAAGGCTCTGCAACTTCGTTTATTTTGATAGCTGTTTGTAGTCTAGTTTTTATACCAGCGTCTTCTAATGCTTGTTGTAATGCTAAACCATTAATAACAGTTGCTAACATACCCATATGATCTCCTTGTACACGATCCATACCATTCATGGCACCTGCAACACCTCTAAAAATGTTACCACCACCAATAACTATAGCAACTTCTACACCTTTTTCTGTAACTGCTTTAATCTCTTCTGCGTATTCTGATAATCGTTCTGGATCAATACCATATTGACGGTTTCCCATTAGGGCTTCACCAGATAATTTTAGGAGTATGCGTTTGTATTTCATGTGTTTATTTATTGTTTTTCATGGGTCACATGTTACTTCCATTTAATCATTCGCTTGCGTTAGAGCGTTTTTTATGGAAGTTTCATAAGTCGTTCTGAAAGTTTAGCAAAGCTACATAAATTTTTTATTTCTGAAATTGCTATTAATACACAAATGTTCGCTTTTTTACTAAGTTGATTAATTAATTATAAAAAAACCACTGACTCTAAAATAGAGTAGTGGTTTTGTGTTATAATAATATTAAATTTTATTCCTTAATCAAAAAGTAAAAGCCTGCTGGTATGATAGGTTCTGGTGATGCTGGCTCACCTGGATCTAAAGTTATAAGAAAGCCACGCTTAAATATTTGTATAGCTTGTTGTCCGTTTACAGTAGCTTCTCTTACATCTAAATTACTTACGCAACCATTTGGTTAGCTCATACTTAAGTTCATTCTAAAGGTCTCTGTTGTATAGTCTTCAAAAGGTGATGTATTTAACATAAAGTAATTGCCATTAATGCTATATTTAAAAACAATAGTTATTGTTGTGTCTGTAAGGTTGGGTAAGGTGTTTACTAGCTCTATATTATTTTCTTTATATTGAAATTCGCCAATTAAAAGATCTTCAAAATAATTTCCTGTATTTGCCATGATTTTTTTTTCAAATACAATTTTTAGATAGGTTGTACCATCATTAAACACCCAAGTACCAACAAAGGGATCAAGTATGTTATTAGTGTCTTTATAATAGGCGTTTTCTATTTCTTCGGCTGTTGCATCTTCTATGCTTATTATAGGTTGTTGTGCTTTACAAGACAAGCTTATAAAAACAAGGAATATTATTGTAAAAAGTGTGTTTTTCATTTAAAATAATTTACACTACAATTTAAACAAAAAACCACTAACTCTAAAATAGAGTAGTGGTTTTAAATATGTGTAATTATTTTAAATTTTCGCTTACGCGGAAATAAAAAATGTTTTTATCCTAAAGATACACGTTTGAAAGCTGTTACAGATACGTTTTGAGATGCTACGTAATCCGCTACAGTCATTTTTTCGTCTTTAATAAACTTTTGATCTAGTAAACATTGTTCTTGATCTAAAGTAGTATTGTCAGATACAAAACGATCCATTTTACCTGGTAAAATTTTGTCCCAGATTTGTTCTGGTTTTCCTTCAGCTTTTAATTCTGCTTTAGCATCTTCTTCTGCTTTAGCCATAACTTCTGGAGTTAATTGAGACATTGAGATGTATTGAGGTACATTTTTAAGTGTTTTACCTAAACGACCTAACTCGATGTTGTCTTTTTCGATAACAGCAATTCTAGCTTCAGTTTCTGATGCTACAAATGCAGGATCAAAATCTTTGTAAGATAATGAAGACGCTCCCATTGAAGCAACTTGCATTGCTACATCTTTACCAACCGTTTCGTTTGCTTCAGATAAACCAACTAATGCACCAATTTTATTGATATGAACATAAGAACCTACGTAAGGCGCTTCTAATTTTTCAAATGCAGTAATTTCTAATTTCTCTCCAACAACTCCTGTTTGTTCTACTAATTTTTCAGTAACTGTCATACCACCAAAGTCTGCAGCTAAGAAATCTTCTTTAGTATCAAAGTTGATTGCGATATCTGCAAATTGTGCAGCTAATGCTAAAAATGATTCGTTTTTACCAACAAAATCAGTTTCACAACCTAATACGATTGCAACACCAACAGTGTTGTCATCGTTAATTTTGATTGCTGCAGCACCTTCAGAAGAATCTCTGTCAGCTCTTTTTTCTGCTACTTTTTGACCTTTTTTACGTAAAACGTCAATTGCTTTGTCAAAATCACCACCTGCTTCAACTAATGCTTTTTTACAGTCCATCATTCCGGCTCCTGTAGCTTTTCTTAGTTCGTTTACTTGTGCTGCTGAAATTTTTACTTCGCTCATAATAAGTATAATTTAAAAAAAGTCGTTTAATTAGTTTTCAACAAAGAAAAGAATTAAACGACTTATTTGTGTTTTGAAATTGTTATTTTATTCTTCTTCGTCTTTAGCTGCTTTAGCTTTTTTAGGTGCTGCTTTTTTATCTACTTTAGCTGCATCTTTGTCTGCTTTTTCAGCTTTACGCTCGTTTAAACCTGCTGTAATAGCATCTGTAACGTGCGTTAAGATTTTATCAATTGATTTAGAAGCATCATCATTTGCTGGTATAACATAATCTACTTGACGTGGATCAGAGTTAGTATCTACCATTGCAAAAATTGGAATGTTTAATTTTTGAGCTTCTTTAATTGCAATATGTTCACGCTTAATGTCAACAACAAATAAAGCTCCTGGTAAACGTGTCATGTCAACGATAGATCCTAAGTTTTTTTCTAACTTAGCTCTTAAACGGTCAACTTGTAAACGTTCTTTTTTAGATAACGTTAAAAACGTACCATCTTTTTTCATTCTATCAATAGTAGCCATCTTTTTGATTGCTTTACGGATTGTAACAAAGTTTGTTAACATTCCACCAGGCCATCTTTCAGTAATGAAAGGCATGTTAATGCTACCTGCTTTTTCAGCTACGATATCTTTTGCTTGCTTTTTTGTTGCAACAAATAAAATTTTACGACCTGAAGCTGCAATTTTTGCTAATGCTTCTCCAGCTTCTTCAATTTTAGCTGCTGTTTTATATAAATTTATAATATGGATACCGTTACGCTCCATATATACGTAAGGCGCCATGTTAGGATCCCACTTACGTGTAAGGTGACCAAAGTGTACACCTGCTTCAAGTAATTCTTTTACTTCTACTGCCATTTTGTAATAGTTTACGTTCTGTTGAATTAGCAATAATTAAGTGGTCTTGAAAAAATAATATTCAATAGCCTTAACTATTTAGATGCTAAACTAAATCCTGCGCTTTTGTTTTAAAGAGACTAGGACAACAATAACTGTTTGATTTTTTGTTTTGTGTTGAAAATAAATTCAACAAAGGTATTAACGTTTAGAGAATTGGAATTTCTTACGCGCTTTTTTCTGTCCGAATTTTTTACGCTCAACCATTCTTGGGTCTCTTGTTAATAATCCTTCAGGCTTTAAGATTAATCTGTTTTCAGCATCTAATTCGCACATTGCGCGAGAGATTGCTAAACGTACAGCTTCAGCTTGACCTGTGATACCTCCTCCAAATACATTTACTTTAATATCAAAGTTACCTTCATTATCTGTTAAAGCTAATGGTTGGTTTACTTTGTACTGTAAAGTTGCTGTATCGAAGTAGTCTTTAAGATCTTTTTTGTTGATCGTAATGTTACCTTTTCCTTCAGATAGGTAAACACGAGCAACTGCGGTCTTACGACGACCAATTTTGTGAATTACTTCCATTACTTGAATTCGTTTAAGTTAATTACTGTTGGCTTTTGTGCTTCATGTGAGTGAGCTGCACCAACAACAACATTTAAATTACGGAATAATGTTGCACCTAATTTGTTTTTAGGTAACATTCCTTTTACTGATTTTTCTACTAACCTTGCTGGATCTTTTCCAAACATTTCTGTAGCAGTTAAACTTCTTTGACCACCTGGATAACCTGTGTGACGAATGTACGTTTTGTCATTCCATTTGTTTCCAGTTAAGTTGATTTTTTCTGAATTGATAACAATTACGTTATCTCCACAATCAACGTGTGGTGTGAAGCTAGGCTTATGTTTTCCTCTTAAAAGTTTTGCAACTTTAGAAGCTAAACGACCTAATGATTGACCTTCAGCATCTACTAAAACCCACTGCTTATCTACAGTTGCTTTGTTTGCTGAAATCGTTTTGTAGCTTAATGTGTCCACGTTATTAATTATTTTTTATT
The DNA here is from genome assembly GCF_038154885.1 of Olleya sp. Ti.3.14. Taxonomy (NCBI): domain Bacteria; kingdom Pseudomonadati; phylum Bacteroidota; class Flavobacteriia; order Flavobacteriales; family Flavobacteriaceae; genus Olleya; species Olleya sp. Ti.3.14. Next base: position 265,217 of record NZ_JBAKAO010000002.1, read on the forward strand.
AAACATTCCTCTCTCAAAAAGAGTTTGCAAATTTACGATTATATATTTGATTACCAAATACTGATAGCACTTATTTTTAATAAGTTTGTTCATATCTTTTTGAGTATCAAAATGCACTATAAAAAAGCTTCAAGATTTAGTTGAAGCTTTTTATGTGTTTTTAAGTGTTGATTTAAGATTTTATTAGTTTGGTTATTTTAGTTTGTCCGTTAGTGTCTTCTAATTGTATAATATATAATCCGTTAACTAAACTGTCAATATTAAATTGATGTCCTGCATCAAATGTTCCTTTGTATTCAATTAACTGTTTTCCTGACACGTCTAAGATTTTAACTCCTGTTATTTTAGTTGTTAGTTTAAAAGAGGTTTTTGCAGGATTAGGATATAATTTAAAGTTATCTGCAATTTGAAATTGGTCTGTGCTTAGGCTTTGTGGAACTGCATTACCATATATTCTAAACTCTCCTGCTGGAATTGTAATTGGTGTTGCAGTGTTAGTTACATTAATAAAGGTACTATTGTTTTGATCCATTAAGTCATACCATGTACCTGTATATGGAAAATCTGGCGTCACGTTTTGTGATGTTACATCAAAGTTTGCTAATATAACTACGTTTTTTAATTCGGTTGAAGGTAAAGCATTGTCAAATATGTAAATTCTAGGTGTTAAAGTATCTACATTTGGGTTACTACTGTCATTAATTATATAATCTCCTTCAAAGACAGCTTCGTTTACCTTTAAGTCGTTAATCCTAGACCAATCATTATATACTTGACTTCTATTAATATCAGTAAGCCATCCATTTGTCCATTGTGGTTGTGGTTTTGTATCTAGTTTACAATTACCATCAATAGCATCTGCTTCAGTATTTACAGTCCCATTATTACATGTGTAAATGGAGTTGTTCATAGCTAGTTCTCCAAAATGCCAAATCATTTTAGGTCCAGGTATGGTTAATGATACTGCACCTAAAGCAGACATTCTTTTAATAGCTATATTTAAATTAGTAACATTATGGCTAGCATTAGTGCTGTTTCCAAATTGGATATTTTTATACATTAGTCTTTCTTCGTCATGACTTTCTGGATAGCCTACTAATCTTGGTGCATCATAATTACGACTGTTGTCTTTATGACCCATTCTGCTAATATCGGTTCCTGAAGCATAACCCATTGTTAATTGGTTATAAGGATCTGTCATTTTACCCCAAAGCATGATACCTTTACCTTCATCTACTCTATAATCAGCCCATTCCTTTTCTTCTGCAGCGCTTCCGCCAAATCCTAAATGTTCAAATATAACGTAGTGGTCTTCATCCAAACTCCATGAGTAATCTGCATATTCTTTTAAAATTGCAACTCTATCGGCTTGGTAAGCGTTGGTTTGCGTTTCTCCTGAAGAGGCATTTTGAGTAAACCCTTTGGTCAAATCCCATCTAAATCCATCAATTTTGTATTCTTCAATCCATTGTTTTACAACTCTTTTTGAATATACTTTTGTGAAAGAGTTTGAGTGGTCAAAATCTGAACCAACACTGTAACTATGTGTTGCGACTTGATTAAAATATGGATTTTCGCTACTTGGTTCTCCCCAACCATCACCATCTGCATCATCCATCCACATGCGTACCATAGGGTTACGTCCAAACGCATGGTTTAGTGCAAGGTCTAATATTACAGCAATTCCGTTTTGATGACAAATATCGATAAGCTCTTTAAGTTTGTCTTCTGTACCATAATATTTATCTAATGCCATATGAAAAGAGGTATTATATCCCCAACTTTCATTGCCTTCAAATTCCATAATTGGCATTAATTGAATAGCATTAATGTTTAGATTTTTAAAATAATCTATTCTATCTATTATATCCTGAAAATTTCTATTAGCATCAAAATCTCTAACTAAGACTTCATAAATTACTAAATCCTCTTTTTTAGGTTTTTCAAAATCTGTAACTACCCATGGATAATCTGTTTGACCAGTTTGTAAAACAGTAACCTCTCTATCTTGTCCAATAGGGTAGGTAGGGATATTTGGATAAGTAGTTGCTGGAATGTAAGGATCATCAAAAGGAGATAATACTAATGTTGAATAAGGATCTGCAACCTTAACTAATTTAGGCGAATTTGTTATTGGTGTTTTGTCCACTACCCAATATTGATAAGTTTCTATTTGGCCTGGAGTTAACCCTGTTAATGTTATCCAATATTTATTATTTCTAGTGGGATCTCTTTTCATAGCGTAGCTGTTGTCAGGCTGCCAATTGTTAAAGCTTCCTGCTACGTATACAAAGTCTTTACCTTGTGCATATAATACTAAAGTTGCTTGTGTAGGATCTGCAGGATCATAAGTGATTCCGTCTTGATAGTTAGTTGGCATGATAGCAAAAGTACTACCTGGATCTACTACTACAGAAAATGATTTTGTTTTAGTTTGCCCACCAACAGTTACGTCTAATGTATAGTTTTTGTTTATTGTAATAGCAGTGTCTTGGAAGTTATACACAGACACGCCATTTTGAGTGTCAATAGTTGTTCCGTCTGCACTTAAAACGTAATTAGCATTACCACCAGTATTATTAGCAGAAATGTCAAAGTTACTTCCAGTATCTATAATTGTTGTTGAATTGTCTTCTGGAGTCGTTAATATTACTTGAAATGAACCAACATCTTCAAGTATATCTTGAGATTTTTTGTCTCCTGAAGCGTCTTTAGCTTTTAAAAGAAATCCAATACGTCCAATTCCTGTTCTGTTATAAAAGTCTTGTGGTATAAATGAAATAGAGTAGGTGTCACTTCCTGAATTATAAGTCAATAGGTTTGGCGTTGTTGTGTTTGAAGAGTCTGTCCAATCTCCATTATTTGGTGCGTCTTGCTGATTAGTTAAGTTTAAATCATATGACCAAGACCATAAATACAGTTCATTATTAACAACATTCCAAGTTGCTTCATTAATACTACTACCGTTAAAAGTTAGTGTTAGCAATTGGTCTTCTTCAATTACAGAAGGAGTAACATTGTAAGTTACATTTTGTTGCTGCGCCAATGTAATTTGACATAGCAAAAAAATAAAAAAAATAATTTTTTTCATAGCGAAGTTAGTTTTAAAAAAAGAGGCAGCTTACCAAATTGGATGCTGCCTCTTATTTAATAATCAAATTAATTATTATTTAGTTATAAATACATATGTTGGAGCACCAGGATCTGTAAAATCTAGTTTAATATCATAAACTCCAGCAGTTACAACTATGTTATTATCGTTATCAGTATCTAATACACCGTCTGATGTTGCATCTCCATAATTAATTAAAGACCAATCTTCACTTAAACGTATTTTAATTTCGCCATCAATTAACGTCACGTTTTCTGCTAACCATTGTGTGTCTGTTAAAGGCGTAAAAGTAGCATCAGGACCTGCGTTACCCCAATCATTATAACCAGAACCTACAACTCCCCATAAATCTGTTGGTACTAAGGTGTAAGAAAAATCGTTTAGATTTATAGTCATTAAATAGAATCCAGCAGTTACAGCAATATTATTGTCGCTATCAGTATCTAAAACACCATCAAGTGTTGCATCACCATAGTTTGGTAATCCCCAATCTTGGTTAAATCTAACCTTCATTTCACCATCTATTAATCTTACACCTACTTTAAATGTATCTGTAGTGTAATCATAATGGAATTTAGCATCAGGTCCAGCATTTCCCCAATCATTGTAAGCAGAGCCAACAATTCCGTAAGAGAACGTTTCAATAGTATAATCTAAGGTAGAGGTGTTATATACAATTTTGTAATCGCCAGCTGTAACAGCAATGTTATTATCGTTGTCTGTGTCTAAAACACCATCTAAAGTTGCATCTCCATAATTAGGTAGTGACCAATCATTACTTTGTCTAATTTTAATCTCTCCATCTTTTAAATTAACATAAGCAACTAAAACGTCAGGATCAGAAGTTGTGTAAAATGGTAAGTCTGGACCAGCATTTCCCCAATCGTTAGCTGCAGATCCTACAACTCCCCAAATAGATGGTTCTATTCCAGATCCACCACCACCATTAGTAACAGGCGGTAAATAAACGTTTAATACTTGTGGAAAAGACATTAATTCTGTCCCATTACCAGTATCACCAACATAAGCTCTTAATCTAAAAGTTATGCTTCCAGCATTTTGTTCTGGTGTTGCAGGATCGTTATTTAAACCTGCTTCTTCAGCAATAGATAACATGTCTCCTATAGTCACAGCTAGCTCGTTGGCACTTGTTGTTTCTACTACAACCATATCTGTGAAATCTCCAGTTAATGAACGTTGTAGTTCGTAACTGGTGTTGGTAGCTACATTAAAGTTAGCATCATCCCATGTAAATCTTTCTGCGATGTTACCAGACGCTTGAGATGTTAAAACATATTGTTCTAAAAACGAATTTGAAAAGGTGAAATCACCTGTTGGAGCTGCTGTGAAAACTAAATCATCGTCTTCTTGACAAGAGTTAAAGCCTATCATAGCAATAACTACAAGTAATAAAATTTTAAAATTTTTCATTGTTATTTTATTTAGTTAGTAACCTGTATTTTGTTGTAAATTAGGATTTGCTTCTAAAGCTGTTTGCGGTATTGGGAATACTTTGTATGTGTCAGGAATTGAAGATCCATTTACAGTTCCACCTTTCCAAGGCCATAGGTAGCTTCCACCTGTGAATTTTCCAAAGCGAATAAGGTCTGTTCTTCTGTGTCCTTCTAGGTTTAATTCTCTACCTCTTTCATCAATGATAAAATCTAAGTTTAAATCTCCCATTGAAATAGCTGTTGCATTTGAACGTGTTCTTACTAAATTAACATAATTTAGTGCGTCTGTCATACTTGCTCCAGCTGCACCACGAAGCGCACATTCTGCATACATAAGGTAAGCGTCTGCTAAGCGGTATAAAGGAAAATCTGTACCAGAAAAACTTGTAGGAGTATATTCCGAATTAAATGTTGTGTTTCTAAATTTTGTTGAAGGATAACCATCTGTCCATACAGTGTAGTCATTCATTTCATAGTTGTGACCTTCAGTCCAAAATAAATCAGCTCTATCATCTGTAGATGTGTCTAAATCTCCAAATAATCCATACCAAGCTTTAGTGGCTCTGTGTCCTTGCCAACCTTCTGTTGCTCCAAATTCTGAAATAGTTATTGTGTCTGGACTTAAGCTTCCGTTTACAATATAAGTTGTGTTTCCAAAACTTTGGCTTAAAATTGGATCTGCGATTAGTGGATAAATAATTTCTGTAGACATATCATTGTCTCCTGAGAAATTTTCAACAAAATTATCTGTTAAGGTATAACCACCTTCAGTAATAACTTTATTTACATAAATATATGCTTGATCATATCTTGGTATACCTGTGTAAACCTCAGCATTTAAATAAAGTTTTGCTAATAACATGTCTACAACGTAGGTGTTTGCCCTTCCGTAACCGTTAAAGGTTCCTATTAATGGTTCAATTTCTAAAAGTTCAGACTCTACGAAATTAAATAGTTCTTCTCTTGAAGATTCAGGTAAAAGTCCTGATTGACCAAAGTTTTCATCAGTAGCTAATACACCTTTTCCAAATACATCGATTACGTAAAAGTAAGCTAGCGCTCTTAAAAATCTTACCTCAGATACAACTGACTCGCCAGCATCAGTACTAGCGCTACTTAATACATTAAGTAAGTTGTTACATTGTGGAATTGTATAGTAAGCTCTGTTATATAAATATCTAAAAAATTTATTATTACTTGTCCATTCTGAGGTTGTTGTAAGTTGATCTAATCCATCATCTCCCCAACGATTTTTCATTCCGTCTGCAGTAAAGTCTTGTAAATTTACAATTCCTCTTAAAAAAGGAGATTCTCCAGGATCATCACTTATATCTGAACTACCAGGTCCACTTGGACCTGACAATGCAAATGAGGCATATAGTCTAGATAAAATACCTTCTACAGCATTTGGATCATTTTCTAATAATTGTTCCAAAGTTAATTCTACTTTAGGCGCTGTGTCAAGGTCATCAACACAAGACGATAGTGTTGTAAATAACGCTAGCCCTAAAACTGTTAATATTATTTTTTTCATGTTCATAGTTTTTTAAAAATCAATATTCACACCCATACTAATTGTTGTAGGTCTTGGATAGAAAGCACCATCAATACCACCATTATTTTCTGGATCTTGACCTTCGTAATTAGTGATAATAAATGGATTGTTAACAGATCCATATATTCTCATACTTGTGTTTTTAATAAAATTACTATCAAAGTTATAACCTACAACAATGTTTTGACATCTTAAAAATGATGCATCTTGTAGGAAGTAATCTGAAAATTGTGTATTACCAATAACTTCATCAAATACAGGATTGGCTGCACCATCATAAAAGTTTAAAACATTTGTAATACTTGTGTTGTTGTTTGGCTCTGCACTACCTGTATGACCATATCTTAATTCATTAAAGTCATAAAGTTTTCCGTCTAACTGTCCTCTAAAACTAGCTGATAAATCCCAGTTTTTGTAATTAACATTTAAACCAAAACCAAACGTCCAATTAGGTGCTAAAGCCTCAAAGTATTTGTCATCTTCAGTTATTTGATTGTCACCGTTTAAATCTACAAAAGCACCAGGAATTGGATTTCCAGAAGCATCGTATACTTGTTTAAAAACACCTGCTAAACCTGGCTCTTCACCTAATTTATTAAAAAACAAATTAGAACCTGTCCCTAAAAGACCACCACCTATTCTTAAAGTATTTATTCCTCCTAAATCTGTAACTTCTGTTGTAGCGTAGCTAATGTTTCCGTTAAATGATAGGTTGAAATCTTCATTTTGGATAGGGTTTAAGTTTAAGTTAAGTTCAAAACCTTCACTCTCTGTAGACCCTACATTTTTAATAAAAGAATCTGTTAATCCTTGTCCTGGCGGAATTAAAGCATCTGTTAATAAGTCTGTTGTTTCTCTTTTAAAGATATCAAAAGAACCACTAATTATGCTGTTTTTAAAGAAGTTGAAGTCTAAACCTAGATTGTAAGTAGACGTTTTTTCCCAAGTTAAACCTGTTTGAAATGGTAATGCCGAATATAAATTAGCACCTGGAAGGTATTGACTGTTTTGAGATCCTACTGCAAAAAGTGGACTAGTAGGATAGTATGTCCCAACTGCACCTGCAATGTTTTGTTGTCCAGTCTTACCATAACCTAATCTTAATTTTAGGTCGTTTACAAACTTAACATCCTTTAAAAAGTTTTCTTGCTTTATTTTCCAAGCTAAAGCTGCTGCTGGAAAAAATCCCCATGCTTCTTCTGCCCAAACATCATCGGTTACAAAAAATGACGAACCATCTGCTCTTAAAGATACAGTTACTAAATACTTGTCAAGTATATTGAAGTTAGAACGTCCAAAAAACGATTGTAAATTTTGATCATTATAATATCTGTTATTAGGATTTTCTAGATTAAAATCTACTTCTCTAAAACCAGTGTCCACGTTGTTACGAAAACGATCACTATTACCATCAGTTTTAAAGTTTTGGTAAGAATAACCTAATTGTACATCATATCTTGTTATAAAGCTTTCTTCGATTTCTTTAGCGTATTGTAAATACGAATCAAAAGTAGAGTTAGTAATGTGTTGTCTCTCTCTATAGCTAACACCTGGATTAAAAACTACTGCATCATCATTTGTAGTATCAATACCAAATGCAGAAATTGCATTATTGTCAAAGCTTTCTTTTATTTTAGAACGTGATGCGTCTAATCCAACATTTACAACCGCTTTTAATTCTGGTAAAAAAGGCATGGTATAATCAAATTCTACATTTCCTAAAAATCTGTAAGCTCTTTCAGGTCTTTCTCTTTGCTCTAAAAGTGATAATGGGTTTGATTGTCCATCAATTAATAATCTTGTACCATCTAAAGCTGTATTAGTATAGTATCCTCCAAAAATCGAATTATTATCATACACAGGTTTTGTTGGGTCAAAAACAATTGCACCTCCTAATGCTCCACCTGCATCTGTAGCATTTTTATCTACAAAAGTTAATTTAGCATTGGCATCAATTTTTAAATTATCATTTAATAATTTTGGAGATAATTTAAAGGCAGCACTATAACGTTTATAATCGTCTGTTCTTACAACACCTTCTAAATCACTATAACCAACAGAAGCTCTAAAAGGTAATACACCTCCAAGGTTAGCTCTAACACTAAAGTTGGTATTACTAGAAATAGCAGTTCTTAAAATGGCATCTCTCCAATTAGTGTCATAAACAGCTCTGTTTTCTGTTCCTGTAATATTTCCATCCGTATCGTAAATATTTACCTGGATAATGCTAGAAGGTTCAGTGGTTGAAACTTCTCCAACTGGTACTCCTAATTCTGATTGGTACGTTGGATGATATTGTTTAATAAAACGAACGTATTCTTCGCTATTCATCATATCTAAACCTTCACCTGCACTATCAACTGACACATTAGTGGAAAATGTATATTTTGCTTCGCCAGAAGTTCCTTTTTTAGTTGTAATAATAATAACTCCATTAGATGCTCTAGATCCATAAATAGCAGTAGCAGAAGCATCTTTTAATATAGAAAAGCTTTCTACATCATTTGGGTTAATTAATGATAAAGGGTTTGAAACTCCAGCTGGATTTTGACCTCCAAGAGCAACACCATCAATTACAATTAATGGACTGTTATCCGCAAATAAAGAGGCACCACCACGTATTCTAATAGTTGGAGCAGAGTCTGGTGATCCACCACTATCGGTAATTCTTACACCTGCTGCTTTACCACGTAGCAGTTGATCCGTAGACGTTATGGCTCCTTTATTAAAATCTTCAGACGTAACAACATCTACAGATCCTGTTAGGTCTTCTTTTTTAACACTACCATATCCTATAATAACGACTTCGTCTAATTGCGAAGCGTCCTCTACTAGACCTACATTAATATTAGATTGTCCATTGTAAGTAATTTCTTGAGTTAAATAGCCTATATAAGAAAAGACTAATACATCTCCATTATTAACCTCTAATGTATAATTACCATCAAAATCCGTAGCTGTTCCTCTGGATGTGTCCTTAATTATAACATTAACCGTAGGTATTGGTAAGGCTGTAGCTTGTTCTGTAACTGTCCCTGTAACTGTACTTTGTGCAAGTATAATCGTTGGTAAAAACAGTAAAGCTAATAGAAGCCTTTTAAAAATTGTTTTCATACAATAATATTAAGTTAGTTTAAATTTTAAATGTATATTTTTACTTCTCGATGATAAATCTATGTAAATTTTATGTTAATATTTTGTCACCTCTTGTATATCAAGCAACGAAAACGTTTTCGTGTTGACAACTTTTTAAGTATTTAAGATAAATGACCACTAAATATTGAATTATCGTCATTTTTTAATGGATATTTGACTTAATCCAATAAGTTTAACCCCTTATATTTGATAAATCTAAATCAAGCATTCTATTTTTAATACACTTATGAAAAAAAAAATAACCTTAAAGCAAATAGCAAGAGAATTAGATGTATCAATATCGACAGTGTCCAAAGCACTTAGAAATAGTATAGAGATTAGTGAGGATACACGACAAAAAGTACAGGCATTTGCTAAGTTTTATAATTACAGACCAAACAACATTGCATTAAGTTTAAAAAACAGAAAGACTAAAACTATTGGTATTATTATTCCAGAAATTGTACATCACTTTTTCTCTAAAGTTATTAGTGGTATTGAGGCAGTTGCTAATAAACGAGGTTATAATGTTATTGTAGGGTTGTCAAACGAGTCCTTTGCTAAAGAGGTCATTAACATGGAAATGCTTGCTAATGGTAGTATAGATGGTTTTATACTGTCTATTGCTAAAGAAACCTTACAACAGCAAGATTATCATCATTTTACTGAAACTATCAGTCAAGGTATGCCAATTGTAATGTTTGATCGTGTTGTAAACGAAATAAAATGTGATAAGGTAATAGTTGATGACACTGAAGGAGCAAAATTAGCAGTTAATAAATTAATTGCATGTGGTTGTAAAAACATAGCGATTGTAACCACTAAAGATTATGTAAGTGTAGGTAAATTAAGGACTCAAGGCTATTTAGAAGCTTTAGAAGATCATAAAATAGATCCAAAAGCTAGTCTAATATTAAAGGTTCATGATCAATTGTTGTCCGAAGATCATTTGGATTCTTTAGAAATTGAAATTGAAAACTTATTTAAAAATAATAAAAAAATTGATGGTGTTTTTGCTGTAAACGAGCTGTATGCTATTACAACAATGAAGGTTGCTAGAAAGTTAGGCTTAACCATTCCGGACGATTTGCAAATTGTTGGTTTTACAGATGGTGTATTGTCTAAACACGCTGTTCCTGCTTTAACTACAGTCAGTCAACATGGTAAGAAAATAGGCGAAAAAGCAGCCGAATTATTGATAAATAATTTAGAAAGAGAAGACGAAGAAGACATCTACGAAACCGTAGTTATTGAAACCGAATTAATTGAACGCGCATCCACAAAATAAAAATTTAACATTGCTCATTTAAAATCTTTTATATCTTTACGCCAATCAAAACATATATTTTTACTTCTCAGGTAATATAGTTTTGATAAGTAAAAGCTTATCAAAATAGTAATAATTTAAACTTACTATTTATGAAAAAGCGTACCCTTGGCTTTTGGGAAATCTGGAACATGAGTTTCGGTTTCTTAGGAATTCAATTTGGTTTTGCACTACAAGGAGGCTTTATGTCTCGAATATTTCAAACATTAGGAGCAAGTAAAGATGAAATCCCATTATTATGGATTGCAGCACCTTTAACTGGTTTATTGGTTCAGCCAATAATTGGTTACATGAGTGATCGTACTTGGAGTGTCAAATGGGGAAGACGTAGACCGTTTTTCTTAATTGGAGCTATCTTAAGTTCGTTAGCATTATTTTTTGTGCCTTATTCTCCAGCACTTTGGGTAGCAGCAGGATTTTTATGGATTCTGGATGCTTCAATAAATGTGTCTATGGAACCCTTTAGGGCTTTAGTGGCAGATAAATTACCTGACTCTCAAAGGTCTTATGGATTTGTTGTACAAACCTTAATTATAGGTATTGGTACTTGGGTTGCTAGTAATTTACCTTGGATGGTGTCGCAATTTGGAGTTAGCGATTCTGCAGACTCTGGTGTAATTACGGACTCAGTTAAAATAGCTTTTGCAATTGGTGCATTCGTGTTTTTACTAAGTATTCTTTATACTGTATTTACTACAACAGAATATCCTCCAGAAGACATGGAAGAGTTTGAGCGTGAGAAAGCTAAAAAAAACAACTTCATTCCTGATATTTTAAATAATATTGGAAATATGCCTTTAACCATGAAAAAATTAGGAGTCATCCAATTCTTTTCTTGGTTTGCCTTTTTCACCATGTGGAGTTTAGCCAATCCAGCACTTACAGAGCACGTATTTAATACACCAGCTCCAATAGAAAGTGCTTTTGATATGGCAGATACTGTGCAAAAAGCTGCATTTGATACACAAAATACAGCGTTTCAAAAATCATCAAATTTAGTAGGTTCAGCAATGGGTGTGTATGGGTTATCCTCTATGGCTTTTGCTTTATTATTAGTACTATATACAGCCAAAAGGCGCATTAACCGAAAGTTAGTACATATGGTATCACTAATGTTAGGTGGTGTAGGATTTTTGTTAATGAATTATGCTTCACCAGAACACCTAAAGTATTGCTTTATACTTATTGGTTTTGCTTGGGGAAGTATTTTATCAATGCCTTATGCCATGTTATCTAGTTCTGTAGATCCAAAAAAAATGGGTGTAATTATGGGAATCTTCAACATGTTTATTGTAATCCCACAAATTATCGCAGCACTTGGAGGTATTAATTTTATATCAAGTTTATTAGGAGAAGAAACTATAAATGCTATGACAGTTGCAGGAATTAGTTTAATAATTGCAGGTCTTTGCAACTTATTAATTACCAACAAAAATGCAATTTCATATCAAGCAGAAGAAATTTAAAAGATGAATAAAAAAGGATTCATATTCGATTTAGATGGTGTCATTGTAGACACTGCAAAATATCACTTTTTAGCATGGCAAAACCTTGCAAAAAGTATTGATATAGATTTTACACACGAGCAAAACGAACAACTTAAAGGTGTTAGCCGAGTAAAATCATTAGAAAAAATATTAGAATGGGGAAATAAAACCATTTCAGAAGAGCTATTTACCTCGTTAATGGGTAAAAAAAATGAAGAATATCTAAGCTTCATTTCAAAAATGACAGATGAAGAAATTTTACCAGATGTACCAAGAGTATTAGATTATTTAATAGAAAAGGAACAGCCAATTTCGTTGGGTTCTGCTAGTAAAAATGCACGACCAATTTTAGAAAAAGTCCATTTACTTTCAAAGTTTGATGCTATTGTGGATGGTAACGATGTTAGCAAAGCAAAACCAGATCCAGAAGTGTTTTTAATTGCAGCACAACATTTAAATATGAAACCAGAAGATTGTATTGTTTTTGAAGACTCCGTAGCTGGTGTTCAAGCTGCAAATACTGCAAATATGATATCTATTGGTATTGGCGAAAAAGACGTATTACATGAAGCAGATTACATTTTTTCAGATTTTACTGAAATTGAAAATAGCTTTATAGAAGAATTAATAAATAGATAAAAAATGTTGAAAGTCACGCTTATTTTATTCAAAGTGATTTTCATCAAAAAAATATAAAAAATGAATCAAGATTATATACAACCAGACAATTGGTCTATAATTGAAGAAGGCTTTGATAAAGAAAGAGTAAAGTCGTCAGAAAGTTTATTTAGCATCGGAAATGGTGCAATGGGTCAACGTGCTAATTTTGAAGAACAATACACAGGTCCAACCTTTCAAGGAAGCTACATTGCTGGTGTTTACTATCCAGATAAAACAAGAGTTGGTTGGTGGAAAAATGGCTATCCAGAGTATTTTGCTAAAGTATTAAATGCACCAAATTGGATAGGTATTAATATAGAAATTAATGGCGAACAATTAGATTTAAACACGTGTGTTTCTGTATCTAATTTTAGACGAGAGCTTAACATGCAAGAAGGTTGGTTGTCTAGATCGTTTACTGCAACGCTTCAAAATAAATTAGAAATTGAAGTGAAAGTGCTTCGTTTTTTAAGTTTAGATTTAGATGAAGTTGGAGCTATAAATTATCAAGTAACACCTTTAAATGGAGAAGCGACTATTAAGTTTCAACCGTATTTAGATTCAGGTATTACAAATGAAGATACCAATTGGGACGACCAATTTTGGGATACTTTAAACGTAAGTACAGAAAACGAGCAAGCATTTATTGAAGCAAAAACAATGAAAACTGGTTTTCATACTTGTACATTTATGCAGTCTTCGGTTTTTGTAAATACTTCAAAACAAGAGCAAACACCAGAAATAGATAAACAGGAAAACGCTATTTCATTTACATATACAGTTTCTGTAAATACAGGTGAAACAGCAAGCATCCAAAAGTTTGGTGGTTATACAGTAGATAGAAATCACGATAAAAATCAGTTAGTTTCAGCAGCTAAAAAAGCATTAGATACTGCTTCAAATTTAGGATTCAAAGCACTTTTAAATAACCAAAAAGAGGCTTGGTCAAAAATCTGGGAAATGTCAGACATTACAATCGATGGTGACGTAAAAGCCCAACAAGGTATTCGTTTTAATATTTTCCAATTAAACCAAACCTATTTAGGAAAAGATTCTACCTTAAACATTGGTCCAAAAGGTTTTACAGGAGAAAAGTATGGTGGAAGTACCTATTGGGATACGGAAGCCTATTGCATTCCTTTTTATATGGCTACCAAAGATCAAAAAGTAGCACGAAGCTTACTGCAATACCGTTACAATCATTTAGAAAAAGCGATTGAAAATGCAGAGAAATTAGGTTTCAATAATGGAGCAGCATTGTACCCAATGGTAACCATGAATGGTGAAGAGTGCCATAACGAATGGGAAATTACCTTTGAAGAAATCCACAGAAATGGAGCTATTGCTTTTGCTATTTTTAACTACTATCGTTACACAGGTGATTACAGTTATATTCCGGAAATGGGATTAGAAGTCCTTATTGGTATTGCTAGATTCTGGCAACAACGTGCTACGTTTTCTACAGATAAAAACAAGTATGTTATTTTAGGTGTTACTGGTCCTAATGAATATGAAAACAACATCAATAATAACTTTTACACCAACTATTTAGCAAAGTGGTGTATTGATTATGCTTTAGAAAATATCGAGAAAGTTAAAGAAGGTCATCACGACGATTACTTACGCATTTCGGGCAAAACAAAAATCACCCACGAAGAGTTACATGCTTGGAAAAAAGTAGCAGATAATATGTTTTTTCCTTATTCTGAAAAGCACCAAGTGTACTTACAACAAGATGGCTTTTTAGATAAAGAATTAATTACGGTTGCCGATTTACCAAAAGCTGATAGACCAATAAACCAAAAATGGAGTTGGGACAGAATCTTACGTTCGCCTTACATCAAGCAAGCAGATACTTTACAAGGGTTCTATTTCTTCGAAGATCAATTTTCAACCGAAGAATTAAAACGTCATTTCGATTTTTACGAACCATTTACAGTACATGAAAGCTCGCTTTCTCCTTGTGTACACAGTATTCAAGCTGCTAAATTAGACCAAATGGAACAAGCGTATACCTTCTATTTACGTACCTCTCGTTTAGATTTAGACGATTATAATAAAGAGGTAGAAGAAGGCTTGCACATTACCAGTATGGCTGGAACTTGGATGAGTATTGTTGAAGGTTTTGGTGGTATGCGTGTTAAAAACGATACGCTACATTTTGAACCTCGTATTCCTAAACAATGGGATGCCTATTCATTTAAAGTAAACTTTAGAGATCAAATTTTAAAAGTGAATGTGTCGCAAGCGGAAACAACTTTCGAGTTAGAAGGAAATACAGATTTAAACATTCAAGTAAATGATAATTTAGTAACAGTATCGCCAAATAACTTGGTGAAAATTTAAAACTAAACACACTAATTAAAATGAAAAAATTAATACATCTAGCATTAATAATTTTAATTAGTGTTAGTTTTTCTTGTCAGAAGAAAACTGAAAAAGTAACAACTTCTGAAGTTGTAACCGAAGTTAAAAACGACATTGAGCGTATAGAACCTCCACATTGGTGGACAGGTTTTAATAATACTCAAGTACAATTATTGGTGAAGCATCCAAACATTTCGGAAGCAACACCTAATATAAATTATGCAGGCGTTTCCATTGAAAAAGTGCATAAAGCAGATAGTCCTAATTATCTGTTTGTAGATCTTAATATTTCAGAAAGTGCTAAAGCAGGAAAATTCAATATTCATTTTAAATTTAATGAAGAAAAGGAACTGGTTCAAACTTACGAAATTAAAGGTCGTTTAAAAGAAGCTTCTGATTATCAAGGTTTTGACAGTGCAGATGCTATTTACTTAATCACTCCAGATCGTTTTGCAAATGGAGATACTTCTAATGATATAAACGAAAGTTTAAAGGAAAAAACCATCAATAGAAAATACGATTATGCACGTCATGGTGGTGATTTACGAGGCATTATTCAGCATTTGGATTATATTCAAGAAATGGGTTTTACTCAAATTTGGTCTTGTCCTTTATTAACTAATGATATGGAAAGGTCTTCGTATCATGGTTACGCAATGACCGATTTTTACCAAGTAGATCCACGTTACGGAAACTTAGAAGAGTATAAAGAATTATCTGTAAAAGCCAAAGATAAAAGCATCGGCTTAATCATGGATCAAGTGGCTAATCATTGCGGAAGTGCACATTGGTGGATGCAAGATTTACCGTTTAAAGATTGGGTGAACCAACAAGACAGTTTTGAGAATAATAAACCATTAAATAACTCCAATCACAGACGTACAAGTAATCAAGATTTGTATGCTGCTAAACGCGATAAAAAAGAAATGGCCGAAGGTTGGTTTGTACCAACAATGCCAGATTTAAATCAGCGTAATACGTTTATGGCAAACTATATTATTCAGAATAGTATTTGGTGGGTAGAAACATTAAACCTTAGCGGAATTCGCCAAGACACCTATCCTTATCCAGATAAAAATTTCATGTCTAATTGGGCAGGAGCAATCATGAATGAGTATCCTAACTTTAGTATTGTAGGCGAAGAATGGAGTACCAATCCGTTACTAATTGCCTATTGGCAAGAAGGTCATGACAATAAAGATGGTTACGATTCTAATTTAAGATCGACCATGGATTTTGCTATGCAAAAAAATACGGTAGATGCTTTAAATGAAGATGAAAAATGGGACACTGGTTTGGTGAAAATATACGAAGGTTTAGCAAACGATTTTGCCTATGCATCACCAAAAGACATTATGGTCTTTCCAGACAATCATGATATGAGTCGCATTTTCACACAATTAAAAGGAGATGTGCCAAATACCAAAATGGCTTTAAGTTATCTATTAACCTTACCTAGAATTCCGCAATTGTATTACGGAACAGAAATCTTAATGAACGATTTTGAAAAACCTGGCGATCATGGTTTGATACGTACTGATTTCCCAGGAGGATGGGAAGGTGACACTGTTAATGCATTTACAAGTGAAGGATTAACCGAAGCACAAAAAGACATGCAGTTATTCCTTAAAAAAGTATTGAATTATAGAAAGTCAAGTGATGCCATCCACAATGGAAAAACCATTCATTTTGCTCCATTTATGGGAACATACTTTTTATTTAGAGTTATTGAAGGCGAAACCGTTGTACATATCATTAATAAAAATAATGAACCAATTAGTTTAGATTTAAAACGTTTTGAAGAAGTTGGTTTACAAGGCAAAACATTAAAAAATATAGTAACTAATGAAACTTTTGTTTGGGAAGATGAAATTATCTTAAACGAAAGAGGAAGTTTATTATTAAGCACAAAAATATAATTGTTTGTCATTCCGCACTTGATGCGGAATCTACTTTTAAAGATTAAACATGAAAAATTTATTATACATACTATCCTTCTTACTATTTCAATTCACCTTTGCACAGGTTACTATTGTAGTTGAAGAACTTCCAAAAGATACTCCACAAGATGCTTCTATATTTATTTCAGGAGATTTTGAAGGTTGGTCTGGAGGACATAAAGACTACCAATTACAACAAATAAATGGACAGTATCAAATAAAACTTCCTAAAACAGAACAACGTATTTTATTCAAGTTTACCTTAGGGAATTGGGAGACTTCAGAAAGTACCAATACAGGTGAAAAAATAGATAATCGTATCTATAAGTTTATAGAATCTAACGACACAATACATGTAAAAATCGCTGGTTGGAGCCATTTGTTTGAAACGAAGGAAGTTTCTACAGCTTCAAAAAATGTCTCCATTATTTCAGAAACTTTCAATATACCACAACTTAACAGAAAACGTCGTGTTTGGATCTATTTACCTCCAGATTATAACACATCAAAACAAGATTATCCTGTAGTGTATATGCATGATGGTCAAAATATTTTTGATGCTAAAACCTCTGGTTATGGTGAGTGGAATGTAGACGAAACTTTAGATAAATTATTTAAAGACAACCTAAAACTTATTGTGGTTGGTGTAGATAATGGTACTTCTAAACGTTTAGATGAATATTCTCCATGGGTAAACAACAAATATGGTGGAGGCGAAGGAGAAGCCTATGTCAATTTTATTGTAAACACATTAAAACCTTATATAGACACTAACTATAACACTAAAAAGGATAGAAATAATACAGCTATTTTTGGAAGCTCAATGGGAGGTTTAATTTCGCATTATGCTGCTTTAAAACACCCAACAGTTTTTGGTAAAGTAGGTGTGTATTCACCAGCATTTTGGTTTGCTCCAGAAGTAAATGAGTTTACTAAAAAGCATGCTAATCTTCAAAATACAAAAATGTACTTTTTAGCAGGTGGAAAAGAAGGTGAAAACGCAGGTTATAATGAGATTAGCCAAACCGTTACAGACATGAATAGTATCATTTCTATTTTAAAAAATAATGGTTTTCCTGAAAAAAATATACAATCTAAAGTCGTTCCTGAAGGAAAACATAATGAAGCGCTATGGGAAAACAATTTTGAGGAGGCTATTACTTGGCTGTTTGCAGATGCAATTCAAAAAAGAGAATTTAAATCTGTTGCATTTGAAAACAATCAATTACATATTCAGGTTTCCGATGGAAGCTATTCCATGCATTTTTACCATCCCGAAATTATCGAGACTACATTCTTGCCAACAGGAGAAGTATTTAATGAAAAATCACACGCAGTTGTTTTAGATAAAGCACTTTCTGATGTAAAATTTAATGAAACAGCTTCAGAGATTCGTTTTCAATCTGAAAAATTAAAAGTAAAAATCACCAAAGTACCTTTTCATATTTCGTATTGGAAAGATGGAGAGGAAGTGACTTCGGTAAAAAATGGCTATCAAAAAACGGATGCATTTGAAACTATTCATTTTAATTTAAAATCAGATGAAGTTTTATATGGTGGAGGCGCAAGAGCTCTAGGGATGAACCGAAGAGGAAACCGTTTAGAGTTGTACAATAAAGCACATTATGGGTATGAAGATAGAAGTGAGTTAATGAATTACACCATGCCAATTGTGGTGTCTTCTAACAAGTATCTTATTCATTTTGATAATGCACCCATTGGCTTTTTAGATTTAGATAGTAAAGGAGATAATACACTAACGTACGAAACGATTTCTGGTAGAAAAACCTATCAAGTGGTGGTTGGCGATTCTTGGTTAGATCTTACTAAAAACTATACTCAGCTTACAGGAACACAACCCATGCCACCACGTTGGGCTTTGGGTAATTTTTCAAGCCGATTTGGTTACCATTCTCAAGAAGAAGTAACTGCTACTGTAGAAAAGTTTAGAGAAGAGAATATTCCATTAGATGCTATAATTATCGATATTTTTTGGTTCGGAAAAACCGTCCAAGGTACCATGGGAAACCTAGCGTTTGATCGCGATTCTTTTCCAAACCCGAAACAAATGATAAAAGAATTAAAAGACAATAATGTTAAAACTGTTCTGGTAACAGAACCTTTTGTATTAACGACTTCTAATCGTTGGGACGAAGCGGTAAAAGCAGATGTTTTAGCTAAGGATTCTTTAGGAAACCCATTTACTTTCGATTTTTATTTTGGTAATACTGGTCTGATTGATATTTATAATCCGAAAGGCAAAAAATGGTTTCAAAACATTTACAAAGACTTGGCTAATTTAGGTGTTTCTGGTGTTTGGGGAGATTTAGGAGAGCCAGAAGTACATCCCAAAGGTTTACTTCATGCTACAGGAACAGCGGATGAAGTGCATAATATATATGGTCATCATTGGGCAGAATCTGTGCAAGAAATGTACACGCAAAACTTTCCAAACACAAGACCATTTATTTTAATGCGTGCAGGTAGTTCTGGATCCCAACGTTTTGGAATGATTCCTTGGTCTGGAGATGTAAACAGAACTTGGGGAGGATTACAATCTCAGCCAGAAATTGCACTGCAAATGGGATTACAAGGTTTGGCTTTTATGCATAGCGATTTAGGTGGTTTTGCTGGTAATAATTTAGATGACGAATTGTATACGCGATGGTTGCAATATGGCGTTTTTCAGCCAATTTACAGACCACATGCACAAGAAGAAGTGCCTGCAGAACCTGTTTTTAGAAGCGATAAAGCGAAAGCCTTAGCTAAAGCGTCTATCGAATTACGTTACAAATTATTGCCTTATAACTACAATTTAGTTTTCGAAAACAACCAAACAGGCGCACCATTAATGCGAGCCTTATTTTTTGAAGAGGAAGATAATTCGAAGTTGCAAACTATGGCATCGACTTACCTTTGGGGAAATGACTTTTTAGTCACGCCAATTGTAAATCCGCAACAAAAGGAAGTTGAAGTTTACTTTCCTAAAAGTAGTAATTGGTTCGATTTTTATACCAATAAAAAAGTAGAAGGCGGACAAACACTTTCGGTTAAAACAGAAGAAAATTACATTTCAACGTATGTTCGTGGTGGCGCTTTTATTCCAACAGCAAAGCCAATGCAAAGTACTGCAGAATATAATGGTAATAATGTAGACTTACATTATTATTTTGATGCTTCTGTCACTAATAGTAAAAGAACCTTATACAATGATGATGGAGCAACTAAAAATGCTTTTGAAAAAGGAAGCTATGAAATTCTAGAATTTGAAGCAGAAACCACTGCAAAGCTTTTAGAATTTGAGTTTGAAGCAGAAACAGGTGCTAATTACAAAACAACTACTAAAAACATAGATGTTGTAATTCATAATTTCCCAAAAGCACCTAAGCGTATTAAAAACAATAGGAAAAAAGTAGATTTCAGCTATAATGAAACGACTAAAACATTACGTTTTAATCTACAATGGGAAACGACTAAAAACCTTGAAACACAAATAAAATACTAAGTATAACATGAAAAAGAGCATACTTTTAATCGCATTATCTATTCTTGTTTTCGGTTGTAAAACTGATAAAAAAGCAAATCAAGATATCGCAGATAACATCAAAAAAGAAGAGGTTAAAACGCCTTTTGTTTGGGAAGCTGCAAATGTCTATTTTTTATTAACCGATCGTTTTAATAATGGTGATAAAACAAATGATGTTAATTATAACCGAACTAAAGAAACTGCTGTTTTACGAGGTTTTGAAGGTGGCGATTTACAAGGAATCACGCAAAAAATAGAAGACGGATATTTTACAAATTTAGGAATCAATGCCATTTGGATGTCACCAATTGTAGAGCAAATTCATGGCGCAACCGATGAAGGTACCGGAAACACCTATGGATATCATGGCTATTGGACTAAAGATTGGACTAATGTCGATGCCAATTTAGGAACCAAAGAAGATCTACAAAATCTAGTTGATGCTGCACATAAAAAAGGCATTCGTGTGTTGCTAGATGCGGTTATTAATCACACAGGTCCTGTTACAGATCAAGATCCTGTTTGGCCAAGTGATTGGGTTAGAACAGATCCACAATGTCAATACGATAATTACGAAAACACCGTTACTTGTACCTTAGTTAAAAACCTTCCGGACATTAAAACCGAAAGTAATGAAGCGGTAAATTTACCACCACAATTAGTAGAAAAATGGAAAGCTGAAGGTCGTTATGACCAAGAAGTTGCAGAACTAGATGCCTTTTTTAAAGCCACAGGTCATCCTCGTGCACCTCGTTTTTACATCATGAAATGGTTGAGTGATTACATTACAGATTTTGGTATTGATGGTTATAGAGTGGACACTGTTAAACATACAGAAGCTTTTGTTTGGCAAGAGTTTAAGGACGTTTGTGATAACGCTTTCGCGGAATTTAAGCAGCAAAACCCAAACAAAGTTTTAGATGATAATGACTTTTACATGGTTGGAGAAGTGTATAACTACGGAATTTCTTCAGGAAAAGCATTCGACTTTGGAGATAAAAAAGTCAACTATTTTGATGCTGCTTTTAATAGCCTAATCAATTTTGAATTTAAATGGAATTCAGCACAGCAAACCTACGAAGAACAATTTAAAAAATACGATAGTCTTTTACATACCAATCTTAAAGGTTATGGTGTTTTAAACTATTTAACGTCTCATGACGATGGACAACCTTTTGATAAAAATAGAGAGAAAACCTACGAAACTGCAACACGATTATTACTGTCTCCTGGAGCGTCGCAAGTATATTATGGAGACGAATTTGCAAGAGATTTAACTATAGAAGGCACTGTTGGAGATGCAACTTTAAGAAGTTTCATGAATTGGAATGAAATAGCACAGCAACAAGACTTGTTAATCCACTGGCAAAAATTAGGACAATTTAGACGTAATCATCCTTCGGTTGGAGCAGGAAAACATACCATGCTAAGTAATACACCTTACCTTTTTAGTAGAAGTTATGCCAAAGGCGATTTTAAAGATGACGTCATTATTGGTGTCGATATTCCTAAAGGAAAACATACTATTGATGTGTCTTCAGTTTTTAACGAAGCCTCACAAATCAAAGACTTCTATTCAGGAGAAATTCTAGAAGTTACAAACGGAAAAATTACAATTGAAACAGAATCTAACATCCTATTATTAGAAAATATTAAATAAAAATTCACATGAAAAAACTAATCTTATCCCTTGCAATACTTAGTGTTTTTGCTTGTAAAGAAGAGAAAAAACAAGAGGGAATTAAAGTTGTTACAGAAGAAAAAGTAGCAATACAACCTATTTCTGCTTCCGATTTAGAAACTGCTGTTATTTATGAAGCTAACATAAGACAATATTCACCTGAAGGGACTTTTAAAGCTTTCACAAAAGACATTCCGCAGTTAAAACAATTAGGTGTAAAAGTAATTTGGTTAATGCCTGTGTTTCCTATTTCAGAAACTAAACGTAAAGCTACAGGAGGAGAAGATAGTAAGTTTGCAACCGATTTTCCAGAAGGAGAACAAGACAAATATTTAGGTAGTTATTATGCGGTTTCCGATTTTACTAAAATCAATCCAGAATTTGGGACGATTGAAGATTTTAGAACATTATTAGCAACTGCTCATGATAACGGAATTTATGTGATTTTAGATTGGGTACCAAATCATACAGGTTGGGATCATACTTGGTTAAAAACTAATCCAGAATATTATACACAAAATGATAAAGGAGAAGTAGTACATCCTGTAGATACAGATTGGACAGACGTTGCCGATTTAAACTACGACAACCAAGAGATGCGTAAAGCAATGATTAAAGACATGAGTTATTGGTTGACAAATGAAGGTGTTGACGGATTTAGATGTGATGTTGCAGGATCTGTAGCAACCAACTTTTGGGAACAAGCGATACCAGAATTACGAGCTAAAAAAGACATCTTTATGTTAGCTGAAGCTTGGGAACCAGAATTATTAAAAGATGGTTTATTTGATATGGCTTACGGTTGGGATAGGCATCATGCCATGAATGCAATTGCAAAAGGAGAAAAGGATGCAACCGAATTTACTAATGCTTTACAAACCGATTTTGACCGTTACGCAAGTGACGATATTTTAATGAATTTTGTTACCAATCACGATGAAAACTCATGGAATGGTACCATTAAAGAACGTATGGGAGAAGCTAGTGAAATGATGACTGCTTTAGCTTATGTAACTCCAGGAATGCCATTAATTTATTCTGGTCAAGAGTATGATTTAGACCATAGATTATTATTTTTTGAAAAAGATAGTTTCCCTCATACCAAAGGAACCACTTGGAAATTATTAGAAAAATTAGCAACATTAAAACAGAATAATGCAGCTTTACATGGCGGAAAAGCTTCCGCTAAATACAACGCAATTGATAATGGAAAAGATGTAATTTCATTTTCAAGAACAAAAGATAATGAAGAGGTTGTATTTATTGCAAATGTTTCAAAAGAGAATACTAAAGTAAACCTTGTACAAAAAGGAACATATTTAGATTATTTGTCTAATAAAACCGTAGAATTAGATGGTGATGCAATCCCTTTAGCGGTTAATGAATTTAAGATTTTAGTTAAAAAGTAAAAGAATTAATAATTCTACTTCATAAAAATATAGAAAAGTGCCTGATGGTGCTTTTCTGGTTTAATTAATTGTCAGTTTTTACAAGAAAATGCGACTAATCATAATAATGCGTATTTTTGCATTACATTATTAGTATAAATGATCGATTTAAACGACAATATAAATTTACCTTTTTCGTTACAAATAAGTTTTAACAAACTTATTGAGCGCTATAATGACTTGGCTAAAAGTGAAGATTCCTTTATCGCAGCCAAAGCAAATCGCATATTAGAAATAGGACAGGCTAATCCTTTATTAAAAGAGGGATTTAGTAAGATTTCTGTATTGAAAAAATATGAGAAAGAAATCGCAATATTATTGGAAGATTCGTTTAGCGAGGTTTTAAGTCTAAATGAAATTAAAACAGCAAGTGTACCTTATCATAATTTTATTTTTAATGCTTCAAAACGTTTTGAAAATATAATAAAATCAGCTGGTCCTGATTTTGAATTGGTAATTAAAAATATGCCAGAAAATGATTGGTATATTCTTGGTTGTACGATTATAATGAGTTTTTGTTATAACTATGACACTAATTTTAAAAGGCCATTATATTATGAGATTCCGAATGAAAATGGTATTGTAAGAATTTACAAGATTACTTATAATGCAGATTTTATGGAAATTATTCCTACTGAAGCTGCTCCTAAATTAACTGATAAAGATTTTGACGAATTATTAGATAATTTTGAAAATATAGAGTTGTGGAAAGAAAAATTTCCTCCTAACAGTTATGTGTCAAAAGGATTTGTAATATCTAATATATTTGATGTTACGGACGACCAGTCTATTTCAAATATAAAAACAACCTTAATAAAAAACAGTAAACGTAAAGACGAAAGTTTTATGGTAGATTTTCAAAAAGTCTTCCGTTCGCTATTAGGGGTTACTGATTTGGAGGTCGGATTTTCTATTTATAATAAAGAAGAAAATACCTTAATGAAGGTGCATGATTCTAGTATTAATAGTTTCTTGCTTAAAGCTAAAGAAGAGTTTAAGTGTGAGAACTTATTTTGTCATTATAGTTATGATAAGATTTTAAAAAGTAAAACAAACTTTGCTATATCAGATGTAGATGCTAATTTAAAAAAATCAAAAGGTAAGTCTCCGCAGGTTAAAGTTTTAAAAGATCAAGGTTTTAAAAGTGCTATTTTTGCTCCAATAGCAGAACAAGGTGATTTACTTGCTGTTTTGGAGTTAGTATCTAAGACGCCCAAAGCATTAAATAGCATTAATGCAAATAAACTAGCAGACGTTATGCCTTTTATTTTATCTGCTGTCAAGCGTTCTAAATTAGACGAGGAAAACTTAATTCAAGCTATTATACAACGCGAATGTACTTCTATACATCCAAGTGTAAAATGGAAATTTGAAAGTGCTGCACGTAAGTTTATGCAAGAGGAGTATAATGGTAATGAAAACCCATCTTTTAATAAAATTAGTTTTGATAATGTTTATCCATTATTTGGTCAGATAGATGTTAAAGGGTCGTCTGATGCTAGAAATAATGCAACACAAAAAGATTTAGCACTTCAATTAAAATTAGTAGAAAAGATTGTTGAAAAAGCTTTTGATCATCAAAATTTACCAATTTTTGAGCAATTATTATTTCAGGTTAAAAGTTATCAAATTGCTTTAAAAAATGATTTTAAAGTTGATAGTGAGCAAAAAATCACTCATTTTTTTAAATATGAAATAGAGCCACTTTTTAAATTTCAACTTAAATCAAAATCATTTATAACCCAAGACATTGACGATTATTTTGCTAAAGTAGATGCTAATCTTGAAGTTATATATTATTATCGTAAAAATTATGATGATACTATTAGCTTGATAAACAAAAATATGTCTGCCTTGTTAGATAAAAAACAAGTAGAAGCACAGGCTATGTATCCTCACTTTTTTGAGCGTTTTAAAACGGATGGTGTTGAGCATAATATGTACATTGGAGAGTCCATTACAAAAGAAGATTCGTTTAACGAGTTGTACTTATATAATTTAAGATTGTGGCAAATGCAAGTCATGATTGATATGGAAACGTCTTTTTACACCAAACAGCACAAATATCCTATCGCGCTTGATGTTGCATCAATGATTTTAGTGTTTAATCAACCGTTATCTATTAGATTTAGAGCAGATGAGAAACACTTTGATGTGGATGGTACTTATAATGCAAGATACGAGGTGGTTAAAAAACGTGTTGATAAAGCTAATATTAAAGGTACAGACGAGCGCATTACTGCTAAGGGTAAGTTAACAATTGTCTATTCTCAGCAAGAAGATGAATTTGAATACTTAAAATATGTTAGATTTTTACAATCAAAGCATAAATTAGGTGATGAGGTAGAAATATTAGAGTTAGAGGATTTGCAAGGAGTAACTGGCTTAAAAGCTATTAGAGTTAATATCTTGTATCAAGACCAAAACAATACAAAGCAGTTTTACACGTATAACGATTTAATGCAGGCTATAAAATCCTAACCAACTAAAAGTTGGTTAAGATTTTGAGGTAATATGTATTGTATTTGCGATGTTGTATCTAATACATCCTGAATATTGACACCTGGATTGTTTTTTACAGCAATACCAAACGCAAGTAGCGATATAATAATACCTATCATAAATACAGTGTATGTTATTCTTAATAAACGGTATTTTCGTTCTAAAACAATTCCTAAAAAATACAAATCTTTAGTCAGAGACTTGTAAATGTACTCTTTGTCATTTATCATTTCATTAATAGCCCATTCAAATTCGTTGAGTTTCATTTTATGAAAATTCCCAAAAAACGTTAAGTTAACTTCTTTGTTTTTTACATCTTCTTTAGTGAATTGACCACTAGTTACATTTGGTCGTGTAGCAATTATAGACATTACCATTGATACAACACTAAACAGAGTAAAAATCACAGTAGGCCAAGTTAGATAAGGGTTGGTGTCTAATTTAGAAATTAAATTAGCCAATACAACCGATATTATAATAGCATTAACAGATAATAAGATGTTGGCTTTAGTGTCCGCAATGTCACTTAATTTAATGTGATTTCGTAACGCAGTTCTGTAAAACGACTGAATAGCACGTTCTGGACTTTCGTTTTTATATTGGGCTTTGTACTTAGCCTTTAGCTCTTCTGTGTTTTGTTTCTTTTTTTGTTTCTTCTTTGCAAGGATTAGCTTAGCAAGATTTTTCTCTTTTCTTTGTTGCCAATTTTGTAAGGCATAATCCGTATAATAACTGTGTTTTTTAGATAAGACTTTAATGTTCTCGTCAAGCCATTCTCTTGGTGTGTAGTTTGCAATACCTGCTAATTCTAACTCTTTTCTTAAAAACTCGCTAGCTTCCGGAAAATATTTTTTTCCAAAATGAGAGGCATCAGCATCGCGTAAAATTTTCTCTAATTCGGTTTCTGGCTTACTATCAAATTTTGTAGCTAGTATACAATCTTCAACAGCTTTAATAGTTTTTTCGTCTACATTTTCTGTAGTCAAAAATTCTCTAGCTATTTGTGCACTAACCTCCTCATGGCCTTCTCTTTTTTTAGTATAGCCTACATCATGTAATAATGCTGCTAATTGAAGTATTTGCGCATCATTAACATCAATTTTAGAGTTTTCTATAATTTCTTTCGTACTTTTAAATACTCGTAAGGTATGCGTGTGATTGTGATAGACTATCGTGTTTGGTAGCTCATTTTTAAGGAGTTCAAATACAAAAGCTTCGGTTTTTTCAATTAGTTTTGACATGAGTGCATAATTATTCTTATCCAAAGTACTAAAAAAATAAAACTCTCAACCTTTAATGACAAAAAATAACATATTTCTAACGTTTGTTTTAGCTTTTCTATTGACTAATTGTGCCAGTTTTGAGGCGCAATATAAATCAGAAGATAAAACAGTAGTTGCATTACCAAATAAACCAATTGACAAAACGTTTTACTTGGTTGGTGATGCAGGAAAATCACCAATGGGTGGATTTAGTAGTGGGTTAACTGCATATAAAAATCTAATAAAACAGAAAGATACCAAAGGTGATTATACTATATTTTTAGGAGACAATATTTATCCTGCAGGTCTACCAACAAAGGAAGATCCTTATTATGACGAAGCTAAAAACCATTTGCAAGCACAAGTAAATGCTGTTTCTGGTTTTAATGGTGAAGTGTTGTTTATTCCTGGAAATCACGATTGGTATGCAGATGGTTTAAATGGTTTAAAAGATGAAGAAAAATTTATTGAAGACGCATTGGGTAAAAACACATTTCAGCCAGAAAACGGTTGTCCGTTAGAAGTGGTCGAGGTTAGTGATGGTATTGAGTTAATTATCATTGACACACAATGGTATTTAGAAAACTGGAATGATCATCCAACTATAAATGATGAGTGTGAAATTAAAACAAGAGAACGTTTTTTATTAGAATTAGAAGGCGAGTTTAAAAAAGCACAAAATAAAACTGTTGTAGTTGCTATGCATCATCCCATGTATACTAATGGTACTCATGGTGGATTTTATAGCGCAGATAAACATTTGTACCCTACACAAAGTAAAATTCCAGTTCCAATATTAGCTTCTTTTTTAACGCAAGTTAGAACACAAGGTGGTGTGTCTATTCAAGATAGGTATAACGAGCGTTATAATAAGATGATGAATCGTATTGAAACCTTAGCTTTAGAGTATACAAATATAATTTTTACATCTGGACACGAACACAATTTACAATACATAGAAAATAATGGAATCAAACAAATTGTATCAGGTTCTGGCGCTAAACAATCTGGAGCAGCCTTAAGTAATAATGGTTTATTTGCCTATGGTAAACAAGGTTTTGCAACACTAACAGTATATAAAGACGGAAGTAGTTATGTTAGTTTTTATGGTGAGGATAATGAGCAGCCAAAACTGTTATATACCAAACAGATTGCTGAAAAAAACGCGTCTGAATTTGATTTATCAACATTACCAGATAGCTTTTTACCGACTATTCAAGCCTCAATTTATACTGAAGAAGAAACCAAAAAAACAGGTGTTTATAAAACATTTTTTGGAGAGAAATATCGTGATATCTATAGCCAAAAAGTAGAGGTTCCTGTTGCTACATTAGATACGCTTTATGGTGGTCTAGAAATTGTAAGAGAAGGTGGAGGTCACCAAACACGATCTTTAAGATTGCAAACAAAAGATGGTCGACAATTAAATATGCGTGCGTTGCGTAAAAGTGCTACACAGTATTTGCAAACGGTTTTGTTTAAAGAAACATACTTAAAAGATGATTTTGATAAAACTAAAGTCGAAGATTTAATATTAGATTTTTACACAGCAGCACATCCTTATGCGTTTTCAGTAGTTCCAGATCTGTCACATGCAGCAGGTGTGTACCATACTAATCCTAAATTGTTTTATATACCAAAACATAAATATTTAAAGGATTACAACTATAACTATGGTGGCGAATTATATTTAATTGAAGAACGTCCTGAAGATAATTATACAGATGAAAAAAACTTTGGTTATGCAGATGATATTGAAAGTACGCATGACATTATTAAAAAAATTAGAACTGATGAAAAATATAAAATAGACGAAAATGCTTTTATTAGAGCACGCCTTTTTGATATGCTTTTAGGAGATTGGGATAGACACCAAGACCAATGGAGATGGGCTCAGTTTAACCAAGATAATGGAGATAAATTATATAAACCTATTCCTAGAGATAGAGATCAAGTGTTTTCTAATTTTGATGGTGCTTTATTAGATTTTATGCGTTTTATTTCTGGATCAACTAAACAGCTTCAAGTGTATGATGGTGAGTTGAAGGATATAAAATGGATGAATAGTGCAGGTATTAAATTGGATAAAGTGTTAATTCAAAATTCTGATAAATCTGTTTGGATTAAGCAAGCACAATACTTGCAAGATAATATTACAGATGCTGTTATTGAAGAAGCTTTTAGTAAAGTTCCAAAAGAAGTACAAGAAGAATCTTTATTGCAGATAAAAACATTTTTAAAAGAAAGAAAAAATAACTTACTAGATATAGCAGAGCGTTATTCTGATTATCTTAATCAATTGGTGATACTAACTGGTACAGATAAGGATGATTATATTGAAGTTAATAGGATTGCAGATAATAAAACGCAAGTTGTAATTTCAAGAATAAAAGATGGTAAAAAAGCAGATGTTATAGTAGATCGTACTTTTGATAAGGATATAACTAAGGAGTTATGGATTTATGCTTTAGATGATGATGATATAATTGAAGTTAGCGGTAAAGCTAGTAACTTGATTTTTACACGTATTATTGGTGGGCAAAATAACGACGAATATATTATTAATAATGGAAGACGTGTACGTATTTATGACCATAAATCAAAACCAAATACCATAACAAAAAACAATGGAGCTAAGGTTAAATTTACAGATATTTACAACAATAACCTGTTTGATTTTCAGAAAAATATAGTTAAAACAAGTGTGGTTACCCCAAGTCTTGGGTATAATCCAGATGATGGTTTTAAAGTAGGTGTTGGCTTAAATTATACTGTCAAAGGATTTTCTCGTAACCCATACTCGCAACAACATCGTTTTAAAAGTGGTTACTTTTTTGCAACTAGTGGTTTTAGTTTAAATTATGATGGTGAATTTGCAAACCTTTTTGGCGAATGGAACTTACATGTTGCAGGACAGCTAACCAGCGAGAATTTTACTAATAACTTTTTTGGTTATGGTAATGAAACCGTTAATAATGATGATGACTTAGATTTAGATTATAATAGAATTAAAACAAGTATTTATGCTGCTAGTGTAGGAGTCCTTAAAAAAGGAGATTTTGGATCTGATTACGGAATAAAAATAACTACAGAAGCTGTAGAGATTGGAGAAACACCAGACCGTTTTATTGAAACACAAGAACCGTCTGTAAACACAACAGACTTTTATAATAGACGCTTTTTCGCAGGTTTAGAAGGGAATTTTAATTATCATAGTTTTGATAATGCTATAAATCCATCCAGAGGGATGACCTTTGATTTAGGTGTAGGAGGTAAAACCGAAGTTAAAGACTCTAAATATACATACGGATTTGTAAATACTGCTTTAGGGTTTTACAACGCGCTGTCTACAAACAGAAAACTAGTTTTAAAAACAGATGCAAGAGCACAAATGCGATTTGGTGATGATTTAATATTTTATCAAGCAGCAAATATTGGTGGAGCTAATGGACTACGTGGTTACAGGTTACAACGTTTTACAGGTCAAAACAGTTTAACTGGTAGTGCAGATATTAGATATAGCTTTAATCAGTTTAAAACAAAAACGTTACCATTACAATTAGGTGTCTTTGTTGGAGGTGATGTAGGACGTGTCTGGACAAAAAATGATGCATCAAAAATTTGGCATAATGATTATGGTGTTGGATTTTGGGTAACTGCAGCAGACAGCGTTTCTGGGACATTTAACTTTTTTAATAGCGAAGAAGGATTACGTTTTTCTTTTGGATTTGGATTAAATTTTTAAAACCCAATTAATGAAAAATGTTATAGTTAATGGTTTTGAATATTTAAAAAAACTTGAAAGTAAAATAGCTTTTTACCCTTCGGTTTATAGCCTGACAGGGTTACTGTTTACATTTTTTATGTACTATGCAGAAAATAGAGGTATATCGTCTTATTTAGTAGACAACGTACCTCTGTTGGTTATAAATAATTCAGAAACTGCATTTAATATTTTAACTACGTTTATTGCTGGACTAATCTCAATAATGGTTTTTAGTTTTTCCATGGTAATGATATTGTTAAATCAAGCATCAAGCAACTTTTCGCCTAGAGTATTACCTGGTTTAATATCTAATAAGCGTCATCAAAAAATATTAGGTATATATAACGCAACGTTACTATTTTGCATATTTACTATGGTAGGTATAGAGCCTGATGGAGGTGAGAACCAATTGCCTGGCTTTTCAGTATTATTGGCTATTGTATTTATGGTTATCTGCTTAGGTGCTTTTATTTATTTTATACATTCCATTTCGCAAGAGATTCAGGTTCATAGTATCATGCAACGTATATTTGATGAGGCTAAAAATAGACTTGATAAACTTATACATTCAGAAGAAGATACAACTCAAGGGTTTCCAAATACGGATGAATGGACGGTTTATAAGTCTCCAACAACAGGCTTTCTACAAGATATTATATTAGACCCTTTTAGTCAACATGCAAAACAAAATGACAATCAATTTGAAATTGTAGCAATTAAAGGACAATACATATATAAGGACAAGCCTTTATTTAAATGTAAAACAAAACTTAAAGACGAAGCTCTTGAAGATTTACTAGCTTATTTTCTTTTTTCTAGAGACGAGATTATAGAAGATAACTACGTTTTAGGCTTTAAACAAATTACCGAAATTGCTGTAAAAGCGATGTCTCCTGGTATTAATGATCCTGGAACAACTATTATTGCGATAGATTATCTTGCAGAACTTTTTCAAAGCAGAATGTTTAAAAACGATATAAGTATCTTGTTGGAAGATAATAAACCAGTAGTAAAAATTTCCTCTGTGACATTTAAAGAGTTACTGTATTTTGTAATGGCTCCAATTAGGACTTATGCAAAGCACGACGTTATTATAGTTAATAAATTAATTAACCTATTTCAGCATTTAGCATTTAATATAGATTGTGATAATAAAGGCTATTTAGCAGATATTGATAACGAAGTTAAACGCTTATCAATAGATGCTAATAGTGCTATAAGTAATCAGGAGGATTTAAAATTAATAAACGACAGGTTAAAATCTTTTAATCTATAATTTAAACTTATAAATATTATTATCTTCTTTACCAGAGTCCTCGTCTGTAATATAAATAGACGTGTTATTTATAAAGCAAATACCTTCTTTTTGACTATCATGATTTAATGAGATGCTCTCTACATTACCATCAAAAAAAGCATCGAATTTAAAGTTTGTAAGTTTCCAAATTCTATCATGATTTAATAGTATAATGGTAGAGCCATCAGGACTGATGTCTGCAGATGTTACACGTGTATCTTTTCCTTTTAGTTTGTAGTCTGTAACGTGCGTTGCCACGTGAGACCCAATGGTATTTGGTACTTTAATAACCATTGTTTTTTTATTCTCTTTACTAAAAATATAAAAGTCATTATTCCATAAAAAGAAAGCTTCAAAATCTTCAGACTTAATATCATCAGGTAATGTAAAGCGTATAGTTTCAGCTTCGGTTTTGTCCTTAATGTTTGCTATGTTATTGACTTTATATATAAAAAAGTGGTCTCGTTTTCTTGAGTTATTTCCAAAATCTCCAATGTATAAATTACCATTGGTGTCAGCAGCTAAGTCTTCCCAGTCATGGTTTTTAATATTGCTAATATCTATATCTTTAATAATATTACCTTTTTTGTCTAAACCATACACATTGTTTTTATTACCTGCATCCTCAATAGTCCAAATTAAATCAGATCCACTAATTAATTGTGCTGCAGAAGCTTCGTCCAAATCACCATCTATGGATCCTACTACAGTTAGTTTTCCTGTATTGCAAGACATAAAAAGTAATGCTAAAACTAGTATTGGTTTTAAATGAAAAGTCATAAATTGTCATGTTTAAAATAAGATTAAATATAGGCATATAACAAGTCAGACTAAAGTTTGTAATCTTAAAGTATTTATAAAATTAATGAACAAAATATTAAAATTTGGTCATAGAGGAGCAAAGGGTCATGTGACAGAAAATACCATGGAGTCAATCCAAAAGGCTTTGGATTTGGGTGTCGATGGGATCGAAGTTGATGTACACGTGTGCAAAACAGGAGAGCTAGTTGTTTTTCATGATTTTACGTTAGATAGAATTACGGATGGTACAGGAGAAATTGGTAAATTTTCGTTATCGGAATTAAAGCATTTAAAGGTTGAAAATCTATATAGCATCCCAACGCTAACTGAAGTATTAGATTTAATTGATAATAAAATTTGTATAAATATTGAATTAAAAGGCGAACATACCGCTAATCCAACTTGTGCTATAATTAAAGATTACGTGGATAATAAAAATTGGACAATGGACCATTTTATTGTTAGTAGTTTTCAAGAAAAAGAGTTGCTTGACGTGTTTAGTTGCAACCCTAATATAGCATTAGGCGTTTTAACAAAAGCAAGTGTAAATCAAGCAATTGCTTTAGCTAAGCGGATTAATGCAAAAGCAATACACCCTAATTTAGCATTGTTAAGCAAGGACAATGTTAAACAAACACAAGATCAAGGTTATAAAGTTAATGTGTGGACAGTCAACACTAAGCAAGCTATTGCACGTATGAAAAGCTATAATGTTGATGCTATAATAAGTGATTTTCCAGATAGATTATGAAACAGTACGATGTAATAATAATAGGTGGTGGTGCAGCTGGTTTTTTTGCAGCAATTAATATTGGCGAGTTGTATCCCAATTTAAAAATAGCTATTTTAGAAAGAGGTAAAG
This sequence comes from Olleya sp. Ti.3.14, assembly GCF_038154885.1. Lineage (NCBI taxonomy): Bacteria > Pseudomonadati > Bacteroidota > Flavobacteriia > Flavobacteriales > Flavobacteriaceae > Olleya > Olleya sp. Ti.3.14. The sequence goes on from NZ_JBAKAO010000002.1 coordinate 299,399, forward strand.
ATGTACTAGGTAAGGTTAAGGTCTCTGGTGGTGGACGTTGCAATGTAACACATGCCGAGTTTGTTCCGCAAGAATTAACCAGTTACTATCCAAGAGGAGAAAAGGAACTTTTAGGACCTTTTCATACCTTTATGACAGGAGATACTATGGAGTGGTTTGAAAATAGAGGTGTGTCATTAAAAATTGAAGACGATGGACGCATATTCCCAACCAGTAATAATTCGCAAACCATTATTGATTGCTTTTTAAACGAAGCTGATAAATATAATGTTGAGGTATTAACAAATCAATCCGTAACAAGTTTTAGTCCAATCGACCAGCAATGGGAAGTGGTTACAAAATCGGACCAATTTACAGCTCAAAAACTTATTGTTGCTACAGGAAGTAATCCTAAAATTTGGTCTTTTTTAGAGCAGTTAGGGCATACTATTATTAAGCCAGTACCTTCATTGTTTACTTTTAATATTAATGATGCAAGGATTAAAGATATTCCAGGTGTTGTGGCTCAAAACGTAACAGTTAAAGTAATAGGGACTAAGTTAGAGTCTTCTGGTCCTTTATTAATTACACATTGGGGAATGAGTGCGCCTTCCATATTAAAACTATCAGCTTTTGGTGCTTTAGATTTGGCTAAAAAAGAGTATAAATTTGATATTGAAGTTAATTTTGTTAACCAAGATTTTGAGGACGTGCTGTCAGATTTAAAAACATATAAGCAAGACTTGTCTAAAAAAACAGTGTTTAAAGCAGCGCAATTTGATATGCCAAAACGGTTATGGAAAACGTTAGTTGAAGCTGCAGGAATAACTGAAGATACGCGTTGGGCAGATTTAAATAAATCCCAATTAGATGATTTAGCTGGTCAATTAACTACAGCAATTTTTAAAGTAGACGGGAAAAGTACGTTTAAAGAAGAATTTGTTACAGCAGGAGGAATAGATTTAAAGGAAGTTAATTTTAAAAATTACCAAAGTAAATTGCATAGTAACCTATATTTTGCTGGCGAAATTATTAATGTTGATGCCTTAACAGGTGGGTTTAATTTCCAAAATGCATGGACAGGAGCTTACATTGTGGCTAAAAATATTGAGATTTAGTATGGAGACTTTTTTTATATTTTTAAGAGGTATTAATGTTGGAGGACACAACAAAATAAAAATGCTAGATTTACGTCAAGTGTTATCAGATATAGGCTTTAATGATGTAAAAACGTATATTCAAACAGGTAATATTATACTAAAAACGGATTTAAAAGACAAAGCAATTATAACCAGTAAAATAGAGGAGTCTATTTTAAATCATTTTGGTTTTAACATACCAACTCTAGTAAAAACAAAAGCAGACCTTGATTTAATTTTAAAAAAATGTCCTTTTACTGATGCAGAAAAAGAAAACAGCTATTTTGCTCTACTTTATAACGCTCCAAGTCAAAGTCAAATCACAACATTATCAAGTTATGATTTTCCAAATGAAAAATTTACAATAACTAACCAGTGTATCTATCTTTATTCAAGTGTAGGTTATGGAAGGACTAAGGCAAACAGTAATTTTTTTGAAACTAAATTAAAAATCAAAGCTACCGCCAGAAATTTTAAAACACTTACTAAGGTAGAGTCGCTAATAAAAAATTAGTTTTTGTTTCTAATAGCATCCCAAGACATTTCTATTGCTAGATCTATTTCGGCTTTTGTCATTTCCAATTCTTCGTTACTCTTAAGTCTAACTGCAGATATTACGGTTCCAAAAGCCATTTGCAAAATTAATCTTATAGGTACATTTCTAACATGCTTTTCTTCAATTCCTTTTAAAAAGAAATCTCTAATGTTAGCAATATAAGGTACAGATTGATTAACAATCTCTTTAGATATAATTGGTGGTGCAGCAACGTACTCGATAAATTGAAAAGCTAAGGGGTTTCCAACAAAGTAGTTGTACAAATTGGACCACATGGATTCAAATTGTGCTTTAAAATCGCCTTCAGGTAAATTAGCCATTAAAACCACACCATAATCTTGAACAATCATCATGTATAGTTCTTGTATAACCTCATTTTTATTTTCAAAATAATGGTATATCGTACCAACAGCTACATTAGCTTCTTTGGCGACTTGAGACATAGGTGTAGCGTGTACACCTTGTTTAACCACTAATTCTAACATAGTGATTATTATGCGTTGTTTTTTGTCCATTTAGACAGGTTGTATTTTATGGTAAAAAGCGGTGAGGCGAAGTTTTAAGGGAACTTTTTTACCTATCAGTTAACATTATATATTTTTTTAGAAAGACAAACGATTTGTTAAGGGTTGTTAATAAGTAAATTGAATGTTCATTCGGTAGTCAAAATTAATAAATTAGTTTAAATATTAAAGCTATATTTGTATAAATTTAATTATTAGATGGATTTATCACGTTTTTTATTAAAAAACTATCAAAATAAGCTAAATAACGGAAGTGTAACTTGGTCTTCTCCAAGTAATATTGCACTAGTTAAATATTGGGGAAAAAAAGAACATCAAATTCCAGAAAACCCATCAATCAGTTTTACTTTAGATTCTTGTAAAACAATTACTGAGTTGCACTATATTAAAAAGCAAAAAGGTAATAATAGTTTTGATTTTAAGGTTTTTTTAGATGAAGAATTAAAGCCTGACTTTCATCCTAAAATCGAAACGTTTTTTAAGCGTATTGAAAGTTATGTGCCTTTTTTAAAAGAATTTGAGTTTACTATTAAAACTAAAAACACGTTTCCTCATAGCTCTGGTATTGCATCTTCCGCATCAGGTATGAGCGCTTTAGCTTTGTGTATAATGAGCATAGAAAAACAATTAAATCCAGAATTATCTCAAGCGCATTTTATCCAAAAAGCATCCTTTTTAGCAAGATTAGGATCAGGTAGTGCTTGTAGGAGTTTGGAAGGCGATTTAGTAGTTTGGGGTAAACACCCAAAAATTGAAGGTAGTAGCGATTTGTTTGGTGTAAAATATCCGTATAAAGTTCACGATATTTTTAAAAACTATAACGATACCATATTATTGGTCGATAAAGGAGAAAAACAGGTAAGTAGCACAGTTGGTCATAATTTAATGCATGGACACCCATTTGCTAGCCAACGTTTTGATCAAGCAGTAGACAACATAACTGCAATCAAATCAATTTTAGAAACAGGAGAATTAAATCAGTTTATTGCTTTAGTCGAAAGTGAAGCCTTGACGCTACACGCTATGATGATGACAAGTATGCCTTATTTTATTTTAATGAAACCTAATACGCTAGAAATTATTAATAAAATCTGGCAATTTAGGAAAGATACAGGGTTGCCTGTTTGCTTTACTTTAGATGCTGGTGCTAATGTACATGTCTTATATCCAGATAAATATAAAGATAAAATTTATGAATTCATTAAGGAACAGTTAGTTGCATATTGTCAAAACGGTCACTATATTTGTGATAAAATTGGTTTTGGCGCAAAACAGTTGTAACTTTATAAAACCAATGCTTAATTGCTTATGAAAGGCCCTTTATTTTATTCAAAAATTTTATTATTCGGAGAGTACGGTATTATTAAAGACTCTAAGGGTCTGTCAATACCTTATAATTTTTATAATGGTGCGCTAAAAATGGAGGACAATCCATCGGAAGTAGCGCAACAATCAAATCAAAGTTTACAACGCTTTGCAGACTATTTATCTAAAATAGACGATTCATTAGTCGTTTTTGATATACAGTCATTAAATAAAGACGTTAAAGCAGGTATGTACTTTGACTCTTCAATTCCCCAAGGATATGGAGTTGGTAGTAGTGGTGCGTTAGTTGCAGCTATATATGATAAGTATGCGCAAGATAAAATTACTGTCTTAGAAAACTTGACACGTGAAAAGTTGTTAACGCTTAAGGCTATTTTTTCTGAAATGGAATCTTTTTTTCACGGAAAATCTTCGGGATTAGATCCTCTTAATAGTTATTTAAGCTTACCAATTTTAATAAATTCTAAAGAAAATATTGAAGCTACAGGTATACCAACGCAAAGTAGCGATGGTCAAGGTGCTGTGTTTTTGTTAGACTCTGGTATTATTGGAGAAACTGCTCCAATGGTAAGTATCTTTATGGAAAACATGAAGCAAGAAGGGTTTAGAACAATGCTTAAAAATCAATTTATAAAGCACACAGATGCGTGTGTAGATGACTTTTTAAAAGGAGATATAAAATCGCTGTTTAAAAATACCAAGCAGTTATCTAAAGTAGTGTTAAATAACTTTAAACCAATGATTCCGGCTCAGTTCCATGAGTTATGGAAAAACGGAATAGAGACTAATGACTATTACTTAAAACTTTGTGGTTCTGGTGGTGGAGGTTATATCTTAGGTTTTACACCTGATATTAAAAAAGCGCAATTAGCCTTAAAAGACTATAAATTAGAAGTGGTTTATAATTTTTAATTAACACCATTATTTTTTGAAAACAGAACTAAATCATTTTTCAATAAGCTTATTCGTTTGGCAATTATTCATGATTTTGCTGTTATTAGCATTCATCGTTTTGGTTTATAAGATTTATAAAAAAATTACATCTAATAAATAGTTAATGCTCACTAGAAAGCAAAAACATATACTTATCAAGTTTTTTAGTATGTTTTCTGTAATTAGAGGCTATAATATACTAGTTGTAGTCCTTGCGCAATATTTAGCGTCAATTTACATTTTTGCTTCGGACAAACCACTAAAAAAGGTGTTGTTTGATGTTAATCTGCTAATGCTAGTGTTAGCAACAGCAGCTGTAATTGCTGGAGGATATATAATTAATAATTTTTACGATTCTGAAAAAGATTTAATTAACAGGCCTAACAAAACAATGTTGGATAAGTTAGTAAGTCAAAATACTAAGTTGTCTTTTTATTTTGTGCTTAATTTTTCAGCAGTAGTGATGGCTAGTTACGTGTCTTTTAAGCCAGTATTATTCTTTTCGTTTTATATTTTTTCAATTTGGTTTTATTCACATAAACTAAAAAAAATGCCTATTGTAGGTAATGTTGTGTCGTCAATATTGACATTAACACCATTTTTTGTAATTTTTGTCTACTATCATAATTTTAAGTCAGTAGTATTTGTTCATGCTACGTTTCTATTTTTAATAATTGCTATAAGAGAATTAACTAAGGATTTGGAGAATATAAAAGGAGACTTAACACTAAACTATAGGACTATCCCAATTGTATATGGTGAGCGCACATCCAAAAAAATGATTAGTGTTTTGGTAATAGCGACGTTGTTTCCGGTTTATTTTTTAATAGCAAAATTTGATATTGGATACATGTATCTGTATTTTTATGTTTGCGAGGCTCTTTTGGTTGTCTATTTATTTTTATTATGGCGATCAGTGACTAAAACACACTATTTGTGGTTGCATAATATCTTAAAAATAATAATCGTAGCAGGAGTGTTTAGTATACTGCTAATCAATATTGATTTAGTTTTAAATCGAATTCTTTAATGGTTAAATCATTAACATTCATACGATAATTAACAACAGATGAAAAATTCGTTGTAGATTTGCAAAAAATTATATTATGAGTAGACATAAAGGTGGTAATGATAAAGGAAAGTCTTCAGGACGAGGAAGTGATAATGCTAAAAGCAAAACTTTTGCTAGAGGTAATGCACCTATAAAAAAGAAAGTCACTCCAAAAGCAAAGCCTACAAGCGCTACTAACTCTGATTTAATCAGGTTAAATAAATACGTTGCTAATTCTGGGATGTGCTCTCGAAGAGAAGCTGATCAACACATTGCAATGGGTTTAGTTACCGTAAACGGTAAAGTTGTGGTAGAGATGGGTTATAAAGTTAAGCTAGAGGATGAAGTAAGATACGATGGAGCTAGAATTAATCCAGAAAAGAAGGCTTACGTTTTATTAAACAAGCCAAAAGGGTTTGCTACAACTACAAGTGAACAAAAAGGTAGAACCGTTATGGACTTAGTAGCTAATGCTTCAAGTTCTAGAATTAAGCCAATAGGACGTTTAGGGCGTAACTCTACAGGTTTATTACTTTTTACTAACGACGAAAAGATTGTAGCACGTTTTACTAATTCTAATAAAGGTGTTGAAAGATTATTTCATTTAGAGTTGGATAAAAACTTAAAAATGGAAGATCTTAAAAAAATTAGAGAAGGTTTTAAGGTTGAAGGTAAACAAGTTGGTGTTGAAGAAATTGACTATGTAAATAATACAAAGAATGAAGTTGGTGTAAAAATTAAAAACACAGGAAACACTATTTTGCATACAATATTTGAGCATTTAAAATATGAATTAGTTAGAATTGATTGTGTTCAAATAGCGCATTTAACTAAAAAAGATATACCACGAGGTAATTGGAAAATATTATCAGAGCAAGAGGTTAACACATTAAAAATGATGTAGTTTATACCCTTGATAAAACAAAAAAAACTCGCTTTAATAGCGAGTTTTTTTGTTTGTTATAATTTTAAGTTGGTAACGTTTTTGGCGGATACTATTCAATTATGATGTTTTCATTTAATCCATCAATGTAGTTTAGTACGTCATCTTTGCCAATGTCTTTACTAGAAGATGTTATAAAGTAATTTGGCATTTCTTCCCAAGTTTCTAACAGTATTGTTTTGTAGTCTTCAACGTGGTTTTCAATAGCTTTTGGTTTTAACTTATCTGCTTTTGTAAAAATGATAGAAAAAGGTATTCCGCTTTCTCCTAAATATTGCATAAATTCTTGATCTATAGGCTGTGGTTTATGTCTAATATCTACAAGTACAAATGCAGTTACTAATTGCTCTCGGTTTTCAAAATAATGTGTTATAAATTTTTGAAAAACCTTCTTTGTGCTCTTGGATACTTTAGCATAACCATAACCTGGTAAGTCAACTAAAAACCAATCTTTATTTATTATAAAATGGTTGATTAGTTGGGTTTTTCCTGGTCTTCCAGATGTTTTAGCTAGACTTTTTCTGCTTGTAAGCATATTGATTAAAGACGACTTTCCAACGTTACTTCTACCAATAAAAGCATATTCTGGTATGCGATCTTTAGGACACTTTGAAGCATCAGAATTACTGGTTACAAACTCGGCAGATTTAATATGCATGTATTACTAGTGTTTTGATTTCGGTTAAACCGAAAATCTTATATTAAGTTATATTGTAAGACTGGTAAGATATTAAATATCACGTTTTTTAAACCAATCAAATAATATTTGATTAAAAGTTTCTGGATGTTCCATCATCGCAGCATGACCACATTTTTCGATCCAAAATAAATCAGAGTCAGGAAGTAATAAATTAAATTCTTCTGCAACTTCTGGTGGTGTAACGCCATCATTTCTACCCCAAATTATACAAGTCGGAACAGTCATTTTAGGTAAGTCTTTAGCCATATTATGTCTAATGGCACTTTTTGCGATAGCTAAAGTTTTAATAAGTTTATTTCGGTCGTTAACGGTTTCATAAACTTCGTCTACTATTTCTTTTGTGGCTACTGCAGGATCGTAAAACACCTCTTGCGCTTTCTTTTTAATTACCTCGTAATCACTTCGCTTAGTGTATCCTCCACCCATTGCGCTTTCGTACAATCCAGAGCTACCAGTTATTACTAAAGCTTTTACCTTGTCAGGATGCATTTTTGTGTGATATAAGCCAATGTGTCCTCCTAATGAGTTACCTAGCAAAATGACGTTATCAAGTTCTTTAAAAGCTATAAAATCGTATAAGTATTTAGCAAATGCTTTGACATTTGTTTTAAGTAAGGACATGCTATAAATAGGCAGTTCTGGGATAATTACTTTGTACCCATTTGTGCTAAAAAAAGTGGTCACAGCATCAAAATTACTTAAACCTCCCATTAGTCCGTGAAGTACAATTATTGGTTGTCCTTCACCAACTTCAATATAGTTGAATTTTCCTTCTTTTTTAAGTATACGCGTCATTAATGGCTAGTAGTTTACATCAAAAGCAAATATAACTAATTCATTTAAAAAACAGACATTTTAATCATTTACTTAAGTGTTATTCGTGTTAATAAAATGCAAAATTTCCCACCTAAGATTTAGGCTTGGTTTGTTGACTTTGTTTAAGCTTGGACTTGATTTGTCTCTTAAAAGGTGTTAAAATTGGAATACTTATCAACAAAGTGGTAAAATGTGGTAAAATGTGGTAAAATTTTCAATATATTTGATTTTTACAAATTCTGACAATTAAAAACGGTTGTGAACTCATTAATAGGAACATACGAATGTAAAGTAGACGCAAAAGGAAGGCTTATGCTACCTGCTGCGCTGAAAAAACAGTTGGCTCCTGAGTTGCAAAATGGCTTTGTTTTAAAACGTGCAGTGTTTCAGGAATGTTTGGAGTTGTATCCAATGCAAGAATGGAATACTTTAATGCAAAAAGTGAACAAACTTAATCGTTTTAAAAAGAAAAACAATGACTTTATCCGCAGGTTTACTGCTGGAGTAAAAATTGTTGAAGTCGATGCTAACGGTCGTTTGCTAATACCAAAAGATTTAGTTGCGTTTGCATCTATTGCTAAAGATATCGTGATGTCTTCAGCGGTTAATATTGTAGAAATTTGGGATAAAACGAAGTATGAAAAAGCTATTGATGATGCAGCAGATGATTTTGCTGATTTAGCTGAAGAGGTAATGGGTCAAGATGAAGAGTATGACAGCATATCATAATCCAGTATTATTAAACGAAACAGTAAATGGTTTGGCTATTAAGCCAGACGGAATTTACGTGGATGTTACTTTTGGAGGTGGTGGACACAGTAAAGAGATTTTAAGTCGCTTGGGTGAAAACGGAAAGCTATATGCTTTTGATCAAGATGTTGATGCATTAGAAAATGCAATCGATGATCCACGATTTACTTTAATACATGAAAACTTTAGATATATCAAACGTTTTTTGCGTTTTCATGGTGTAAAACAAGTGGATGGCATTTTGGCTGATTTTGGTGTGTCATCACATCAATTTGATGTTGCTTCTAGAGGGTTTTCGACGCGTTTTGAAGCAGATTTGGATATGAGAATGAATCAAAATGATACTTTGTCTGCGTTTCATGTAATTAATGAGTATGATGAGGAGCAGTTAAAACAAGTGCTATCGCAATATGGAGAGCTTCGTGCTGCACCAGCAATGGCAGGTTTAATTGTAGAGCATCGTAAAAACCAAATAATTAAAACTAGTGATCAGCTTAAAAAGGTGTTACAAAGATTTTTGTCGCCTAAGCATGAAAACAAAATATTAGCTCAGATTTATCAAGCAATCAGGATTGAAGTAAATCAAGAGATAGAGGCTTTAAAAGAATTTTTACAACAAACACCTGAGGTTTTAAAGTCAGAGGGTCGTTTAAGTTTGATTTCTTATCACTCCTTAGAAGATAGATTGGTAAAACGATTTATTAGAAATGGATTATTTGAAGGAGAGCCAGAGCGTGATGTTTTTGGTCGTTTTGAAGTGCCATTAAAAAAAGTTGGAGGATTAATAATCCCAACTAAAGAAGAAATTAAAATTAACAACAGAGCGCGAAGTGCAAAGTTGCGTATTGCTGAAAAGATATAACATTGAAAAAAAGTATCTATAGCATATTAAGAGGGACTTTTTTAGTCAGCGAAGATTCATTTAAAAACTGGAAGCTTATCATATTTCTTTCGGTTTTAGCAATAGTAATGATTGCAAGTTCGCATAGTCTAGATAAAAAAGTTCATCAAATTGCAAAGCTTAACAATCAAGTTAAAGAGTTGCGATCCGAGTTGTATGATGGAAGAACCAAACTTATGCAGTTAAAAATGGAGTCTTCTGTTGTAAAAAAAATGAAAGAAAAAGGTTTGGCGCCTTCTGTTATTCCGCCAAAAAAAATAATTGTTAAACCGCAAACTTAGTTCCACTCGTGGCAGTAAACGAAAAGAACATATTAAACAAATTATATTTTGTCGCAGGATGTATGTTCATCTTTGGGCTGCTTGTGGTTGGAAAATTGTTAACCATTCAGGTTGTGCAAGGTGATAAGTATAGGGCTTTGGCAGATAAGCGTGCTATTAAGGACGTTGTTATTCCAGCAAACAGAGGTAACGTTTATTCTGCAGATGGTAGTTTGTTGGCAACATCAATACCTAAGTATGATATCTTGTTTGATGCCATTACACCTTCAGACAAAAACTTTAAAGCTAACTTAAAACCATTAAGTGATGCCTTATCAAACTATACAGGTAAACCTTCAAGTTTTTATCAAAAAGAATTAGGAAAAGCTAGAGCTAATAAAAATCGTTATTTTTTATTAGCTAGAAATATTGGCTACTCGGAGTATTTGAAATTTAGAGAATTTCCTTTATTAAAATTAGGAGCTTTTAAAGGTGGTTTAATAGTAGAACAGAAAGTTAAAAGAGAACATCCGTTGGGTGAAGTTGCGCAAAGGACTATTGGTTATGAGCGTACTGATGACGAAGGTAATGTGACTAGAGCAGGTATTGATGGTGCTTTTGGTGTCGATTATTTAAGAGGAAAAGATGGTAAGCGTCTAAAACAAAAAATAGGTAAAGGACAATGGAAACCTATTTTAGATTACGATCAAGTAGAGCCTAAAGATGGGTTTGATGTGTATACTACTATTGATGTTAATATACAAGATATTGCGCATCATGCATTACTGGAGCAATTAGAGTTGTATCAAGCAGAGCATGGAACAGTTGTGGTGATGGAAGTTGAAACAGGTGAAATTAGAGCTATTTCAAATTTAGGTAAAACAGCATCAGGTCATTATTGGGAAAAAAGAAACTATGCGGTTTACGAAGCGCATGAGCCTGGATCTACTTTTAAGCTTATGGCTTTAATGGCTGCTCTGGAAGATAACAAAATTGATACGTCAGATGTTATTGATACGGGAAATGGTTATAAGGTGTTTTATGGTAGAGGTATAAAAGATTCTCATGGTAATGGAAAGATATCTGCAGCCAGAGCATTTGAAGTGTCCTCTAATATTGGGATAGCAACAATTGTAGATAATGCTTATGCAAAAGATCCAAACCGTTTTATAGATATTTTAAGTAACTGGAATTTAGATAAAAAATTAGGGATTTCTATAAAAGGTGAAGGGCAACCAATGATTCCTAGACCAGGAGATGGTAAATGGAGTCGTAACGCTTTACCGTCTATTGCTTATGGTTATAATCTTAAAATCACACCTTTACAAACTTTAACATTTTATAATGCTGTTGCAAATAATGGTGTTATGGTTAAACCAAGATTTATTAGAGAGGTAAGGGATTTAAATAAGCAAATAGAGGTTTTTGATAAAACTATTATCAATGAAAAAATATGTTCAGACAAGACCTTACGCGCAGCTCAAGAAATGCTTAAAAATGTGGTTGTAAAAGGGACAGGTAGATCATTGTACTCGGACTATTTTTCTATGTGTGGTAAAACAGGAACTGCAAGGGTAGAATATTGGATGGATGATTGGGCAAAAAATCCACGTTACATTTCTTCGTTTGCTGGATATTTTCCAGTGGACAAACCTAAATATTCGTGTATTGTAGTGATCCATAAGCCTAGTGTTAAAAAAGGATTTTATGGTGCTGATGTTTCTGGTCCAGTGTTTAAAAAAATAGCTCAAAAAATATTTACAGATACGCCATTAATTGATCAAGTAGCATCACTAAATGTTAAGGATGTAAAAGTAGAGAAAGAGTATGAAAGCTATTATAAAATAGCAAATACTTATAAAACAATTATGCCAGATGTAACAGGATTACCTGTTATGGATGCTATGGCTTTGTTAGAAAACATGAACGTAAAAGTAAATGTTAAATGTCAAGGTCAAGGGACTGTAAAAAGTCAGTCAGTTAATAAAAACACCAAATTAAAAGATAATCAAACTATAGTTTTAGAGGCCTCGTGATTTCATTAAAAGACATATTATATAAAGTAACGCTAGATGCAGTTGTAGGAAGTACAAATATCTTAGTGCGCAATATTCATTTTAATTCTCGTAATGTAGCAATTAACGATGTTTTTGTGGCTGTCAAAGGTAGTCTTACAGATGGACATCAGTATATTGAAAGTGCAATCCAACAAGGCGCAATAGCTGTTGTTTGTGAAGAGTTTCCAAGTGTGACTAAAGCTGGAGTTACTTATGTTAAAGTGGATGACTCAAGTGCAGCTTTAGCAATAATGGCTTCAAATTTTTATGGTAATCCTTCAGATAACTTAAAGTTAGTTGGTGTAACAGGTACCAATGGAAAAACCACGATTGCCTCGCTTTTGTATCAATTGTTTAAAAAAGCAGGATATAAAGTTGGTTTGCTTTCAACAGTAAAAATTATGGTGGATAATCAGGAGTTTTCTGCAACGCATACTACACCAGATTCTTTAACTATCAATAGGTACTTAAAGCAAATGAATGATGAAGGTGTTGAGTTTTGCTTTATGGAAGTCAGTTCTCATGGAATACATCAAAATAGAACATTAGGATTAACGTTTGAAGGCGGAATATTTACAAACCTTTCTCATGATCATTTGGACTATCACGATACGTTTGCTGAATATAGAGATGTTAAAAAAAGATTTTTTGACGAATTGCCTAAAACAGCATTTGCATTAACAAATGGTGATGATAAAAACGGAAGTGTAATGCTTCAAAACACTAAAGCAAAACAATATACTTACGCTTTAAAAAGTTTTGCAGATTATAAGGCTCAGATTTTAGAAAATCAGTTTAATGGTTTGTTATTAAAGCTTAATGATAATGAGGTTTGGGTTAGACTAATCGGGAACTTTAATGCTTATAATATCCTGGCAATTTTTGCTACTGCAGAACTTTTAGGATTGGAAAAAGAAGAAACTTTAAGGTTGATAAGTGAGTTAGAGAGTGTAAGCGGACGTTTTCAATTTTTAATTTCTGACCAAAAAATAACTGCAATTGTAGATTATGCTCATACACCAGATGCATTACAAAATGTTTTAGAAACTATTAACGATATCAGAACCAAAAATGAAGATGTAATTACTGTGGTTGGTTGTGGTGGAGATAGGGATAAAACTAAGCGTCCCAAAATGGGTCACATAGCTTCAGCGCTTAGTACTAAAGTTATTTTTACAAGTGATAATCCGCGTACAGAAGTGCCAGAAGTTATTATTGAAGATATTGAAAAGGGTGTCGAGCCTCAAAACTTTAAAAAAACAATGTCAATTGTGGATAGAAAACAAGCTATTAAAACAGCTTGTCAGTTAGCAAACCCTAACGATATTATTTTAATAGCAGGTAAAGGACATGAAACCTATCAAGAGGTAAATGGAAAACGCCATGATTTTGACGATTTTAAAATAGTTCAGGATTTTTTAAAACAATTACAAAAATAATAATTGAAGTTAAGCTAAACGTAACACCATTTAAAACGGTTTAGCTAAATAAAAAAGCAATATAAATGTTATACTACTTATTTGAATTTTTAGAAAAAAACTACCAATTTCCTGGTGCTAGTGTGTTTCAATTTATCACATTTAGGGCAGCTCTGGCTATTATTTTATCATTGTTATTTTCTACAATATTTGGTAAGCGTATTATTGTAGCGCTACAAAAAAAGCAAGTAGGAGAGTCGGTTAGAGATTTAGGTTTAGATGGACAGTTAGAAAAAGCAGGCACACCAACAATGGGTGGGATTATTATAATTCTAGCTACGTTATTGCCTGTACTATTACTAGCTAGATTGGATAATATATATGTCATCATGTTAATTGTAACCATGTTATGGATGGGAGCAGTTGGATTTACAGATGACTATATAAAAGTGTTTAAAAAAGATAAAAAAGGCCTTAGCGGAAAGTTTAAAGTGTTAGGGCAAGTGGGTTTAGGGTTATTTGTTGGTTCGATAATGTATTTCCATCCAGGAATTACTATCAAAACAGAAAAAGTTAATCCAGTTTTTGAAACAGAATTAATAACTCAAAGTTCTGAAAGAGAATTTAATGTGGAGGAGCAGTCGCTAAAAACAACCATTCCTTTTGTAAAAGATAATGAGTTTGATTATTCAAATTTGGTGACGTGGATGGGAGAAGATTATGCTAAATATGCATGGTTGGTGTTTATACCAATAGTAATATTTATAATCACAGCAGTTTCTAATGGTGCTAATTTAACGGATGGCATCGATGGGTTAGCAGCAGGTAGTTCGGCAATTATAGTCTTTGTACTAGCAATATTTGCTTTTATCTCTGGTAACATCGTTTTTTCAGATTATCTCAATGTTATGTTTATACCACGACTGGGTGAAATGGTTGTGTTTATAGCTGCTTTTGTCGGAGCATTAATCGGGTTTTTATGGTACAATACATATCCTGCTCAAGTATTTATGGGAGACACAGGTAGTTTGACAATAGGTGGTGTTATCGCTGTAATAGCAATAGCAGTAAGAAAAGAGTTGTTGATTCCTGTGTTATGCGGAATCTTTTTCGCTGAATCTTTGTCTGTAATTTTACAAGTTAGTTATTTCAAATTTACACGTAAAAAATATGGAGAAGGACGACGCATATTTTTAATGTCTCCTTTGCATCATCACTATCAAAAAAAGGGCTATCACGAAAGTAAAATAGTAACTCGCTTTTGGATTGTTGGAATTTTTCTTGCAATACTGTCGATAGTAACATTAAAGTTAAGATAAAAGCTAAGACTTAAATTAATAAAGTCTATACGTTAAAATATAAATGAAAAAACAAAAACTAGTCATATTAGGAGGTGGAGAAAGTGGTGTTGGTACAGCGCTTTTAGGAAAGGCAAATGACTACGCAGTATTTGTTTCTGATAAAGGAAAAATAAAAGAAAAGTACAAGCAAGTTCTTATATATAATGAGATTGAATGGGAGGAAGAGCAGCATTCAGATAATAAAATTTTAGAAGCTGATCTTGTTATGAAAAGCCCAGGAATTCCTGAAAAAGTGGCAATAGTTAAAGCACTTATTAATAAAGGAGTGCCTGTAATTTCAGAAATCGAGTTTGCAACTCAATTTACCAACGCAACCATTGTGGCTATAACAGGTAGTAATGGTAAAACAACAACAGCTATGTTAACACATCATGTGTTAAAACAAGAGTTGGACGTTGGGTTGGCAGGTAATATTGGAGATAGTTTTGCAAAACAAGTTTTGGAACATAATTACAAAAATTATGTTTTAGAGATTAGTAGCTTTCAATTAGATGGTTGCATCAATTTTAAGCCAAATATTGCAGTAATTACCAATATAGTTCCAGATCATTTGGATAGATATGATTATAAGTTTGAAAATTATATCGCTTCAAAATTTAAGATTACCCAAAATCAAACAAAAGAAGATTACTTAATATATGATGCAGATGATGAGGTGATTTTGCAGTATATAAATAACAATAACATTCAAGCTACATTATTACCGTTTTCGTTAACTAAAACAATAGAAAATGGTGCGTATTTGGATCAAGACAACATTATAATAACAATTGATAATAATCAGATAATTATGCCAACAAAAAATATCGCTCTAGAAGGAAAACACAATACTAAAAATGCTATGGCTGCTTCAACAGTAGCGCATTTATTACAAATTAGAAAACAAACAATACGCGAAAGTTTAGAAAATTTTCAAGGTGTTGAGCATCGTTTAGAAAATGTACTTAAAATTAATAAAGTGCAGTACATAAACGACTCTAAAGCTACCAATGTAAACGCGACTTATTTTGCTTTAGATAGCATGGAGTCTCCTACGGTATGGATTGTTGGAGGTGTAGATAAAGGGAATAATTATCAAGAATTATATCCACTTATTAACGAAAAGGTTAAGGCTATCATTTGTCTTGGTGTTGATAACGAAAAGCTGTTGGCAAGCTTTGGTAAAATGGTTGATGTTATTGTTGAAACACAGTTTATGAGTGAAGCTGTTAAAATAGCTTACAAGTTGGCAGAGGCTGGAGATAGTGTGTTGTTGTCTCCCGCATGTGCAAGCTTTGATTTATTTGAAAATTATGAAGATAGAGGTCGACAGTTTAAAGAAGCTGTAAGAAACCTTTAATATTATATCAAGTTGTTTAAAATCTAGTTAGTACTAAATAAGTAAATGCAAAACACAATAATAAATAATATAAAAGGCGATAAATTAATATGGGCAATTTCTGCGCTATTAGCTATATTTTCGTTTTTACCAGTATATAGTGCTGCAAGTAATTTGGCATATATTGGTGGAGACGGTAATACCTTTGGTTTTTTTATTAAGCATTTAATGCACTTGTTTTTAGGTTTTTCAATTATGTACGGAGTGCATAAAATCCCTTATCGTTATTTTAGGGGATTATCAATGGTCATGATGCCTATTGTATTTGTATTGTTAATTTTAACAATTCTTCAAGGGACTACGATTGATGGTGCCAATGCTAGTCGTTGGATAAGGATTCCGTTTGTAAATATGTCATTTCAAACATCAACGTTGGCAGCTGTTGTTTTAATGGTGTACATTGCTAGGTACCTGTCTAAAATTAAAGATAAAACAATAACTTTTAAAGAGTCTGTTTTACCCTTATGGGTTCCAATTTTTATAATTTTGGCATTGATATTGCCATCAAACTTTTCGACTACAGCAATAATTTTTGTAATGACTAGTGCTTTGTTGTTTTTAGGAGGTTATCCTCTTAGATATTTAATAGCAATGGGTTTTGCAGGTATCGTTGGGTTAACCATGTTTATATTGGTGGCTAAAGCATTTCCAGATGCAATGCCAAATCGTGTTGATACATGGATGAGTAGGATTGACAGTTTTTTTAATGGTGAAGATTCAGAAGAAGATTATCAAATAGAAAAAGCTAAAATTGCAATAGCCTCAGGAGGTATCGTAGGTGTTGGTTCAGGAAAAAGTATTCAAAAAAACTTTTTACCTCAATCCTCTTCCGATTTTATTTACGCCATTATTGTTGAAGAATATGGTTTAATTGGTGGATTAGCATTGATGATTTTATACATGTGGTTATTATTTAGAATTATAATTGTTGCACAAAAAGCCGATACCGTTTTTGGAAAATTATTAGTGCTAGGAGTTGGTTTGCCTATCATTTTTCAGGCTATGATTAATATGGCTGTGGCTGTAGAGTTGTTTCCTGTAACAGGGCAAACATTACCATTGGTTAGTAGTGGAGGAACAAGTATATGGATGACGTGTTTGGCAATAGGAATAATTTTAAGTGTAAGTGCAAAACGAGAAGAAATTATAAAAAAAGAAAAAGATTCTGATGACACAAATCCGTTAGATATCTTATCGGAAACATTAGAAGATTAATTTTAAAAAAATATAGGCTAAATCTATTTTCAATACGTAGTTTAAAAAGTAAAGTGAGTAATACAAATAAAGCATATAAGATAATTTTATCAGGTGGAGGCACAGGAGGCCATATCTATCCTGCAATTGCAATTGCTAACGAGTTGAAGTTGCGCTATCCAGAATCAGAATTCTTATTTGTTGGTGCAAAAGATAGAATGGAGATGGAGAAGGTGCCACAAGCTGGCTACCAAATTAAAGGATTATGGATTACAGGAATTCAGCGTCAATTAACGCTTAAAAATATGATGTTTCCATTTAAACTAATTAGTAGTTTATGGAATGCAAAAAAAATAATCAATCAATTTAAGCCAGATGTAGCTATTGGTACAGGTGGTTTTGCTAGCGGTCCATTGTTACATGTTGCTGCTTTAAAAGGCATTCCAAGCTTAATTCAAGAGCAAAATTCTTACCCAGGAATAACTAACAAATTATTGTCTAAAAAAGTAGCCAAAGTATGCGTTGCTTATAATGGTTTAGAGCGATTTTTTCCTTCAGAAAAGATTATCAAAACGGGTAATCCTGTTAGACAAGATTTATTGGATATTTCTTCTAAAAGAGCAGAAGCGATTAAGTATTTTAATTTAATTGAAGGTAAGCAAACCTTATTAGTTTTAGGCGGAAGCTTAGGTGCAAAAGCAATTAACGAGTTGATGGTTGATGAGCTTGATTTTTTACAAACACTAAACGTCCAAGTAATATGGCAATGTGGTAAGTTGTATTATCAAACGTACAAGTTATACGGTAACACAAAACATGTACAAGTCCATGAGTTTATTAATAAAATGGATTATGCATATGCTGCAGCAGATTTTATAATATCACGTGCAGGAGCAGGATCGGTAAGCGAGTTGTGTATTGTTGGAAAACCGGTTGTATTTGTGCCTTCTCCATACGTTGCAGAAGACCATCAGACTAAAAATGCAAATGCCATAGTTAAAGAAAACGCAGCACTATTAATTGCTCAAGAAGATTTAAAAGTTGACTTTAAAAATAAATTTGGACAATTAGTAGCTTCTAAAGAAAAACAAGAAGAGTTAAGTCAAAATATTAAAAAATTAGCATTAGTAAATGCAACTAAGGATATAGCTGACGAAGTTGAAAAACTATTAAATAAATAATGAACTTAAACAACATACATAACATCTATTTTATCGGTATTGGAGGTATTGGTATGTCTGCTATTGCGCGTTATTTTAATGCTAATGGTAAACAGGTTGGTGGTTATGATAAAACAAAAACAGATATTACAGATAGTTTAGTTGCTTTAGGTGTTTCTGTAACTTTCAAAGACGATATTAGTAATTTAGAATCTCATTATTTAAATCCAGAAACAACGTTAATAGTTTATACGCCTGCAGTGCCTAAAAACCATGTGCAATTAAACTATTTTTTAGATAATACATTTAAAGTGCTTAAGCGATCTGAGGTTTTAGGTTTAATTACAGAGCATTCGTTTTGTTTAGCAGTTGCTGGTACACACGGTAAAACAACTACAACAAGTATATTAGGGCATTTACTAAATGAGTGTGACGTAAAGTTAACTGCATTCTTAGGTGGTATAAGTGAGAATTATAATTCTAATCTTATATTAAATGGTGATAAAGTAAGCGTTGTAGAAGCAGATGAGTTTGATAGATCCTTCCTTACTTTAAGTCCAGATATGGCATGTATTACATCCATGGATGCAGATCATTTAGATATATATGGTGACGCTTCAGAGTTAATAAAAACGTTTGAAGATTTCACTAAAAAGCTAAAACCTAACGGTAAATTGTTTGTTAAAAACGGATTGCCATTAAATGGAATTACCTACGGTATTGAAGATAACGCAGACTATTCTGCACAAAATATAACCATTAAAGATGGTGCTTATGTTTTTGATGTTAAAACGCCAAAAACGGTAGTAAAGCAATTTAAATTTAATCTACCTGGTAGACATAATTTGTCAAATGCTTTAGTTGCTTTAGCAATGTCATTAGAGTATGGATTGCCTCAAGACCAACTAATAAAAGCATTAGCGACTTATAAAGGTGTTAAGCGCAGATTTACATATCAAATTAAGACAAATGACATCGTTTTTATAGATGACTATGCGCATCATCCAGAAGAGATAAATGCAGTACATCAAGCAGTCAGAGAGATGTATCCAAATGATAAGGTTGTTGCAGTATTTCAGCCTCATCTTTTTTCAAGAACTAAAGATTTTGCACAAGACTTTGCAAAAAGTTTAGCACAGTTTGATCAAATCTTGCTTTTAGACATCTATCCAGCAAGAGAATTACCAATAGAAGGCGTAACGTCGGACTGGTTATTAGGTATGATTGACAATAAAAACAAAAAATTAGTCACTAAACAAACAATGATTCAGCATATTAAAGCAAGTAATGCTAGAATAGTGTTGACCATTGGAGCAGGAGATATTGGTGCAGAAGTATCAAAAATTAAAACAGAATTATTAAATGAAAGCTAATTGGAGCTATATAAAAATGGGATTACTACTAGGTTTAGTAGTATTTTTGTATGCCTTCTCTTCAGCAAGAAGTGGTAAAAGATTAGTATCAAAACCTAACATAGAATTTATAGGAAATAAAAACCTATTTATCACGCATGAAGATGTTAGTAAGTTG
This sequence comes from Olleya sp. Ti.3.14, assembly GCF_038154885.1. Classification (NCBI taxonomy): domain Bacteria; kingdom Pseudomonadati; phylum Bacteroidota; class Flavobacteriia; order Flavobacteriales; family Flavobacteriaceae; genus Olleya; species Olleya sp. Ti.3.14. The sequence continues at coordinate 319,375 of NZ_JBAKAO010000002.1, forward strand.
TTAATACAAAATCAACAAAGTGTAACCAACAAGTCCAAAGAAATTTTAGATTTGAATTTGTTAGAGACAACCCTAAATGCAAATCCAATTGTCGAGTTTGCAGATGTTTACGTTAGTGTGACAGGTAAGTTAACAGCCAAAGTAAAACAAAAAACGCCTATTGCCAGAGTGGTAACAGACGCATCTTTTTATGTAGATAGCAATGGTGGCTACATGCCACTATCAAATAACTACACAGAGCGTGTACCAATGGTAACCGGTTTTGTCAATAAAAAAGATTTAGAAAAGGTTTATACCATAGCAACAAAAATTCAAGAAGACACGTTTTTGAAGACGCATGTGGTGCAAATTCATCAAAATAAAAACAGTACAATTAATCTTAAGTTAAGACAGTGTAATTTTGTAGTCAAATTAGGCAGTTTAGAACAGTTGGACAAAAAAATTAATAATCTAAAGGCTTTTTACTTAAAGGCTACAAAAGATAAAGCTTTAGATAATTACAGTATAGTAAACTTACAATTTGGTAATCAAGTTGTATGCACAAAAGCATAAGTTATGGAACAAAACATTGCAGTAGGATTAGACATAGGAACCACAAAAATTGTGGCTATGATTGGTCGTAAAAACGAATATGGTAAAGTCGAAATTTTAGGCATAGGTAAGTCTAAAAGCTTGGGTGTGCATCGTGGTGTAGTAAATAACATAACGCAAACCATACAATCTATACAGTTAGCCATCAACGAGGCAGAAGCTGCAGCAGCAACAAAAATTGAAGGTGTTACAGTAGGTATTGCAGGACAACATATTAGAAGTTTACAACATAGCGATTATATCACTAGACCAAACAGCGAGACTGTTATTGACGAGGAGGATATAGAGCGTTTAATCAATCAAGTACACAAATTGGTAATGCTACCAGGAGAAGAAATTATCCATGTGTTGCCTCAAGAATATAAAATTGACGGTCAAGCCGAAATTAAAGAGCCTATCGGTATGTATGGTGGTCGTTTAGAGGCCAACTTTCATGTTGTAGTAGGTCAAGTATCTTCTATCCGAAACATAGGACGATGCGTGCAAAGTGCAGGATTAGCATTAGAAGGAATTACTTTAGAGCCTCTAGCTAGTGCCAATGCAGTATTAAGTCAAGAAGAAAAAGAAGCAGGAGTAGCATTAATCGATATAGGAGGTGGTACAACAGACTTAGCTATTTTTAGAGACGGAATCATACGTCATACAGCAGTTATTCCTTTTGGAGGAAATGTAATAACAGAGGACATAAAAGAAGGTTGTTCCATTATTGAAAAACAAGCCGAACTTTTAAAAATAAAATTTGGTAGTACTTGGCCAGGAGAAAATAAAGACAATGAAATTGTCTCAATTCCAGGATTAAGAGGACGTGACCCTAAAGAGATAACTTTAAAAAACTTATCTAAAATAATCCATGCAAGAGTTGTAGAGATTATTGAGCAAGTGTACGTCGAGATCAAAAATTACGGTCACGAAGAACAAAAAAAGAAACTAATCGCAGGAATCGTTTTAACAGGAGGAGGAAGCCAGTTAAAACATTTAAAGCAACTGGTAGAATATATAACAGGTATGGATACCAGAATAGGCTATCCAAACGAGCATCTTGCAGGAGATAGTGATGACGCAATAACCAGTCCTTTATTTGCAACAGCAGTAGGATTAGTTATGGACGGATTAAAACGTCAAGACCGCAAAAAAGCAGAAGCAGTGATTGAAGAAGAAATTCAAGCACAAGAAATTGCAAACGAAGAAGTGTCAGAAGTAGAAAAAATTGAACCACCTAAAAAACAACGCAAGTCGTTTTTAGATACGTTAACAGAAAGAGTAAAAGACTTTTTGGATAACGCAGAATAATAAATATATAAGAATACTAAGCGATGTATGTATCGCTAAAAAATAATAATTGATCCAGTAAAATAGAATTTATGAGCAGCAACAACGAATTCGAAAACATAGCATTTGACTTACCAAAAAACCAATCTAATGTCATTAAAGTCATTGGTGTAGGTGGAGGAGGTAGTAATGCCATAAACCACATGTTTCTTCAAGGAATAAAAGGTGTAGATTTTGTCATTTGTAATACAGATGCACAAGCACTTCAAAACAGTGGTGTACCAAACAAAATCCAATTAGGTTTAAACTTAACAGAAGGATTAGGTGCAGGAGCAAATCCAGACGTAGGAGAGCAATCAGCTGTAGAGAGTTTTGATGATTTACAACGCATGTTAGATACTAACACAAAAATGATATTTATAACAGCCGGAATGGGTGGAGGTACTGGTACAGGTGCAGCTCCAATCATAGCAAAAATGGCTAAAGATTTAGATATCTTAACCGTTGGTATTGTAACAATGCCTTTTCAGTTTGAAGGTAAAATGCGAAATGCTCAAGCCCAAGAAGGAATTGAAAAATTACGTAAAGAAGTAGATAGTTTAGTTGTAATTAACAACAACAAACTACGTGAAGTATATGGTAACCTAGGATTTAAAGCTGGTTTTTCTAAAGCAGACGAGGTCTTATCTACTGCAGCACGTGGTATTGCAGAGGTAATTACACATCACTACACACAAAACATCGATTTACGTGATGCTAAAACAGTACTTAGTAATAGCGGAACTGCTATTATGGGATCTGCCTCAGCATCAGGTCAAAATCGTGCGCACGAAGCGATTTCTAAAGCATTAGATTCACCTTTATTAAACGATAATAAAATCACTGGAGCCAAAAACGTATTGTTGCTAATCGTTTCTGGTGCTCAAGAAATTACTATTGATGAAATTGGAGAAATCAATGACCATATTCAAAACGAAGCTGGTCATGGTGCAAATATTATAATGGGTGTTGGTGAAGATGACAATTTAGAAGAGTCAATTTCAGTAACAATTATTGCAACTGGTTTTGATGTAGAACAACAAAACGAAATTTCTAATACTGAAACTAAAAAGGTAATCCATGCATTGGAAGATGATCAAAACATGGAGCAGGATTTAAACAAAAAAGAAAAAGAGCCTGCGATAATCTTACCAAGTATTGAATTAGAAGAAAAGAAAGAAACACCTAAAGCAGTTGTACATACATTAGATTTAGAAGAAGATACGGATGACCAATTATCAGCTTTTGAAATCGCGCAAGTAAACAAGCAAAAAAGTACAACACTTAACGATCAAGATTTAGTTCAAACCACTCAGTCAATAAAAAATATCGATGTTAACTACACACAAGTTAATGCCTTAATAGACGAGACAGAAGAGTTTAATATCACTTCTTCAAGTGCTACAGTAGATCAGGTTAATCATATTGAAGAGACAGAAAAGAAACAACAAATTACCTTAAGTTTTGATATGCCATTATCAGAGCCAGAAGTAGAGCCTGTTGTGGAAGAAGAAAAACCTGTTATTATGAATTTAACAGATGAAATCAGCAACTTAGAAGTTAATGATTTTGTAGAAGTTGTTCCAGTAACAGAAAACTCGCAGTCAGGAGAAATTAGATATGCGTTAGACGACTACGATGAGCTAGAAACTAATACAACTAAAGTGTCAGAAGCTAAAGTTGAGGTTGATAAAGAAGTGGTTTTTGAGAAAAAACAAATTGAAGCTCAAGAATTAGAAGTTGATATTGATGCTGAAGTTGATCCAATGAATACTCCAATTTCTGAGTTACTAAAAAGTAGAGCAGATGAGCGTAGAAAGAAAATGAAAAATTTTAATCATAAATTCAATAGCTCAAAAATTGAAGATATAGAAAAGATTCCAGCATATAAACGTCAAGGTTTAGAGCTAGAAGACAGACAACACTCGTCAGATAATAATATTTCAAGAACATCTTTAGGTGTGGATGAAAATGACGACATACAATTAAGAAGTAATAATTCTTTTTTACATGACAATGTAGATTAATAATCAATTAGATTAATCCATTTTTTGACCCGGAAAGTTCCCTCAAGCTTTTCGGGTTTTTTGTAGCTTATCAACTAGTCATGACTTGGAGTTAGCCTACTTAAATAAATACTTTTAACTATCTTCGTAATAAATATTAAATAATACATACAATGAGTCTATCTACAGATATAATGACAGCCTTAAAAGAGGCAATGAAAAGTAAAAATACAGTTGCTTTAACAGCTTTAAGAGCAGTCAAGTCAGCTATATTATTAGCTCAGACAGAAAGTGGTGCAAAAGAAGAATTAACAGAAGAGCAAGAGCTTAAGATTTTACAAAAGCAAGTAAAACAACGTAAGGACAGTGCAGCTATATTTTTAGAACAAGGACGTGAGGATTTAGCAGCTCCAGAGTTAGCTGAGGCTGAAGTGATTTCTCAATTTTTACCAGAAGCTATGAGTGAGGAAGAGGTCGCTAAAGTTGTTGATGACGTAATAGCAAAAACAGGAGCAGAAGGCATGAAAGACATGGGTAAAGTCATGGGAATGGTTAGTGGTCAATTAGCTGGAAAAGCAGATGGTAAAACTATATCTACCATAGTTAAGGCTAAGTTGTCTTAAACATAAGTTGGGCCTCGTAGTTCAACTGGATAGAATATCAGATTTCGGCTCTGAGGGTTGGAGGTTCGAATCCTCTCGAGGTCACAATTTTAATTAAAACCAAACGCTGTTTCAAGTTTTCTGAAATAGTGATTTGGTTTTTTTATTATCAATAAAAATAATCTTAATTTAAGTACGTGTAATATATAAAAATCACTTTCTTTATTTTTAATTTACATTTTATCAATAAATATTTTAAAACCAGATAATAATTAATGTTATTACAAGCTAAGGTAGAATTAGACGAAAACCCATTGGTGTACAAATATGTCTTAGGTGTAATGTCTGTGTTGTTAGTATGCTTTTTGGTAATAGCTGGCTCTATTTGGTTATTTAAATTGGTAGAAAGTATTTATATTGACTATATCGCTAGAAAACCATTATTCCGTCATTTTTATCTTAAATTAAACGACTTAACTCCAGGACAAAGACAAATACTAGAAAGTAATTTTAAGTTTTATAAAAGACTTAATTTAAAAGAACAAGGCTACTTTAGGCATCGGCTTCATAAATTTTTAAATAATACCGAGTTTGTTGGTAAAGAGCATTTAGAAATTAATGATACACATCGTATTTTAGTTTCTGCAACAGCAGTAATGCTAACCTTTGGGTATAGAGATTATAAAATCGGATTAGTAGATAAAATATTAATTTATCCCACGACTTTTTACTCTAGTTTAGATAAGACCTACCATAAAGGTCATTTTAATCCTGCTTACAGAGCTGTGATATTATCTTGGGAAGATTTTATGATTGGCTATAAAATAGAAGATGATAATCTTAATTTAGGTATACACGAATTTATACACGCACTACACTTAAGTTATTTGCAAACCGAGTTTAAAAACGATGTAACTGCATTTCTATTTTTAACAGGTTTAAAGGAGTTGCAAAGTTATATTAATGACAATCCAGTTTATAAAAGTAAACTAGTAAATTCAAATTATTTTAGGGCATATGCTTTTGAAAACAACTTTGAGTTTATTGCAGTTGTTGTTGAGTCTTTTATTGAAACACCACAAGATTTTAAAGCGCAATTCCCAGAACTTTACAAAAAGGTTAAGCAAATGCTTAACTTTAATTTTAAAGGCTACTAAATAGGTTTTTACTGACTTTTGTCATGTTTTTTTAAGTTAATAAAAGGTAACTTTAATACTATAATTTAAAAGCCAATAACATGAAAAAAAGAACTCCAGTCTCAGACATAATGACTAAAAATGTCATTACTTTAAATACAACTGACGATTTAGATAAAGCAGAAAATTTATTTAAGCTTCATAGCATTAGACATATACCTGTTGTTAGTGGAGAGGCTATAATTGGAATGTTAAGTTATACAGATTTACTTAGGATTAGTTTTGCAGATGCTACAGATGAACAGGATAGTGATGTAGACACAGTAGTATATAATATGTTTACCATTGAGCAAGTTATGGCTAAAAATTTAATAAGTGTGTCTAGTTGTACAACAATAAAAGAGGTTGCAGAGCTATTGTCTAAAAAAGAATTTCATGCATTACCTGTTGTAGATAACAATGTTTTGGTTGGGATTGTTACTACTACAGATTTAATTAATTACTTAATTAATCAGTTTTAGGGTTAATAATAAATAATTAAGTAATTAAAAAGGCTCCATATTATGGAGCCTTTTTTTATATCAATTAACCGTTAGCTAAAGCTTTTAGGTTTTTTATAGCGTCTTTTTGATTTTCGCTTTTAAAAACATGACTACCAGCAACAAAAACATCTGCACCAGCTTCAACTAGTTTTTCAATGTTTTTATCTGTTACACCACCATCAATTTCTATTTTGGTATCAAGACCTTGCTCGTCTATCATTTTTCTAAGTTTTTTTACACGTTGGTAAGTAACGTCTTCAAACTTTTGACCTCCAAAACCAGGATTAATGGACATAAGTAAAACCATATAGCATTCTGGAAGTATATCCTCTAAAACAGATACAGGAGTAGTAATATTAAGGACAACACCAGCTTTACAGCCAGCATCTTTAATTTGTCTTAATGTACGATGTAAATGTACAGTAGACTCGTGGTGTACAGTAATAATATCTGCACCTACTTTTGCAAACTCTTCAATATATCGTTCTGGTTTTTCAATCATCAAATGCACATCTAATGGTTTAGTGGCATGTTTTTTAATGGCAGCAATTACTGGCATTCCATAAGATATGTTTGGGACAAAATGACCGTCCATAACATCTATATGAAACCAATCGGCATCACTATTGTTAACCATTTCTGTATCGCGCTGTAAGTTGCCAAAATCGGCAGCAAGCATTGAAGGAGCAATTAATTTAGAAGACATTTATTTTAGTTTTGTGTTGTTTGCACAAAGCTAACATTTTTTATTAGTGCTCGCTTAGTAGCTCTTCAATAATTTGCAAAAACAGTGGACTATTTTCAATATTGTTTTGTTGTAAATCGCTTACAAATTTTTGTAATCCATAAAGTGTATCTGTATCCTTAATTACAGCATAGCCAATATCAAAGGATTTAAAACTTAATTGCGATATGGATTTATTTAAAAGTTCTAATATATTAAAGTGTCTACGATCCTTTTTAATCTCTTCGTAAACTGTGTCAATTATTATAGGATTACCTTCAAGTATCTGAAAAAACACATCATCTCTTTTAACTAAAACACCTGTAATGTTATGGCTATTGTTTTTTAACTGAGTTTGATTAAATAGTGCCTCAAACTCTAGTAACTTTAGGTTAGCATTAGCTTGGCTTTTATAGCAAATGGTTTTTAACATAAATAAATATAGTGATAAAATTTAAATAATAATACTGTGGTGTTTTAAATGAGTGAACCCGAAGTAATCAGCTTCGGGTTCTTTCATCAATCAAAAAACGAACAGTTATGAATAACTGTTTGTTACCATAACTTAAGTTTTATCCTAAGTAAGTTTTTAATATTTTACTTCTAGACGTATGTTTTAATCTACGTATAGCTTTTTCTTTAATTTGTCTTACACGCTCTCTAGTAAGGTCAAAAGTCTCACCAATTTCTTCTAAAGTCATTGGGTGTTGGTTGCCTAAACCAAAGTATAATCTAATAACATCAGCTTCACGAGGCGTTAGTGTTTCTAAAGCACGCTCAATTTCAGTACGTAAAGATTCGTGTAATAATTCACGATCTGGATTTGGTGACTCACCAGAATTTAATACATCATATAAGTTAGAGTCTTCACCTTCAACTAAAGGCGCATCCATACTTACGTGACGACCAGAATTTTTCATAGACTCCTTAACATCGTTAATAGTCATGTCTAATTCCTTAGCAATTTCTTCTGGACTTGGTGGACGCTCATGCGCTTGTTCCAAGAAAGCAAAAGTTTTATTTATTTTATTAATAGATCCAATCTTATTAAGCGGTAAACGCACAATTCTAGATTGTTCTGCTAAAGCTTGTAAAATAGATTGTCTAATCCACCAAACAGCATACGAGATAAATTTAAATCCACGCGTTTCATCAAAACGTTGTGCAGCTTTAATTAATCCTAAGTTACCTTCATTTATTAAATCCGGAAGCGTTAACCCTTGGTTTTGATATTGCTTAGCTACCGATACTACGAAACGTAAATTAGCTTTAGTCAATTTTTCAAGTGCAATCTGGTCTCCAGCCTTGATACGTTGTGCTAATTCTACCTCTTCATCTGCGGTAATTAAGTCAACTTTTCCAATTTCTTGTAGATATTTATCTAACGATGCGGTCTCACGGTTAGTAACCTGCTTGGTAATTTTAAGTTGTCTCATCTAAAAAAGTGTGATTATTTTCTTTGTGAATATTTTGCTATCAATAGTTATACGTATACAATCCACTTTTTGTTACAAAAATTAGTAATTATTTTTTTAGCGTTACCCATTTAAGCTTTTTTGTAAACTTAAATGCGTCAGGCTGTACGTTATATCTTTTTTGAAAAAAAAAGGATGCCACTTCCATCCTTAACGCGCTTACTGTTGCGACTTACTCAAAATCTAATAGCTGTGTGGCAGCAATAAGTTGCTTTAAAGCGTCAATTTTACTAAACAGTTTATTAAAAAAACGATTACGTTCTTTTTCTCCAGCAGTATTTAATAATTTACTATTCTGTAACTGCTTTTTTAAAAAGCGTTCAGCTTCCTCACACGTGTGTCTGTCCTCAGTTTTATAATAAGATAGCAAAGTAAAAGGCACATATAACATTTGGTTATTAGGCGTACTAACCAGAACATTGTTATTCATTAAATGTAACTCATTATAATACAGTGAAAAAGGATGGTCTTCCGACGTTAATTTATTAAAAATAGATGTGATTAATTGTTTTAATAAATCACATAACTGTAATGCAGATTTAGAGCTTACTTGTCCAGCCTGAAAGTAAAAATGTATTTGTTTTAAAGTACTATTAATAGTTGTAATGTCCCAAACTTCCTGCGTGTTTAAGGTGTTATACAAACTACCTAGTCGCTTTCCGGCTTCAATTAAAGATGGGCTTGTAGCAAAATTATCAAAACTTTTACTGGCTAATTTAGGGTTTAGTAACTTAAGCCAAACATAATATTTAAACTGGCTTAAAGCATCGCCATTTAAATTGTAAAATAACGGTATATCCTTAGCCGAATATAATATGGTACTATCCTTTTGCTTTAATAAGGGTAATAAAGACTGATAAGAATCTTCAAAATAGTGTTGCAATTCTGTTTCGTTCTCTATTTGCTTCGTTTTTTCAATGGTTACAAACTCATTAGCAGTGGTTTCAAATAACCTATCTAATGACACATTGTAGTATTTAGCCAATGCAACACTTTCATCTAAAGATAATTTACTTTTTAAGCTAACACGTCTATGTGCAGCATCATAACTAATATCTAACGCAGTTGCAACAGCATCTATTACAGAAGTATTATTTGGCAGTTGTGCTTTTAAATAAGCTAAAAATGAAGTTTGAAACATGTAGTAATTTACTATTAATTTGCGAAAATCGCAAAAATTACTTTTACTATTGGCGGATTAGCAAAAATTTTATGTGATTATAACAATAATTTTGAATCAAATTTTAAAACTATAATCATGAAAAATTTATTAATTACCATTATATTTTTTGGAGGTTTACAGCTATGTATAGCGCAAAAGGATACTATTTACGTGACCAATAGTAATCAATATCATAGTTATATGGACGACTACTTTAAAAAAGTGACGTTTAAAATTGGAGGAGGTGTTATGTTGCCTCAAGGTAAACTGAAAAATTATTTTGGAGTCTCTCCATTAATCGAGCTAAGTTTGGACTTTCCAGTTACTAATAAAAAGTCTTTAGAATTAGCTTTGCAATTTGTCGTTCCGGATCAAAAACAGTCTTTTAAGTATGTTAGAGCTTTGGATACTATTCAGGCTAAAGCTGCTTTTATGTTTAATCCTATGCTGAGGTTTAAAAAAAACTTGAGTCAAAATGTTAATTCGCAATTACACGTTAGCTTTGGTATTGGTGCTTCAATTATTAAAACAGATGCAAGAAATCCCTTTTATACAGGAGACAATGATACAGAAGAAAAGTACGAAGTTATTACTGCATTTTTAATTTCGCCAACTTTAGATTACGTCAAAAAATTTAGAAATAATGAAGAGTTAACCTTTGGTCTAGGTTTAAATTATGCACCTTATAAAATTGAAGGTGCAGTTCAGGAAAATGTGGGATCTGTGTATATAACACCTAAAATATTATACAGTTTTTAGTTTGACATTATAAAAAAAATCCGATGAATGTAATCATCGGATTTTTTAAATAGTTTTTTTAAACTCTAACTTGGCCATCACCAAATACATAGTATTTATTGGTTACTAATTGTTTTAGTCCCAAAGGTCCTCTGTGGTGTAATTTGTCTGTGCTTATGGCTAACTCTGCACCAACTCCCATTTGTCCTCCATCTGTAAATCTAGTAGAAGCATTATGGTATACAGCAGCACTATCAATATGATTCATAAAATGTAGTGCTTCAGTACTGTTTTCGGTTATAATAGCAGCAGAATGTTTACCAGAGTGTGTATTAATCATATCTATAGCTTCGTCTAATGTACTTACTTCACCTATAAGTAGCTTTAGGGCTAAAAACTCTTCCTTCCAAATTGCATCTTCTGTTATTTTTTCAGTAGAATCTAAAACTTTAGCAACGCTATTATCAGATAGTATAGTGACATTATATTGCTCCAGCTTTTGCTGAAGCATTTTAAGTTTTAATTGGTATTCTGGGATGTTTTTATTTATTAATACCTTGTCTAAAGCATTGCAGCCAGAGATTTTATCTGTTTTTGCATTTACTATTACTCCAACCGCTTTGCTCCAATCGGCTTGTTCTGAAACATATAAAAAATTGTTACCTCTACCGCTAACTAATACAGCACAGGTAGCATGTGTTTTTACAAAATTAATTAAACGCTCTCCACCTCTTGGTACTATTAAATCCAATGGTTCTGTTGGGTTTTTTAAAAAGGCTTGTGTTTCTTCTCTTTTTAGATGTAAAAGTTTAATCCAATCTTTAGATAGTCCGTTATCTTCTAACGCTTGATGCCAACATTTTTCTAAAATAAGGTTACTGTTTAACGCTTCTTTACCACCTTTTAATAAAATTTTGTTGTTGGCTTTAAAAGCTAACACTGCAGCTTCAATGGTGACATCTGGTCTAGATTCGTAAATGATTAATATGGTACCAAAAGGAGCAGTTGTATTAACAACATTAAGCTGATTTTTAAGGGTCAAATTTGACAGCTCTTGACCAACAGGATCATCTTGACTTAATACTGCTTTAACAGCCTCAATCATTTCATTTACCTTTTTATTATTTACAATCAGTCGGTCAAACAATGCTTGATCGTCTTTGTTAAAAGTGTCTAGGTCTTTTTGATTGGCAGCAATAATATGTTCTCTTTCATGGTCTAAAATCTGTATCATTGATTTTAAAACATTATTTTTTATATCTGTATTTAATAGTTTCATTAATTTAAATTTTTAGTTAGGCACAAATAAACTTTGTACCAATTTGTTTATTATCTATAATATCTACCATTACATTTTCGCGTTTACCATTAGCAATATATGTTGGTATGTTTTTACGTGCTGTGACTTTTGCTATTCTTAATTTTGAAGCCATTCCACCACGACCTTCTCCTTCTTTTTTGCCAGAAGCACACACGTATTTTTCTACATTTTGGTTAGTTTTAACTTCATGTAATTTAACCGAGTCTTTATGGTCAGGATGACCTGTATATAATCCATCGGTATCTGACAAAATAATTAATCTATCAGCATCAATTAATTCAGCAACCAAACTAGCCAGCTCGTCATTATCAGTAAACATAGACATGGTTAAGGATACAGCATCATCTTCATTTGCAATAGGTGTAATGCCCTCAGACAACAAACCTTCGTAACAGTTAATCATATTCTCTCTGTATTTTCCTAAGTCAAAATCACGTTTTGTGGCTAAAACTTGAGCGCAACGCATTCCGTAATCATGAAAAATGCTATAATAATGTCTCATCATTCTGGGTTGGCCAACAGATGAGTAGACTTGACGTCGTATTGACGAGTCTTCAATTTGCGTGTTACCTAAAATTTCTTTTCCAGCAATTGCAGATCCAGAAGAAACTAATACGACCTTAATACCACGTTCGTACAATACTGCAATTTGTCTAACTAGTTCTCTTAATACAGGTCCTAATATTCTGTTGTCTTTATTTGTTAGCACGTTGGTACCTACTTTAACTACTACGCGCTTTATATTATCTTCCATTATTTTTTTCTTTTCCTAATTCAACAGCTCTATCAAACGCAGCGTAAGCAGCATCTTGGATAAGTTGTTTTACATTATTATCTTCCATACTATCAATTGCAGCTTGAGTAGTCCCTCCTTTAGAGGCTACTTTGTCAATCCATTTTTCTGGAGATATATCGTTTTGACTAAATAATTCTATAGCACCTTCAAAGGTGTTACTTACTAAAACTTTAGAGTCATAATCCGAAAAGCCCATTTTTAAAGCAGCTTCTAACATGGACTGCATAAAATAAAACACATAAGCTGGACCACTTCCGGAAATTCCGGTTGAAGCATCTATAAAGTTTTCGTTACTAACTTCAATCGATGTTCCTGTGGTATCTAATAAATGTCTTATCATTAAAAGCTCTACTTTAGAAACAGATGCGTCACCAGTGTACGAGGTCACACCTTTACCAACCTTAGCTGGTAGATTAGGCATGGTTCTGATCACTTTTTTTATACCCAAGCCTTTTTGAATGGCATTTATAGTAACTCCTGCCATAAGAGACACAAAAATTTGATCTTTATTTACCATGCGCTTCATTTCTGAAAATAGATTGTCACAATGGTAGGGTTTTACTGCTAAAAAAATAATGTCTGCCTGTGGTAAGCAATCTTTTAAAGAGGTGTAAACATTAAATTTTGGTTCTTGTCTTAAGGTTTCAATTTTTTTAGGATCGGTATCAAATATTCTTAATTTGTGTTTGTTTAATAATGAAGAATTTATCATTCCTTCAGAATATGTTAAACCCATGTTTCCGGCTCCTATTACTAATACTTTCATAATTTGTTTTAATTAATAAATTAACTGTCAGTATCATAATAGCCACAATTACTGTGCGATAGTGCCAAAACGAAATTTTGATTTAAAGAATTTAGATTTTTACAAAGATTTGTATTGATAATTATGATATTGAAAATTTAAGAAGTAAATAGCTGGCAATATCTAAATGATAAAATTAAGAAACGGGTTAATTGTGACAGTCTGTCGGTGACAAATTTTGATGTTTGTACCAATCTGAAACAATTAACCCGTTTAAAATAGGGGTGTTTATTTAAAAAAATCTATTTTTTTTCGACTAACCCTCTTGTTAGCCAGCCTCTTCTATTTGCTGTTGCAATTGCGTAAGGTGTAATCCAAAACAATCCAAAGGTGTATAAAATACTATATGAGTAGGCCCAAAACCCTTGGTAAGTTTTATATTTTTTAGTGAAAAATAATAAAGAAAACGTTGATAATATTAAGATACTTACTAGAGTAGATCCAAAAAATAACAATGGATGTACCATAACAAAAAACAACATAAATATTATTAAAGGATAACTCATGATTAGTTTAGAAAATTGACTAAAAAATAATAATCTAGTTCCTAATTTATTTCCTTCTCTAAAGTTAGTGAATACATATTTAGCCATTTCTAAATTTTCTCTAACATTACTTCTTCCCCAACGTATAAACATTTTGTATAGTCCTAAATACTCTTCAGGTACATTTGTGTAGGCAATAGCATTACTTTGAAATAAAACATGATCACCTTGTTTTAAAATCATATTAGTCATAGCTCTGTCCTCCCCAATATCTGAAGGTTGTCCCATAAAGGTTTGATTAATCCATTCTGGTAAGACTTCAAAAACAGCAGTTCTTTTATATGCAGCTAATGCTCCTGGAGTACATAAAACAGAGTTTAAATTGCTTTCTGCAGAACGTACAAATTCAAAACTCATTACAAAACTTACGTCAAGCATTTTAGGAAGCATCTCTGATTTGTTATTTAGTACCCTAATGTTTCCAGCTACAGCTCCACATTTTTCATTACCTACAAATGGACTAACTAAATTTCTTAAAGTATCCTTAGTAACAATGGAGTCGCTATCTACGGTTACAAAAACATCTCCTTTACCAAGGTTAAAACCACGATACAAAGCATGGCGTTTCCCTTTGTTTTTAGGTTGTTTATATATTTCTAAACGGTCTCCTAATTGTTTTTTAGCATCAACCATCCAATCCCAAGTGTCGTCTAAGCTACCATCATCTATTGCTAATAGTTGTAATTTATCTTTTGGGTAGTCGCTTTTATCTAAACTCATAAGCGTATCCCAAACTTGTTTACCTTCATTATAAGCTGGTACTATAATAGTACAGGTTGGTAACTCTTGGTCAGTCACAGATGTAACTGGTTTGTACTTAAAATAATTATAGGCTGTGTATAAAAAGAATAAAACTTTGTATGCAAATAAAGTAGTTGCCACGTATATAAAAGTAAGCCCAATTTTAGTGCTCATTTGTGACGTATTAAATGCGTCAAAATCGTTATGGAATACATAAAAGAAATAGACACCTAAAATAATAAGTAAAAAGGTGCTAATTAACACTAATCTATTTTGTGGACTTCCAGTGATGCCTTTACTATGAAAAAACCCGTTGATTTTATTTACTATTTTTTTTCTATTTGATACAGTTTTAATTGTGTTGGTAGTTTTTGTAGCCATAAAAATTGTTTGTCTTTAAATTAGTGTAATATTAGATTTACGCATCAAAATTTAGTTTAGATGTTTTTTAGTATTTATTTAAGAAAACTTTTTTACTGGTCAAATAATTGAAATTTAGTATTAAGTTAAAAACGTAAAAAAGCCCAAATAGAAGTTAATCTATTTGGGCTTTTTTTATTAAAGTTTAAAAAGAATTAATCTTCTTTTTTATCTTCTCTAGGTTTTCTGTCGTCACGTTTGTTATCACGTCCACGATTATCTCTACCTCTGTTATCACGTCCACCACGATCATTGTTTTCTCTTGGTGGTCTAGCTACATAACCTTCTGGTTTTGGTAAGATTGCTTTTCTAGATACTTTTTCTTTGCGTGTTCTTGGGTCAAGACCAAAATATTTAACGTCAAAAACGTCTCCCATGTTTACAACATCAGTAACATTTTCAGTACGTTCCCATGCTAATTCACTTACGTGCAATAACACTTCGTTTCCTGGTGCATCCATATACTCTACAACAGCACCAAAATCTAACATTTTGATAACTTTTACTTGGTATACTTTACCAACTTCAGGTTTAAATAATATAGCATCAATTTTTGCCATAACTGCATCAATACCTTTTTTACCAACACCTAAAATCTCAACAATACCTTCTTCTGTAACAGGATCTTCGTTAATTACGATAGTTGTTTCAGTTTCTTTTTGCATTTCTTGGATTACTTTTCCTCCAGGTCCAATTAAAGCACCAATAAATGCGTTAGGTACACGTCTTGTCACCATTGTAGGTGCATGTTCCTTAACTTCTTCATTTGGTGTAGCAATTGTATCTGTAAGTTTACCTAAGATATGTAAACGTCCATCACGAGCTTGTTTTAGAGCATTTACTAAAATCTCATATGATAAACCTTTTACTTTAATATCCATTTGACAAGCAGTAATACCATCTGCAGTACCTGTAACTTTAAAGTCCATATCACCTAAGTGATCCTCGTCTCCTAAAATATCAGATAATACAGCGTATTTTCCTGTTTCTTGGTCAGAGATTAATCCCATTGCAATACCAGAAACTGGTTTTTTAAGCTTAACTCCAGCGTCCATAAGTGCCATAGTTCCTGCACATACAGTAGCCATAGATGATGATCCGTTAGATTCTAAAACTTCAGACACTACACGTACTGTATAAGGACAGTCTGCTGGTACCATGTTTTTTAATGCACGTTGTGCTAAATTACCATGACCAACTTCACGTCTAGAAGTTCCTCTTAAAGGTCTTGCTTCTCCTGTTGAAAAAGGAGGGAAGTTGTAGTGTAGATAAAAACGCTCTTCTCCTTCAAAAGAGGCCATGTCTATTTGATTTGCTTCTCTAGATGTACCTAAAGTAACTGTAGCCAATGCTTGCGTTTCTCCACGAGTAAAGATAGACGATCCATGTGTAGATGGTAAATAGTTTACCTCACACCAGATTGGTCTAATCTCGTCAGTCTTACGACCATCAAGACGTAATCCTTCATCTAAAGTTAAATTTCTAATAGCAGCTTTTTCTGCTTTAGCATAATATTTAGAGACTAAATCTCCATAATCTGCTAATTCTTCTTCAGTAAATGTTGCTTTAATTTCTTCTTTAATTTCAGAAAAAGCATTGCTTCTTTCTTTTTTAGAAGATCCAGCTTTAGCGACAGCGTACACTTTATCGTATGCTAAGTCGTAAATCTTTTTTGCTAAATCGTCATCAGAACGTTCTGCATCGTACTCACGTGTTTCTTTTTTACCAAAAGCTTCTGCTAATCTTACTTGAGCAGCACATTGTACTTTAATAGCTTCATGTGCAAATTTAATTGCTTCAGCCATTTCTTCTTCAGAAATTTCTAACATTTCACCTTCAACCATCATTACAGAGTCAGCCGAAGCACCAATCATCATATCTAGATCAGACTCTTCTAACTGCGCACGTGTTGGGTTGATAATAAACTCACCATTAATACGTCCAACTCTAGCTTCAGAGATAGGCGTTTCAAATGGTACGTCAGATAGTTGGATAGCAGCAGATGCAGCTAATCCAGCCATAGCGTCTGGCATAACGTTGTCGTCATGAGACATTAATTGGATCATCACTTGCGTTTCTGCGTGATAATCTTTTGGGAATAATGGACGTAAAACACGGTCAACAAGACGCATAGTTAATACTTCACCATCACTAGGTCTTGCTTCTCTTTTAAAGAAACCTCCAGGATAGCGTCCAGCAGCAGCAAATTTTTCGCGGTAATCTACTGTTAACGGTAAAAAGTCAACGTCACTTTGTTTGTAGTTAGATACTAATGTACATAACAACATACAGTTTCCTGACTGTACAACAACAGATCCATGTGCCTGTTTTGCTAATTTTCCGGTTTCGATAGAAATAGTTCTACCGTCTCCAAGGTCAATAACCTCTTTAAAAACTTGTGGAATCATAAATTTTTTTAATTCTAATTAAACAATGGTCGTTGTGTTGTGGTAGTAGTAGTTGTGATTGACCAATGAAAAACTGTAATTAGCTTCTTCAATTTTGATTATTATACTCGTTCAAATCGAGTTGTTTGGTATCAAAAAACCACGCTAAAAAGCGTGGTTTTATATTATGATTATTTTCTTAATCCTAATTCTTTAATAATTGCACGATATCTTAAGATATCTTTCTTAGTTAAGTAATCTAGTAAGCTTCTTCTTTTTCCTACTAGTTTTACTAAAGAACGCTCAGTGTTGTAATCTTTACGATTTTTCTTTAAGTGCTCAGTTAAGTGGTTGATACGGTAAGTAAATAAAGCGATTTGCCCTTCTGCAGTACCTGTGTCCTTTGCATTTTTACCGTGTTTAGTAAAAATTTCTTCTTTTTCTTTTTGATCTAAATACATTCTAATATTATTATAAATGATTGTTATGTACACGAAAGTTTATCTTTCGAGCCGCAAATATAGTTATTTTTAATGATTTCGTAATTTTTAAAACAAATTCTTCTAAAATTTTTTTAAAAATGCAGTATGAACTATTTTTATGTCAACATTATATTACTATGTACAAAGAGAGCCTAGAAGATCTAAAATCCAATTTTTTGCCTGATGTTTTTAATCATGCTTATCATGGTATTGCAATTGTAGGATTGGATGGTAAATGGATAAAAGTTAATAAAAGTATTTGTGATCTTTTTGGCTATACTGAGGCAGACCTTTTAGACTTAACGTTTCAGGATATTACCCATAAGGAAGATTTAGATATTGATTTGGATAGGTTTGACAAGTTGAAAAGTGGTGTGATTAATAGTTATACTTTGCCAAAAAGATACTTTGCTAAAAATGGGAGTATTATTTGGGCACAATTATCTGTGTCTTTAGTTAGAAATGAAAAGGGAGAACCAAAGTATTTTATATCTCAAATACAAGATGTAACAGATTTAAAGAAGGTTGAGAGTGAAAAAGAGGTTTTTACGGAAGTTATTAAAGAACAAAATGAAAGGTTATTAAATTTTTCTAGGATTATCTCTCATAATTTAGGTACGCACGCTGGAAATTTAAAGACTTTAGCAAAATTTACTAAAAATGAAGTTCCAGAAGTTAAAACAAATGAAAGTTTTATTTATCTAAATGAAGCTATTGCTAATTTAAATGAAACGGTAAAACATTTAAAAAGTATTGCAGAGTCTACTTGGTTTGAAAATGAAGATTTAAAACCGTTGCATCTTAGTAAGTATATTAATAATGCTATTTATAGTGTTACTGCTTTGGCTAAAAATAATGCTTGCCAGATTAAAAATTTAGTTATCGACAATGTTAAGGTGGTTGCTGTTGAAGCGTATTTGGATAGTATAATCCTTAATTTGTTGACCAATGCCATAAAGTATAGAGATGCTAATAAACAATCTGAAGTAGTTTTAAGCACTTATGTTCAAGACGACTTTATTGTTTTGAGTGTTAAAGACAATGGTTTAGGTTTGGATATGAATAAGTATGGTGATAAAATGTTTTCGTTGTATCAAACATTTCATAACAATAAAAATGCAAGAGGTTTAGGTTTGTTTATTACAAAAAGTCAAGTGGAATCCATAGGAGGTAAGATAGAATTTAAAAGTCAAGTAAATATTGGAAGTCAGTTTTTAGTTTATTTTAAAACAGCTTAATCCAATGTATTATTATTATTATTATTTAAAACTTCAACAGTAATGAGACCTATCATAAATGTATTATTTATTGTTTTTGCATTAGTAAGTTGTGCTAATCAAAAGGATTTAAAGCTTGGTAATTTTACTAAAAATCAAGTCGCATTAATAACTGCTTTAGACTCTGATAAACCTATGCGTGTATTTAAGATTAATAATACTAAAGATTCCATTTTATTAAGACAACAAAGTGGATATGTTAAACCAGATCCAAATGATATAACTTTAAAACACTTTACTAATCGTTTGTTCGCAACTGTTAGAGATAGTATGTCCTTAGGTGTTGGTATTGCAGCACCACAAGTTGGAATATTAAAAAATATTATTTGGGTACAGCGTTTTGATAAAGATGATGCACCTTTTGAGGTGTATCTTAACCCAAAAATTATTAATTATTCTGAAGAAAAGCAGACTAGGAGAGAAGGTTGCTTATCGATTCCTAATCGTGCTGAAACCTTAAATATACGATCTAAAGTTATTACAATTGAATACGACACATTGAATGCCGAGCATGTAACGGAAGATGTTGCAGATTTTACATCCGTAATTTTTCAGCATGAGATAGACCACTTAAATGGTATTTTGTTTTTGGATCATTTGAATAAAGACATTAAAGATGCTAAATAATAAAAAAGCCTTACTAAATAAGTAAGGCTTTTTTTATGGTTTATCAATTAAGCTCTTAATGGCTTATTTGTAATTAAGTCTATATATTGGTTGACTCTGTTTTTTAAATCTTTACGTTGTGTAATAAAATCCAGAAAACCATGTTCTAACAAAAACTCTGAGGTTTGGAAACCTTCTGGTAACTCTTGTCCTGTTGTATCACGCACAACACGTGGTCCTGCAAATCCAATTAATGCACCAGGCTCTGAGATGTTAATATCACCTAACATAGCAAATGATGCTGTTGTACCACCTGTTGTTGGGTCTGTTGCTAACGATATGTATGGTATACCTGCATCTGCTAGTTGTCCAAGTCTTGCAGATGTTTTTGCTAATTGCATTAAAGATAATGCTGCTTCCATCATACGTGCTCCTCCTGATTTAGAGATGACCATTAATGGTACGTTGTGTTTTAAAGAATACTCTGCAGCACGTGCTATTTTTTCTCCTACAACACTACCCATTGATCCTCCAATAAAAGCAAAGTCCATACATGCGATTACTAAATCCTGACCTTTTGACTTACCAACTGCACATCGTACAGCGTCTTTAAGGTTTGTTTTAGCTTCGGCAGCTTTTAAACGGTCTGGATATTTTTTTGTATCCTCAAATTTTAATGGGTCTTTCGAGGTTAGATTTGCGTCTAACTCCTTAAATTTATTGTCATCAAATAGTATTTCAAAATACTCTTTGCTTCCTATTCTTACGTGGTAACCATCTTCAGGGCTTACGTAAAAGTTTTTTTCTAGCTCTTTAGAGTCTACTATTTTTCCTGTTGGAGATTTGTACCACAATCCTTTTGGAATGTCTTTTTTCTCTGCAGTTTCGGTTGTTATTCCTTTTTCTTTTCTTTTAAACCAAGCCATATTGATTTACTATTTTGGGATTAAGATTAGTAGATGTTTTCTAGTAATCTATTCTAATTTTAGTTTTAGTTTGCTTTATACAAGCGTACAAAATTACATTTTTTATTAATCAATCTCAAAAATTGATGTCTCTATCTGTTTTTTTATTGCTTTTTGGGGATAAAAAAATTCCGTTTAGTGCTGAGGTTAATCAGTTTAAACGGAATTTTATTTTATGCACTTATGTTGGCTGCGTTAGGGATTGTAGTGGCATCCTTTTTTGTCTTTTTTCAAAAAAGATATAACGGAAAGCCCGACCCTTGGGTAACGCCAAAATAATTTATAGTGTATTGACGTTGTTTAGGTCTTCAAATGCTTTTTTAAGACGTTCTACAAACGTTACTTCTCCTTTGCGTAACCAAACGCGTGGGTCGTAATATTTTTTGTTAGGAGATTCTGGTCCATCTGGATTACCTATTTGTGATTGTAGGTAGTCTGATTTTTCTGCCATGTAATCTCTTACACCTGACATGAATGCGTATTGCATGTCTGTGTCAATATTCATTTTTATTACTCCGTAACCTATGGCTTCTCTGATTTCTTCTAGGGTAGATCCTGATCCACCATGAAATACAAAGTCAATATGGTTGTGTGGTAAGTTGTGTTTTTGAGATAAAAACTCTTGAGAGTTTTTTAAGATTTTTGGTGTTAATTTTACGTTTCCTGGTTTGTAAACACCATGTACGTTACCAAAAGCTGCTGCGATTGTAAATTGGTCGCTTACTTTGCTAAGCTCTTCATAGGCGTAGGCTACTTCTTCTGGTTGTGTGTATAATTTAGACTCGTCTACATCACTATTGTCTACTCCATCTTCTTCTCCTCCTGTAATACCTAACTCGATTTCTAAAGTCATACCCATTTTGCTCATTCTAGCTAGGTATTGTTTACAAATTTCTATGTTTTCTTCAAGTGGTTCTTCACTTAAATCAATCATGTGCGAGCTATATAATGATTTTCCAGTTTCTTTAAAGTGTTGCTCACTAGCATCTAATAAACCGTCTATCCAAGGTAATAGTTTTTTTGCACAGTGGTCTGTATGTAATATTACAGGTACACCATAAGCTTCTGCCATTAGGTGAACGTGTTTAGCACCTGCTATAGATCCTGCTATTGCTGCTTTTTGATTCTCGTTACTTAAGCCTTTTCCTGCGTTAAATTGAGCACCTCCATTTGAGAATTGTATAATTACTGGAGCGTTTAATGCTGCTGCAGTTTCTAGCACACCATTAATAGTGTCTGATCCTATTACGTTTACTGCTGGAAGAGCAAATCCTTTGTCTTTAGCAAGTTTAAAAATTTCTTGAACTTCTTTTCCAGTAGCAACTCCTGGTTTGATATTATGAGCCATTTTAATTTTTTTTTAGTTGAATTTGTATAGCTTCAAAAGTAATGAAAATTGCTAAATTTTAAGTCTAAATAACTATAAAACCACGCAAACGTTTTAGCTAAAGTGCTAATTTATACTAGAAAGGATAGTTGATTCCGATGTTATAAACTGCATTTGCAAAGTTATAATCATTAAACCATCTGTTACCTATTGGATAGGATGGATCGTAGGTTTTAAAGCCTATGTCACCACGAAGTACAAAAAAGTTAAAGTCATACCTAAGTCCAAAACCAGAACCTACTGCAATATCTTTAAGCGAGTCAAATCCGGATAGTGTAGCTTCGTCTTGCTCTATATCGTCAAAGACATTCCAGATGTTTCCTGTGTCAACAAAAATGGCTCCATTAAGTGGTCCAAATAAGTTAAAGCGTTGTTCTGCACTTATGGCTATTTTTAGGTTGGCCTCATTAAACTCGTTACTGGTTTCTAAGCTTCCGGGTCCTAAGTTATAGGCTGACCAAGCTCTGTTATCATTAGCTCCACCAGCAAAAAAACTTTTAGAAAATGGTATGTTTGTAGAGTTGCCATAAGGTATTGCTATCCCAAAAAAGGTGCGAAAAGCTAGTACGTTTTTGTACCCTAAACTCCAATGTTTGATATAGTCTAATTCTACTTTTGCGTATTGAGAATAAGCAACATTAAACATTTCGTATTTTCCGTTTGCATTTTTTTGTAATCCTAAAACTTTAGAGGTTAGTGAAAAGAAATTTCCTGCTAATTCTAAACGTGATTTAAATATTGAAAAATCCTCATCACCTAAGTTGTCTCTTCTGTCTTTAGTAAAACTGAAACTAGTTGCAAAAATAAGGTTGTCTTCCGTTAGTCTTTGTTTTCTTTCATTTATAGCATTTACGGTATCTATATCGTCATTGGATAGTATGGTGTTGTAGGATCCACTTGCTACTTGGTCTAAGAAGTTATTGGCTTGAGTAGGTATGCCTAAATTTTGGCTAGAATTAATAAATCCTGAGGTTTGTGCAATTTCATTTAAAGAATCAAATGAATTATCATAGACATTAAAATAGTTAGCAGTATTAAGGTTTTTTACAAATTGGATATTAAATAAATCTAATTTGTTAGTTATAGTATTATTGGGATACCATCTGTAATTAAATGATCCTGTAAAGGTTTGCTTGTCCAAACCTATGTTAGTTTGACTAGATGTTGCTACTGTAAGCCTTGTGCTAGGAAACATGTACTTAGGTATGATTTTCTCTGTATTAAAAGGAGAGAATAATCTTGGAATGGTAAGTTTTAGGTTGGCTCCAATCTCGTTAATATCAAAAAACTGATCTTTTATATTGCTAGCATCTTTGGAGGAACCAATGGATGTAAATCCAGAAATTTCCAAAGTCTCGGCAGCATTAAAAACGTTTCTAATTAATAAGCTTGGATTAATAGAAAAACCAATGGTTTGAATGTTACTTTGTAGTGCTTCTGCGCTAAACTCTAATTCAAACTTTTTTAAAGGTGTTAAAAATATATTAGCGGTTAACGTCGTGTCTGGATTTTCTACGTAAGTAATGTTTGGATATTTAAACGTGCGTAAATCACTAATTTTTCTTGATGTTAAGGGTCTGTTTTTGTCTTTAAAAACAGTGTTTGGTGTTATAAATACCGAGTTTGTTAATGCTCTTGGTTTGTACTTTAATTTACCAATACTATAGATGTTATAACCATCATAATAAGTGGTGTCGTTTGTAGATTGGTTTCTGTTTTTAAATGAGCTATTGGTATAAATATTGACATCCTTTACCTTGAAAATTTTAAAAGGCTCTCGTCTAGAAACGTCTTCTTCTCTAATTAATCGGTTTTCAATAATGGTTTCAATATTCATTTTGTTGGTACCAAAAATGGTATCGCCTTCAAACTCTATATAATCTTGACTAAAGTGATAAACCCCATTATCACGCATTAGTTCTACAATACGGTCTGCTTCATTATAAACGTTGTTAATACGGTATTGTGACCCAGATTTTATTAGTGATTGGTCTTTAAACTGGTTGTAGATTTTTTCGACTACGGGAGATTTAATATGGGAAGCAACTGTGTCAAACTTATAAGCGTTTTTTGTTTGGATAGTATAATCTATTGTCGCTTTTTTGTCGTCACCTTTATTAATTTTATAGTCTGCTGTGGCATTAAACCAACCGTTAGTTTTGTAATAGTTTTCTATCCTTACTAAGGATTTATTAGTTAATGCTGTGTCAATAATAACAGGTGCCTCACCAGTACGTTTTAACCAACTGTTAAAACTTTTTTTAGAGTCTAAATACTTATCCAATTGTTTTCTTGACAGTAATTTAGATTTACGTGCCATTTTTTTTGGATTGCTATAAAATCTAGCATTTAAAACAGAGTCAATATTTGGTCTAGCACTATTATATATATAAAGCTTTAATGGTATTGTAGTAAATGGTATTGGTAATCTAGAGTTTGGTTTTTGGTAAAACAAACTAGATATTGTGTCATTTGTTACGCTTTCTCCATTAATAGTTATCGTGTTTTTAGTTAATAGATGCTGGTTTTGAGCTACGCGTTTAACGGAGTCACAAGCATTTAACAACATGGTAATTGCTATTAAAACTATTATTTTAAATTGAATTTTTTTCAAAAGAATACTAAATAATAAGGGTGTTTATTACTGATTTGATGTACTGTATATACATCATATTCAAAAATACACTATTTATTGAACAAATAAATTTTAAATAAATAGAAACACACAAATGCGAACTCCTTTTTTTTCTTTTTCTTTATAAAAAAATATTAAAAGCGTGCTTTCTAAAAATCAAATTAAAAATATAACGCGTTTAAAGCAAAAAAAATATAGACAACAAGAAGGTTTATTTATTGCTGAAGGCGGAAAAGTCATCAAAGAGTTTTTAAACTCTACTTTTAAACTTGTGGATTTATTTACAACAGAGACCTTTAATGTAGAAAACGAAAGCATCGTGTCCGAAGCTGATTTAAAAAAAATTAGCTGTTTAACTACGCCTAATACAGCCTTAGCTATTTTTAAAATTCCAGAAATAGACACCTTAATAAACGAAGGTCTGATATTGGCGTTGGATGATATACGTGATCCTGGTAATTTAGGTACCATTATACGTTTGTGTGATTGGTTTGGAATCAAGCAATTAGTATGTAGTCTTAAAACTGTGGATTGTTATAATCCAAAAGTAGTGCAGGCAACTATGGGATCTTTGACTAGAGTAAATATTGTTTATACCGACTTAAGCATTTATTTAAAAGAAGTCGATGTACCTGTTTTTGGTGCCTTTATGGATGGTAAAAATGTGTACCAAACAAAGTTGCCAAAAGATGGGATTTTAGTTTTAGGAAATGAAGCCAACGGAATATCTTCAATAATTGAAGCTAGCGTAACAGACAAAATTAGTATTCCAAGATTTGGAGATCTTCAAGCAACAGAAAGTTTAAATGTAGCCACTGCTGGAGCTATTTTGTTAAGTGAGTTTAGGCGTTAATTTTTTAAACCTAAATAACTTAAGTTTTTATTGAACCGTAAAATTGATAAAAATACCACGTGTTTGCATTTGACTAATATTACCTGTCCAAGGACTGTTAATATCTTTGTCTCTAACCAGCTCGTCTTGCATTGCAAAAACACCTCTAATGGAAGGAGTAAACTTAAAACGGTCTAAGTAAAAATCTATACCAAAGCCAAGCTCAAAAAACTGCATGTTTTTTACCATTCTAAAATCTCCAGCCGAGTTATCGTCTGGGTTTTTCTCGTTACTAGATAGGTTAATAGCAGTGGATACACCTGCTAAAACAAATGGTTTAAAGTTATTAATGCGTTTAGTCGACATTTTAAGTAATAGCGGAAAGTATACATAGGTTGACTTAACCTCACGAAGTAAATCCGAGTCTGTAATCTCTTCGTCAAAACCGTCAAAATAGTTTTCTGGATACATCAGGTTACGTTGCGAGATTACCAAACCTGGTTCAAAACGGACATCAAAATAATCGTTAATACGTACGTTACCTAACAAACCTACATTAAAACCAATCGTGCGTTCTGTTTGTATATCGCCAAGATTATTATTGTAGTCAAATTTAAAATCTAAGTTATTAAATCCTAAATAATAACCCCAACTTAATGTCGCTTTATCTACAGTTTCTAGGTTTTTTACTTTTTCTTTAGTGAAAAGCTGCGCTTGAGAAGCTGTGGCTAAAAATAGAGCAATCAGTAAGGTTGATATATGTTTTGTATTCATTATTTTTTAAATGCTTTGTAAATTGTAGCAACACCAAATGTCTGAGGCATGTCTGTAACATTACTAAACCCAATTTTACGTAAAATATTGTTTAAAGCCTCTCCATATGGAAACGCATTAGCGCTTTCGCTTAAATATTTGTAAGCTGTTTTGTCCTTAGAAAATAATTTTCCGACGGTAGGTAAAATAACCTTGGAATGGAATTGATACCCTTGTTTAAACGGGAACTTAGTTGGGACAGAAGTTTCTAAAATAACAAAAATACCACCTGGTTTTAAAACACGTAAAATGTCTTTTAGACCATTTTCTAAAGTTTCAAAGTTACGCACACCAAAAGCAACAGTAATGGCATCAAAGGTATTGTCGTCAAAAGGCATGTTTTCGGAATCACCAATAACCATATCAATTTTTTGATCTAGTTTTTTAGCTTTTATTTTAAGCTTTCCAACTTCTAGCATACCACTACTAATGTCTAAACCAATAATTTTTTTTGCGCTAGTTTCAGCAAGGTTAATAGCTAAATCACCAGTTCCTGTGGCAATATCTAAAACATTATCTGGATTAGTAGCTTTAATAATGTCAACTACTTTTTTTCGCCATTTAATATCTATTCCAAAAGAAATTACTCGGTTTAAACCATCATATTCACCAGAAATGGTATCAAACATTTTAGTTACCTGTTCTTTCTTTCCTAAGTCGCTATCTTTGTATGGATTTACTTTTGTCAAAATCAATTTTTTTACAAAGATAATGCATATATAATAGTCTGTAAAACTTCAAAAGAATAAATAATTGACCCTTAAATCTTTAAATTAATTATCTTTGCACTCCGTTTATTAAAGAAACTATGAAAATAATTATTGCTGGAGCTGGTGAAGTTGGATTTCATTTAGCAAAATTATTGTCTTACGAGTCTCAAGAAATTACACTTATTGATACAGATAGAGACAGTTTGTCTTATGCAGATAACCATTTGGATATTAAAGTCTTAAAAGGTGATGCAACATCCATTGCTATTTTAAAAGAAGCTAAAATAGATCGTGCAGATTTATTAATTGGCGTAACAGCATCCGAAACTACAAATATTACAGTCTGTGTATTAGCCAAGCAATTAGGTGCTAAACGCACGATTGCTAGAATTTCTAATACAGAGTTTATTAAACATAAAGATGAGGTTGGTTTTACCCGATTTGGTATTGACGAGCTGATTTCGCCAGAAAGTTTAGCTGCTGCAGAAATTGAGTTGCTTTTAAATCAATCTGCCTTTAAAGATAGTTATGAGTTTGAAGGTGGTGCACTAACAATGGTTAGTTTAAGTTTGACCAGAACAGCAGGTTTTGTTGGTAAAACAGTAAAAGAGGCTGCCGAATCATTTTCGGAAATACATTTTGTGCCAATTGCAATACAACGTTTTGGTACGCAATATACTATTATACCTAGAGGTGATACCGAGTTTAGAGAAGGTGATAATGCAGTATTTATTACTTGTGCAGGAGGAGGTGATGAGTTGTGTAAAATGACAGGTAAAACAAATACACCTGTTAAGGATGTCATGATTTTAGGTGGTAGTAAAATTGGTTTTAAAACATCTAGAGATCTGTCATTAAGCGGGTTTAATGTAAAATTAATAGAGAATAATAAAGATATCGCTTTTGATTTAGCGGACGACTTACCTAAAGTTTTAGTTATTAATGGAGATGGTCGTAATGTTGAATTGTTAGAAGAAGAAAATATTAGCGAAATGGATGCTTTTATATCTGTAACAGGTAATTCTGAGACTAATATCATGTCCTGCCTTGTTGCTAAATCTAAGGGTGTTAAAAAGACAATTGCCTTAGTAGAGAATATGGATTACTTTGAGTTATCCCAATCTATTGGTATTGACACGCTAATTAATAAAAAACTTTTAGCTGCCAATAACATTTTTAGATACATACGTAAAGGTGAAGTTATTGCAATGACTAAACTTAACAACATGAATGCCGAGTTGTTAGAGTTTAAGGTTAAGCCTACTTCAAAAATTTGCAATAAGTTAATTAAAGATGTCGAGTTTCCTAGGTCTGCTATTGTTGGTGGTGTTATCAGGAACGGTAAAGGATTGATTGCCTTGGGTAGTTTTAGAATAGAAGAAGGCGATTATATTGTGGTGTGTTGTTTACCACGATCAATTAAGGAAGTTGAAAAACTATTTTTATAATGGGAAAACGATTACGCCTTAACTACAAAATTATATTTTACTTTTTTGGTTTACTATTAGTCTTTAATGGTGGTTTTATTTTATTGTCAGCATTGGTAAGTTTAATTTATCAAGATGGTGTGACTTTACAATTGGTGTCTTCAGGTTTAGGGATTTTGATTTTTGGGCTTTTAGGGATGATTAATCATCGTAACCATAATAAAGAAATGAATAAGCGTGAAGGTTACATTGTTGTAGCTTTTGGGTGGATTGTTATGTCCTTATCAGGTGCAGTTCCGTATTTAGTTACAGGAGCAATTCCTAACTTTACAAACGCTTTTTTTGAAACCATGTCTGGTTTTACAACCACTGGAGCATCCATTTTAAATGATATCGAAATTGTACCTAAAGGGGTTTTGTTTTGGAGAAGTTTAACCCATTGGATTGGTGGTATGGGTATTATTGTTTTAGCAGTTGCCATATTACCATTACTGGGAATTGGAGGTATGCAGTTATTTGCAGCTGAAGCACCTGGACCTAGTGCAGATAAATTACATCCTAGAATTACAGATACCGCAAAACGTTTGTGGTTAATCTATTTTGGGTATACAGCAGCAGAAACTATTTTGCTTCAAGTGGCAGGAATGAGCTTTTTTGATGCCATAAATCACTCTATGTGTACGTTGTCTACAGGTGGTTTTTCAACTAAAAATGCAAGTGTTGCTTATTGGAATAATCAACCAGTTATACAATATATTATTATCGCTTTTATGTTTTTAGCAGGTTCTAACTTTGTACTAAGTTATTTTGCTTTTAAAGGTAAAGTTCAAAAAGTGATACATGATGAAGAGTTTAAACTGTACTTTAAATTTGTAGCTATATTTACAATAATTGCTGCATTAATTATTTATTTTAGAGCAGATTTAACGATATCTTCTATAGACCATCCAATGGTTTGGGGTAAAGCCGAAAGTGCTTTTAGACACGCTTTGTTCCAAGTGTTATCTGTAATTACTACTACAGGATTTGTAACAGCAGACTATACATTGTGGACTCCGTTTTTGGTGGTATTTTTCTTTGGACTAATGTTTTTAGGTGGATCTGCAGGAAGTACAGCAGGAGGTGTAAAAGTTGTGCGTCATTTAGTATTAATTAAAAATGGATTTTTAGAGTTTAAACGTACTTTGCATCCTAATGCTATTTTACCAGTAAGATATAATAAAAGAGCTATATCAGGAGATATTGTATTTAATATTTTAGGCTTTTTTATTTTATACATGATTGCTTTTATAATTGGTGCCTTAGGTTTTTCTATGATGGGTATTAATTTTGAATCCTCTATTGGTATTGCAGCCTCAAGCTTAGGAAACGTTGGTCCTGCTTTAGGTCAATTTGGACCAGTAAATAATTATGCAGCATTACCAGATGTTGGTAAATGGTGGTGTAGTTTTTTAATGTTAATTGGTCGTTTAGAGTTGTTTACTGTATTGATTTTGTTGACGCCTTTTTTCTGGAGAAATAGATAGTTTTCTAAATAGTCTTGTTGTTTTTTTGGGTTGTACTGTAACATTTTAAAGTCTACTTCGTCTTTATTATATAACCAATACATCAATCAATCATGGCATTATCAATTAACACACAGTCTTTACAAACGGACTCAGTAACTACATTAAATAATTATTCTGGGATTTTAAATTCTAATTACAAGTCTATTGTAATAAGTAATTTTAAAAACATTTCGTCTAAATCTTTATTTAGCAGTAAGCAACGTCTAAAAAGTTGGTCTTATAATAAAAGCTGTTGTACAGTTGCTACATCACTTAAACTGTTATTGTTTGTAGTCATGATAATTCTCGCTATTATTTAATTTCTATTAGTCTATCGTTATTTTCTTTAATCAGGAATGTAACATTTTATAAAAAGCTGCTACATATATGTAAAGCAGCTTTTTTTATATAATAATTTTGATAGCAACTAATGTATAATGGTTTGCTAAAAAGATTTCACTGTTTAATTTCTGAAAATATTCAGACTAAAATATAGATTTTATGGGTGGAGAAGGTTCAATGATGGCTGCCAACCAATCATTAAAAAGTAATAGAAATATGTTAGCAAAACGAAAAGAGAAATCTTTTAGTTTTGTTAGTAATTCTAAAGAAAAAACAAAATACAATTTACCAAAAGCATCAGATAAAGATATAGCGTTGTTACGTAATAAGCTTAAGAAAGAGCATAAGGTGAGACGTGTCAAACAAATAGTATTACTTATTATAACTTTGGCTGTTATGTTATCTATTTTTACATATTTAGTGTAAATAAAGTGATGTTAGTTTGTTTTTTTTAGATTTAAGCTCATGTCTAATTAAACCTTGCTTTTTTTATTTAGTTATTAAATTTTCCCTTTATGAAAAACTTAGTATTGGGGTTAGTATTTTTCGCATTAGCATAAGTATTATTTTTATTAAAACAATATTATGGATACCAATCTGACACAGATTATAATTGGTTATACTATTTAGTGTTTCTTTTTATAGCTTTAGGTGTTTACTATAAGTTTAAATGGATTTATTTTATTTTGAAAAAAAGAAAAAGTATTTAATAAAAAAAGCTTCACAATTGTGAAGCTTTTTTTATAAGTAATATGTAGTGTGTTAATTAACTAACCG
Organism: Olleya sp. Ti.3.14; assembly: GCF_038154885.1. Classification (NCBI taxonomy): domain Bacteria; kingdom Pseudomonadati; phylum Bacteroidota; class Flavobacteriia; order Flavobacteriales; family Flavobacteriaceae; genus Olleya; species Olleya sp. Ti.3.14. The sequence continues at coordinate 350,474 of NZ_JBAKAO010000002.1, forward strand.
CTTCTTTAATACGCTTTATAGCTTCAGTGATCTCTTTTTGTGAAGCTGCATAACTTAATCTAATGCAATTTGGATTTCCAAAAGCTTCTCCAGTAACTGTTGCTACTAAAGCTTCTTCTAATAAATATAACGAAAAATCTGTTGCGTTATGTATTGTTTTTCCTCTTAATGTTTTTCCGAAAAAATAAGAAATATCTGGAAACACATAAAAAGCGCCTTCTGGTGTATTTGTATTAAAACCTTCGATGTTACTAAGTAAATCTAAAACTAAATCACGACGTACTTTAAACTCGTCAATCATAAATTTTACAACACTTGGGTCGGCATTTAAAGCTGTGATTACTGCTTGTTGTGCAATACAATTTGCTCCACTAGTCACTTGACCTTGCATTTTGTTACACGCACGTGCAATCCAATCTGGAGCACCAATGTAACCAATACGCCATCCAGTCATTGCAAATGCTTTAGATACCCCGTTTACAGTAATGGTATTGTTAAACATACCATCAACAGTAGCCATACTTGCATGTGGTTTTCCGGTGTAATTAATATGTTCGTAAATTTCATCAGAAACAACGTAAATATTTGGATGTTTTTTTAAAACTTCAGCTAAAGCTTCTAATTCTGTTTGACTATATAATGATCCGCTTGGATTACAAGGACTACTAAACCATAACATTTTAGTTTTTGGTGTAATAGCAGCTTCTAATTGTGCAGCAGTCATTTTAAAATCTGTGTCAATACTTGTTTGTACTTCTACAGGAACACCTTCACTTAACTTAACAATATCAGAGTAACTAACCCAATAAGGACATGGTAAAATAACCTCATCTCCTTTGTTTAACATTACAGCTGCAATATTTGCCAAACTTTGTTTAGCACCTGTAGATACTACAATTTGTGGTAAGGTGTAAGTTAAGTTGTTATCACGCTTAAATTTAGTAATAACCGCTTCTTTTAACTCAACATAACCATCTACTGGAGAGTATGAATTGTAATTGTCATTAATGGCTTGGATAGCAGCATCTTTAATAAAGTCTGGTGTATTAAAGTCTGGCTCGCCTAAGCTTAATCCAATAATGTCTTTACCTTCAGCTTTTAGCTCTCTAGTTTTTGCTGCCATAGCTAAAGTGGCAGAAGTGGACATGTTTAAAATACGATCAGAAAGTGGTTGGCTCATGTGTGTGTTGTTATATTGTGCAAAAATTAATTATGCCATGTTAGGGTTTTGACCTAACATTTTTAGTTGTTGGTAGTGTTCTCCAATAGCTTTCCAAATAGAGTTATATTCATTGTATGGTAAGCTAAATTCATGTGCAGTTTCTTTGACTATTTTTGCTATGTTTTTGTAGTGTACATGGCTAATATGTGCAAATAAATGGTGCTCTACTTGTCTGTTTAATCCACCTGTATAAAACTCTACTAACCAATTTTTAGGCGAAAAGTTAGATGTTGTAAATAACTGGTGAATAGCCCAAGTGTTTTTCATGTTACCATTTTCATCTGGTAAAGGCATCTCTGTATTTGGCATAACGTGTGCTAATTGGAACACAACACTTAAAATAATTCCTGCAGTGTAATGCATGATTAAAAAGCCAATTAAAACTTGCCACCAAGCATATCCTAATGATAAAGGTAAAACCACCCAGATGGTATAATATAAAATTTTACCAATGATTAATTTAGTCCATTGTGTTGCTGGTTTAGGAAAATCACCATAAGATAATTTTCTTTTTAAATACACATAAGTTTGTTTGAAATCTGTTGTAATTGCCCAATTTACAGTTAATAAACCATAAAGTAAAAAGGCATAATATTTTTGATATTGGTGTATTTTTAACCACTTAGAGTGCTTAGAAAAACGTATGATTCTTCCAGCGTCAATATCCTCGTCATGTCCTTCAATGTTAGTGTATGTATGGTGTAAAACATTATGTTGTACTTTCCAATTGTAATCATTACCAGCTAAAATATGGATACTACTTCCCATTAAACGATTAACCCATTTTTTGCTAGAAAAGGACCCATGATTAGCATCATGCATCACATTCATTCCAACACCAGCCATACCAATACCTATAACCATTACTGATATAATCTGTAGCCACGTTGGTAAATCTACGGTTAAGATAAGTACTAATGGACCTAGTAATAAGGTAAACATTACTATGGCTTTAATGTATAATTTCCAATTTCCTGTTTTTTTAATATTGTTTTCTTTAAAATAATTGTTGACACGTTTATTAAGTGTCTTAAAAAATTTTGCAGAGTCTGTTCGAGAGAACGTTACTGTTTGTTTTGTCATTGTAATTGTATTCTTTTTACTATAACGGAAAAATCCGTTAAATAATATTTCTTACAAAGATAATTAATTAAGCAAAACAGATACTCCCTTTTTAGTGTTAAAATGCATATTTTTGTCGAAAATTATAAACGTTTATGGAGCTGATTTTAAAGTATTTTCCTGATTTAACCCCTTTACAAATAGAACAATTTACTAAGCTTGAAGCATTATATCAAGATTGGAATTTAAAAATTAATGTTGTGTCTAGAAAGGATATTGACGAGTTGTATTTGCGTCATGTACTACACTCTTTAGCAATTGCTAAAATCATTAATTTTAAAGAAGGAAGCTCAATGATGGATGTAGGCACAGGAGGAGGTTTTCCTGGTATTCCTTTAGCTATTTTATTTCCTGAATGCGAATTTCATTTAGTAGATAGTATTAACAAAAAACTAAATGTAGTTAGAGAGGTTGTTGCAGGTTTAGAATTGCAAAACGTTAAAGTAACCCATAGTCGTGTAGAAGAAATTAAAGAAACCTACGACTTTATTATCAGTCGTGCTGTTGCAGCAATGCCAACGTTTGTACATTGGATAAAAGGAAAAGTGTCAAAAACACAGCAAAACGAACTTAAAAATGGAATAATTTACCTTAAAGGTGGTGACTTAACGGAAGAGCTTCAGGATTATAAAACCACTACTATTTATAATATATCAGATTATTTTGAAGAAGAATTTTTTGACACTAAAAAAATTGTGCATTTGCCAATAAAATGGAAAGCCAACTAATAAATAAAAAAGCCTCTCAAATAATTTGAGAGGCTTTTTATATGATTAAGGCAAAATGTTACAAGCCAAATTCAGCTTTTACTTCATCTACGAAGTTTAATTTTTCCCAAGTAAATAATTCAACATCTAAAGTAATGTCTCCTCCATTTGGTCTAGAAAATGTTTTAGACACGGTTTCGTTTTGTCTTCCCATATGTCCATAAGCAGCTGTTTCGCTATACATTGGATTACGTAATTTTAAACGGTCTTCAATAGCAGATGGACGCATGTCAAATATCTTCGATATTTTTTGTGCAATTTCTCCATCAGTCATATTAAATGGACAAGTTCCGTATGTGTCTACAAAAATTCCCATTGGCTCAACAACACCAATTGCGTATGATACTTGTACTAAAATTTCATCAGCAACGCCTGCTGCAACTAAGTTTTTAGCAATATGTCTTGTCGCATAAGCAGCACTTCTATCAACTTTACTTGGATCTTTTCCTGAAAAGGCACCACCACCATGGGCTCCTTTTCCTCCGTAAGTATCAACAATAATCTTACGTCCTGTTAATCCTGTATCACCATGAGGTCCACCAATAACAAATTTTCCTGTTGGATTAATGTGGTATTTAATGTCGTCATTAAATAATGCTTGTGTCGCTTCTGGTAATTTAGCAACGACTCTAGGTATTAATATCTCGACAATGTCTTTTCTAATTTTAGATAACATCACCTCATCGTTAGCGTCAAAATCGTCATGCTGAGTTGATACTACAATTGCATCAATACGTTGTGGTACATTATCATCACTATACTCAATAGTAACTTGACTTTTAGAGTCAGGTCTTAAATAAGTAATGTCCTTGCTTTCGCGACGTAACTCAGCTAATTCAATTAAGATTTTATGAGATAAATCTAAAGCTAAAGGCATGTAGTTTTCCGTTTCGCGCGTTGCATAACCAAACATCATACCTTGGTCACCAGCACCTTGCTCTTCTTTGCTAGCTCTGTCAACACCACGATTAATATCGTCCGATTGCTCATGTATTGCACTAAAAACACCACAAGAATTACCATCAAACATATACTCACTTTTAGTATATCCAATCTTATTAATGGTGTCTCTTGCTATTTGTTGTACGTCTAAATACGTGTTAGATTTAACCTCTCCAGCTAAAACAACTTGTCCTGTTGTTACTAAAGTTTCGCAAGCAACCTTACTGTCTTTGTCAAATGCTAAAAAATTATCTATTAAAGCATCACTAATTTGATCTGCTACTTTGTCTGGGTGTCCTTCAGACACACTCTCTGATGTAAATAAATACGCCATATTTGTTTTTTAAAATGTATATAATAGATTTGACGAAAGCGTCTAAGGAAGTTTACACTGCCTTTAGCATTTTTTAATGAGGTTGCAATCAGTCAAATCCGTCCTCTAATTTATTGAGCAGCAAAAGTAAGAAAATAAAGTAGTTTTTATCAAAACATACCGTTAAAAATAGTTAATTGATGGAATTGCCAATCATAATTACATTTAGTGAAAATCAAAATATGAACATTTAATTATGTAATTCATACAAAGCAGTGCTATTAGTTAATAATTCCTAAAAATTTCAATCATTTTATCAAAGTCACCTATTGTTCATTAACTTTATAACTTATCTAAAAATAAAAATTATGCCTTTACAGCCTAAGTTAACGCGTTTCAATCAAAACGTATTGTCTAAATATCAAATATACAATGGTATTTTTATGACCCTTCCTTTTGATACAATTACTAAAACAGGTGTTTTATTACCATTGTTTCATGAAACATGCAAAAATGGGTTTGAAGATGGTCATAATCCAACCGTTATTGTAGATACGTTTTTTAAAAAATATCAAGCTAGACGTTCAGACAAATCCAAGATAGATTTGTTGTTTAGGTTTATTCAATATATAGAAAGACAAGTGGTGTTATTTGATGCAATAGAGGATGCTGCTTTCCCGATTGTTAATAATATGGACGGAATTGGTACACTTAGAAGTTTAAAAGAAAGTGCTGCTGCAGAAGGAAAGCTAGATAAGTTACGTCATTATTTAGAAGAATTTAAAGTTAGAATCGTCTTAACAGCACATCCAACACAATTTTATCCTGGTACTGTTTTAGGAATTATCACAGACTTGACAGAAGCAGTTAGAGAAAACGACTTACTTCGTATAAATGATTTGTTAGCGCAATTAGGAAAAACACCATTTTTTAAACATGAAAAACCAACACCTTACGATGAAGCGGTTAGCTTAATCTGGTATCTAGAAAATGTGTTTTATGAGTCTTTCGGAAAAATATATGATTACATCCAACAAAACATTTTTGATGGAAAACATATAGATAACGATATAATTAATATTGGTTTTTGGCCAGGAGGAGACAGAGATGGTAATCCATTTGTTACACCAGAAATTACAGTTAAAGTAGCAACTAGACTGCATGAAACTATTATTAAAAATTACCATAAAGACGTCAGAAAATTAAAACGTAAATTAACCTTTCAAGGTGTTGAAGCGCGTATATCACATATAGAAACACAGTTATATAAAAAAGTGCTTCATGAAGAATCAAGTTTAACTTTAAACGAATTTGTTTCAGAATTAAAAGCCATCAGACAAATTATAATTGATCAGCATCAATCGCTTTACGTTACCGAAGTAACTAGTTTACTTAACAAAATTCATTTATTTGGTTTTCATTTTTCAAGCTTAGATATACGTCAAGATAGTAGAGTGCATCATTCAATTTTTATAACAATGGTGGATAGTATGATTGCAAACGGAAGCAAGGATATACCTAGTAACTATCATGATTTAACGGAAGCAGAACAGGTTAAAGTATTATCGGAGGTTAAAGGAACTGTGGATTTAGCTTTAATTAAAGATGAAGAAACCCTAAAAGCACTAAATACTATTAAGGCTTTAAAATCTATTCAGGAAACTAATGGAGAGTTGGCTGCAAACCGTTATATTATTAGTAATAATCAAACCACTTTAAATGTTATGCAGTTATTTGCAATGCTTAAAGTTGTAGCATTTAATGATAAGCTTACGGTTGATATTGGACCTCTTTTTGAAACTATTACAGATTTAGAAAATGCACATATAGTAATGGAGGATTTATATATAAATCCTGCTTATGCTAAACACTTAAAATCTAGAGGAAATAAGCAAACTATTATGTTAGGCTTTAGTGACGGAACTAAAGATGGAGGTTATTTAATGGCTAATTGGGCTATTTATAAAGCAAAAGAACGTCTAACAGCTATCTCTAGAAAATATGATGTAACTGTCATATTTTTTGATGGTCGTGGTGGACCACCAGCAAGAGGTGGTGGTAAAACACACAATTTTTATGCGTCATTAGGACCAACTATAGAGGATAAAGAAGTGCAATTAACCATCCAAGGACAAACTATTAGTTCTAATTTTGGTACTTTAGATTCTTCACAATATAACTTAGAGCAATTAATAAGTTCTGGTATATATAATAGTTTAAGTGATACGGATTTACGCATGGTTCCGGAAAACAGAGTTGTTATGGATAATTTAGCAAACCTAAGTTACCAAGCGTATGTAGATTTTAAAAACCATCCAAAATTTATCTCATATTTAGAGCATATGAGTACACTTAAATATTACGCAAAAACTAATATTGGAAGCAGACCTTCCAAACGTGGTAAAGCAGAAGGCTTAGTGTTTGAAGATTTAAGAGCTATCCCATTTGTAGGATCTTGGAGTCAATTAAAACAAAATGTACCAGGATTTTTTGGTGTTGGTACTGCTTTAAAACATTACGAAGATGCTGGCGAATTTGAAAAAGCGCAAAACTTATTTAAAACCTCTAGCTTTTTTAGAACATTAATTGAAAACAGTATGATGTCCTTATCAAAATCGTTTTTTGATTTGACTAAATACATGAGTGATGATCCAGAATATGGTGCCTTTTGGAATGTTATACATACCGAGTATTTAACAACAAAAAGATTGATTTTAAAATTAACAGGTTATACAGACTTAATGGAAGAAGAGCCATCAGGTAAAGCCTCAATTAGGGTTAGAGAATCTATTGTATTGCCACTATTAACAATACAACAATATGCTTTAAAACAAATTCAGGAATTAGAAAAAGCAGATGTAAAAGACACCGATTTGATTGCTGTTTATGAAAAATTAGTAACACGATCGTTATTTGGTAATATAAATGCGAGTCGTAATTCGGCTTAATTATAACCAATTAACATTTAATATAACTTTAAATAGCAAGTTTAAATTTTTTTGAACTTGCTATTTTTAAATATAACAGAATATTAATCTGTTTATTTTAATATTATATGAATTATTTTCTGTTTAATTAATAAAAAGTTAATTTTTTAGAAAATTATTCCGTTTTGTTTGTTTCTAAAATATTTATTTTGCAATATTTGTACTCACAAAGTTCAAAAACTTACTGAAATGTTATCAAGAAAGGTGGAGGGATTAGACCCATTGAAGCCTTAGCAACCCTTAGACTTACTAAGAAGGTGCTAAATTCTACTTAATTTTCGATTCATTAATCGATACATTGGATAGATAACTAAAAACTAATTACTCATCTGTAGTTAGTATTTTTCTTTTTAACATTTTTCTATTAAGTATGCTTCAAACGAAGCTTATTTGACTTTTGGTTTAATTTATTTATTAACTCAAAAATTAGAAAAATGAGTACTCAAAAATTTGCAACACAAGCATTACACGCAGGACATGACACTGCTAAAACAGGAGGGACAAGAGCAGTTCCTATTTATCAAACTACTTCATACGTTTTTGACGATTCGGATGACGCAGCAGGACGCTTTAATCTGTCTGTCCCTGGATTTATTTATACACGTTTAAATAATCCAACAAATGATGTTTTAGAACAACGTATTGCAGCTCTAGAAGGTGGTATTGCAGCAGTAGCAACTGCTTCCGGAACAGCTGCCATTTCTACAACATTATTAACCTTATTAAAAGCAGGAGATCATATTGTGGCTTCTAGTAGTTTGTATGGTGGTACCTATAATCTATTAAGCGTAACCTTACCAAGACATGGTATTACAACCACATTTGTAGATCCTTCAGATCCGGAAAATTTTAGTAAAGCAGCTCAAGAAAATACAAGAGCTGTATTTGTAGAGTCTTTGGGTAATCCAAAATTGGATGTATTGGATTTAGAGGCTATTTCTAAATATGCAAAAGCCCATAAAGTGCCATTAATTGTGGATAATACAGTAGCGACACCTTACTTGTTAAATCCAATTGAATATGGAGCAAATATAGTCATCCATTCGCTTACAAAATATATTACAGGTAACGGAACTTCTTTAGGTGGTATCATTATAGATGCAGGAACTTTTGACTGGACTAATGGTAAGTTTCCAGAATTTACAGAGCCTTCTGCTGGATACCATGGTTTAGTCTATAGTGATGTTATTGGACCAGCAGCATTTATTGCAAAGGTAAGAATTGAAGGTTTACGTGATTATGGTGGCGCTTTAAGTCCTTTTAATGCATTTCAGATTATTCAAGGATTAGAAACCTTAGAATTAAGAATTTTAAAACACTCTCAAAATGCTTTACAATTAGCTAAATGGTTACAAGAACAGCCAGAAGTAACTTGGGTAAATTATCCAGGACTGCAAACTAGCAGATACAATACGTTAGCTAAAAAATATTTACCTAAAGGACAAAGTGGTGTGGTGACATTTGGAGTTGAAGGTGGTTTTGAATCGGCTAAAAAAATAGCAGATACGACTAAGTTATTTTCACTATTGGCTAATATTGGTGACACTAAATCACTAATTATTCATCCAGCAAGTACAACGCATCAACAACTAAGTGATGAAGCGCAACAAGCCACAGGAGTTACAAAAGACTTAATCAGATTGTCTGTTGGAATAGAAAATATAGACGATTTAAAAGCAGATTTAAAAGAAGCCTTTGCTGTCGTCAATAAAATCGTTTTAGCTTAAGCCTAATTTAATTTTAATTATTTAACCCGAAATAACGTCACACTTTTTAGTTGCCATTTTAAAGTGTGATGGTTATTTCTAATGCAATAAAATATGAGTGATTTAAAATTTACAGTAACAGGAAACAGTACTTCTGCTACTCAATTTATAGGACAAGCTAGACAGTTTAAATTAGTGGTTGATGAACCAGATACGTTAAATGGAACAGATCAAGGTCCAAATCCTGTCGAGTATATTTTAGCAGGTTTTGCAGGTTGCGTAAATGTAGTTGGACACCTAGTAGCAAAAGAGCTTGGTTTTAAAATAGAAAAACTTGATATCGAAGTTTCAGGACAAATCAATCCAAATAAATTCTTAGGAATCTCGCAAGACGAGCGTGCTGGTTTTAAAACAATAGAACTAAACCTAATCCCTAAAACAGATGCAAGTATAGAAACACTTGCAAAATGGTTAGAGATTGTTGAGGCACGTTGTCCTGTAAGAGACAATTTGTCCAATAAAACGCCAATAAAAATAGCTGTTGAAAAAGAATATAGTTTAAAGTAAAATGGAGAATTTAAAATATATAAATATCCCTGAGTTTGTTAACAATAATGGTAAGACATCAGATATTAAGTTGTCTTACCAATTATTTGGCAGACCATTACATACAGCACCAATTATATTGGTTAATCATGCGCTTACTGGTAATTCTAATGTGGTTGGAGACCAAGGATGGTGGAATGATTTAATAGGTGATAATAAATGTATTGATACCTTACATTATACCATTTTAGCTTTTAATATTCCAGGTAATGGTTATGATAATCTAGAAGAAAATCTGATACATAATTACCAGGAATTTACAGCTAGAAACATAGCCGAAATTTTTGCTTTAGGACTTCAACATTTATTAATTAATAAATTGTATGCCATCATTGGAGGTTCAGTTGGTGGTGGAATTGCATGGGAATTAGCAGTGTTAAAACCCGATTTGGCAGAGCATATAATACCAATTGCTACAGATTGGAAAGTAACGGATTGGATCATAGCTAATTGTCATATTCAAGACGCTATTTTAAATAATTCAAGCCAACCATTAAAGGATGCCAGAATGCATGCTATGACCTTGTATCGTACACCAGAGTCTTTAACAAAAAAGTTTTCCCGTAGTAAAGATTCGCAACCTTTATTTGAAGTTCAAAGTTGGTTAAATTATCATGGAGACCAGTTGGATAGTAGATTTCATTTGTCAGCTTATAAATTAATGAATCAAATTCTAAAGACTATTGATATAACAAAAGGACGATTACCTTTTAAAGACGTGGCTTCAGTCATTAAAGGTCACGTACATATTATAACAATTAATAGCGATTTGTTTTTTAAGGCTGATGAAAACTGGGAAACTTATATTGATTTAAAATCAGTCAAGCAAAATGTAACTATTGGCGAGATTAAATCACTGCATGGTCATGATGCTTTTTTAATAGAATTTGATCAATTGTCTAGATTATTAAACCCAATTTTTGAAATCAAACAAGTACCAAACCATAGCAAATTTGAAACAGTATTAAAAAAGTGTGTATGAGTAGTATCAGAGATGTCATTAAGAAACGAATTTTAGTGCTTGATGGTGCAATGGGTACCATGTTACAACGCTATAACTTTACCGAAGAAGATTTTAGAGGCGACCGTTTTAAAGACTATCCATCTTCTTTAAAAGGAAACAACGATTTACTATCATTAACACAGCCCAATGCAATTGCAGACGTACATCGTAAGTATTTTGAAGCTGGAGCAGATATAGTTGAAACTAATACATTTTCTGGTACAACCATCGCTATGGCAGACTATAATATGGAAGATTTAGTATATGAACTTAATTTTGAATCGGCTAAAATTGCTAAACATGTTGCTACGGAATTCACTAATAAAAACCCAGATAAACCTCGTTTTGTAGCAGGAAGTATTGGTCCAACAAATCGTACAGCAAGTCTAAGTCCTGATGTTAACAGACCAGAATTTAGAGCTGTAACTTTTGATGAGTTACGTATAGCTTATAAGCAACAAGTAGAAGCATTAATAGATGGAGGAGTAGACTTATTGTTAGTCGAAACTATTTTTGACACTTTAAATGCAAAAGCAGCATTATTTGCAATTGAAGAAGTAAAAGAAGAACAAAATATAGACATTCCAATTATGGTATCTGGTACCATTACAGATGCTTCTGGTCGTACACTGTCTGGTCAAACAGTTGAGGCTTTTTTAGCCTCAATTTCTCACGTGCCTTTATTAAGTGTTGGCTTTAACTGTGCTTTAGGCGCAAAGCAATTACAACCTTATTTAAAACGTCTATCAAATCAAATAGATTTTTATACTTCTGCACATCCAAACGCTGGATTACCAAATGCTTTTGGAGAATATGATCAAACTCCAGAAGAAATGAAAAATTTAATTGAAGGATATTTAAAAGACGATTTAATTAATATTATTGGAGGTTGCTGTGGGACAAATCCAGAACATATTAAAGCAATTGCTCAGGTTGTAAAAAGCTATAAACCAAGACAAATAAAACAATTAGCATAATGGACGACTGCGACTGTCAAAAATATTTAACGCTTTCTGGTTTAGAACCCTTAATTGTAACACCAGAAAGTAATTTTATAAACGTAGGAGAGCGTACCAATGTTACAGGTTCTAGAAAGTTTTTACGTTTAATAAAAGAAGAAAAGTATACCGAAGCTTTAGCTGTAGCAAGAGATCAGGTAGAAGGTGGTGCACAAATTTTAGATGTCAACATGGACGAAGGTATGTTGGATGGCGTTTATGCGATGACTACCTTTTTAAATCTCATTGCTTCAGAGCCAGATATTTCCAGAATCCCTATAATGATTGATAGCTCTAAATGGGAAATTATTGAGGCTGGTTTAAAGGTGGTTCAAGGTAAATCTGTTGTAAATTCTATAAGTTTAAAAGAAGGTGAAACCGAGTTTATACGTCAAGCTAAACTAGTAAAACGTTATGGAGCTGCTGTAATTGTAATGGCTTTTGATGAAAATGGTCAAGCAGATACGTATAAGCGTCGTATTGAAATTTGTGAACGTTCTTATAAAATATTGGTTGATATTGTCAATTTTCCTGCACAAGACATCATTTTTGATCCTAATATTTTTCCTGTTGCCACAGGAATGGAAGAACATCGTAAAAATGCACTAGATTTTTTTAAGACAACTAAGTGGATTAGACAAAACTTACCATTTGCTAATGTGTCTGGAGGTGTAAGTAATGTGTCCTTTTCTTTTAGAGGAAACAATACTGTGCGTGAGGCTATGCATGCTTCGTTTATGTTTCATGCCATAAAAAACGGAATGAATTTAGGAATTGTAAACCCAACGATGTTGGAGATTTATGATGAAATTGATAAAGAGTTACTGCAATGTGTTGAAGACGTTTTGTTTGACAGACGTGAGGATGCTACTGAGCGTTTATTGGAGTTTGCCGAAACCGTAAAGGGCAATAAAAAAGAAACTACAGAAACGGTTCAAGAATGGAGAAATACCGACTTGCAAAGCAGGATTACACATGCTTTAGTAAAAGGGATTGATACGTTTATAATTGAAGATGTTGAAGAAGCAAGACAATCTGTTTCAAGACCAATAGAAGTCATTGAAGGTCATTTAATGCAAGGTATGAGTGTGGTTGGAGATTTATTTGGAAGCGGAAAAATGTTTTTGCCACAAGTAGTGAAATCGGCTAGAGTCATGAAAAAAGCTGTAGCTTATTTACAACCATTTATTGAGGCTGAAAAAGATGGAAAACAAGAATTTGCTGGAAAAATTTTGATGGCAACTGTTAAAGGAGATGTGCATGATATTGGTAAAAATATTGTGAGTGTAGTTTTAGGTTGTAATAATTACCAGATTATAGATTTAGGTGTTATGGTTCCGCCAGAAAAAATAATTGATACTGCTATTAAAGAGCAAGTTGATATTATTGGTTTAAGTGGTTTAATTACACCATCGTTGGATGAGATGGTTTATGTGTCCAAAGAAATGGAAAAACAAAACTTAGATATACCTTTAATAATTGGAGGAGCAACGACGTCTAAAGCACATACGTCTGTTAAAATTGCACCTCATTATAAAGATGCTGTGGTACATATTAATGATGCATCAAGAGCTGTAACTGTTGTTGGCGAATTATTAAATAAAAACAATGTTGTTTATAAAGAACAAATTAGAGAGGAATATGATGCTTTTAGAGAAAGATTTTTAAACAGAACTAAACAAAAAGATTACATAAGCATTGAAGAGGCTAGAGATAGAAAGTATAAAATAGATTGGCAAACCTCTAAAATTTTGAAGCCAAAACAATTAGGAATTCAAATAATTGATGATTTTGATATTGCAAAATTAGAAGCGTATATAGATTGGTCTCCTTTTTTTAGAAGTTGGGATTTACATGGCAAGTATCCTGATATTCTTACAGATAGCGTCGTTGGAAGTCAAGCAACAGATTTGTTTATTGACGCTCAAGAATTATTAAAAAGAATTTTTGATGAAAAGCTATTAAAAGCAAAAGCCATCTTTGGGTTGTTTCCTGCTAATACCATAAATGATGATGATATTGAGGTAAGTTTGTCGCCTCGAGCGCAGTCGAGAGGTCTTGCAAATGAAGATAAAATTAAATTTCTAACCTTACGTCAACAATTAAAGAAAAGAGAAGGCGTGCCTAATCATGCCTTAGCAGATTTTATTGCTCCAAAAGAAACAGGAATTCAAGATTATATTGGTGCTTTTTGCGTGTCTACAGGTTTTGGTACTGCAGAATTAGCTGAGCAATTTGAGGCTGAAAACGACGATTATAATTCGATTATGATTAAAGCGTTAGCAGATAGATTAGCCGAAGCTTTTGCAGAATATCTACATAAAGAAGTAAGAACAAAATATTGGGCTTATGCACAAGATGAAAGTTTAACTAATCAAGAATTAATTAAGGAAAGTTATAAAGGCATTCGTCCAGCTCCTGGTTATCCTGCTTGTCCAGATCATTTAGAAAAGCAAACCATTTGGAAGCTATTAAATGTGGAAGAAAATATTGGTGTAAAACTTACCGAAAGTCTTGCTATGTGGCCTGCAGCAAGTGTAAGTGGATATTATTTTGGTAATCCTGAGGCTAAGTATTTTGGCTTAGGAAAAATCACGAAAGATCAATTATTGGATTATTCAAAACGAAAAAATATTAGCATAGAAGAAGCTACCAAATGGCTAAACCCAAATTTAGCAGACTAGTGCGTTAGCGATTGATGTGGCATCCTTTTTACGTCAGTTTGAGTGATACGACGTTAGGAGTATTGTAACGAGAACAAGTAAAAAGATATAACGGAAAGCGCGACCCTTGTGGTAACGCCATAAAAATAACTGAGATATAATTTTAGGTAATACATGAAAGTAACAGAGCATATAACTAAAGGAAAGGGGAAAACGCAATTTTCGTTCGAGATTTTACCGCCTTTAAAAGGACAGCATATCCAATCTATTTTTGATAATATTGATCCCTTAATGGTATTTAATCCGCCTTTTATAGATGTTACTTACCATCGTGAGGAGTATCATTATAAAGATTTGGGTGATGGTTTGCTTAAAAAACAGGTGGTAAAAAAGCGTCCTGGAACCGTTGGTATTTGTGCTGCTATCCAAAATAGATATAATGTGGATGCCATACCGCATATATTATGTGGTGGTTTTACTAAAGAGGATACTGAGAATTTTTTGATTGATTTAGACTTTTTAAATATCGATAATGTTATGGCATTGCGTGGTGATGCTGTTAAAACCGAAACCTATTTTACGCCAGAAAAAGAAGGTCATGCGCATGCTAGTGATTTGGTAAAACAAATAGCAGCTTTAAATAAGGCTAATTATTTGGATGATCAACTACTTAATTGTAGTGCGACGGATTTTTGTGTTGGTGTTGGTGCGTACCCAGAAAAACATATGGAAGCACCAAGTTTGGATAGTGATATTCATTTTTTAAAAAAGAAGATTAAAAATGGTGCTGAATATGTGGTGACACAAATGTTTTTTGATAATCAAAAGTATTTTCAATTTGTAAATAAATGCAGAAGCGAAGGGATTACTGTGCCTATTATTCCTGGTTTAAAACCAATATCAACTTTAAAGCAGTTAAATGTTATTCCGCATCGTTTTCATGTGGATTTGCCAGAAGCTTTAATTAAAAGTATTATTAAATGTAAAACTAATGTTGAGGTTAGACAGGTTGGTATTGAGTGGTGTATCCAGCAATCTTTAGAGCTTAAAAAAGCAGGCATACCAATGCTGCATTACTACTCGATGGGAAAAAGTGATAATATTAAAGCAATTGCCGAAGCTGTTTTTTAATAACAAAAAACGCTTACTTTTGTAATATGCTTTCTAAGAAAACAAAATACGGAATTAAGGCTTTAGTACATTTAGCAAAAAAGGATCAACGCTGTCCTGTGCAAATTAGTACAATATCTTCAGCTGAAAATATTTCTCAAAAATTTTTAGAGACAATCCTGCTTACATTAAAAAAAAATGGGATTTTAGGTTCTAAAAAAGGAAAAGCAGGTGGTTATTACCTTTTAAAGGAACCTAAAAATGTTAGTATGGCAGATGTCATGCGTATTTTAGAAGGACCTATTGCAATGGTGCCTTGTGTAAGTTTAAATTTTTACGAAGCATGTAGTGATTGTCCAGATGAAACCATTTGCGCTGTTCACACCTTAATGGAAGAGGTTAGAGATAGTTCTCTTAAAATTTTTAACAACAAGACTTTAGCAGATTTTATTTAATTTATTTGTGCAAACAAGCTGCAAGCTATACATTTGCATTTAATCTACTATTCCGATAGGAATTAAAGAGTAATTGAATTTAGATATGATTTTAGATGCGTTTTTTAAAGTAGAAAACAAAAAGAAGGAAGCTAAGTCATCCGAAGAGAACATTAATAGAAGTATCCTTAAAACAATAAGTTGGAGAGTTATTGGTACGTTAGATACTTTAGTAATTACCTATTTTATTACTGGTACTTTACAAATGGCTTTAAGTATTGGTTTTATAGAGTTTTTTTCTAAAATGTTACTTTACTTTTTTCATGAGCGTGCTTGGAATAAAATTAAATTAGGAAAATGATACAAATAGATATAGATAGTATTAACCAAAAATTAAAAGATAAAACACCACAGGAGATTGTCAATTGGGCTATTAGTATTGCCAAAAATCCTTTGGTTACTACTAATTTTAGACCTTATGAAGCTGCAATATTACATTTAGTATCCAATCAAAAAAAGGATATTAAGGTAATTTGGTGCGACACAGGATATAATACGCCTAATACCTATAAACATGCCGAGTCGGTTATTAATATCCTAAATTTAAACGTAAAACTTTATGTGCCAAAACAGACTGTTGCACATCGTGATGTCGTTTTAGGTATTCCTGATGTAAATGATCCTAATCATAAACTATTTACTGAGCAGGTTAAGCTAGAGCCATTTACTAGAGCATTTTTAGAGCATAAACCAGATGTTTGGTTTACTAATTTGCGTAAAGGTCAAAGTGCTTTTAGAGATAGTATTGATGTTGTATCTGTAGATAAAAATGGCGTAATTAAAGTTAGTCCATTTTATAATTTTACAGATGAAAGCCTTGATGCATATCTTGAAAAACATCAACTACCAAACGAGTTTAAATACTTTGATCCAACTAAAGTTTTAGGTAATAGAGAATGCGGTTTACACGCATAAATGATAAATAAAATAATGAAAAATACCTCACAAATAAATCCGTTAGAAAACGAAGCTATTTATATTTTTAGAGAAGTGGCAGCACAATTTGAAAAACCAGTTTTACTGTTTTCTGGAGGAAAAGATTCTATAACATTAGTAAGATTAGCTCAAAAGGCATTTTATCCTGCTAAGATTCCGTTTCCATTAATGCATATAGACACAGGTCATAATTTTCCTGAAACTATAGCCTTTAGAGACCGTTTGGTCAAAGAATTAGGTTTAGAATTAATAGTGAGAAATGTTCAAGATTCTATTGATCAAGGAAAAGTTAAAGAAGAATCTGGACGATACGCTAGCCGAAACCAATTACAAACAACAACACTTTTAGATGCTATTGAAGAGTTTAAATTTGATGCATGTATTGGAGGAGCCCGACGCGACGAGGAAAAAGCAAGAGCAAAAGAACGTATCTTTTCAGTAAGAGATGACTTTGGACAATGGGACGAAAAAAATCAACGTCCAGAATTATTTGATATGCTAAATGGACAAATTGAATTGGGACAAAATGTACGTGTATTTCCTATTTCCAATTGGACGGAATTAGATGTTTGGTCCTATATAGAGAAAGAAAAAATTGAAATTCCTTCTATTTATTTTGCACATACAAGAGCTACTTTTTTAAGAGATGGATTAATATGGTCTGCTGATGATGATGTTGTGTATAGAGATGAAGATGAAGAAGTGATTGAAAGAATTGTTCGTTTTAGAACCGTTGGAGATATGAGTTGCACAGCAGCTGTCTTATCCGAAGCTTCAGATATATCTAGTGTAGTACAAGAGATTCGTGATTCTTCAATATCAGAGCGAGGTGCCAGAATAGATGATAAGCGTTCTGAAGCTGCAATGGAGAAACGAAAACAACAAGGGTACTTTTAGAGATACCCTTTTCTTTCCTTTAAAAAGTAATATTTAATTTAATAATAAAAACTTCATTTTGAAGTCAAACATATAATATGGACGTATTAAAAATAGCAACAGCAGGTAGCGTTGATGATGGAAAAAGTACATTAATTGGAAGATTGTTGTACGATACAAAATCACTTACTTCAGACAAATTAGAAGCTATAAAAAATAAAAGTCAACAACTAGGTTATGATTATTTAGATTTTTCTTTGGCTACTGATGGTTTGGTTGCCGAGAGAGAACAAGGAATCACTATTGATGTTGCACATATTTATTTTTCTACAATTAACAAAAGTTACATCATTGCAGATACTCCAGGTCATGTTGAGTATACTAGAAATATGGTAACTGGTGCGTCAACGTCTCAAGCAGCTATTGTCTTAATAGATGCAAGAAAAGGAGTGATTGAGCAAACTAATCGTCATTTTTTTATCAATAATTTATTACGAATTAAGACTGTTATTATAGCTATAAATAAGATGGATTTAGTTGATTTTTCGGAAGAGAGATATAATGAGATAAAATCTGAATTTGAAGTTTTGATGAGCAAACGAGACTATCAAGACCAAAACATTAAATTTATTCCAGTAAGTGCTTTAAAAGGTGATAATGTTGTTAATAAATCAGAAAATACACCTTGGTATACTGGTGAAACATTATTGGAGCATTTGGAAAATATTAATCAAAAAGATGTATTAAATTCAGGAACACCTAGGTTTCCTGTGCAATATGTTATTCGTCCTAAAACAGAAGAATTTCACGATTTTAGAGGTTATGCTGGTAAGGTTTATGGAGGTGAATTAAGTGTTGGAGATGAGGTTGTTATTCTTCCTTCTCAGACTAAATCCAAAATTAAAGAGATTCATTTTTATAATCAAAAAGTACAAACTGCATCAAGACGCTCGTCGGTATTAATTACTTTAGATGATGATGTAAATATTAGTAGAGGAGACATGATTGTTAAAGCAAACGATTTACCTGTTATTGATAAACAATTTACAGCGACCATTTCTTGGATGGATTCTCAAAATTTA
Source organism: Olleya sp. Ti.3.14 (assembly GCF_038154885.1). NCBI lineage: Bacteria > Pseudomonadati > Bacteroidota > Flavobacteriia > Flavobacteriales > Flavobacteriaceae > Olleya > Olleya sp. Ti.3.14. The sequence goes on from NZ_JBAKAO010000002.1 coordinate 369,301, forward strand.
GCCTCAGGTAATAAGTATGTTATACAACATGGTGTTAACAAAGTATTAGCAAAAGTGGATACCATTCATCATAAAATAAATCCTGATTATTCTGGGATTGATCAGTCTGCACAGGTGTTAAACATGAATGATATTGCATCAGTGACTTTTAAATTAAATAAGCCTATATTTTATGATGCATTTAAAGACCATAGGACAAATGGTTCTTTTATTATTATAGATAGTAAATCTAATAATACGGTAGGTGCAGGATTTATACAATAGTAATTATTAAACAAATGCAATGGTATTATCTAAGTAATTGTTATTATTTTAAATAGTTAAACTCCTATTATAAATACGCTAAATAGTCTAAAATTAGAAGTAACTTTATAGCCTCAAATAAAAACAGGTTATGCAGGAGACGTTACAAATTCCATTTAGGTTTAAAGAGAAAGTAGAAGACTTAGCAAAAGAGTTGTTTTATTGTGCGTTAGAGACTTCTGACCAACAGGAACAGCTTTTTAAAAATATTAAAGATGCCTTTTTTTATGTTTCTCAGGCATTAGATTGTGGTGTTTGTAATACAAAATGGGATCAGTTTAAAACAGGAGTTAAAGCTTTAAAACCAAAATTACAATTAGATGCAGAAGCTGCTTATAATAATGATCCTGCAGCAAAAAGTATTAAAGAAGTCTATTTGGCTTACCCTGGATTTTACGCTATAGCAATGTATAGATTAAGTCATATTTTATGGCAATTAGATGTGCCTGTTTTACCACGTATGATATCGGAATATGCGCATGGTATTACTGGTGCAGATATACATCCTGGTGCTACTATTGGAGACTCATTTTTTATAGATCATGCTACAGGAGTTGTTATTGGAGAAACAGCAATTATACATAACAATGTCATTATTTATCAAGGAGTAACTCTTGGTGGTATTAAAGTCGAAAAAGCTTTAGAAAACACCAAAAGGCACCCAACAATTAAGGATAATGTTACCATTTATGCCAATGCCACGATATTAGGAGGTGACGTTATTATTGGAGAAGGATCTGTAATTGGAGCTAATGTATGGATTACTAAATCTATTCCAGAACAGTCTTTAGTCACTTACAAATCAGATATTAAAATCACCAATAAATACAGCAAATGAGTATTTTAAAACAAATAGGAAACACACCATTAGTAGAAGCTAATAATTTAGTTTCAAAACCTAACGTTAAGTTGCTTTTAAAACTAGAAGGTGATAATCCAGGCGGAAGTGTAAAAGATAGACCTGCTTACAATATGATTGCCGAAGCTGTAAAACGTGGCGACATAAAAAAAGGGGGACATATAGTAGAAGCTACAAGCGGTAACACTGGTATAGCTTTGGCTTATGTAGCCAGTTTATTTGGGATAAATATTTCTTTAGTAATGCCAGAAAACTCCACTATCGAGCGTGTCAAAACAATGCGTGCTTATGGAGCAGAGGTTGTTTTAACAGATGCCCAACGTGGTATTGAAGGCTCAAGAGATGTTGCTTTTAAAATGAGAGATGAAAAAGGTTATTTATTGTTAAATCAATTTGAAAATAACGACAACTGGAAAGCGCATTATAAAACGACAGGTCCAGAAATTTGGAGAGATACAAAAGGAAAAGTGACGCACTTTGTATCTGCAATGGGTACTACAGGAACCATTATGGGGACTTCAACATTTTTAAAAGAACAAAATAAAGACATTCAAATAATAGGTGCGCAACCAGCGGATGGATCTAGTATACCAGGAATCCGTAAATGGTCTCCAGACTACGTCCCAAGTATTTTTAATCCGTCTAAAGTTGATCAAGTTATCGAAGTTAGTCAAGAAGAAGCAACAGCAATGACTAAACGATTAGCAAAGGAAGAAGGTATCTTAGCAGGTATGAGTAGTGGTGGATCTGTAGCAACCGCTTTAAAATTAATCGAAACTTTAGATCAAGGCGTTGTCGTTGCAATTATTTGTGACAGAGGTGACCGTTATTTGTCTTCTACCTTATTTGATTAATAATATGCATTAACGCTGTTTATAATTTAATTACTTTTGCGACCTAATTACAGTGTTAATGAAGTCTTATTTTAGTTGTTTATTTTTATGTTGTGTCTTTTTAGCTACAGCACAACAAGAAAAAAATCCGTTTACCTTAGATGCTAATTTTTTCTATGGAAATATAACAGAGCATAACAGTGATATTTCACATTTAATAAAAGGACACCCAACTGGTTTTATTTTAAGTTATAATAAAAAGACATTTGGTCAAAATGCTTGGGAAAGCAGATATAACTATCCAGATTATGGAGCGTCAATTATTTATCAGGATTTTAAAAATGAAACGTTAGGTAACAACCTTGGTGTCTATGCGCATTATAATTTTTACTTTTTAAAACGAAACTTAGTATTCAGAATAGGTCAAGGCTTAGCATACAATTCTAATCCATATGATAAGGTAGATAATTACCGTAATAATGCATTTGGTACGCGCTTGTTAAGTAGTACTTATGTGATGCTTAATTATAAAAAAGAAAATATTTTTCAAGGATTTGGATTACAAACGGGTTTATCTTTAATCCATTATTCAAATGCTAACATTAAAGCACCAAACAGCTCTATTAATAGTATTACATTAAATCTAGGAGTTAATTATCTTTTGGATTCAAATAATTCACCAGAATATATCAAGCATATTGACGAAGCATTTACAGAAAAAGTAAAGTATAATTTTGCTTTCAGAACAGGTGTTAACGAAAGTGATATTATAGATTCTGGACAATACGTTTTTTACATTTTTTCTGCATATGCAGATAAGCGTTTAAATAAAAAAAGTGCCATACAATTAGGGACAGATGTCTTTTTCTCTAATTTTTTAAAAACTCATATTAGATATAAATCAGTTGCCTTTCCTTTAGATAATGTCTCTGGAGACGAAGATTATAAACGCGTAGGTGTTTTTGTAGGTCATGAGTTATTTATTAGTAAAACATCATTAATTACACAACTAGGCTACTATGTGTATTACCCATTTGATTTTGAAGGTCGTGTTTATAATAGAGTAGGTTTAAAACGCTATTTTGGAGATAAAATTTATGGCGCTTTAACCCTTAAGTCTCATGGTGCCAAAGCAGAAGCAGTAGAATTAGGAATAGGAATAAGATTTTAAGATGAAAAAAATAATATACATACTATCAGTAATAGTTCTATTTAGTTGTGATTCTGAAAACGCACCAGATTGTTTTCAAAATTCGGGAGATATCGTACAACAAGATATTGCTGTAGATGGGTTTACCAAGATTACGGTATATGAAAATATCGAATTATTTATAGAACAAGGTCTGACGCAAAAAGTAGTTTTAGAAACTGGAGAAAACTTAGCAAACGATGTTGATGTCTATGTAGAAAATGGACGATTGATTTTAAAGGACAATAACGGTTGTAATTTAACAAGGGATTATGGGATTACTAAAATATATGTTACTACACCTAACTTGACAGAAGTTAGAAACAGTAGTAATTTAGATGTACATAGTATTGGTGTTTTAAATTTTCCAGATTTAAAATTGTATTCTGAAGATGATTCTGGAGATTATTACAATGTAGGTGTTTTTAATATGGAGGTCAATTGTACCGATTTAGTAGTGGTAATTAATAATATAACTACAAATATAATCTCTGGTACAACAGAGAATTTAAGAGTTAACCATGCGTCTGGTAATGGGCGTTTTGAAGGACGCTATTTAATAGCTCAAAATGTAACCATTTATCATCGTGGTACAAATGATATCATAGTAAATCCGCAACTTAGCTTAATAGCTAGTTTGGTTAGTACAGGAGATGTTATCGCTGTTAATACACCACCAACAATTACAATTTCGCAACAATTTGATGGACAAGTAATTTTTGAGTAACTAACTTGTTAGTTCTCTAAATAGACTTTCTAAACTTGCGTTTTTTTGATTAAGTTGTAAAATCTTTAATTCGTTATCATGAGCAAAATCAAAGACATGACTACGCATATCTTCTGACGTTCCAAACGTGATTTCGTAAGTAAAATCGTGGATGTTTTTAACATGTTTTGCATTAGGTAATTTTAATAAAAAAGCTTCTTCAATTCTATAATCAAATTCCACAATAACAATTTGTTGCTGTCCATCGCGCAATTCTTTTAGTTTTTTATTGGTAACAATTTCTCCTTTATTAATAATAATAACACGATCACACATGGCTTCAACTTCCTGCATAATGTGTGTAGATAAAAATACAGTTTTATCTTTTCCTAAATTTTTAATTAGATTTCTAATGTCAATTAATTGATTAGGATCCAAGCCTGTCGTAGGTTCGTCTAAGATTAAAACCTCAGGATTATGTAGTAAGGCGTTTGCTAAACCAACACGTTGTCTGTAACCTTTGGATAGTTGTCCAATAGTTTTATGTGCCTCAGGTGTTAATCCAGTAAGCGTAATAACCTCTTCAATACGCGATTTGTCAACATTATAAACATTAGCGTTAAAGCTTAAATATTCTCTTACATATTGTTCTAAATACAAAGGGTTGTGTTCTGGTAAATAGCCAACACTTTTTTGTACATTTTTTGTGTCAGTTAAAATATGATGTCCATTAACTTCCGCATCGCCTGATGTAGGATTTATGTAGGTTGTTAAGATTTTCATCATAGTAGATTTTCCGGCACCATTAGGTCCTAAAAAACCAACAATTTCGGGACGATTAATTTCAAAAGAAATATTGTTTAAAGCCTTCTGCGAGCCATAAACCTTAGTTATGTTTTCTACTTTAATTGACATGGTTATAATCTTTACTCAAAAATAGACATTCTGTAATTTAAACCATAGATTATTAGTAAATCTTTAAATCTTTACTAAAAACCACAAAAATAGGTGCTTAGTGTTTTGTTATATCATTTTATTAATTACTTTAGCAATATTATTACAAACATGAGCACAATAAACAATACATATTTTAGCTGGTATTATTTCTTTTTTAACAAAAGGAACGAGACGCTGTATATGTAATTTAGCAACATATATTTTTTAAAAAAGTCTCGATATATATCGAGACTTTTTTTTGTTTTAATAAGTCAGGATTACACAAAACAAATAGGATAACTCAATTAAAAAAGAATAATAAATTGATAAAATCAGTAGCTATACAAGGTATAAAAGGATCATTTCATCACATTGTGTCTCAAAATTATTTTCAGACTAATGTTAGTATTGTTCCGTTTATGTCTTTTGACCAAACAGTGGAAAGTGTCCTTAATAAACGGACAGATGCAGCAATAATGGCTATTGAAAACTCAATTGCAGGCTCCATTATACCTAATTATGCGCTAATAGATACTAATAATTTACACGTAGTAGGAGAGTATTATTTAGATATTCAACACAACTTAATGGCTTTGCCAAATCAAAAGATTGAGGATATTACAGAAGTATATTCTCATCCTATGGCTTTGTTGCAATGTAAAGCTTTTTTTAAGCAATATCCACATATCAAACTTATAGAAGATAAGGACACTGCAGAGGTTGCGGAACGTATTCATAATAAACAATTAAAAAATACAGGAGCTATTGCAAGTACTTTAGCTGCGCAGATATTTGAGCTAGATATTTTAGCAAAAAGCATCCAGACTATTAAGCATAACGAAACCCGTTTTGTTATTGTAAAACAAGATAATTCTGAGATCGCTGAAGCGGAAATTAATAAAGCGTCTATCAAATTTGAATTAGACCATAAAAGAGGAAGTTTAGCAACCATTTTAAATGTCATGAGTGATTGCAAATTAAACTTAACAAAAATACAGTCTTTGCCAATCATTGAAACTCCTTGGAAATATGCCTTTTTTGTGGATGTAACCTTTCAAGATTATCAAGATTTCAAAAAAGCAAAATCTATAATGGATATTATGGCCACCCATTTTAAAGTTATTGGTCAATATAAAAATGCAAAAAAATAATGAAAGTAGCTAACAGATTACATAGTGTAGAGGAATACTACTTTTCTAAAAAATTAAAGGAAGTCAATGCTTTAAAAGCATCAGGAAAACCTATAATTAATTTAGGAATTGGAAGTCCAGATTTACAACCATCAAGCCAAGTTGTTGCAGCGTTAACAGCAGGTTTATTAGATGTTAATGCACATAAATATCAAAGCTATCAAGGCTTACCAGAGTTTAGACAAGCTATTTCAGAATTTTATAAAAAACAATATCAAACACAGATTAATCCAGAAACAGAAGTGTTACCATTAATGGGAAGTAAAGAAGGGATTATGCATATCTCTATGGCTTTTTTAAATGAAGGTGATAATGTCTTGATTCCTAATCCAGGCTATCCTACATATGCAGCTGTGACTAAATTAGTGCAAGCTAATCCTATCGCTTATAATTTAGATGAAAGCAATAATTGGCTGCCTAATTTAGACGAGATTGAAACTTTAGATTTAAGTAAAGTTAAACTAATGTGGATCAGTTATCCTCATATGCCAACAGGAGCAAAGGCTAAAAAAGCAGATTTAAAAAAGTTAGTCGATTTTGCTAAAAAGCATGATATTTTACTAGTAAATGATAATCCTTATAGTTTTATTTTAAATAATAATCCATTAAGTATTTTAAATGTTGAAGGTGCAAAGGATGTTTGTTTGGAGCTAAATTCTCTAAGTAAAACTTTTAATATGGCTGGTTGGAGAATTGGAATGGTTTTAGGAAGTCCAGAACATATAAACGCAATTTTAAAAGTAAAAAGTAATATGGATTCTGGTATGTTTTACGGGATTCAAAAAGGAGCAATAGCAGCATTAAATAGTCCGCAAGAGTGGTTTGATAGTTTAAATACGGTATACACAACACGTCGTAAATTAGTTTGGCAGTTAGCAGATAAATTAAACTGTACCTATGATAAAGAAGCTTCAGGTTTATTTGTTTGGGCAAAAGCACCAGAAGGTTACAAATCAGAAACATTTATAGATACTTTGTTGCACGATAAAAGCCTATTTATAACACCAGGGACGGTTTTTGGAACACAAGGCGAAGGGTATGTAAGATTTTCGTTATGTGCAACAGTAGAACAAATAGAAGAAGCAATAGCAAGAGTATGATACAAAATATATACATAATTGGTGTTGGATTAATTGGCGGTAGCTTGGCTTTGGACATAAAAAATAAACGTCCTGGAGTTACAGTTTATGGTATTGATAAATCCGAAGACCATATAAATCAAGCTTTAGAGCTTGGTGTTATTGATCATAAAGCCACTTTTGAAGATTTAGATAAGGCAGATTTAGTAGTATTAGCTATTCCTGTGGATGCTTCTGTTAGTGTTTTGCCCGATGTGCTTGATAAAATATCAGATTTTACGTTAGTTGCTGATGTTGGTTCGACTAAGTCTGATATTTGCAAAGTGGTAGAGAACCATCCAAGGCGACGCAATTTTTTAGCTATGCATCCTATTGCAGGAACTGAGTTTTCGGGACCAAAAGCAGCAATCAGAGATTTGTTTAATCAAAAGACAAATATTATTTGCGAAGTAGAAAAAACAGCCTTCAAGCTACAAGAAAAAGCAGTCGGTTTGTTTACGGAAATAGGAATGCGTATGCGTTATATGAATCCAGAATCTCATGATAAACATATTGCTTATGTGTCGCATTTATCACATATTAGTGCATTTATGTTAGGAAAAACGGTCATTGAAAAAGAAAAGAATGAGCGTGATATTTTTGATATGGCAGGTTCAGGATTTGAAAGTACTGTAAGATTAGCCAAAAGTAGTCCAGCCATGTGGACACCAATTTTTAAACAGAATAAAACTAATGTAGTCGAAACATTAGAGGATTACATCGCTAATTTAACACAGTTTAAAAACCTTATAGAAAACGATGATTTTGAAGGTGTCTTTAACGAAATGAAAGACACCAATTACATCAAACAAATATTAAACGGAATACAATAAATAGTAACATTCTATAAAATTTTATAGGATTAGATAAGAAGATTATGGAAAACAAAAAAGAAATGAGAAACTGGTTGGATGACATGAAGTTAGATCATCCATTAGTAATCGCTGGACCATGTAGTGCAGAGACAGAAGAGCAAGTGTTAAAAATAGCACACGAGCTAAAAGATACTGACGTTAGCTATTTTAGAGCAGGTATATGGAAACCACGTACAAGACCAGGAATGTTTGAAGGTGTTGGTGCTTTAGGTTTAAATTGGCTTAAAAAAGTTAAAGAAGAAACAGGCATGAAAACCTGTACTGAAGTTGCTAATGCTGCACACGTAAAATTGGCTATCGAAAATGATGTTGATTTACTTTGGATTGGTGCACGATCTACAGTTAGTCCATTTATCATGCAAGAATTAGCAGATGCATTAGCAGGAACAGATAAAATTGTATTGGTTAAAAATCCAGTAAATCCAGATTTAGCGTTATGGTTAGGTGGTATTGAAAGATTATATACTGCAGGTATTAAAAACTTAGGTGCTATCCATAGAGGGTTTTCTACTTACGAAAAAACGAAGTATAGAAACATTCCAGAATGGCAAATTGCTATTGAGTTTCAAAACAGATTTCCAGATTTACCATTAATAAACGATCCATCGCATATTACTGGAAAACGAGATATGGTTTTTGATGTCTCTCAAACAGCATTAGATTTAAATTTTGATGGTTTAATGATTGAAACTCATACAGATCCTGATAATGCATGGAGTGATGCGGCACAGCAAGTAACTCCTGCATCTTTAATTCAAATGATGGTAGATTTAAAGATTAGAAAAGAATCTGATCCAGAAGCAGAATACAATCAGGAATTAACTAACCTTAGAGCGCAAATTGATGTTGTGGATAATCAGATTATCGAAGCTTTAGGTAAGCGTATGAAAATTGCTGACGGAATTGGAGGTCTTAAAAAACAGAAAAACGTTGCAGTTTTACAAAGCAAACGTTGGAACGAGATTTTAGGAAAAATGGTTTTAGAAGGAGAATCTAAGGGATTGAGTGAAGAGTTTATCTTAAAAATGTTTAAGGCAATTCACCAAGAATCAATTAATCATCAAGAAAAAATTATTAAAGGATAATTTTAATTTTTAGTATAAAAAAGCCTCTTAAATTTAAGAGGCTTTTTTGTGTTTTAAAGTGTTCGTTTAAACGTGTATCTTGTAATAAAAATACCTTTACCATCACCTTTTCCTCCTTCACTTTCAACACCAGTATTAATAAAGGCTAATTCCCATCCTTGAGCAACCATGTCGTTAACTTTTGAAGTCATAACAGCATCGTTGGCAGCTATATTTTGAAATCTAATTCCACCTAAATTATAAAAATTTAACAGCTTAGTTTCGTCATAATTTTTAACTCTGATTTCATTTCTTTTAGATTTGTTTTTTTCATCAGAATCTTTATCATCAGAGCGCACAGTTGTAAATTCTTTGTAGTCTTTAGTTTCATTTGCAGATATCATTCTAGAACGACCCAAACCATTAGGTACAATAGATTCTACAACAGTCACAACCTTATACTCTACCTGACCACTTTTGTCAGATTTAGTAATAAATGAGAATGAAATAAAGCCAAGAATGGCTAATGCGATAAATAAATAGTTTTTTTTCATAATATAAGTTTATGTTAAGACACGAAGTTAATAAAAATTTTAAACCAACAAAGGATGCCATTTGGTGCTGATTTTTGTTGGAATAGAAGATAATAATTTTCATATTTGTAGTAATGACAGGACGCGTATACAAATCTACAGGTAGTTGGTACACAGTAAAGACCGAATTAGGTCAGACTTACGAGTGTAGAATAAAAGGGAAGTTTAGACTTAAAGATATAAAAAGCACAAATCCAATTGCTGTTGGAGATTTTGTGGACTTTGAATTGGATACAAAATCTGACCAAGAAACAGGTGTGATTAACACCATTCATGACAGACAAAACTATATTGTCCGTAAATCAGTAAATCTATCTAAACAAACACATATCATTGCATCAAACATTGATCAAGTTTTTTTGTTGGTGACTATAGATAATCCACCAACATTTACAAGTTTTATAGATCGGTTTTTAGTAACAGCAGAGGCTTATGATATTAAAGCGGTTTTATTATTTAATAAAATTGATACATACGATCAAGACACTTTAGATGAGGTAAGATATTTGGCTCATGTTTACAGACAAATTGGATATGAATGTATAGGTATTTCGGCTACGACCGGAAAAAATCTAGACCAAGTTAAAAGCTTAATGGAAGGTAAGGTTAGCATGTTTACAGGACATTCTGGTGTTGGAAAATCAACATTGGTAAATGCTATAGAGCCTACTTTAGACCTAAAAACTAAAGCCATATCCATGCAACACATGCAAGGTCAACATACCACAACGTTTGCTGAGATGTTTGATTTAAGTTTTGATGCTAAAATTATTGACACACCAGGAATTAAAGGTTTTGGCGTGGTTGATATGGAAAAGGAAGAAATTGGAGATTATTTTCCAGAGTTTTTTGCTTTAAAACAAAATTGTAAATTTAACAATTGTTTACATATCGAAGAACCTAAATGTGCTGTTAAAGAAGCTTTAGAGAAAGATGAAATTGCAGCATCACGATACAAAAGTTATGTGCAAATTGTAGAAGGAGACGAGGAACATTATAGAACCGATATTTGGAATCAGGAATAAATGAGAGCAGTCATTCAAAGAGTTAGTAAAGCAAGCGTAACTATTGAAGGTGATTTAGTAGCTAATATTAACAGTGGTATACTAATTTTACTAGGTGTTGTAGAGCAGGATACGCAAGATGATATTGATTGGTTAGTCAACAAAATTAGTAATTGTCGCATATTTAATGATGACAATCAAGTAATGAATAGATCATTAATAGACATAAATGGAGAGGCTATTGTTGTAAGCCAATTTACATTACATGCAAGTACCAAAAAAGGAAATAGACCAAGTTATATCAAGGCTGCAAAACCTGATATTGCAATCTCTTTATATGAAGCTTTTGTAAAACAAATACAATCTGTTTTAGATAAACCTGTACAAACAGGTCAGTTTGGCGCAGATATGAAAGTGGAGTTGTTAAATGATGGTCCTGTAACCATTATTATAGATTCTAAAAACAAAGAATAAAGTGAAAAAAAAGGTGATCACATTTTTTGTAGCAGCATTGTTTTATGGTGTTTTAAGTTATCTAATTAATTATTTTGTTAAATCTGATTATACAAATAATCAAATCATAAATATGTCCATCTTTTTTGGTGTGGCAATGGGTTTATTTGAAACGTTAGTTAGACCACTAATTTTTAAAAAAATAAAGTAAAATGGACATTAAAAACGCACAGCTAGAGGTAGACAATTGGATTAAAAATCATGGTGTTCGTTACTTTAACGAGCTTACCAATATGGCACAATTAACAGAAGAGGTTGGTGAAGTTGCACGGATTATAGCTAGACGCTATGGTGAACAAAGCGAAAAAGAATCTGATAAAAATAAAGATTTAGGAGAAGAGTTGGCAGATGTTATGTTTGTAGTATTGTGTTTGGCAAACCAAACAGGAATAGATCTTCAGGAAGCTTTTGATAAAAAGTTAGACCTTAAAACTAAGCGTGATCACGACAGACATCATAACAATCAAAAATTAAAATAAAGTACTACTTTCTGTTATTACAGAAATCCTTTACATATGAATTTACATTTACACCAATCAACAATACATCAAACAAACGCTATCCAAATTACTGGGTCAAAAAGCGAATCTAATAGACTGTTATTGTTGCAAGCTTTATATCCCGAAATAAAAATAAATAATATTTCAAACAGTGACGATTCGGTATTAATGGCTAAAGCTTTAGCGTCAAAAGATACTTTTATAGACATACATCACGCTGGAACAGCGATGCGATTTTTAACAGCATATTTTTCAACACAAGAAGGCAGAACTATCGAGCTTACAGGATCTAAACGTATGAAAGAACGTCCTATTGCTATTTTGGTTGATGCCTTAAATCAATTAGGAGCTCAGATTACTTATAAAGAAAACCAAGGGTTTCCACCATTATTAATTACTGGTAAAAAGTTTACTAAAAATAAAGTCACGCTTAAAGCTAATGTGAGTAGTCAGTATATATCAGCACTATTATTAGTGGCTTCAAAATTAGAAAACGGATTAGAATTAACCCTTGAAGGCGATATCACATCTGTACCATATATTAAAATGACGTTAAGCTTATTGGAAGAAATCGGTACAAAAACAAAGTTTCAGGATAATGTAATTACCATTTACCCACAACAGCAACTAGCTGATAAAACGCAACAATTAACCGTAGAAAGTGATTGGTCATCAGCATCCTATTTTTATAGTATAGTAGCAATGTCTGCAATAGGTACAACAATTTCGTTATCATCATATAAGCAAAATAGCCTGCAAGGAGATTCCGCTTTAGCGACAATTTATAACGCATTTGGTGTGACCACAACCTTTAAAAATAATACAGTTGTCCTTCAAAAAACCGAAGCTACATCATCAGATACATTAATTAATTTCGATTTAAAAAATGCACCAGACATAGCACAAACTATTTCGGTAACCGCATTTGGATTGGGATTAGAGTGTCACTTAACAGGATTACATACCCTAAAAATTAAAGAAACAGACCGTTTAGTAGCCTTAAAAACCGAAATTGAAAAATTAGGAGGACAAGTAACCATTACAAACAATAGTTTAACATTAAAAAAAGCGACTAATAGACATCAAAATGTTACAATAGCAACCTATAACGATCACAGGATGGCTATGGCATTTGCACCATTAGCCTTAAAAATTCCAATAATTATAGAAGACTCAAAAGTAGTCTCTAAATCTTACCCAACGTTTTGGGACGATTTGGCTGCTTTAGGCTTCATTTTTAGTGTTTAATAAATAATAATTGGTCATTTACTTGACAACGCCTATCTCCAGATTGTATATTTGCAATCTTGTTAACTTAACAACTAATTAATAAATGAAATTATCACACTTCAATTTTGAATTACCTGAAGAGCTATTAGCGGAATATCCTGCAGAAAACAGAGACGAGTCTCGTTTGATGGTGTTAAACCGAAAAGAGCAAACCATCGAACACAAAATGTTTAAAGACTTAATCGAGTATTTTGACGAGAAAGATGTGATGATTCTTAACAACACCAAAGTATTTCCTGCACGTTTATTTGGTAACAAAGAAAAAACAGGAGCAAGAATCGAAGTGTTTTTATTACGCGAGCTTAACCAAGAACAACGTCTTTGGGACGTATTAGTAGATCCAGCACGTAAAATACGTATTGGTAACAAACTTTATTTTGGTGATGACGAGACGTTAGTAGCAGAGGTTATTGACAACACAACATCTAGAGGACGTACCTTACGTTTTTTATACGATGGATCATACCAAGAGTTTAGAATCAAACTACAAGAGCTAGGAGAAACACCTTTACCAAAATATATTAAAAGAGAAGTAGAGCCAGAAGACGAAGACCGTTACCAAACCATCTACGCAAAAGAAGAAGGTGCAGTAGCAGCTCCAACAGCAGGACTTCACTTTTCTAAGCACTTATTAAAGCGTTTAGAAATCAAAGGTGTAGACTTTGCAGAAGTAACTTTACACGTTGGTTTAGGGACTTTTAATCCAGTAGAAGTAGAAGATTTATCTAAACATAAAATGGATAGCGAAGAGCTTAAAATTGAAGCTAAAGCAGTAGAAGTTATCAATAACGCTAAAAAAGAAAAACGTCGCATTTGCGCAGTAGGTACAACAGCAATGCGTGCAATAGAAAGCTCAGTATCATCAAGCGGAACACTAAACGAAGTAGAAGGATGGACCAATAAATTTATCTTTCCACCATACGACTTTAGCATCGCAAACGCAATGATTACTAACTTCCACACGCCAAAATCAACACTTTTAATGATGGTGTCAGCATTTGCAGGACACGACTTCATGAAAAAAGCATACGAAGAAGCAGTAAAAGAAAAGTATAAATTTTACAGTTATGGAGACGCGATGTTAATCATCTAATCCTTTATAAATAAATAATCAAAACCTCTTTTATCCTTAATAAGTAAAAGAGGTTTTTTTTATGGCATTACCCAAGGGTCGAGCTCTCGACAGTCGCTTTGCATTTGCTTTAAGGCAAAAGCAAGAGCTTCAACAAATGTCTCCATCGCTAATGCACAACCCAAAGACCAGTTTTAAAATAATCTATAGTAAATCGTCAATCGTAATTCGTAAATCAATAAACGATTCACTATTTTTGCAATCCAATGGAAATCAAGAAAAAAGACATACGCGCATTAAGCAAAGACCAACTTAGGGACTTTTTCCAAAAAGAAGGCGATAAAGCCTTTAGAGGAAATCAAGTGTACGAGTGGCTATGGAGCAAAGGTGCACACACCTTTGAGGATATGACCAACCTATCCAAAGACACGCGTCAAATGCTAGAAGATAACTTTGTTATAAACCATATCAAAGTAGACGTTATGCAGCGTAGTAGTGATGGTACAGTAAAAAATGCAGTTCGATTGCATGATGACTTAATAGTCGAGTCGGTTTTAATACCTACAAAAACAAGGACCACAGCCTGTGTGTCAAGTCAAGTAGGCTGTAGTTTGGACTGTAAATTTTGTGCGACAGCACGATTAAAACGTATGCGTAATCTAAATCCAGACGAGATTTATGATCAAGTAGTAGCAATTGACAGAGAAAGTAGATTATACTTTGACAGACCATTAAGTAACATTGTATTTATGGGAATGGGAGAACCATTAATGAACTACAATAACGTACTTAAAGCAATAGATAAAATAACATCACCAGAAGGATTAGGCATGTCGCCAAAGCGTATTGTGGTGTCTACATCAGGAGTGCCAAAAATGATTAAAAAAATGGCTGACGATGAGGTTAAGTTTAAATTAGCAGTCTCACTGCACTCAGCAATTGATGAGGTCAGAACATCTATAATGCCTTTTAACGCAACATTTCCGTTAGCAGATTTAAGAGAAGCATTAGTCTACTGGTACGAGAAAACAAAAAATCGCATCACCTATGAGTATGTGGTTTGGGAAGGGATTAATGACAAACGCAAAGATGTTGATGCACTAGTACAGTTTTGCAAATTTGCACCAAGCAAAGTCAATATTATAGAATACAATCCCATTGACGATGGTCAATTCCAGCAAGCAAGATCACAAGCAATAGATATGTATCAAAGCGTTTTAGAAGAAAATAACATAACCGTAACTATTAGACGTAGTAGAGGTAAGGATATTGACGCAGCATGTGGGCAATTAGCTAACAAAGAATAGTTTAAAAAAATAGTTTAACATAAAAAAAGCGACTTTCAATTGAAAGTCGCTTTTTTTTATAACTATAACAAGGTTATTCTTTAACAAATTTAAGCGTTTGCTTTTTGTCTTGAGTATTAATTGTTATTAAGTAAATTCCATTATTTAAAGAGGCTACATTAATTGAGTTTTCTAGAATATCTGTACCTTTTCTTTTAATTACTAGTTGTCCTAGTTGGTTGTATACTTCAACAGATTCAATAGCTAAGTTTGTTTTAATAGTTATAACATCACTAGCAGGATTAGGATAAACGCTAAAATTATTATCTAATGTAAACTCATCAGTAGATAAAGCAGGATCTGTCTCAGTTGTAAAAGACCAAACAGCACTAGCAGTAGACCCAAAGCAATTAAAAGACTCTATAGACCAATAGTATGTAGTGTTATAAGCCCAGTTGAAAGTAATTCCGTTTCCATTAGTCGCTCCTGGTATAGTACCAATATTTGTTCCTGCTGGATCTGTACCCAAAGATAAATTAAAAACGGTTGCAGATGGTCCAGCAATCCAGTCAAACGGAGTAACTAAGGGTGTTGTACCTGTAACATCTATAGCTACATTTGTTGCACCATTAGCAGGAGTAGTTACAGTTGCAGCAATTGGTGCAGCAGTTTCTGTACAAGCAAAAACCTTTACGTTATCAAAAGCCCAAAAATAAGAATAATCTCCAACCCATCTAAATCTAACTTTTGCATTGCTAACACCTGCTAATAGTGCAGATACATCATAAGATTTAAAACCAAAATCAAGTTCGTTGGCTCCACTTGTGTTGTTTGTACTGTTAAATAAAACCACTTGTACCCAAGCAGTACCATCAAATACTTCAACAAAACCATTACCACCAAATTCTGCACGAATAACATGATTAAATGTTAACTGTACATCTGTTAATGCCGAAGCATCAAAAGTTGGGCTTTCTAAATAAGTATCTTCAGCTTCACCATCATTACCCAAAATATCACTATCAAAAATTGGATAACTTCCAGAGAAACCTTCGTCATACAAAACAACGTTGCCTACTCCAAATCCAGGAGCTTCTCCGGTGTTATTAAAAGACCAAACACCTCCATTAGCAAGGTCAGTATTAGACCAGCCAGCAGGTGTACTTAAACCTGCATTAAAATCTTCATCAATCAAAACTTGACCAAATGCAAATGAAGCAGTTAGAAATAAAAATAAAAATGTAATTTTTTTCATGTGTGTGTGTTTAAGGATTAATACGCTTTAAATATACCACAAAATTAAAGCACTAGCTTTTTTTAGTATAAATATTGCGAATTATTAACATTTCAATCCATTAGATTATTCGTATTTTTGATATTACTAAAAGTTACACCATTATTTTGAAAATAACAGAACAAATAAAACAGCCTATTGCTTTTGAGATGGATCTTTTTGAGCAAAAATTTAGGCTTGCCATGTCCTCTAAAGTTGCTCTGTTAAATAGGATTACATATTACATCGTCAATCGTAAAGGAAAACAAATGCGTCCAATGTTTGTTTTTTTAGTGGCTAAAATGGTGTCTAATGGTGAGGTTAGTGAAAGGACGTATAGAGGTGCATCTGTCATAGAGTTGATTCATACAGCAACATTAGTGCATGATGATGTCGTGGATGATAGTAATAAGCGTCGTGGTTTTTTCTCTATAAATGCACTATGGAAAAATAAAATAGCAGTTTTAATTGGTGACTTTTTATTATCAAAAGGATTATTACTATCAATAGATAATAATGATTTTGATCTTTTAAAAATCATTTCTATTGCTGTAAGAGAGATGAGTGAAGGCGAATTACTTCAAATAGAAAAAGCTAGAAAACTAGATATAACAGAAGCTGTTTATTATGAAATTATTAGACAAAAAACAGCGACACTTATTGCTGCTTGTTGTAGTCTTGGAGCAGCATCAGTAAAACCCAATTCTGTTGAGGTAGAAAGTATGCGTAAGTTTGGAGAGTTAATAGGTATGGCATTTCAGATTAAAGATGACTTGTTTGATTATGGTACCCAAAGCATCGGTAAACCTACAGGTATTGATATCAAAGAACAAAAAATGACCTTACCTTTAATTTACGTATTAAACAATTGTTCTAAAAAGGACAAAAAGTGGTTAATCAATTCGGTTAAAAATCACAACACAGATAGAAAACGGGTTAATCAAGTCATCCAATTTGTAAAAGACAATGGAGGATTGGATTATGCTGTTTCAAAAATGAAAGCATTTCAGGAAGAGGCATTATTACTGCTAAATAATTTTCCTAAATCAGAATATAAAGACTCGCTTGAGTTAATGGTGAATTATGTCATAGAAAGAAAAAAATAATTTTTTTTCGTACTTCAGGCAACCTTCTTAAAAGCTTTTGCGTCTTTATAAATAGAAGACCAAACTAAAAAACACTATCTGTGAAAGTCGTTACCTTATTTAATAACGAAGTAAAGCTAATTAAAAAAGCTGCTCAGAATAATCGTGAAGCCCAACACGTATTGTTTGAGCTGCATGCACCTAAAATGTTAAGTGTATGTCGTTACTATATTAAGGATATGCAACATGCAGAAGAGGTCATGTTAAATGGTTTTTTAAAAGTGTTTACTAATTTAAAAACCTTTAAACATGAAGGCAGTTTTGAAGGTTGGATTAGACGTATAATGGTTAGAGAGTCTATCTCTTTTTTAAGACAAAAAAAGACGATTCAGTTTGTAGGTGAAGAGTATCAACACATCGAGATTCAAGATGAAGCATCGCAACAATATGATGTGGCACAACTTCAAGAATTAATAGACAATTTGCCAGAGGGTTATAAAATGGTTTTTATAATGTACGCAATTGAAGGCTACAAACATGCTGAGATAGCAACACTTTTAAACATAAGTGTTGGGACGTCAAAATCTCAATTATGTAAAGCAAGAAAAATGCTGCAGGACAATATTAAGATATTAAATATTAAAGAATATGGCACCAAATAAATTTGAAAAGCAATTAAAAGACACGCTAGAGCGTCGCACAATTGCGCCAAGCAAAATAGCTTGGAGCCAACTAGATACGCAATTAGATAATCAAAAAAACAAACGAAAATTCCCATTTTGGTGGTTTAGTATTGCAGCTACTTTTCTAGGTGTATTTATGGCAATTTTTATTTTTAATGACAAACCTGATCCAATTAATGTAGTTGTTGAGGATGTCAAAAATGAAATACTGTTACCAAGTAAAATCAATCAAATTAACAAGCAAAATAAAGTAACTAAAACGATAACAAGTCCAGAAGTAGTCGTTGATAAGGTAAATGTTAAACCAAAACATAAAGCAGTAACAAATAAAGCAACAATACAAAGTGTTGAAGCAGATAAATCTAATACTGTTTTGGTTGTAAATGACAATACTAAATTTCAAGATAAAGTAACTATAGCATCTGCTACTAATTCACAAAAACCTAATGATAATATCAGTCAAACGACAACAATAACATCTGAAGCTGACCTATTATTAAAAGAAGCATACTCAGATGTGCAAAACAACTACACTACTTATAAACCAGAAAAAATTGACGCTAACTCATTGTTGGAAGATGTAGAGATGAAATCTGAAAAATCTCTAAAAAATCGTCTGTTTCATGCTGTAAAATCAGGCTACGAAACATTAAAAACAACAGTGGCAGAGCGTGATTTTTAAATCAATTAATCATTAAAAAAAACGAACAGTTATGCAAACCATTACAAAACACTTAGTTTATCTAATTATTTTATTTACTGTTAGCCAAATCAGCGCACAAGTAAAAGACACAATTCCTAAAATTGAAACTTTAAAACAAAACATTATTACACAAGAAAGAGATGCTTTAAAAGTTGAAATTGATGCTATTAATGACAGGTTAGAAGCGGATGAGATTACTTTTGATGAAGCAGAAAGCTTGAAAAAAGAAGTCGCAGAAAAAAGAGCTTTAAATATTGAAAACAGAGTAGCAATTGCAGTTAATAGATTAGAGTTTTTAAAACGAAACAAACAATTACAAGATGATGAAGATAATGTTAATGTCTTTT
The DNA here is from genome assembly GCF_038154885.1 of Olleya sp. Ti.3.14. Taxonomy (NCBI): domain Bacteria; kingdom Pseudomonadati; phylum Bacteroidota; class Flavobacteriia; order Flavobacteriales; family Flavobacteriaceae; genus Olleya; species Olleya sp. Ti.3.14. The sequence goes on from NZ_JBAKAO010000002.1 coordinate 388,723, forward strand.
CAATTAAAATTGGAGCATCAGATAAAGAGCTAATCGGAGTTACAGCAAATCGTACGCCTCCAAAACAAGACATACGCACAGGTAATCAATTACTATTTGCAATGGGTTTTAATAACGCAATTATTGATGGTGTTAGCTTAAGTGACTCGCCATATAAATTGGGTGGTTCTGGTTTTGTAGAATTAGGATGGCTTTGGAATACGCGAGTCTTTAAAGAGTCTAACTTTTTAAGATTAAAATATGGGCTTTCAGTACAATGGAATAAACTAGATATAAAAAACGATATGTACTTTGTGCAAGAAGGTAATCAAACCACATTACAACGTTTTGATGGCGATTTAAAACGTGCTAAGTTTAGAACAACAAGTCTTGTTGTTCCTGTGCATTTTGAATTTGGACCTTGGGATAAAAAAGTGTACGAAGATGGTAGAGTCCGTTATAATAATTACAATAAATTTAAAATAGGTTTAGGTGGATACGTTGGTGTTAATGGAAAAGCAGTGCAAAAGCTAAATTACAAATCCGATGGAGAGCGTGTAGAAGAAACTATTAGAAGAGGCTATAATACTAATACATTTACATATGGTGTTAGTGCATATATAGGTTTTGGGGATTTAAGTTTGTATGCTAAATATGATTTGGCACCAATATTTAAAAACCAAATAGTGGATCAAAACAACTTATCTTTAGGTGTTAGACTAGATTTAGATTAAACAAAAAAGTATTTATTTTTAAAAGCGTCTTTTTTATTATTAAAAAAGACGCTTTTTAGCGTTAAAAGGGTTGTAAATACTGATGTTATCAAATCTTCAAAAAAATATTATTTTTTTCAAAAAAAAGTTTTTAATTAAAAAAAAAGTATTTCATTTGCATCATATTAGCTGAACACCTTGAACTCTGTTTCTATGTTCGGGCTTTTGGAAATTAGGAAGTCATATTCAAAAGCAGCTTACAGATTAAGTGACCGAATTTTAAAGCTAACTTCCGCTTTCACTACAATATTTGCTAGCCAGCATCAGTTTGGCTTCATACCTACTTGTGAGCTAAAAATTCAGATTTGATAGAATTATTTTGACATAACAGCATAATAAAAATATTATGTTTTATCTTTAAAGTAATTTCTAAACAAAATAATGAATACAAAATATATAGACTTAATAAGTCAAACCTTTGATTTTCCTCAACCAGAATTTAAACTAGAGGAAAAAACCCTACAATTTCACGACATCAACTTAATGGAGTTAGTAGAAGAGTATGGTGCACCATTAAAATTTACGTACCTACCACAAATCTCTAATAACATACAACGCGCTAAATCATGGTTTAGTGATGCTATTAAAAAGCATGATTATAAAGGGAATTATAACTATTGTTATTGTACAAAAAGCTCGCACTTTAAACATGTTTTAAATGAAGCTTTAAAAAACGATATACATATAGAGACCTCTTCGGCTTTTGATATTGACATTGTTGAAAATTTAAAAAAAGAAGGTAAAATAACAAATAAAACATTTGTAATAAGTAACGGTTTTAAACGTGACCAATACGTTACAAATATTGCTAGATTAATTAATGGTGGTCAGGAAAACTGTATTCCGATTATTGATAATTATGAAGAGATAGAATTGTTGTCAGAACAAATCGAAGGTAACTTTAAAGTTGGTATTAGAATAGCATCTGAAGAAGAACCTAAATTTGAGTTTTACACTTCTAGATTAGGTATTGGATATAAAAACATTGTACCTTTTTTCAAAAATCAAATAAAAGACAATCCTAAGATTGAGCTTAAAATGCTTCACTTTTTTATCAATACAGGGATTAGAGATAATGCCTATTATTGGAATGAATTATTAAAGTGTTTAAAAGTGTACACAAGCTTAAAAAAGATTTGTCCAAGTTTAGATAGTTTAAATATTGGAGGAGGTTTTCCAATTAAAAACTCGTTAGCGTTTGATTTTGATTACGAGTATATGATTGATGAAATTATTAATCAAATTCAGCAAACTTGTGAAGACGAAGAAGTAGACGTACCAAATATATTTACAGAGTTTGGAAGTTTTACAGTAGGAGAAAGTGGAGGCGCAATTTACGAGATATTATACCAAAAGCAACAAAACGATCGTGAAAAGTGGAACATGATAAACTCCTCTTTTATTACAACATTACCAGATACTTGGGCTATAAATAAACGTTTTATAATGTTAGCCATAAACCGCTGGAATGACTCTTATGAGCGTGTTTTGTTAGGTGGATTAACATGTGATAGTGATGATTATTACAATAGTGAGCAGCACATGAATGCCATCTATTTACCAAAATACAATAAAGACAAACCATTATATATAGGCTTTTTTAATACAGGAGCCTATCAAGAAACTATAGGTGGTTTTGGAGGACTACAACATTGTTTGATTCCGTCACCAAAACATATTTTAATAGACAAAGACGAAGATGGTAACATCACCAAAACATTATTTTCAGAACAACAAAAAAGTGAAGACTTACTTAAAATTTTAGGCTATGCAAAGTAAAACTTATGCTGGTATTCCAGAAGAATTAGCAAAATTAGAACAAGCAAAAATTGTCTTAATTCCAGTTCCTTATGATGGGACAAGTACATGGCAAAAAGGAGCAGATAAAGGCCCAGAAGCTTTTTTAAATGCTTCAGAGAATATGGAACTTTATGATATCGAAACCGATACAGAAGTTTATCAACAAGGTGTCTTTTTAGCAGATCCTGTTTCAGAAAATAGCTCGCCAGAAGCTATGGTTGAGGCAGTACATCAAGCAACAAAAAAGTATATTAAAAAAAATAAATTTGTAACCATTTTTGGAGGAGAACACTCAGTATCTATAGGTACTATTCGTGCCTTTAACGAGATGTTTCCTAGCTTAACTGTGTTACAATTAGATGCACATGCAGATTTACGTAAAGAGTATGAAGGCTCTAAATGTAATCACGCTTGTGCAGTTTATGAAGCTAGTCAAACCACTAATTTAATTCAAGTTGGAATTAGATCTATGGATGCTATTGAAAAAACAGTTATGGACGAAGAAAAAACATACTTCGCACACGAGATGGCTGTTGACGATACATGGATGGATAGTGCAATTGATCAAATGACGGACAATGTATTTATTACCATAGATTTAGACGCGTTTGACCCATCAATTATGCCAAGTACAGGTACACCAGAACCAGGTGGTTTATTATGGTATGAAACCTTAGAGTTTTTAAAACAAGTATTTGAAGAAAAAAATGTGGTAGGTTTTGATATAGTAGAGTTATGTCCAAACACAGTTGACAAATCATCAGACTTTTTAGCAGCAAAGTTATATTACAAAATGCTAAGCTATAAGTTTATGGATCAAGGTGTAGAGGACGAGTACGACAATACTTACGACAGTAACAAACAAAAAAATAATAGTTCAAAATTTAACGAAGACGATGAGTACTAAAGGACCAATATCACAATTTATTCAACACCATTATTTACACTTTAACGCAGCAGCTTTAGTCGATGCAGCAAAAGGGTATGAAACGCAATTGGATAATGGAGCTAAAATGTTAGTGTCATTAGCAGGAGCTATGAGTACTGCTGAGCTTGGAAAAAGTTTTGCAGAAATGATTAGACAAGATAAAGTGCATATTATTTCTTGTACAGGAGCAAATCTTGAAGAAGATATAATGAATTTAGTTGCACATTCACATTACAAGCGTGTACCTAATTATCGTGATTTAACACCTCAAGAAGAATGGGACTTGTTAGAAAAAGGACTTAATCGTGTAACAGATACTTGTATTCCAGAACACGAAGCATTTAGACGTTTACAACACCATATAGAAAAAATATGGAAAGATGCAGAAGCAAAAGGCGAGCGTTATTTACCGCATGAATACATGTATAAAATGTTATTATCTGGTGTTCTAGAGGAATATTATGAGATTGACTTAAAAGACTCTTGGATGTATGCTGCAGCAGAAAAAAACTTACCAATAGTATGTCCAGGTTGGGAAGACAGTACAATGGGTAATATTTTTGCTAGTTATGTATTAAAAGGAGAACTTAAAGCAAGCACAATGAAATCTGGTATTGAGTACATGACCTTTCTTGCAGACTGGTACACAGACAACTCTCAAAAAGGAATCGGATTTTTCCAAATAGGTGGAGGTATTGCAGGGGATTTTCCAATATGCGTGGTACCAATGTTATACCAAGATATGGAGCGTACAGAGACACCTTTTTGGAGTTATTTTTGTCAAATTAGCGACTCAACTACAAGCTATGGATCGTATTCTGGAGCAGTTCCAAACGAGAAAATTACTTGGGGTAAATTAGATATTGATACACCAAAATTTATTGTTGAAAGTGACGCAACAATTGTTGCACCACTTATCTTTGCATATATATTAGGATTATAATTGCTATATAAAAATGAAAAAGCCAGACAATTTAAAACGCGTCATTGTTGATTTTAAAAAGCTAACACCAGAAATTTTAAAGCTGTTAGTGGATAAATATCCAGAAGGATACGATGAAGATCATATTATCGAATTTAGAAACGCTAAAAACGAATTAATTGAAGCTGTAGAAGTAACTACAGAAGACACTAAATATCTAGTTAAGGTTAGTACTAAATTAGTAAAAACAATGGAAAACTATGATGAGGATGACTATGAGGATTTTGAAGATGATGATCCAGAAGCAGTACAAGACCCTCAATTAGAAGAAAGTGAAGAGCAAGATCACGATTTTTAATATAAAATTTAAACTAAAAAAATAGTTTCATAATCTAAACAGATACTACTAAACGTATTTAAAGTAAAACCACGTGTTATTGTTTTTAAGGAAAACAATACTAAAAGCAGATTCGGACTTGAGGTGGCTAAAATCCGAACCCTATTAACACAATATCAACTTTAATATAGTATTAAAATGAAAACAAAAATTTTAGTTTTAACAATTGCTTTTTTAAGCCTAACTTTAAGTTCTTTTACAATTTCAAAAAATCAAGTAGTATCTGGAGTTTATGATGGTGTAGAAGATACTAATTACGTATTTACAATCACTAAAGGTGATAAGACAGAAAAAATGGAATTTAACTATCTTTCAGAAGATGTTTTTGAAAATTTTGATCTTGATTCTGATGAGTTAATCGGAACAAGCTTTACTATCACTTACGAGAAAGAAAAAGAAATGATTGTAAATGATGAAGGTGATGACGAAGAAGTAGAGTATTTAACTATAACTAAGTTAAGCGTTAATGACTAGAAATAGTTGTTTTACTTAAATAAAATGAAAAACCGGAATATATTCCGGTTTTTTTTGCCTTAAAACTAATTATATGTTTCCCAATGCTATTTATATTTAAAGGTTTAAAAAATTAGTATTATTAACGCAGTTTCAATCTTATTTAATTCTAAAAACGTCAAAACTTAAAAGTTTCTGAATTGAAAACCGTCTTATTTTGTATTACTTTTACATTCTAAAAATTCAATAAAATTTAATCTTGATTACAAAATCTACCATAGACCAAGTATATGAAACAGCCAGACTGGAAGAGGTTATTGGTGATTTTGTTCAGCTAAAAAAAGCCGGAAGCAATTTTAAAGGATTAAGTCCTTTTTCAGAAGAGCGTTCTCCAAGTTTTGTGGTGTCACCAGTTAAGCAAATCTGGAAAGATTTTTCAAGTGGAAAAGGAGGAAACGTCGTTGCTTTTTTAATGGAGCATGAACATTTTACCTATCCAGAAGCTATTAAATATTTAGCTAAAAAGTATAATATTGAAATAGAAGAAACAGAGCAGTCTAACGAGCAAAAACAAGCGCAAGATAAGCGTGAAAGCTTATATTTAGTTAGTGAGTTTGCTAGCACTTATTTTCAAAATACACTACATAATACAGATCAAGGTAAAGCAATAGGATTAAGTTATTTTAAGGAGCGAGGCTTTACAACAGAAACTATCAAAAAGTTTGAACTTGGTTACAGTTTAGATCAATGGAGTGCCTTTACAGATGCAGCCTTAAAAAAAGGATATAATTTAGAGTTTTTAGAGGCTACAGGACTAACTATAGTCAAGGAGACTAAGCAGTTTGACCGTTTTAAAGGACGTGTTTTGTTTCCTATACAAAGTATGAGTGGTCGTGTTTTAGGATTTGGTGGTCGTATTTTAACTAATGATAAAAAAGCTGCTAAATATTTAAACAGTCCAGAAAGCGACTTGTATCATAAAAGTAAAGTTTTATATGGTATTTATCATGCTAAACAATCCATTGCAAAGGAGGATAATTGTTATTTAGTAGAAGGTTATACAGATGTAATCCAATTTCATCAAACAGGAATTAAAAATGTAGTTTCTAGTTCTGGTACAGCCTTAACTAGTGACCAAATCAGATTAATTAACCGTTTAACAAAAAACATTACTGTTTTATTTGATGGTGATGCTGCAGGTATGAGAGCCTCTTTAAGAGGTATAGATTTAATCCTAGAGCAAGGTATGAATGTTAAGGTTTGTACGTTTCCAGAAGGAGAGGATCCAGATAGCTTTGCAAAATCAAATACATTAGAGGAGCTAACAGCCTATTTAGATCAAAATGCTAAGGATTTTATTCAGTTTAAAGCTTCCGTTTTATATGAAAGTGCTAAAAACGATCCAATTAAAAAGGCCGAAACCATTAGAGATATTGTAAATAGTATTGCTAAAATTCCGGATAGAATTAAAACAGAAATTTACATCCAAGAGTGCGCAAGGATAATGGATATAAGTGAAGAGGTTTTGTTTTCTACTCTAGCTCAAATGACTAATAAAGAACAAAATGAGGCAGCAAAACAACCTCAAAACCCGCAAGCTTTTGAAGTTATTAAAAGTCAACCAGCAGTTAAAAAGGTTGATGTGCAATATACCTTAGAGCGAAAAATTATTGAGATACTACTACTTTACGGAAACAGAAAAGAAGATTTTGAAGACTTAGTTTTAAAAGAAGCAGACAATGGTCAGTTAGAGTTAGAACCAGTTGTTCAAGAAGCTAAAGTGTTTGAAAAAATATACTTAGACTTACAAGAAGACGAAATGGAATTTTTAAATCCACAGTTTAAAGATATTTATTTTGCAATAATTGAAGCTTTAAATCAAAATCCAGAATTTAAAATAGAAAGCATTATTAACACAATAGATCCTGTTTTAGCCTCAGAAATCACATCTATTTTAATGGAGGATGAGCGTTATGCGTTATCCGATTGGCATCGTAATAATATTTTTCCAAAAACAAAAATAGACTCTGTTGCGCAATTAGTTAGCGAGACTATTTTGACTTTACGTTGCTTTTTAATTGATCAAAAAGTATTACAGTTTCAAAAAGAAACATTAGAAGATAAAAACACTATAAACCGAGAAATCCTTGAAGAAGTCAAGGATTACTCAGGTTTAAAAATGTTGTTGTCAAGAAAGCTAAATAGAGCTTTATAGATCTAAACTTTTTGCTTGGTTTACTAAATCAATTAAGTTAGTTACATTAAGCTTTTTCATTAGCCTTGCACGATAGGTACTAACCGTTTTCTCATTAATCTGTAATTCCTCAGCAATTTCTTTGTTACGTCTACCGTTAGATAAAAGCTTTAAAACTTCAACCTCTCTTGTAGATAGTTTTTTGTAGTAATTACTTTTTCCACTGTTTTTATCCAATGCAATTTTTCTAGATAAATTTGGGCTTATGTAAAGTCCGCCCAAATACACTTTCATTATAGCATCTTTTAAAGTTAGTAAGTCAGTGGATTTGTTAACATAGCCATCTGCTCCAGCTTTAATAGCACTTACAGCATAAACTTCTTCTTGCTGTGCGCTGTAAATAATAACTTTTACTTCTGGGTTTTCTTTTTTAATGCGACGTAATACACTTATACCATTAAGTTTAGGTAAGTCAATTTCGCAAAGTAAGATGTCTGTTGTGTACTGTTTTAGTGCGTCAAAAATAGCTTCGCCATCTGCAACCGATGCGACAAATTTTATGTCTCTAGAGTTAGCAAACACCAATTCTAATCCTTTAGTTACTATAGGATGATTATCCGCAACCATTAGTTTAACCATGGTCAATTAGTTTTTTAGGGCCTTTTTAATTAAAAAAAGACTTGAGTTATAGAAATAATAATAGCGTCGTAAAGGTATATAAAATTATAGGATTACGGACTATTAGATTAAATCTTTAGGGATATTACAGACAGGAATTGCAACCATTTTGTGTAAGTTATTGGTATTGTATCGTTTAAATATTTTAAAGACTTCTAATTCTCTTCCTTCAAAGTCAGATATAGTTTTCCCTTCATCTTTCATTTTCATAGCCCATTCTAATTCTGGGTAAGATGCACCAATTTGGTCTTCGTCACTTCGTGCATCTCCAAACAAACCATCACTAGGTGCAGCTTTAATTATGGATTCTGGAACATTTAAAAATTCACCTAACTTATACACTTCACTTTTCATTAAATCTGCAATAGGACTTAAATCTACTCCACCATCACCATACTTTGTGTAAAACCCAACACCAAAATCTTCTACTTTATTCCCAGTACCTGCAACTAATAAACCTAGTAAACCAGCATGATAATATAACGTCGTCATACGTAATCTAGCACGTGTATTGGCAAGAGCCATATCCACCACTTCTTTTTTACCTTCTAGGGACACTTCAGTTTTAAACTCTTCAAAAACAGGTGTTAGGTCAGATATAATCCCTTCCACATTGGGATAGCGTTTTTTTAATTGCTCAATATGTTCTTGACCTCTAGAGACGTGACTAGCAGCCTGATGTATAGGCATTTCTACACAAAGTACCTTTAACCCAGTTTGCGCGCAAAGGGTAGAGGTTACAGCACTGTCAATTCCGCCAGAAATACCTACAACAAAACCATTTACTTTTGCGTTATTAGCATATGTTTTTAACCAATCTACAATATGTTTTACAACTTTTTCTGTTTGCATAATCAAAGAATTTAAAGCAAAGTATAGTACCTTTGCCTAACAAAAATAAAGTAATCCCTTTAGTAATAAAAATTAAGAGACCTTAAGTTTTATGAGAGTATTCATTTTAATAATATCATTGTTTTTTACATTGTTTTCTTGTCAAGATGATAATAAAGAAGCAGCCAAAATAGCTAAGATTGAGATAAATCTTGCTGTAGAGCGTTTTGATATCGCTTTCGCGGAAGCTAAGCCAGAAGATTTACCGCAATTAAAAATGGCTTATCCATTCATGTTTCCTAAACAGTTTGACGACCAATTTTGGATACAAAAATTGAATGATACTTTGCAAAATCAATTAAGCGAAGAGACCATTAAAATATTTCCAGACTTAAAAACAGTAACGCAGGAAATTAAGCAATTGTTTATGCACTTAAAGTATTACTTTCCAAATTTTAAGACGCCTAGAGTTATCACATCGACCTCTGATGTTGATTACCGCAACAAGGTAATTGTAACAGATACTATTGCTATTTTAGAGTTAGATACCTTTTTAGGATCAGATCATTTTTTTTATCAAGGCTTACAAACTTATATTTCTGCTAACATGACTGAGGATCAGATAGTCGTAGACTTGGCAAATGCTTATGCAGAGAAGATGGTGCTAAACACTAAACGTACAAACCTGTTAGAAGAGATGATCTATTCAGGGAAGCTTTTGTATATAAAAGATAAGATTATACCATTTAAAACCGACGCTCAAAAAATAGGTTACACACAATTGCAGTTAGATTGGGTATATGCCAATCAAGAGCAAATTTGGCAATACTTTATTGACAAAGAGTTATTGTACAGCACAGACTCTAAATTACCTAATCGTTTTATTAATCCAGCACCTTTCTCAAAATTTTATTTAGCAGAAATAGATAATGAGTCACCAGGTAAAGTAGGACAATTTGTTGGCTGGCAAATTGTTAAAGCCTACATGGATAATAACTCTGTTACATTAACAGAGTTGCTTAATACTCCAGCACAAATCGTATTTAATAAATCTAAATATAAACCAAGACAGTAATGGCTAAAATAACATCAGAAATAACTTTAAAAGTTGAGTTAGACGAAAACAGAGTGCCTGAAAAATTAAATTGGACAGCACAAGATGGAGGTATTAAAAATGCTGAAGCTAAAGCAATGATGCTATCCGTTTGGGATAATGTAGCGCAGGAATCTTTAAGAATTGATTTATGGACTAAGGATATGCCAGTGGATGAAATGAAAGTGTTTTTTCATCAAACATTAGTAGCTATGAGTGATACTTTTAATAGAGCAACTCAGGACGAAAAAATGACTGCTACAATGAAGGATTTTTGCGATTACTTTGCAGAAAAATTAGAGCTTAAAAAGTAAATTTAGTTTTACTAAAGTGAATAAAACAAAAAACGCGAACCATTTGGTTCGCGTTTTTTTATGTGTGATAGTATAGTTAAAGTACTATTCTCCTAAAAAAGGATATCTGTAATCAACAGGAGTTACAAAAGTCTCTTTAATCATTCTTGGAGATACCCAACGTAATAAGTTTAATGCGCTACCAGCTTTATCATTTGTTCCAGATGCTCTTGCACCTCCAAATGGTTGTTGTCCAACGACAGCACCTGTTGGTTTGTCATTAATATAGAAGTTTCCAGCACAGTTTTGTAACGCTTTAGTTGCTTGTACAACTGCGTATCTATCTTGTGCTAAAATTGCTCCAGTTAAAGCATACTCGCTTGTTTGATCAACTAATGTTAATGTTTCAGTAAATTTATCATCATCATAGACATAAATTGTCATTACTGGACCAAATAACTCTTCACGCATTGTAGTATAGTTAGGGTCTTCAGTAACAATAACTGTAGGCTCGATAAAGTAACCTTTAGTTTTGTCGTGGTTTCCTCCAACAATAATTTCTACATTACTATCTGCTTTAGCTTGATCTATATATTTAGCTAACTTATCAAAAGATCCTTCATGGATTACAGCAGTAACAAAGTTGCTTAAATCTTCTGGAGATCCCATTTTAAATGAGTTAACATCTTCAATTACATAACCTTTAACCTCGTTCCAAATACTTTTCGAAACATAAGCTCTAGAGGCTGCACTACATTTTTGTCCTTGAAACTCAAAAGCACCTCTTACAATTGCAGTAGCTACTTGTTTTGGATGTGCAGTTTTGTGTGCAACTATAAAATCTTTCCCTCCTGTTTCTCCAACAATTTTAGGGTACGTTTTATAGTTGTGTATGTTATTACCTATTTGCTTCCATAACTCTTTAAATACATAAGTAGAACCTGTAAAGTGTAAACCAGAGAAATCTGGACTAGCTAAAACGGTATCTGTAATCATGACTGGGTCACCAAATACAACGTTAATTACACCTGCAGGTACACCTGCTTCTTTAAATACATCCATGATTACTTTAGCAGAATATATTTGAGAATCACTTGGCTTCCATACGACAACGTTACCCATTAATGCCATACAAGCAGGTAAGTTTCCAGCAATTGCAGTAAAGTTAAAAGGTGTTACAGCATATACAAAGCCTTCAAGAGGTCTGTATTCTAGACGGTTCCAGGCATCACTTGTGCTTTCTGGTTGGTCATGATAAATCTCTGTCATGTACTGTACGTTAAAACGTAAAAAGTCAATTAGCTCACAAGCAGCATCGATTTCTGCTTGGTGTACAGTTTTTGATTGTGCTATCATTGTAGCAGCATTAATCTTAGCTCTGTAAGGACCTGCGATTAATTCGGCTGCTTTTAAAAAGATACCAGCTCTATGTTCCCAAGGTGTATCTGCCCAAGCTGTTCTAGCTTCTAAAGCAGTTGATATTGCTTGGTCAATATGTTTTTTTTCCGCAATAGCGTGTGTTCCAACAACATGTTTGTGGTCATGTGGAGGAGACATTGTATGTGTTTTTTCTGTTGTAACATCTTGTCCATTAATGTACATAGGCACATCAATTTTGCTGTTAAACATTGTTTTATAAGCGTCTAAAACTGCTGCTCTTTCTGGAGAGCCAGGAGCGTAACTTTTTACAGGTTCATTCACCGCAATTGGTACATTGAAAAATCCTTTTCCCATGATAAGTGTTGTGTTTTTAGTTTAAAAATAATACTACAAAGTTACAATTTTTTGTTGGGTTATTATGGTTAGTAAAACCGTAAAATATTTGTAGTTAAAGGTAGAATGGTTCTTTTATATAGAAAGAATCAGAGTATGTGGTTTTAGTTAAGTGCAAATGGAGCACTTAATTTAAAAGTAGGAATGATAACTTCAAAGTTTTTAGCAGTTGTGTAATTTATCATACTATAAAAACCTTTCATGGCTCCAAATGGAGAGGTAAGTAAACAGCCAGAAGTATAGGTGTGACTCTCACCAGGTTGTAATACTGGTTTTTGTCCAATTACGCCTTCTCCTGCTACAATCTCAATATTATTTAGGGCATCCAAAATAGTCCAATGTCTAGCATTAAGCTGGACAACATCCTTACTTTGGTTTTCAATGGTTACGTCATATCCAAAAGCAAAGTTAATTTTATAGTTTTTATAAAACGTGCCTTCAAATTTAGTGTCTACGGATATTTTTATCCCTTTTGTAACTTGTTGTACCATGTCAGTATGTAGTTGCTTATTGTAAAAATAAGAAAATTATATATTTATTTGGTCGATATAATGGGATAAAACTTACTTTTAATGAGTGTTAATTGGTAATCCCAACCGAATTAGCTTCGCCTAAACCAATAATTTTGTCATATCTAGCTCCTAATTCTTTGTAATACACTAAAACTTTATAGTTGTTCTCTGTTTGCCAAAAGCTGCCTCCAATAGTATGTTCGTCTATGTTGCCACTTTTGTCGACAATTGCATATTTATAATTATAAAAACCTTGCTTTAATTTTATAGCAATACTGTAAACACCTTCTTCTTCAAAATGTTCAAGTTTAGTTTGTGGTTCAATATCATAATTATTAAAATTTCCATAAACATGAATGGATTGACCTTCTTCAATAGTTGGGTATTGTAAAGAAAAATGTACCCAAGCATAATCTGCTTCGGTTTCTGGTTTGTCCGAGTTTAAAGCTGTTATAAAAAAGTTTCCGTTTATATCTGGATTGTAGGTGTATTCTAGGTCAGCGCGAGAGGTGTTGGTATATAAATAGGTTTGATATAGATCTTCTAAACTAATATATTGTACACCATTATTTGCTGCTCGTATTTCTTTGTTTTCAAAACTCAAAAACTCATTACCTCCAAAAAAGCTAGAGGCTTCATTGTATCTGTAGCTTAACTCGTTACCTAAGATGTATTGAGGTTTTAATTCCGTAATAGCTGTTTTTAAATTATTATTTTGAATTATTAATGTTTTTACAGTCTCGGTAGGATTTACAAATTGTAATTGACCCGAACTTATTGTGATGTCTACAGATTGTTTTTGTTCGATTGTTGAAACGTCGCGAGAGCGTCTAATTTGTAGGCCAACATTAGCTTGTTGATGGTATACCATAAATTTTCTGCTAAAAATAATATCATCATAATCATCATAAATAGTGATAATATAGTTTCCGGTAAGTTTAATGCTTTTAGTAAATTGGTTTGGAATGCTAACTTTATAATGAGAAAAAGTTTGTAAAGTGTTAAACGAGTTTTCGTATTCTCTAATACGCTGTTCATCAAAACCATCTAAATATTCTGACTCAACTAATATGGAAGGTGTCCAATCAAAATTATAGTGCTTAATCTCGTAATAATAATCGTCTTCATTACCATTTAAAACGTCAAATTCTAAAAGTAAAGGTTGACCAAGTGGAATGATTGGTAATTGACTTTCTGATGTTCCTCCATTAAAATAGATTGACTTTACATAATCAGGCGGTATTATTTCTTTAACTTGAGCAAAGCTAATAGTAGTGATTAAAAAAGTAAAAAAAATATGTTTAATGTTGTTAAGCATTTGTAAGCAGTTTTATATAACAAAGATAAACAAAATCTATGCCTAAAAGTTTTTCTTTATAAATAGTCAATTAATTATCTATTTATTATTAAATTTGCACCGATTTTTAAGCCTATTAAAATCACAATCAGTATAACTATTAACCAATAGATTTATAATATGTCAAACGACATTAAGATTAAAAAAGGTCTGGATATTAAATTAGTCGGAGCAGCCGAAAAGGTTACCGAAAACGCTATTGTTAGCAATTATTATTCAATTAGACCTGAAGATTTTCATCAAGTTACACCAAAATTAATTGCTAAAGAAGGCGATAAAGTAAAGGCAGGACAGCCTGTTTTTTACGATAAGTCTAATGAAGCTGTAAAATTTGTATCTCCTGTTTCAGGACAGATTATAGAGGTAGCTCGTGGTGAAAAAAGAAAAATACTTTCAGTAAAAATTCAAGCAGACAAGGAACAAGCGTTTCAAGATTATGGTAAGCTAGATTTAAATTCAGCTAATGCTGAAGCTATTAAATCACGTTTATTAGAGTCAGGATGTTGGGCTTTTGTAAAACAACGTCCATATGATGTTATTGCAAATCCTGCAAACATGCCTAAAGCTATATTTATATCAGCTTACGCAAGTGCACCTTTAGTCGCAGATTTAGATTACGTCCTACAAGGGAAGGAGGCTGAGCTGCAAGCTGCTGTTACTGCTTTAAGTAAATTAACTAATGGTAAAGTACATGTAAGTGTTGCAAAAAATGGTAATTCGCCATTAGCAGGACTTTCAGATATAACTTTGCACAAGGTGTCTGGTCCGCATCCATCAGGAAATGTTGGAACCCAGATTAACAAAATAGATCCAGTTAATAAAGGTGAGGTTGTTTGGACAGTTAATGCTCAGGACCTTGTTATAATTGGTGAATTATTGTTAACAGGACGCTTTAATGCAGAGCGTATTGTTGCTTTAGTAGGTTCTTCAGTTAAAAAACCACGTTATTTCAAAACTAAATTAGGAAGCGAAATAGCAACTATGGTTTATGATAATGGTGTGGATAAAAACGGTAACGATCGTATCATTTCTGGAAATGTATTAACCGGAAAACAAGTTAGACCAGATGGGAATTTAGATTATTATAGTAATACAATTTCTGTAATCCCTGAAGGTGATGATTATGAGTTTTTTGGATGGAACAAACCAGTTTTTAATAAAGTTTCTACTTCTAGAGCTTTAACTTTTTCATGGTTAACACCAAATAAAAAGTTTGACTTAAATACTAATACTAACGGAGAGCATAGAGCTTTTGTTATTACAGGTAGTTATGAAGAAGTATTTCCTTTAGACATCTTTCCAATGCAAATTTTAAAAGCTTGTATGTACAAAGATCTAGACGAAATGGAAGCTTTAGGTATGTATGAAGTAGCACCAGAAGATTTTGCTTTAACAGAATTTGTATGTGTGTCAAAACAACCACACCAAAAGATAATTAGAGAAGGTTTAGACTTAATGCTTAAAGAAATAGGATAATGGGCTTAAAAAGTAATTTACATAATTTAAAAGAAAAGTATAAAGGGACCAAGATGGCTCCTGCGTTTAACGCAATTCATACTTTTTTATACTTGCCAAATGAAACCACTCATGGTGGAACGCACATTAAGGCAGCAGATGATTTAAAACGTACAATGAATATTGTAATCATGGCATTAATACCATGTTTAATATTTGGTATTTTTAATGCAGGTTACCAATATTATGCAGCTATTGATGCAGCAGCAGGTATAACTAGAGAAGCATCATTATTTGCAAACTTTATCACTTGGGATAACTTTGTAGTTGGTGCTTGGACAGTATTACCATTGGTAATTGTATCTTATGGAGTAGGTCTTATTGTCGAATTTATTTTTGCAGTAATTAAAGGTCACGAAGTGGAAGAAGGTTACTTAGTAACAGGTATGTTAGTGCCATTAATAGTTCCAGTTGATATTCCATTATGGATGTTATCTGTAGCAGTAATTTTTGGTGTAGTCATAGGTAAAGAAGTTTTTGGGGGAACAGGAATGAATATCCTAAACCCAGCATTAACCATTCGTGCTTTCTTGTTTTTTGCATATCCAACATGGATGTCAGGAGATAAAGTTTGGGTACATGAAGCGGTTGAGCGTGCAGGAACTGCAGATGCAATATCAGGAGAAACATTACTTGGTGCTTATGCGCAAAATAGTAGTCTTGCAGGTATTGATTATATGGATATGTTTTTTGGATTTATTCCAGGATCAGTTGGAGAAACCTCTAAGTTATTAATCATCATTGGAGCTCTATTTTTAATCTTTACTAAGGTTGGAAGTTGGAGAATTATTGTCTCTACTTTAATAGGAGCTTTAACAATGGGATTGATATTTAACGGAGTTGTTTCTGCTGAGTGGATTGGAGAATCTAGCAAATTTTACGGATTAATGAATGTACCGTTCTGGCAACATTTAATTATTGGTAGTATTTTATTTGGTGCTGTTTACATGGCAACGGATCCAGTAACTGCATCTCAAACAAATAAAGGTAAATGGATTTATGGATTTTTAATTGGTTTCATTTCAATAATGATCCGTGTATTTAATCCAGCGTATCCAGAAGGTGTTTTCTTAGCTATTCTATTAATGAATGTCTTTGCACCAACTATTGACCATTACGTAATACAAGGAAACGTAAAACGCAGAAAGAAACGTTTAAAAGTTAAAACAGCATAATCATGGCAATGAACACAGATAAAAATTCATACACCTTAATATTTGCAATTGTAATGGTACTAGTTGTAGGATCATTATTAGCGTTTACAGCATCTACTTTAAAACCAACAATTGTAGAGCAAGAACGTATGGAAAAGCAACAGAATATTCTGTATGCAATGGGTGTAAATGGTAATGAAGGGACAGGAGATATAACTTTTGTTTCAAAAGAATTAGTAGACAATGGTTCTGGTAAAAAATCACCAAAAGTATCAGTAGAATTCGCAAAATATATCACAAAGCAACTAGTTATAGAAAACGGAGTTGCTAAAGAAGATAAACAAGCCTATTTAATTGATGTTAAAAAGGAACAAGCTAAAGCTAAAAACGGAGGAACAAGACGTTTACCTTTATTTATAGGGGAAAAAGATGGTAAAACATTTTACATCGCACCAATAAGAGGTAAAGGACTTTGGGATGCTATTTGGGGTTATGTTGCTTTAGATGAAAACATGGTTGTTCAAGGTACATTTTTTGATCACAAAGGAGAAACACCAGGTTTAGGAGCTAATATTAAGCAACGTTACTTTATGGATGATTTTTATGGCGAAAAATTACTAACTGACGCAGGTGTCTTTAAAGGTATTACGGTTGCAAAAGGTAATAATGATCCTAAAAATGAAATTAAAGACGATTACGAAGTTGATGCATTAGCAGGAGCAACTATCACAGGAGATGGAGTAACAGCAATGATTAAAAAAGATTTAAAGTTATACCAACCGTATTTCGAGAACTTAAAAAAACTAGCTAGCAATTAATTATGGGACTACTTTCAAAAAAAGACGCAAAGTTAATAACAGATCCTTTAGCGGATAATAACCCTATTACTATCCAAGTATTAGGTATTTGTTCTGCTTTAGCTATTACCGCAGAGTTAAAAGCGTCGTTGGTAATGGGTATTGCTGTAATGTTTGTATTAGGAATAGGTAACGTGGTAATATCATTAATGCGTAACATAATTCCTTCTAAAATCAGAATTATTGTACAACTTATTGTAGTTGCTTCATTAGTAATTATTGTAGATCAAGTGTTAAAAGCGTTTGCTTACGAGCTAAGTAAAACACTTTCAGTATTTATTGGATTAATTATTACTAACTGTATTATTATGGGACGTTTTGAAGCTTTTGCTTTAGCTAACAAACCTTGGAGGTCTTTCCTTGACGGAATTGGAAACTCTTTAGGTTATGCAGTCATCTTAATAATTGTTGGTTTTTTTAGAGAACTTTTAGGGTCTGGTACACTTTTCGGAATACCAGTATTAGGAGATCCAATCGAAAAAACAGGAGTCTATTCTATAGGATACGAAAACAACGGATTTATGTTAATGCCTCCTATGGCATTAATAATTGTTGGACTTATCATTTGGGTACAACGTAGTAGAAATAAAGCATTAATCGAAGACTAAAAATATTATGGAACATTTAGAATTATTTTTCAAGTCGATTTTTATAGACAACATGGTATTTGCAGTATTCTTAGGAATGTGCTCTTACCTAGCAGTATCTAAAAAAGTAGCAACAGCTGTAGGTTTAGGTGCAGCAGTAATATTTGTATTAGCTATTACAGTACCATTAAACTGGTTACTGGATCAATATATTTTGCAACCAGGAGCATTATCGTGGTTAGGATCAGAATATGCTGATTATGATTTAAGTTTCTTATCATTTATTATGTTTATCGCTACCATTGCAACAATGGTACAATTAGTAGAGATAGTGGTAGAAAAGTTTTCGCCATCATTATATAACTCTTTAGGTATTTTCTTACCACTTATCGCAGTAAACTGTGCGATATTAGGAGGATCATTATTTATGCAGTCAAGAGAAATCGAAACTTTAGGTTTAGCATTTAATTATGGTATATCTTCAGGTATTGGATGGTTTTTAGCTATTCTTGCAATTGCAGCAATTAGAGAAAAGATTAGATACAGTAATGTACCTGCTCCATTAAGAGGATTGGGAATCACATTTATCATTACAGGATTAATGGGAATTGGTTTCTTGAGTTTTGGAGGTATGTTAACTGGAGGAGATGAAGAAGCACCTAAAAAAGAAAAGACAGTTAAAGTAGATACTAAAACTGTTGAGTCAAAAGAATTAGCTAACAATACTAAAATAGTAGAGTAACATGATTTTAGCAGCAGGAACATTAGGGACAGTATTAGCAACCGTAGCAGCATTTTTACTAATTACATTAGTATTAGTAAGTTTACTGTTGTTTGTTAAACAAAAATTATCGCCATCTGGTCCAGTAAAGATTTTAATAAATGGCGAACGCGAAATAGAAGTGTCTTCAGGAGGTACTTTACTATCAACATTAGGAAACAATAAAATTTTCTTACCATCAGCTTGTGGTGGTGGTGGAACTTGTATCCAATGTGAATGTCACGTATTATCTGGTGGAGGTGAAGCTTTGCCTACAGAAACACCTCACTTCTCAAGAAAAGAACTAGCACATGGTGCACGTTTATCTTGTCAAGTAAAGGTTAAACAAGACATGGAAATTACCATTCCCGAAGAAGTATTCGGGATTAAAAAATGGGAAGCAACTGTTGTATCTAACTACAACGTAGCGACTTTTATTAAAGAGTTTGTAGTGGAGATCCCTGAGGATATGAACTACAAAGCAGGTGGTTATATTCAAATTGAAATTCCAAATTGTACAGTTAATTATTCAGACATGGATATCACTGCACATCCAGAAGATCACCCAGGAGAGCCAGATAAGTTTGAAGCAGATTGGGATAAATTTGGTTTAAGACCATTAGTGATGAAAAATGACGAGTTAGTTGAAAGAGCTTACTCTATGGCTTCTTACCCTGCCGAAGGAAGAAAAATTATGCTTAACGTACGTGTTGCAACACCTCCTTTTGATCGTGCTAAAGGTGGCTGGATGGATGTAAATCCAGGAGTAGCATCGTCTTATATCTTTAACCAAAAAGTTGGAGATAAAGTAACAATTTCTGGACCTTACGGTGAATTCTTTATCAACGAGTCTGAAGCAGAAATGCTTTACGTAGGTGGTGGAGCTGGTATGGCACCAATGCGTTCTCATTTATATGAATTATTTAGAACTATCAAAACTGGTCGTAAAGTAACGTATTGGTATGGTGGACGTTCTAAAGCAGAATTATTCTACATTCACTATTTTAGAGCTTTAGAAAAAGATTTCCCGAACTTCAAGTTCTTTATTGCATTATCAGACCCAACGGAAGCTGATAATTGGAAATTAAAATCAGATATTAATGATGAGTCAGGTGATGGGTTTGTTGGATTTATTCACCAAGTAGTAATAGACCAATATTTATCTAAGCATGATGCTCCGGAAGATATAGAGTTATATTTCTGTGGACCACCATTAATGAATCAAGCAGTACAAAAAATGGGAGAAGATTTTGGTATCGATGATGAAAACATCAGATTTGATGATTTTGGAGGCTAAAATGCTCAACTTCTAATTATTATATTTTAAAGCCAGAACTTAACAGTTCTGGCTTTTTTTTGGTATACCAAAATAGTGTGTTAAAGTTTTGTCTTTTTTTTATTATGTTCCGTAAATTCGGCAAAAAGTAACATTTTAACGTTTATTAAAACATCAATATGAACAAAATTACACTTAAAGGTTTATTTTCCTTTTTATTTTTGAGTGCTAGTGTTTCCGCAGTAGCGCAAATTCAAAGTAGTAATTCTAGTTTAAATTCAAACCTTCAAATTAATGGAGGTCCTTTTGAATTAACAGAAGCTACTAAACAGTCTATCGAAGTCACTGGTTATGCTAAATGTTTAACTGATGAAAACGAACTTTTACTTCAACAAAAATATCCAAATAGAGCAAATGATGCTCAATTTGAAGAATGGTTAGCGCCAAAGTTGTCTCAAATTCAAGCAGACAGAGCAAGTGGTAGAAGCCAGCAAGTAGTATATAATATACCTGTAATCATCCACGTTGTTCACGATGGTGATGCTTTGGGTACAGGAGAAAATATTACAGATGCACAAGCGTTATCTCAAATTCAGGTAATGAATGAGGATTATAGAAGATTAGCAGGTACACCAGGAGGTGTAAATAGTACTGGAGCAGCTGTTGATGTTGAGATAAATTTTTGTATTGCGCAACAAGATGAAAGTGGTAATCCAACAACAGGAGTAGTTAGACACGTAATAACACCATACAGTAATAACCAGACGCCATCTAATACTGGAGATTGGGAAATTAGATCTGATGTGGAAACTATGAAAACAAATACGCAGTGGGATCCAACAATGTATTTAAATATGTGGACTATACGTCCAGGTGGAAATGCTTTGGATGATAATGTTAATCCAGGTTTAGGAGGTTTGTTAGGATACGCACAGTTTCCTAGTAATTCGGGTTTAATCGGATTGAGTACAAGTGGAGGAGCGGCTAACACAGATGGTGTAGTTGCAGCTTTTGACTCAATGGGTACATTAGCTGAAGATGATGGTACATTTATGCTTAACCCAACGTATAATTTAGGTAGAACAATGACGCATGAAGTTGGACACTGGTTAGGTTTACGTCATATTTGGGGAGATAATTCTAACTGTGTTGGAGGTAGTTCAGCAGGAGATTTTTGTGCAGATACACCAGATTCTAATCAACCAAATTACTCTTGCGTAACAGTGGATAATTGTGTTAGTGATGGTTTAGGAAATGACCAAGTACAAAACTATATGGATTATACACCAGATGCGTGTATGGATACTTTTACACAAAATCAAAAAGATAGAATTGTTGCTGTTATGCAGTCTAGTCCTAGACGTATGGAGTTAAATGCATCTAACGTATGTAATCCTTCTCAACCAACTATTAGTTTTACTACAACAGCACCAACGTCAGCATTAGAAGGTAGCGATTGTGATTTTGTAGATTATAATTTTGATTTAAATATATCTGAAGGTGGTGATGCTACAGCTACAGCTACATTGGTTGCTACAGGTACAGCAGTTGAAGGAGAAGATTTTGAATTATTAAATAATTCGGTTGTATTTGCAACAGGAGCAACTACTGCTACAGGAAGTAATGTAGTAACTTTAAGAGTTTATAATGATAGTTTTGTAGAAGCTGATGAAACAGTTATACTAAATGTAAATGTTACTACAACAGGTAGCACATTGGCTTCGGCAGCGACTCATCAATTAACAATATTAAATGATGATGCAGCAGCAGCATTAACAACTACTGTTAATGTTTATAGTAATAATTTTGATGATGGTACAGGTTTATTTGTATATGATAGAGATGGAGATGGTAACGCATGGTATGCAGGTGTTGGTGGCTTAGATGGTTTTGGAGATATTGTAGGTGATACAGCTCTTTCTGAGTCTAATGGTACACTTTTAGGTACAGGAACAGGTGGATATACACCAGACCAATATTTAGTATCTGAAACATTTACTATTCCAGCTAGTGCAACCAATATTGCGGTATCTTATGTAGTTGGATCTTATAATACGAGTGGTGGTTATCAGGAACACTACTCTGTATATTATACCACTGTTAGTGCTCCAACAGCGTATACAGATTTAGAAGAGTTTGTATTAGAAAACGATAGAATAGTACCTGCTACAGGAACAGAGATTAGAACACACGATTTAACGCCTTATGCAGGTACAACAGGTCAAATTGTAATCAGACACCATAATACACCTGGTGATGGGTTATTACTTTTTGATACATTAAGTGTAGATGCTACCACAGGGACTTCTATTCAAACAGTAGAGAATTCTGCAACTTTAGATCAGTTAAGCTTATCAACTTCAGGAACAGTAACGTCTAGTGATGATGTGAGTTCTGATTTAATGTTAGATATTACTAATAATGGAATTGAAGACTTTGGTTGTTTAGATGTATTTGTATCTAGAGCAGGAACTAGTGCACAAAGTTATAATGGTAATACTACACCAAACTTTTTTGCAGATAAAACGTTTACTATTACACCAACAAATGCTTTAACAAGTACTGATGCTGTAATCGAGTTTTACTTTACTAGTGCAGAATTAGCAGGTTGGGAAGCTGTAACAGGACAAACAACAGCATCTTTAAGTATTATTAGAGAGCATGGGACAGAAGTAGAAGTTGTGCCAGCAGCAGTAACTGCTTTTGGATCAGAGTTTGTGGTATCTGGAACATTTACGACTGGAATTGACGGAACATTCTACTTTGGTGTACCGCAAGAAAATTTATCTACTGCAGAGTTTGCTTTTGATCAATTTAGCGTATATCCAAACCCAACTTCTGGATCGATTACTTTATCAATAAGTACTGGTGAGGATGTAACACTTACAGTATATGACATTAGAGGACGTCAAATATTAAACGACAAGTATACTAACACAGGATCTTTATTTAATAAGACAGTAAATTTAAATGCTAAATCAACAGGAATTTATATTCTTAAAGTTGAAGCAGGTAATAAATCTGTATTTAAAAAGATTATTGTAAAGTAATTTTAAGATAATTTTAGATATAAGCCCAATACGAAAGTATTGGGCTTTTTCGTTTTAAAGCTCTATGAGAAAAATAATCCTTATTATTTTAATATTTATAACCTTGTTACTTTTAGTCTACAAGCTTAATCCAAAACCTGTTAAGCAGTTTGTAAATAAGCTATCTAAAAGTGTTACATCAACAAATATTAATAAGGATAGTTCAACTATTGCATCTAGGGTAAATCCTCCAAAAGGATATAAAAGAGTTGATTATCCGATTGGAAGCTTTCAGGATTATCTCAGGAATTATTCTTTAAAACCTTATGACAGTAAGATTATTAATTATGATAATTCTTTATACTATTGGCAAAAAGGACATGAAGGTATATTAGATATTAGCGTACCTAAAAATGGATTACAACAATGCGCAGATGCACTAATTAGAATAAGAAGTGAATACCTTTGGGAAACCAATAAAAAAGACCAAATAGGGTTTAATTTCACCTCAGGTCATTACTGCTCATGGTCTGATTATGCTAAAGGATATAGACCTAAAATAAATGGTAATAAAGTCACTTTTAGTAAGACAGCAACAGCAAATAATAGCAAGGCTAATTTTTATAACTATTTAAATTTAATATATATGTACTCTGGCACCTTATCACTTTTTAACGAGTTAGAGTCAGTAACCAAAGTAGACGATTTAAAAATAGGCGACATGCTTATTTTAGGTGGTAGTCCAGGTCATATTGTAATGTTAGCAGATCAAGTTGTTAACGATAAAGGTGAAAGCTTGTTTTTATTATTTCAAGGTAATACGCCTGCACAAAGTGTTCATTTAGTAAAAAACCTTGATGATGCTTCAATGTCTCCTTGGTATAACTTAAAAATGGATACTGTAATTCCAGTTTCAAATTTTACATTCTACAGCTCTAAATTTGCAAGATTTAAGTAATTTGTTAGTCGGCTTTTTTTCCGCGAAAGCGAAATAAACTTTATTTTTGTAATATGAAAGCACTATCAAAACAAGAGTTACATAATCTAGCCATGAATCATGTAGGTAAAGACCTAGAGAAACGTGGTTTTGAGTTTATAGCAATTAATAGTCAACTTAAAAGTAATCCGCAATTTGTAGTTATGGATAAAAATAAACAATACTTTTTTGTGGTTGTTCGCGCTGTGCTGTTACCTGATAATGCTAATAATTACGACGTTATTTGGATGGAGTCATTTAAAAAGCACGCCACAGATAATAATTCTAAAATATTATATGCTGGCGTTGGATTGGGTAACCCAAAAGGAGAAGACTTGCCTATTTATCTTAATCAAGAATATTTAATCGAATATAATGGGATTCAATTAATTGAAACCAACTTAAACTAAGACTAAGACCTAAAATTAGTAGTCTTTTAAACTTACAGCATAGCCTATATGAAAAAATACACGCTTTTATTTTCTGTCTTATTTATTGTTTTCTCTTGTAAAAAAGAACCACAATTACTTAAAGTATCAGGTCCTGTTTTCGGGACAAGTTATAGTATACAGTATTTTGATTTGGATGGCACAAGTTATAACAAACAATTTGATAGTCTGTTTGCAATTATCAATAAATCCATGTCTAATTATCAAGATAACTCTGATATTTCACGGTTAAACCGAAATGAAGAAGTTGAAGTAGATAATCATTTTACAACCGTTTTTAAAGCATCAAAGCAAATTTATCGCGAAACCGAAGGTGTTTTAGATCCAACTATTGGAAGGATTGTTAATGCTTGGAATTTTGGTTCAGAAAAAAATACAATGACTTTGGATAGTGTTAAAATTGATAGTTTAATGCGCTTTGTTGGCTTAAACAGAGTTGGATTAGTTGATCGTAAAATAAAAAAACCAGAAGCCTCTTTTATAGATTTTAACGCGATAGCTAAAGGGTATGGAGTAGATGTAATTGCAGATTTTTTAGAATCTAAAAATATTAAAAATTATATCGTGGATATTGGTGGAGAGTTAAGAGCAAAAGGTATTAATATTAGCAAAGCTAAAGGTTGGACTGTTGGTATTGAAAATCCAAATTATGATGGCTCTCAAAGCTACAACAAGACGTTAGTTTTAAAAGACCAAGCTATGGCAACTTCTGGGACATACCGTAAATTTAAAATTGACGAAAACGGAAACAAATACGCACACATTATTAATACTAAAACAGGTTATCCATCTAAAACCAATGTTTTAAGTGTCTCTGTTATAGCTCAAACCTGTATGATGGCAGATGGTTATGCTACTGCTTTTCAGGCAATGGGAATAGAAAAAGTAGATTACTTTATGGCAAAACATCCTGAGTTAAAAGCGTTCTTGATTTTTGAAAACGATAAAGGAGAATTGGAGTCTAAAGCATTTAATAATTTTCCAGTTAATTAATCTTATTACCATTTAAATAGGTTTTTATACCGTTCGCTAATAATTTGTAATTTAATAGCAGTCAATTTTGTAGCTTTGAGAAAAGCATAACTAATTGATCCATCGCTATTTTATATTATTTTTAATCTTACTCGCTAATCAAATAAGTTTAGCACAACAACCTGTGTCCATACATCTTACTGAAAAAGATGGTTTACCAGATATAGAATTTTATGATTTACTAGAGGATAATAAAGGCTTTATTTGGTTAGCAGCAGATAAAGGTTTGTATAGGTATGATGGTAGAAACTATAAATTATTTACCAATCCAGATAAAAGAGGACGCTCGCTTTTTGGTTTAAAATTAGACAATCAAGGACGACTTTGGTGTAATAACTTATCAGGTCAATTTTTTTATGTCCAAGATGAGGAGTTAAAGCTTTTTGAGGAATATGGCCATATTAAAACGTTAGTAGATTTTAATATTTACGATAATCATTTAATAATTTATGAGCCATCCAGAATAGTAACTGTAGATATTAACACAAAAAGTATCACTGCTATATTGGATAGTGGGACAAGGTCTTATATGGGAGATCTCAACCATAATCCAAAAGGGTTTTATTATAATAAAAATAGTATTATATGTTTTTCTTCAACAGTGGATTTTCAAGATGCTAAAACTTTAAATAATTCGCCAATTGCAGCATTTAACAAACGAGTTATAAGTAAATTTTTTAAATGGAGTGACCAGATATATTATTTCAACCAATTACAAACGATTAGTAAAACTAGTTTGTATCAATTATTAGATGGTGGTATAAAGGAAGTTGACATTCCAAAACAACTTCAAAATGTAATTGTAATTCATTCTTATAACAACAATAATAACTTATGGGTTTTAACAAATAAAGGCGTTTTTATATGTCAGTTAGATAGTGATGTTTTAATAGTAAAAGAACATATTTTTAAAACCCAATATATCACGGATCTTGTTGTCGATAAGGATAATAATTATTGGTTGTCAACGCTTAATAATGGTGTTTTTGTACTACCAAATAAGCAACTAAATAAAATAAATTTACCTGATAATGTTGGTGTACAAGCTATAGAGAAAGTTAATGACGATTTATTATACATCGCTACTAACTCAAATGAGGTTTTTAGTTATAACCTAAAAAAAAATAAATTTAAAAAATTACCAGAAAGCTTTAATAACAAGATATATAATATTTGCTATAACCCTTTAGCAAAGGACTTGTTAATGGTTGCGACTACGGATTCAAAAATTTATAATCTAGACACCAAGCAAAGTCAAAGCAGTAACCTGATTGTTACAAAATCAATTGATGTGTTGGATCATAATCAATATTTAATTAGTCTTCCACATTCACTTTCTATTTATAATAAAAATAAAGACTCTATTTATAATCTTAGGACATTAAGAAGCTATGGATCTGTATTAAATAAAACAAAAAGCAAAGCGTATTGTAGTTTTGTAGATGGCTTAGGTTGGGTAGATTTAAAGACTAATAAGTATAAAAAAATAACACATAATAACAGTCCTATTTATGCCTTAAAAATCGCGATAAGTCATGACGATATGGTTTGGGTTGCTGCAGATGAAAAAGGCTTATTAGGGTTTAAAAATGATAGTTTAATAAAAACAATAAATATAAATAACGGACTAGCATCAAACTTAATTAATGTACTAGTAGCAGATAAAAATGTAATTTGGATAGCTACAGATAAAGGCTTACAAAGCTATAATTATAAAACAAAAACATTAAATACTATTAATAAACAAGATGGTATAGACTCTTACAATATTAATGCTATTGAAGTTATAGGAAATCAAGTTTTTTTTAGTTCAAATACTGGTTTGTATCAATTTAATAGTAATAAAATTAATACTGTTAGAAGTACTTCTCAACCTTATTTTACTAATGTATCCATCCAAGAAAAAGACACTATAATTAAGACATCATACACCTTAAAGCAAACAGAAAGCGAAATTAGATTTGGATTTAATGTCAATGGATTTCAAACAAATCAATTTGTCGATTTTGAATATCAGTTAGAAGGTTATGATAAAAATTGGATAGCCTTAGACAATGGATTAAACTTTGTTAAATTTAATACATTGCCAGCAGGACAATTTAAATTTAATGTAAGAGCAAAAAACACATCCCAAAGTAATTACACAAATCCAATAAGCATTGCCTTAACAGTCCGTTTGCCATTTTATAAAACTTGGTGGTTTTATCTATTGTTTTTACTAAGTTCTGTTGGGTTGGTTTGGTGGTACTATTCCCAAAAAACAAAACGATTAAATATCGCACAATTTCAAGCCTTAGAAAAAGCAAAGATCAATCAGCAATTGGTGTTTTCGCAATTAGAAAATTTGAGATCACAAATGAATCCTCATTTTATATTTAATGCATTAAACTCTATCCAAGATTATATTATTTTAAACGAAAGTAAATTAGCGCGTCAATATCTAGTTAAGTTTTCTAGACTTATAAGGACCTATTTGGAACATAGTCAAGCCAATGAAATTACTTTAAATGAAGAAATTAAAACGCTTAGACTTTATCTAGAACTTGAAAAAGATAGATTTGATGACGATTTTAAATTTGAAATTAATATCCATCAAGATCTAGATTTAGAAAACACTTTTGTCCCAACATTATTTATTCAGCCTTATGTTGAAAATGCTTTAAAACATGGTTTGCTTCATAAAAAAAACAATAAAAAATTAGTGCTTAATTTTAAACAGGATATTAATAATCAAAGTCTAATATGCGAAATTATAGACAATGGTATTGGACGTAAAGCATCCGCAATTATAAAAAACCAACGTCAAGATAATTACAAGTCTTTTGCAACCTCTGCAAATCAAAAAAGGATAGAGCTACTAAATCGTAGTCATAATAAAGCAATTACATTAACTATTGAAGATGTTATTAATGCAAAACATGACATTTGCGGTACAAAAGTGGTAATTAAAATACTAGTAACAGATTAAAAATTAGACAATGAAAGCGATAATTATAGACGACGAAAAAAGAGCTAGACGTATTTTAAAAACCTTAATAGAGGAGGAGTGTCCAGAAATTGTAACCGTTTTTGATGCAGAAAATTTATTGGAAGGTGTAGCAATAATAAAAGCAGAACAACCAGACGTCGTGTTTTTAGATATAGAAATGCCTAACCATTCTGGGCTTCAAATTTTAGAGTTCTTTAAAAATGATACTATTAATTTTCAAATCATTTTTACGACTGCTTACGGACATTATGCGATTGATGCGTTTAAGTTATCAGCTGTAGATTATTTATTAAAACCAATTGATATAGACGAATTGAAAATAGCTATTAATAAAGCATCTGATAGTTTAGAAGAAAATTTTATAAAAGAAAAATTACTTAATCTAGAGCGTAATTTTCAACAATTAGCATTAAATAAAATAGCATTAGAAGTCCCTAAAGGAATACGATTTGTTTCGCATGAAGATATCTTGTTTTTTGAAGCAGATGGTGTATATACCAAAGTGTTTTTGCAAAATGGTAAAACAGAATTAATTTGTAAAACGCTAAAACATTTTACAGAGCAATTAAGCAATAAACCATTGTTTTATAAACCACATAGATCATATTTAATTAATCTTAAGTACATGACGGAAATTACTAAAAAAGATGGCCTTCAAGTTATAATGAGTAATAATAAAAGCATTCCAATTGCAAGAGACCGTAAGGATGAATTTATGGATATTATTAATCGTGTATTTTAAAATAACCATTCATTTACAAATACTTACCATTCACTAAAAAGTTTAAAAATTAAAGTCTATAGTTTAGCATTTTTGTTCCATAATTTTAAAATTAAATATATTATGAGAATAAAATTACTTTATGTGTTGCTTCTAGTTAGTGGTTATGCTTTTGCGCAATTCCCATCAGATGCAACTAAGCACTATTCCTTTACAAATGGTGATATAACCAATCAAGTAGGTAGTAATTATGATTTGGTTGTTAATACAGGTTATGGGACTCCAACTTTTGTAGATGACCGTTTTGGTAATTCAAATTCCGCTGTCGACTTAAATAACGGACATTATAACATGGGTGTAATGCCCAATCGTTCTGGTTATTCTGGTAACCAACTATCTTTAAGTTTTTGGATCAAATCGACTACAGATGGTATTTTATTTCATCAATACGATAATGTGCAAGAAAATGGTTGGATTTTAGGACTAACAGGTAATTCTATATTTTATAGGACTGGGTATTTTTGTTCCTATGGATTTTCTTGTGGTAGTTTTCCAGACAACCAATATATAGCTAGTAACGTTTTAGATAATAATTGGCACCATATTGTAGCTATTGTCGGAAAGGAAAATGATGGTGTTGATCAACAGTATATCAAACAATTGTACATTGATAATGTACTACAACTCGACTTTGTTTTAACCACTGTGCCTTTTAACGGTGTTCAGGAAGTTGGGATGTTAAATAGTGGCGATTTAAATAATGCTTTAACAGGTGGTACAACTGGTAATAATAGATACGACGGAGTAATGGATGATATTTATTATTTTGAGCGTAAAATTACAGCTGCCGAAGTAAATGCGTTGTATAATAATGGATTGGTAGTAGATATTCCAGATGCTAATTTAAAATCAAACTTGATATCTAATCCAGCCATCAACACTAATGGAGATAATGATATACAAACTGCTGAAGCCATAAATTATACAGGAGCTATTAATGTATCTAATTTAGATATAAGTAATAGTCAAGGTATCGAGGCATTTGTAAATATTACTAGTTTAGATATTAGTAATAATAATTTAGAATCTTTAGACTTATCATCCAATATTGCATTAACAAGTTTACAGGCTCAAAACAATAATTTAGTAAGTTTAAACATTAAAAACACAAATAATAATGCTATTAGTAATGCTAATTTTAATGTGTCAAACAACTACGCTTTATACTGTGTAGAAGTTGATAATGTCAATTACAGTCAGGCAAATTGGACCAATGTTAATGCATACACAATTTTTTCTCTTGATTGTAATACAGCAATTGTTAATATTCCAGATACGTCACTTAAGACTAGTTTATTAAATAATATAACTATAAATAGTAATGGTGATTCCGAAATACAAGTGTCTGAAGCTAAAAGTTTTACAGGAGGTGCTTACTTAGGGGTTAACGGGATCCAAAGCATAGAGGGTTTACAAGCTTTTGCATATATAACGAGTTTAGATTTAGATAATAATAATATCTCTAACATGGACTTGAGAGCGCATAAATACTTAACCAATATTTACATTAGTAATAATCCATTAATGACTTTAAATATCGATGGATTAAAATTAGCGACTTCCATTGTAGTAAGTTTTACAGGGTTAACAAATATTGATGTATCAACTATTACTAATTTGCAATATTTTGAAGCCCAAAATGTACATAACTTAGGTAATTTAGATTTTTCTTCAAATTTGGATGTAAATTATATTTACGTTAGTGGTAATTCTCTAGCAAATATTGATTTAAGAACAGGAACCAATGTGGCCAATAATTTATATATAGAAACTATTGGATCGCCTAATCTGACTTGTGTTTTTGTTGATGATCCTTCATTTAGTCAAAGTAATTCTTTTAAAAATTCAATTACCGAATTTTATCAGTTAGATTCAGAGTGTACTAATTTCACATTAAACATAGAGGATTTTCAAATTCAATCTAACTCAATCTCACTATACCCAAACCCAACAAAATCTACCTTAAATATAAAAACAGCAACAGCTATTTCTAATATATCTGTTTATTCATTATTAGGAAAACAAGTTGTTAAAACTAACTCTGAAATCGTAGATGTTTCTAGTCTTTCAAACGGTGTTTATCTAATAAAAATATTGGATGTAAACGGAAATCAACATGTAAAGCGATTTATTAAAGAATAAAGCTATCTATTAATTTTATAAAAAAGGAAAGTCAATTTGGCTTTCCTTTTTTTTGTTGCTATTCATTAATAAAACCCTACCATTCACAAAAAAGCAGAAAATGGATTACTATTATCGCTTCATATTTGTATCAAACCAGAAACAAATATATTATGAAGTACATTATTTTATTTTTTATTGCATTAGTAACCACAAGTACATTTGCTCAAAACACAATTTTCGAAAATTTAGAACAACATGGAGATAGTATTACCTATTTAGAATATGGAGCTATTAGAAAAGATAATAAAGGCAAGCTTTACGCACATCTTAATCCAGGAAGACAACCAGAAGAAGTACAGATAAAAATAAGAAGACACGAAAATATCCCTTGTGGTATAGAAATCTTATCTATTTCAGAAGATGGAGAGCAATCTGTCAAATATTGGCAGGACATGACTAAACAAACCTATATAGATTTAATTAACTACCCATTTACCTCTATTGCTTTTCATAATGGGTATTATGAAGGTTATGTGGCAATAGGCAACTACGTGTTTTTCCTTAAAAACTTTAAAAGCAAAACCGAATTCTCAGAAATTAGTCGTGTTTATGTATTAAAAGGTACAACACCAGATGGAGAAGAACCAGCAAAAAAGAAAAAGAAGAAAAAGTTTGGTAAATTTTTAAGTAAAGTAAAAGACGTTGCGTTAAACACAAAGTCCGAAGTAGATTATACCAAAGCACCAGAGTATAAAGCATTGATGTCTCAGGATAATAAAAAAATGATTACCGATTATTTAGTAGCAATGAAAGCAAAACAAGCAGCACACACAACAACAGCTAAAGAAGAAGCAGATTTAGAGATTGTAAAAGCTGAAGGTAAAAAATATGCGGAGTACATTAAGACTTAAAACGATGCCTACTGGCAAAGTCCTGAAGGTCAAAAAACACTCAGAGTTTGGAAATTAAGAGACCAGCATAAAGCAAGTTGTCCTAAAACAGCAGAGTCGTGTGACAGTTCCTATCATTAATAAAGACGTTACTAATAATCTAAAAATTCAACTAATTATGAAAAATTTTAAAACCCTAATGTTATTATGTTTAACTGTATTACTATTTAATTGTAATGCAGACGACGATCAATCACAAGTAAATAATAATCCAAGTACTTTTACCTTAACTGAAGGTGTCGCTACAGCAGATGGTATAACTTTTAATTGGACTGCATCTGTAGATCCCGATAATCAGGACGTCGTTTATGCAATTTATTTAAACGGAGATTTATTATCCGATAACTTAACTGTATTGACTTATATTATAGACTATAATTTATTTGTAGGAGGAGAGGATACTATTGTAGTTGTAGCTTCCGACGGTTTTGGAGGTGTTACTGAGCAGCAGATTGTTGTTAATTTGATATCGTAATCAAATAAGACCAAAACAAAAAAGGCTACTTAAATGTAGCTTTTTTTATTTTAAAATATAGTAACAATCAATAACAACCAACCTGTCACTAAAAGTAAACCGCCAATTGGTGTTATAGGACCTAAAAATTTTAATTTTTTACCTTTAGCATCAGATAAAATTAAACCATAAATACTAAACGAAAACAGTAGTATTCCAATAACAAAACACCAATAAATAGCAGTAGTCATTGGACCTTGACCATAACCTAAAGCAAGTAAAACAATAGCGTGATACATTTGGTATTTAACGCCAACTTCAAAACTATGTAATTGATCAGTAGTTAAAATCTTTTTTAAAGCATGTGCTCCAAATGCTCCAAAAATAACAGATAGCATACCAAATAAAGCTCCTGTTGCAATTAATATTTGTGCAGTCATAATTTAAAATCTTAGGTTATTGTTTTTTGTAAACGACAGGTATAATTTCGCCTTTTGCTAAGCAGTATTTTTCTATCGCTTTCGCGGAAAGTTTGCCAGTATAATCTACTTCATTCACCATAAAACCAATGTCTCTTAGTTTGTTAAAGTAGTCGTAGCCATATACACGTACATGGTCGTATTGGCCAAAAATTTCAGCACGTTCTTTTTTATCAGTAATACTATCGTCTTCAAAAGTAGTTTGTCTAGTCAAATCCTGCGGAATTTGAAATATGCCATAACCACCAGGTTTCATAACACGATATAACTCTTGCATAGCCTTAGTGTCATCTGGAATATGTTCTAGCACATGGTTGCATAAAATAATGTCATAACTGTTATCCTCAAACGGAAGATTACAAATGTCTGCTTTAACATCTGCAATTGGAGATAATAAATCTGTTGTTGTATAATCAATATTGTCTAAGGCTCTAAAACGTTTTAAAAAACATTGCTCTGGTGCAAAATGTAGTACCTTTTTTTGATTTGTAAAAAAATCGGTTTCGTTTTGTAAGTATAACCATAATAACCTATGACGCTCTAAACTTAGGGTAGAAGGAGACAAGACGTTATTGCGTTGTGTGCCATAACCATATGGTAAAAAGCTTTTAAAGCTTTTGCAATCAATTGGGTCTGTAAACGTATCTCCTTTTAAAAAAAAAGCTAGAATAGGACGTACTATGTAACTAAGCCTTATTAGTAAAGGTCTAGGTATTAGATTTAATATAAGTTTAAATAGTTTTTTCAAAGGACTTAAGCTTCAACTGCTACGTGTGCTGTTATTAAGTTGTAAATACCATCCCATAACTTAATACGGTAGTTTAATGCTTGTTTAGAAACGTCTAAAACATCGTCCCATTTATTGGCATCATTAGCACAAAGTTCTTCAATCATTTTTAAAGATAAAGGACCATGCTCATCACCATCTAACTCGATATGACGATTTAAATAATAGGTTAGTTTGTTAAAGCTATTTTGATCGGCTTTAGATTGATTTATAATCTGAAAAAACATGTCAGGTATAACATCTTCACGACCAAAAGTAAATGCTGCTGCTATTTTATGTGCTTGATTTGTTTTAATTATTTCAAATGTGAAATTTACAAACGCTAAAGTTTCAGGGTTTAACTCGATTTTATTTAAAGCCTCATTAATTGAAAAACCTTGTTGTAAATAGGATATTAAATGATGTATTTGATCTGTATTAGCTCCAACTTGTTGCATCGCTTCTAGATACATTTCAAAGTGGCTTTTTGCTTGACCTAACTCATTTATATCACTTTCTTCACCTAAAACTATTTCATTTATAAATCTAGCAGTAGATGGATTTGCAACAGGAATCCAAGGTAAAGTTGTTGTAGTTAATTGATTTTGAAGCGCTTTTAATAACGACATAAAATCCCAAACAGCAAACACATGTTGTTCCATAAACACCTTAACATCTTCAATGTTAGCTAAAACAGAATATAATTTGTGAGTATTTAATGCTTGTCTTAAAGGCTGAAGTTGATCTTCTAAATGGCTAATGGACATCTTTAAAATTTATAAAACTAATGGGTTTTGTCTAAACTCGTCTTCTTCATTGCTAACAATACCTAAAGCATCATAAATATATGCAAAGGTTGATAACAACTCAGGTTTACCATCTACGATAGCAACATCATGCTCAAAATGTGCACTTGGTTTACCATCTAATGTAGTAATTGTCCAACCATCTCTGTGTTGTTTAATACGTTGCGTACCAAGGTTAATCATAGGCTCAATAGCCACAACCATACCTTCTATAAATTTTTTACCACGACCACGTTTACCGTAGTTTGGCATTTCTGGATCTTCATGCATTTTAGTTCCTAAACCATGACCTACCAATTCACGTACAACGCCATAGCCATGATCTTCGCAATATTTTTGAATGGCATAACCAACATCTCCAACGCGATTACCAACTTTAAACTCTTTAATACCAACGTATAAAGACTCTTTAGTCACTTGTAGTAATTTTTCGGTTTCAGGATCAATGTCACCTACAGCAAAAGTATAGGCGTGATCACCATAGTAACCATTTAAAATTGAGCCACAATCTATAGATATAATGTCTCCATTTTCTAAAGGCGTATTATTAGGAATACCATGCACCACTTGAGAGTTTGGACTCATACATAAGGTGTTAGGAAAATCGTATAATCCTAAAAATCCTGGAACAGCACCTAAATCCCTGATGTGCTCTTCAGCAATTTTATCTAATTGTAAAGTGGTAACACCTGGTTTTACTGCTTTAGCAACTTCACCTAATGTTTTAGAAACAACTAATGCAGCTGCGCGCATTAATTCTATTTCTTCTTTTGTTTTTACTATAATCATGGTTAAAAAAATATGTGCAAATATACTTAAAATAAACTGCTTTTTTAATTTTGAAGACATGACATTTAGCAGGTTTTAAAGTATTTTGATGTATTATTTTTGTACTCTAAAAATTACAATTATGTTTACATCAGTCACAGCGGAAGACGCTGTAAAAGTTATAAAATCTAATGATCGTGTTTATATTCAGGCAGCAGCAGCAGCACCTCAGTCGTTAATTCAGGCGATGACTAAAAGACATGAAGAGTTAAAGCATGTAGAGGTTTGTCACTTACATACCGAAGGAGAAGCACCTTACGCTAATCCAGAATTAAAAGATAGTTTTCATGTTAATTCTTTTTTTATAGGAAAAAACGTTAGACATACTTTAAGAGCAGGCAATGGGTCCTACACACCTGTTTTTTTAAGTGAACTACCTGTATTGTTTAAAAGAAACATTATTAATTTGGATGTGGCTTTTATACACGTATCTGTACCAGACAAACATGGGTATTGCTCTTTAGGTGTTTCTGTTGAAGCTACTTTAGCAGCAATTGATAATGCAACAACAGTTATTGCTCAAGTAAATAAATTTATGCCAAGAACACATGGAGCAGGAATTATACATGTGTCAGAAATTGATACGTTTGTTGAAAGTCATCAACCTTTACCTGGACATGACATGGTGTTACCAAATGCTATAGAAAATACTATAGGTGATTATGTGGCTAATTTAATCGAAGACAGAAGCACTTTACAAATGGGAATAGGGTCTATACCAAATGCTGTGTTGACTAGATTAACAAACCATAAAGATTTAGGGTTGCATACCGAAATGTTTTCGGATGGTGTAATTGACTTAATTTTAAAAAATGTAATAAACGGAAACTATAAAGCTATTAACAGAGGTCGTGCTTTATCTACCTTTTTAGTGGGATCACAACGTTTGTATGATTATGTTGACGATAACCCTTTTGTAGAAATGAGAGCGTCAAATTATACTAATGATGTCTCAATTATTAAACAAAACCCTAAAATGGTAGCCATTAATAGTGCAATTGAAGTTGATGTTACTGGTCAAGTTTGTGCAGATAGTATTGGTGCACATATGTACTCTGGTGTAGGAGGACAAATGGACTTTATTAGAGGAGCATCTTTAAGTGATGGCGGAAAAGCAATTATAGCACTACCATCGGTTACTAAAAATGGAATTAGTAGAATTGTCCCAACATTAAAACCTGGAGCAGGCGTAGTAACAACACGATCGCATGTGCATTATGTAGTTACAGAATATGGTGTTGCTAATTTATATGGAAAAACCATAAAAGAACGTGTCAAAGCATTAGTTAATATTGCACATCCAGACCACCGAGAACTTATTGATAGGCAATATTTTGATTTAATAAAGTATTAAAATTTAAACCAACTTTTTTTCTTTGGTTTAGGTATTTGGGGAGTGTCGTTAGTTAACATCTGATAGATTTCTCCCCAACCTAATATACCACCAATATTACGGTCGTCTATAAATAGGTCTGCATGGATTTTTCTACTTACTTCACTGTTAAAGGTTTCTTCAGGAAAACTTTGGTTTACAGCATAAAATGTGATACCATTTTCTTGGCAATAAGCAACAGCTTCGTCAAGTTTTTTTCCGTGTCTGTAAGTCCATAAAATTAATCGATGACCATCAGCTTGCAGGCGTTTTAAGGTTTCAAAAGCAAAAAGACGTTCTTGTCCAATACCAGGATACGCGTCTTCTACTATGGTTCCGTCAAAATCTACTGCAATTATAAGTCCTTTGGAAAGCTTCATTTAATATAAAAATTGAATCCAAAAATACAATAATTATTGATAAAGTAAAGGGTAATCTTAATAGTGGTACTTCAATTAGAATGAAACTCAAAATTAATTAAAACGGAGTTCTCGATACACTTTTTTCGTGCCTCAAAAAGCACTCGAACTGACGTATGAGTAGAATAAGGTGTATTATAAATTAATTGGGTTGTTTTTTAGCTGTCCTCTTGTTTTAAGAGCAGAATGAATTTTTATTTCACTTTAAAAGAAATAAAAAGAAAGAGGAGTTAAGTAATACTAAGACATTATAAATGTTTGATTTAGTTTTAATTTTTGAAACATAAAAAACGTCCTATCGATTATAATAGAACGTTTTTTGATATTTAATATTAAATTTTTGCTACACTAAACTATGACAAGTCATTGCTTTTGGTTGTTCTACACCCATTAATTTTAATATAGTTGGAGCCATATCACCTAAAACACCATCTTTAATTGTTTTTAATTCTTTATCAATTAAAATAAGTGGCACTGGATTAGTGGTATGTGCTGTATTTGGAGATCCATCAGGATTAATCATTGTTTCGCAATTACCATGATCTGCTATCAGTAACGTTGTGTAGCCATGTGCTAAAGCAGTAGTCACCACTTTTTCTACACATTTGTCCACAACCTCACAAGCTTGTATTGCAGCAGGCATAGAGCCTGTATGACCTACCATATCACCATTTGCAAAATTTAAGCAAACAAAATCCGTAGTTTCTTTTTCTAATTCTGGGACTAAAGCATCTGTTAACTCAAACGCAGACATTTCTGGTTTTAAGTCATAAGTTGCAACTTTAGGCGAATTTTTTAAGATGCGACTTTCACCTTTAAAAGGCGTTTCTTGTCCTCCAGAAAAGAAAAATGTTACGTGAGGATATTTTTCTGTTTCGGCAATTCTTATTTGTGTTTTATTGTGTTTTTCTAATACTTCACCTAAGGTTTCAGTAATATTATCTTTATCAAACACCACATTAATTCCTGTAAAAGCATCACCATAATTTGTCATTGTCACGTAGTACAATTTCAATTTATGCATGTTTTGCTCATGATGGTCATTTTGATATAACGCATCTGTTAGTTCGCGTCCACGATCTGTTCTGAAATTAAAAAAGATAACAACATCATCTTCTTTAATGGTAGTTAACGGAAGCCCTTCAGCATTTGATTTTATGATTGGTTTTATAAATTCGTCTGTAATATCTGCATCATAATTGTTCTGCACACTTTGTGGTAAGTTATTTGATATTTCTCCTGTACCATTAACTAAAGCATCGTATGCTAATTTAATGCGTTCCCAACGATTATCACGATCCATTGCATAGTAACGACCTGTTAAACTAGCAAGTTTTGTATTAGTGTTTAGAGTGAAATCTTCGATGTCTTGAACAAACCCTTTTCCTGATTTTGGATCAACATCACGACCATCTGTAAAGGCATGAATATAAGTGTTTTTTACACCAGAAGCTTCTGCTGCAGTAATAAGTCCTTTTAAATGATTAATGTGAGAGTGGACTCCACCATCACTTAATAACCCTAATAAATGAACATTTTTATTTTCCGCTTTAGCGTAATTAAAAGCGTTAATTAAGACGAGTTCTTGTGCTAATGTATTATTATCAATTGCTAAGTTAATTTTTGCTAAATCTTGGTATACAATTCGTCCTGCACCTAAATTCATATGACCAACTTCGCTGTTACCCATTTGACCTTCTGGTAAGCCAACATGTAATCCGTCTGTGCGTAATTGTGCATTTGGGTAATTGTGATATAAACTATCTATAAAAGGTGTGTTAGCATTATCTATTGCAGAGACTTTTGGGTCAGGAGATTTTCCCCAACCATCTAAAATCATTAAGATTACTTTTTTGTTCATTTTATTAGATTTTGTTTATACAAATATAAAAACAAAAGTCCTGCAATTGCAGGACTTTAAGGCTTATTTACTATATCGTTTTAGTTAAGACTATACTTTTTAATAGACGCTCTAATATGTTCAATGCGGTTGTCTGGGTCAGGATGTGTGCTTTGCATCTCTGGTTGTCTGTTAGGTCCTGCAGCACGTTTTAAAATTTCCATTACATCTATCATTTCTTCTGGATTATAGCCTGCACGCAGCATAAAACGAACACCTAAATCATCGCTTTCTAACTCATCATCACGACCATTAGTTAGTAATTTTGTCATTCCGTACTGTTGTATAAATCCTCCAGCATCAGCACCTACAGATCCAGCAGTTGATAGACCTTGCCAAAGCTCTGAATTAGCAATACGTTCTGCGCTATGTTTTCCTAACACGTGACCAATTTCGTGACCTAAAACGCCAGCTAATTGGTCCTCGTTTTCTAATTGAGAAAATAAGGCGTATGTGATAAATATTTGTCCTCCTGGTAATGCGAATGCATTAATAGTATTTGGATCTGCTAATAAGTGAAATTCATATTTATAAGGTGTGTCCTTAGCAATACTGTTGTTGACTAGTTTGTTTCCAACATTGTCTACTAATGCTTGATAATTTTCATTGGCGTATAAACCACCATGTTGAGCAGCCATTTGATCACGACTTTGCAATCCCATTTGGATTTCTTGATCTGGTGTCATGGATATGGCTTGTTTTTTTCCTGTGTAAGGATTTATTTCTTGTTGACTGCAATATTTAAAGCCAAAAAAAGCAGCAATACATAGGCCAATTAATAGTCGTCCTTTTAAGTTTCCTCTCATTATATCAATGTGTTAATGTTACAATTTACAAAAGTTCTGGGTTAATATCTAAAATATTTTGAGAGATATATTTTTTGATGAAATCTGCTGTAAATGAGTCGATTCCGGATAATCCTTCAGTTTTTAATATTTCTGTGATATTTAAGTTTTTGTAAGCTTTTAAATATGGAGCTGAAAGTGCCTTGTAGCTAAAGTGCCAAGGTTCGTATTTGAAGCCTCTACGATTAGCATTGTCAGTATATACTAAATAAAAACCATAAGTGGAAGCGTTAGTATCCATCCATTCTTTTAGCTTACAATATGGACCATTGTTATGATAGTTTTTAGGCAATAAAACATTGTTTGGCTGCTTAACATTGGTTTGGTAAATATCAATATCTGTTCCCCAATGATGACGTGATGTCCCAGGAATTGTAGAGTATTCTATTATTTTTTTGATATTATCATGACTAGATAATCCTTTTGCTTTATTACTTTTAAATTTGCGTTCCCAAATGCGTTTTTGATGTGCAAAACTTCTGTAACTTGAAACTGTACCAATACTAATTCCGTCTTTTAAAGCTGCAGCTTGCATTTTTTTAAAGGCTATATGGGCTTCTTCTCTTAGATTATATCCATTTCCAAATAATTGAGGGTTACCTTTTCCTATTAATTCTTGTTCAGAAATACTAGATTGATTAAATGCAAGTTGTGGTAGTGTAGCTATTGAAATTACAATAAATACTATAAAGTTTAATAGTGTGTTTTTTTTCATTTTATAGATTTGTGCATGACGTAATGCGGTCCAACTTCTGGGATGTCAAAAATTTCTCCAATAGTTTCAAAACCATTGTTTTTATAAAAGTTTAAAGCTTTAATTCTGGCATTAAACCATAGTCTATCAATTTTCTTAGTTTGTAAAAACTGAACGCCATAATTTAGTAGCTGTTTGCCAAAATGCATGCCTTGATAGTTTTCTAAAACACCCATAGCGCGCAGTCTGTATTGTGTTTTATCATTAAATAGAGGAGAGCGATCCGCAACAAATGTGCATACAGCAACTAAATTGTTTTGGTAATACAATCCAAAATGATATGTGTTTTCTAAATCATCTTGCTGAATATAACAGGCTTCAATAGGTTTGCCTTGTCTTAGTACAGCATGTCTAATAGGTATGGTTGCTTTACCAGATATTTGTTTTATAATTATATCGGTATTTATAATCTGATTTAAATTAGGTTGCATATGTTTAAGTCTATTAGTCTTGTGAAAGTCACATGTCAAAATTAACTAATTTTGACTTAAATTATTGCTATGGTTTTTTGCTTTACATTAATTAAAATCTCAAGCATTCTAAAAAAAATAAACTAATACTAGGAAAAAAACACCCTTTGCATAAATTCATTATGGCAAAGGGTATTAGTTTTATTATAAAAAACTTCTAGATTTTAATAAGTTATATAAATATATCCTGAATAACTCTTGTTGTCATCGGTAAGTTTTAATACGTAAAAATAAGTGCCGACAGGTAATTTTTCGCCTTGATTACCAACTACAGTTTTATTAGATACGCCATTAAAGGTATTGTCGTAATTTTCGGTTTCGTACACAATTCTTCCCCAACGGTTAAAAATTTGTAGATTATTTTTAAATAACTCGACACCTTCTATTATAAAGTTTTCATTTAACCCATCATTATTTGGACTTATACCATTGTAGACCGTTAGTCCATCGCTACCAATTAGGGCTCCAAAAGTTATAATTTCATAATCTTCAGGAGTAAAAACAAATGAATTTATAGTACCATTATTAAGGGTTCCAGTTGTTGCGGAATTACCAAGGTCTAACCATCTGTTTTCAGCCTTACTCCAACCAACAACTCTTAAATTTATAAGATCCGTAACTAAGTTGTTTATTTGGCTTTCTTGGTCCCAAGTTAATGTGATATAAGTTGCTTTACGTCCATTAAAGTCCCAAAATTCTTCAGTGCTGACAGTATTTATAATTCCTTCAGAATTATTGGTGTCAAAAGTGTCGCTGAAAGTAGAAGGGAAGTTAGGGTCTTCATTAAAATAAGCTGCAGTAAATTTTTCTAATGCTAATTGAGACGGAGTAATTAAAGGTCTAAGTTTATCATCTTGTCCTATAGGGAAGTTGAAGGCTTCAGTGCTAATTACAGTAGCATAACCGTCGACATGTCTTAGGTCATCTTCTAGTGTGTAAATGGCATTGTCAAAGTATTCAAGCGAAACTTCTGGAGTTTCACGTGGTGTAATGATGTCTCCAATTAAATAGTCTAAGCCATTTGTTACTTGCGTACTTATTTCTAAAAATAAATGATTGTCAACCGCAACTTCCATATCATAAAACCTTGGAATGCTAGTTCCTGAAATGGTTAACGGATTATCTTCATTGTAAAATCCAGCAACTCCTAAGTTTTCATTAAATGCGCCATCATTTTCTAGGTTAGTATGAAATCCAATTTGTCCTTGGTTGTGTATTTGCACGTTTCCAAAATTGTGAAATGCAGTTTGTGCATTTCCATTTTGAGAAAATAAAATCGCTAACACTATTATAATGTGATGTAACTTATTCATATGCTGTGAAGATTACAAGTATGTTTTCAGTTCTATTATCTACGTTTACAGTAAACCCAGTAGGATTAAATGAAACAAAACTAGCTGAAGTTAGTCCTAAATTATCTCCATTATTATTAGAATACCTTATCCCAATACAATGAGAACTTGAAGCGTAACGAGAGATATCGTTAATTGAAGAACCGCTACCTCCAACATATATAACTTGTTGCGTCGTACCTCTAACATATCCTGTCATAGATCCAAAAGAATTATTAAATCCATTATTGTTATTTCCTAAGCCATTATCAGCATTTATATTTTCACTTTCTACATTAGGATATGCTTGAAAGCTAATTTGAGAAGGTTGAAAAGGAAGACCAGTGATTGTTTGATTTCCTGTTGCAGAGATTATAAAATGTCCAATATATGTACCTGAAGGACCAACAGGACCTTGTGGACCAGTTGCTCCATCAGCACCATCAGTTCCGGGAATACCCTGAGGACCTTGTGGACCAGTTGCACCATCTGCACCATCAACTCCTGGAGCACCTTGAGGACCTTGAGGTCCTTCAGGTCCTGATGTTACAGGTATATTGATTGTTCCTCCACCATTACTAAGAGTAACATCCTGTCCACTAATAGATAACGTTTGAATTTCATTAGTTGCATCAGTATCTTCATCAGCAGTAATATGATCCGCAATTGCAGTTTCGTTAGCAGTAATTGCTGTGTTTTGAGTAATTTGTTCCGCTTCGATTGCATCAATATCATCAGCGTTTTCTGTGATTTGAGATTGAAGTGGAGCATCATCAAAAGGAGTTACGCTTAAATCAAAGTCATTACCATTAGTAGTAATTGCAACAGAACCGTCAGTCGATTCTACTGTTTGTAATTCATTAGTTGCATCAGTATCTTCATCAGCAGTAATATGATCAGCTATTGCAGTTTCATTAGCAGTAATAGCAGCGTTTTGCGTGATTTGCTCAGCTTCTAAAACATCGATACTATCTGTATTAGTTGTAATATTTGTAGTATTATCAGCTATAGTTGTGTTTTGAGTAATTTGTTCCGCTTCGAT
This sequence comes from Olleya sp. Ti.3.14, assembly GCF_038154885.1. Lineage (NCBI taxonomy): Bacteria > Pseudomonadati > Bacteroidota > Flavobacteriia > Flavobacteriales > Flavobacteriaceae > Olleya > Olleya sp. Ti.3.14. The sequence continues at coordinate 432,651 of NZ_JBAKAO010000002.1, forward strand.
TGCATCAATATCATCAGCGTTTTCTGTGATTTGAGATTGAAGTGGAGCATCATCAAAAGGAGTTACGCTTAAATCAAAGTCATTACCATTAGTAGTAATTGCAACAGAACCGTCAGTCGATTCTACTGTTTGTAATTCATTAGTTGCATCAGTATCTTCATCAGCAGTAATATGATCAGCTATTGCAGTTTCATTAGCAGTAATAGCAGTGTTTTGCGTGATTTGTTCCGCTTCTAAAGTATCAATACTATCTGTATTAGTTGTGATGTTTGCAGTATTATCAGCTATAGCAGTGTTTTGAGTAATTTGTTCCGCTTCGATTGCATCAATATCATCAGCGTTTTCTGTGATTTGAGATTGTAATGTTGAGTCATCAAAAGGAGTAACGCTTAAATCGAAGTCATTACCATTAGCAGTAATTGCAACAGAGCCATCAGTAGATTCTACTGTTTGAATTTCATTAGTTGCATCAGTATCTTCATCAGCAGTAATATGATCAGCTATTGCAGTTTCATTAGCAGTAATAGCAGTGTTTTGCGTGATTTGCTCAGCTTCTAAAGTATCAA
>NZ_JBAKAO010000003.1:0-281526 GCF_038154885.1 Olleya sp. Ti.3.14
TTGACCTAACACCAATCAAGAAAATTATTGTTGCAGACAAAGTGGTGTTAGACCCAATTTACTTTGAGTTTGACAAATCTAACATTACACCACAAGGAGCATTAGAGTTAGACAAACTAGTCTTAGTGATGAACAAATACCCAGAAATGGTAATTTATGCAACATCACATACAGATAGTAGAGGTCCTGCAGGTTATAACATGAGCTTATCTGATAGAAGAGCTAAATCTACAGTAGCTTACATCGTATCTAAAGGTATTGATGCAAGTAGAATATCTGGAGATGGTAAAGGAGAATCAGAGCTATTATATGACTGTGGATCTAGTTGTACAGAAGAGCAACATCAATTTAACAGACGTTCTGAGTTTACAATCGTAAGCGGTGGACCTAAACAATAATAAACACTAGTTTAACAACCAATTAAAAACCAAAAAATAGCCTTACTAATCTTAGTAAGGCTATTTTAATTTATAGCTATTTTAAAGTCTTTGTAGCTTTGTAAACTATTAAGGTTTGTTATTGTAAATAGTATTATTAAGTATGCGAAGATTGACCTACTAATTTTATTATACACTTTGGTGCAAAAAAAAAGCCTAACTATAAAATAGTAGGCTTTTTTATTAATTAATTTGATTACCATCTTTGTCAACAAAATGATATTCAAGGTATGTGTAAGCATCTCTTGGTTGTATTTTAACCCATTTTTTGTGTTCAAAAAACCATTTTGAACGAATTGATGGAAAACCTTTTGTTAAAAAGGCTGCTATAAAAGGATGTGTGTTTAAAGTCACCTTCTTATAGTCTTTTTTAAATATTTGTTCTATGTCGTGAGTTATTTTAGGCACAATGTTAATTGGTGCTTCGACTTCTTCTCCATTAAAACTGTTAGGATTTTCCTCTCTTGTTTTAATATTCATTTCTGGTCTTACTCTTTGACGTGTAATTTGAATCAATCCAAACTTACTAGGAGGTAATATTTTGTGTTTGGCACGATCATCTTTCATTTCGTCACGAAGATGATTGTAAAGTTTTTTTCTATGTTCAGCAGTATTTAGGTCAATAAAATCTATCACAATAATTCCACCCATATCACGTAATCTTAATTGTCGTGCTACTTCTGAAGCAGATATTAAGTTTACTTCAAGTGCTGTGTCTTCTTGAGAGTTTGATTTATTTGATCTATTACCACTATTTACATCAATGACGTGAAGCGCTTCAGTATGCTCGATGACAAGGTATGCACCTTTAGCCATAGAGACCGTCTTACCAAAAGCAGTTTTTATTTGTCTTTCTATTCCAAATTTTTCAAAAATAGGAATATTAGACTGATGTAATTTGACTATTGATTCTTTTTTTGGTGCGTATTGTTGCACGTAATCTTTAACTTGTGCATGTAATGCTTCATCATCTACATGAATCCCTGTAAAAGTGTCGTTAAATATATCTCTTAAAATAGAAGAGGCTTTATTTAACTCACCTAATACTTTGGTAGGATGATTTGCTTTATGCAATTTTTTACACATTGCTGTCCAACGACTAAGCAAATTTTGTAAATCTTTATCTAGTTCGGCTACTTTTTTGCCTTCTGCTACTGTTCGTACAATAACTCCAAAACCAGGCGGAGTTATACTCCTTACCAAACGTTTTAAGCGCTCTTTTTCTTCTTTGCTCTCTATCTTTTGCGAAATAGAAATTCGATCAGAAAATGGCACTAAAACAATATATCTGCCAGCTATGGACAGCTCTGAGCTAATCCTTGGGCCTTTAGTAGATATTGGTTCTTTAACTATTTGTACTAAAATAGACTGATTTGATTTTAAGACGTCAGTAATCTTTCCGTCTTTATCAATATCTTTTTCAAATGGGTAATCCTTTAAAGAAAAATCTTTTAGTTTACCTGTGCTTACACTTTTTGTAAATTTTAAAAGAGATGACATTTTTGGTCCTAAATCATGATAATGCAAAAATGCATCTTTTTCATAACCAACATTGACAAATGCTGCATTTAGTCCTGGAACAGCTTTTCTTATTTTGGCGATAAACACATCACCAACCGCAAAGTTGTTCCCATCTTCCTCTTTATGTAATTCAACTAATTTTCCATCTTTTAATAAGGCAAAATCAACAGCTTCTGGACTAGATCTAATAATTAATTCTTTATCCATTTAAGGTTAATTTTTATCCATACAACTAAGTATAGATGGATTATACAATATATCATACCTTTTTTTTAAACAAAAAAAGGTATGATAATCACAGGATTTTTTAAATCCGTTTGAGTTTAAAAATACGCAAGGTTTTACATATTTATAATAAACTCTATTTTCAAAGAACGATAATTTTAATAAACCAAAAAAGTAGTTATATAAACTACTTTTTGGTACTATTTCTTCTTCTTGTGACGATTAGCGCGTCTACGTTTTTTACGCTTATGCGTTGCAACCTTGTGTCTTTTACGTTTCTTACCACTTGGCATAGGGTTAATGTTTTTAAATTAATAATTCGTTTATAATATTTTTTACTTTACGTCTACGTTAGTTTTTACACCCTCTACAAATACTTTTGCAGGTTTAAACGCTGGTATGTTGTGAGCAGGAATCTTGATAGTCGTATTTTTTGAAATATTTCTTCCTGTTTTTTCTGCTCTTGTTTTAATGATAAAGCTACCAAATCCTCTAAGGTAAACATTATCACCTCCTTCTAAAGATGTCTTAACTTCTTCCATAAAAGTCTCTACAGTTGCCTGAACATCTCCTTTTTCTATTCCTAATTTTTCAGAAATCTTTGTTACTAAATCAGCTTTAGTCATTTTCTTTTCTTGTTTGCGTTATTAATTTTTCTAAGGGTTGGCAAATATAGGCATTTAATATTCAATATTTCAAACCTAATTCATTAAAATTTAATGCGATAAACTTTACTTTTGCTTTTCTTACTTTTTTCTAATAAATGAACTTTGCAAAACAATTAATTAATTGGTACACAGATAATAAACGAGATTTGCCTTGGCGTAACACTACAAACCCTTATTATATTTGGCTTTCCGAAATTATTTTACAACAAACACAAGTCGTTCAAGGCTTGCCATATTACACCGCTTTTACTACCAATTTCCCTACTGTTTTTGACTTAGCTAACGCTGAGGAACAAGAGGTGTTAAAGTTATGGCAAGGATTAGGTTATTACTCTAGAGCACGAAATTTGCACGCCTCAGCTAAATACATAGTAGATGAGCTTGATGGACATTTTCCGGATACTTTTGATGATATTATTAAACTGAAAGGAGTAGGTGATTATACAGCAAGTGCAATTGCTTCTATTAGTTTTAATGAGGTTACTGCAGTTGTTGACGGTAATGTTTACAGAGCGTTGTCTAGGATTTATGGTATTTACACTCCTATTAATACAGGTAAAGGTTTTAAAGAGTTTAAGATGTTAGCACAACAATTAATTGATGTTAAGCAACCAGCTACTTTTAATCAAGCTATAATGGAGTTTGGTGCAAGATTGTGTAAGCCTAAAAATCCAGATTGTAATAGTTGTCCTTTTAACAACACTTGTGTTGCTTTACAAAAAGCTGTAATTAGTGATTTGCCTGTAAAAATTAAAAGTGCTAAGGTTTCCAAAAAGTATTTTAACTTTATTGTAATTCTTTCTAAGGATGGTAAAACGGTTATACAACAGCGACTAGGTAGTGGTATTTGGCAAAATTTATATCAATTTCCTTTAATAGAAACTGATAAAGATGCGTCTTTTGATAGTATTGAGGAGCAAATTAAATTGATTGCACCATTAAAAGAACAATTTTTAGAATTGTCTTTGTATAACGAAAAAGCAATAGTGCATAAATTATCCCATCAGCATTTATACACTAAATTTTGGATTGTATCTTTAGATAGTAACCTTCCAGAAGGTATTGCTTTTGATAAAATAAAGGATTTTCCAGTACCAATATTGATAGGTAATTTTATCGAAAAATTTAATTTTTAATTCATTACTGTCAACGCCTCAATATTTTTTATTAAATTTATTTACATTGAAGCTTAAAACTGTAATTTTGTATTAGAAAAAAACACTACTTATGTCAGGAACATTAAATAAAGTTATGCTAATTGGGCATTTAGGAGATGAAGTTAAAATGCACTACTTTGAAGGAGGTGGTTGTGTTGGACGTTTTCCTTTAGCAACCAACGAGACTTATGTTAGCAAGCAAACTAACGAGCGTGTTACTAATACGGATTGGCATAATATAGTAGTGCGCAATAAAGCTGCTGAAATTTGTGAAAAATATCTAACAAAAGGTGATAAGGTTTATGTTGAAGGTCGTATAAAAACTAGAAAATGGCAAGACGAATCTGGAAATGATCGTTATAGTACAGAGATACAAGTGTCTGACTTTACATTTTTAAGTACAAAGCGTGATCCTGAGGCAGCTCCAGTGACACCAGCTGTACAACAGCAACAAGCACCAAAAACCGATATTCCAAAACAAACGTCTTCAGCCTCTAGCGAAGACGATCTACCGTTTTAATAAGTGATTATGGACCCTGAACCCTCTAGTTTTTTAGCATTAGTAATTTCTGACAACATTAATATTGTACTAGGTTTTGTGCTGTTAATTGTATTATTGATATGTTCTGCAATGATTTCTGGAGCAGAAGTCGCTTTGTTTTCATTAACAAAATCTGATCTTGAAGACGAAGCATTACAAGGTAAAAAGCAGATTCAAATAATTTCAAAGCTATTAATTCGTCCTAAAAAATTATTGGCAACCATTTTAGTGGCTAATAATTTTATAAATATTGGGATTGTAATACTGTTTGCCTTTTTAGGCAACTATTTGTTTGCAGGTATAAACTCTGCATTAGTTAAATTTATAGTGGAAGTAGTAGTCATTACTTTTTTAATATTACTTTTTGGTGAAATTTTACCTAAGATTTATGCTAGTCGCAATAATTTAAAATTTGCGACATTTATGGCCTATCCATTAGGTGTTTTAGATGTATTATTTTCGCCTTTAAGTTTGCCAATGCGCAGTATTACGCTGACAATTCATAATAGATTAGGAAAACAAAAATCTAATATCAGTGTGGATCAATTGTCTCAGGCATTAGAGCTAACAAGTGAGCATGACACAACTAAAGAAGAACAAAAAATATTACAAGGGATTGTAAGTTTTGGGAATACAGATACCAAACAAGTTATGCAACCGCGTATTGATGTCTTTGCTCTAAATGTAGAGCAACCTTATAGCGAGATTATTCCAGAAATTATAGAAAACGGTTATTCTAGAATACCAGTATATAAAGATAGTATGGATAATATCGTTGGCGTATTGTACGTTAAAGATTTATTGCCATATATTGATAAACAAATATTTGATTGGACATCTTTATTAAGATCACCATTTTTTGTGCCAGAAAATAAAAAATTGGACGATTTAATGGCGGAATTCCAAGAGAAAAAAGTACATCTTGCTGTAGTTGTTGATGAGTATGGAGGAACATCTGGATTAGTGTCATTAGAAGATATTATTGAAGAGATTGTAGGTGATATTAGTGACGAGTTTGATGACGAAGACTTAGTGTTTTCAAAGCTTGATGATAAAAATTATGCTTTTGAAGGTAAAACTGCATTAAAAGATTTTTATAAAATTATTAAGTTAGAAAACGATACAATTTTTGAAGATAATAAAGGTGAAGCTGAGACTATTGCTGGTTTTATTTTAGAAAATTCTGGAGGTTTTCCTAAACGAAACAGTAAAATACAGTTTGAAAACTACGTTTTTACAATTGAAGCATTAGATAAAAAACGTATAAAACGTGTCAAGGTTACCTTGCCCTAAATAACAAAATATAAAGGCTAATTATTATTGCCTAAGTAATTAAAACATGAGACATTTAATAATCTTCCTTTTAACCTTTGTAATACTAACAAGTTGTGGAAACGACCCAATACCAAAGCCAAAAGGGTATCTAAGGTTAGAGTATCCTCAGGCAGATTATAAAATGTATAATCAAGATTTGCCTTTTGCTTTTGATCAAAACATGCAAAGTGATACCATAATTTATAAGCCTTTACAAGATGATGTAAAAAGTTTTGGACTTAACATAGAGTATAAAAAATTAAAAGGAACCATTTACCTTACTTATAAAGCAATAGATGGACAAGAGCGCTTAATAAAGTACCTTAAAAATGCTCAAAATTTTACTCAAGAACATACTAAAAAAGCAGATGCTATTGAAGAGGTAGTTTGGGAAAACCCTGTGAATAAAGTGTATGGAATGTTTTATGAAGTTGGTGGTAATGCAGCTTCACAATCTCAGTTTTATATAACGGATAGTATAAATCATTTTTTAACTGGGTCATTATATTTTTATGCTAAACCTAATTATGACTCGATATTACCTGCTGCTAATTATCTTCAAAAAGATATTAAGCGTATAATGGAAAGTGTCCAATGGAAGTAATTTTGATTATTTAAACACATCTTTAAATCACAAATAGAAAAGAATAAAAAAAGCCTTGAATTTTCAAGGCTTTCATATTTAAATAAGGTAATGTTTGTTAAGCTTTTTTAGCGTCTGAACAACATGCTTTTTTGCAGTCTTTAGCGCAAGCTAATTTTTCTGCTTCAGTTTTGTTAGCACATTTTTTCTTGCATTCTGCAGTTTTAGCAGCACAATCTTTACAGTCTTTTTTAGTGCAATCTTCTTTACACTTCATTGTGCATTCTTTTTTTGCAGTAGAAAAAGCATCTACCGTATGCATGTCTTTTACTTTATAGGTGTCAGCAACACTTGTAACAGTAGTTTCTAATGATGCAGGAGTTACTAATGCTTCATCATATTCTACCATTGCTAATTCGCGATCAAAATCTACAATTGCAGATTTTACACCTTCCATTTTAGCCATTTTTTTCTCAATAGTTTTTGCACAACCCATTGCGCAAGTCATACCTTCGATTTTAAATTCAGCTTTAGCTAACTTAGCATTTGGATTAATTTCTGCTTTTTTTGTTAATTCTGTAGTTTCTGTAGCAGAAGGTGATGTCATAACTTCTGGCTCAGCTTCGTTTTTACAACTAAATGTTAATACTGTTATTGCAACTAGTACTAGTATATGTTTAAATGATTTCATTTTAATAAAATTTAATTATTGTTTAATAGTTACAAAATTACTAAATAATATGCTTTATTGCTTTTTATATTGGATTTTTGTACCGTAAAATTTAGCTATGCAAAATAATAACACTAAAAAATGGGTGTATTTACTTGTTTTGTCTCTTATTTGGGGAACGTCATTTATTTTAATTAAGAAGGCTTTGTTGGGTTTAAATGCCTATCAATTAGGTGCTTTGCGTACTTTAATTACAGGACTGTTTTTGTTTATGGCAGGTTATAAAAAGATACGTTTAATTAAAAAAACGGATTGGAAATGGATTGCGATTTCGGGCTTTTTAGGGTCTTTTATTCCTGCGTTTTTCTTTGCAATTGCCGAAACCCAAATAGATAGTGCGGTTGTGTCTGTTTTAAATAGTTTAGTGCCTTTAAACACTGTTTTAATTGGTGCTGCTGTATTTAAAATAGCAAGTACTACTAAGCAGGTTGTTGGTGTTATTATTGGCTTTATTGGTACGTCTATTTTGATCTTAGAAGGTGCAGATTTAAATCCAAATCAAAATTATTGGTTTGCAGGATTTGTAATAGCGTCTACGGTTATGTACGCCATAAATGTTAACATTATTAAGCGCTATTTGCAAGATGTTAAACCTTTAGCAATAGCTGTTGGTAATTATGTTGTTATTTTTATACCTGCTTTAGTTGTTTTGATTTTCGCAGACTTTTTTAATGTGGCAAACTTTAGTAATCCTGATTTTACAAACGCAATTGGTTACGTTGTTATTTTATCCTTTTTTGGTACTGCTTTGGCTAAAGTATTGTTTAACACTTTGGTGCAAATGTCTACTCCTGTATTTGCGTCTTCTGTGACTTATATTATGCCAATTGTTGCTTTAGTTTGGGGCTTGATGGATGGAGAAAGTTTTAGTGTGACACAAATTATTGGGACTTTAATTATTTTAATTGGTGTGTATTTAGCTAATAGAAAAGCAAAAAAAATCCGAAACGTTTAAGCTTCGGATTTTTAGTTTAATTGTAATGTATATTAGTTAAAATCTGCATCAGTAACTTCTTCGTTTACTTTTACATTTTTAATATTCATAGACATTGTTTGTGGTCCAGCTATGATAGTCTGTGCGTAAGGGAATTTTACTCCGTTTACTTCAGAGTAGTTATCATACTTTACTGTTGTAGTAACTTCTTGTCCTTGCGCTTTAGTTGTGCTTTCTTCTTGAACTAACAAGTTTGATGCAACATCATAATAACGGTAAGATGCATCGTCACCTTTCATTACTTTTACTTTATAGCTGTCTGCTCCATCAATATCAACAATACTTACTAATGTTATATTAGCCATATCATATGATGTTTCTGGAAACATTCCAGCTTCAGCTTTTTTGTCTGATACTTCAGTGTCTGATAAAGGCATTTTTTGACCTTGTTGCTCTCTGTAACCAGTTGTACCGTTCCATTTAGACTTCATCATTACCATACCTTGCATAGCAACTTCCATAGACTCTTTATTGTCTTTAGTTTTCTTTATTTCAACTGTCAATGGTGGCGCTCCTTGGATTACAAAATCACCATCCATTTTTACAGAGTTTACCATGTTAATATTGTTGGTTCCTCCAATAGCTGTAATATAGTTGTCTAATACTGTTTTAGCAGTTACGCCATCAGGAATTGACTTTGAAAATTCTGGTTTTTCAACTGGATTTGCAAACTTGTCAAAGTACTTAATTGGTACTCCTGTTTTTTCTAATCCAGGGATTACATCACTACCTTTTCCAACTATAATTATACGTGCATTTTCTGGCTTAAAGTATTTGTTAGCCACACGTTGTACGTCCTCTACAGTTACTGCATTTATTTTAGATAAATACGTTTTGTAAAAGTCAGAAGGTAATTTATTTAGTTTAATGCTTAATGCGTATCTAGCAATTGTCTGAGGGCTTTCTAAAGCTAAAACAAAATCTCCAACATACTTAGCTTTTGCATTAGCTAATGCTTCAGCAGTAACAGGTTCTGATTTTATTCTTTTAATTTCTTTTAAAGTCTCTACAACTGCACTGTCAGTAACAGTGTTTCTTACTTCAGCTCCAGCTGTAAATCTTGACGCACCAAAACGAGAAGCACCAATACTAGAACGTGCTCCATACGTCCAACCATTTGCTTCACGTAAATTCATGTTTAAGTAGCTGTTAAAACCACCACCTAAAATTTTATTAGCAATTAATACTGCATGGTAATCAGGATCATTCATTTCTAACGTTACGTTATTAGTTAATGATATGTTTGATTGTACAGCATTTGGCATGTCTACAAAATTGATTTGTGTACTTGCTAGGTTTGGATTAGGAGTAACTAGATTTGTTGTAAAATCAATTCCTTTATCCCATTTTTTGAAGTATTTTTTAACTTGCTTTTCAACTGTCTTAAAATCTACATCACCAATAATTACTAAGTATGCATTGTTTGGGTTGAAGTATTTTTGATAAAATGCTCTAACATTATCAATTGTAATATTATTTACAGTTTCTTCTGTAATATATTCTCCGTAAGGGTGGTTATTACCATAAGATAATGCGCTACCTACACGACCTGCTACAGCATCTACACTTTTTTCGTTGTTTTTTAAACCTTCTAGAATAAGTGCTTTTTCTTTATCAAATTCTTCTTGAGAAAATAATGGATTCATAGCTGCATCAGCCATTAATTCCATAATACGTTCAGAGTATTTAGATAAACCACTAGCATAAGCTCCATCAGAACTAAACCCAAGGCTTGCTCCTAAAAAGTCAATCTCTTCATTAAAAACATCTTTAGGGATGTTAGTTGTACCGTTTCCTAACATGGCACCTAACATTGCAGATACACCTGCTTTGTTACCTTCTGTAATTGGTTGGTTATCTATAGTTAAAGCGTATGATACTCTTGGAAGCTTATGGTTTTCAACAATTAAAACTTTAAGTCCGTTTTTTAGTTCAAACTCTCCAGGGACTTCTAAAGTAATGGTTGGAGCAGGACCTGGTTCTGGTTGTTTAGATCTGTCTATTTGGGCTGTTGCCGAAATTGATATAAACAATACCGCTAATAAGGCTGTTATTTTTGTTTTCATATCTATTGAAATTTCTTTTTTATTTTTCGTCTTTACTTGGTAAATATTCTAAAACAACACGTTGGTTAGGATTTAAATATTTTTTAGCAACATTTTGAATCTCTTCTCTAGTAATAGATCTGTAGATTTTAATTTCGTTGTTAATTAAACTAATATCCTTATAAAGCATATAGTAGCGAGCTAATGAGTTTGCTACACCAGAAATGCTTGAATTTGAACTTACAAAATTGTTTTCAAATTGGTTTTGAAGTTTTTGGTAATCTCTTTCAGACATTAATTCAGTTTGTACCTTAACTAATTCTTCATCAATTTCGGCTAATAAACCATCTAAAGTATTTTCACCTAAAGGTAAACCGTAGATAATGTATGTACCGTAATCTTCTTGGCTTTGGTTAAAAGCACCTACTTGTACAGCCATTTTTTTGTCATCAACAATTTTTTTATACAATTTAGATGTTTTACCAGAACTTAAATAACTAGATAACATATCTAATACATAAGCATCTCTATCTGTCATTGCTGGTGTTCTGTAAGCAGCAATAATTGCAGGGATTTGTATGTTGTCGTCGTAAGCTGTTGCTTTAATAGTCTCAGTAATTGGGTCCTCTTTAGGGAAATTTCTAACTATATCTTCTCCTCTTGGGATTGGTCCAAAATAGTCTTTAATCATCTTTTTTGTAGAGGCAATATCTATATCACCAGCAACAACTAATACAGCGTTATTTGGTACGTAGAATTTTTTGTTAAACGCTTGAAATTCTTCTAAAGAAGCAGCGTCTAAATGCTCCATTTTTCCAATAGTTGTTCCTTTATAAGGGTGTTTTTTGAAAATGTTAAGTTTAACATTTTCGATAAATTTACCATAAGGAGAATTGTCTACACGTAAACGTTTTTCTTCTTTTACAACTTCATTTTGAGTGTCCACACCAATCTGATTGATAATTGGATGCATTAAACGCTCAGATTCCATCCATAATCCTAATTCTAGGCTATTAGAAGGGAAAACTTCGTAATAATACGTTCTGTCGTCAGTTGTGTTTGCGTTATTACTTCCTCCTTGAGAGGTTACAATTTTAAACCATTCACCACGATCGATGTTTTCAGTACCTTCAAATAAAAGGTGTTCAAAAAAGTGAGCCATACCTGTACGATCTGGCTGTTCGTCTTTTGCACCAACATGGTACATTACAGAGGTAGTTACTACAGGAGCAGAGTTGTCTTGGTGTAAGATAACGTGTAAACCATTGTCTAAATCATACTCTTCGTAGTTAACTTCTTGTGCTGTAGCAGAAAAACCAGCTAAAAGCAAAGCAGCTAATGAGAATAAACTTTTTTTCATGTGTTTGATTATTTAATTTATCAGTTTAAGTATTAGTATACTGTTATATGTTTTTGTTACAACAGTTTTAACAAAAATAACAATACAACCATGTATTACTGCTTAATTTATTGAAAATTAACATCAAATTATAAAAATTTGGTTTCATTTTCACGAAATTTAAAGGGATTATTAACCAAAAACCATAAATTAATATGAAAAATATTTCCCTTCCTATAAGATTTGGGTTAGTTATAAGCGCATGTTTAATTGCCTTTTTTTTAATCCTGTCTTTGTTTAATTTACATACTAATCCTTTTTTTAGTTTATTTAATGGTGTAATAACAGGTTTTGGTATTTATGAAACTATAAAGTATTATAAATTACAACAAGCTGATAAATTTAGTTACACAGGCGGTTTTACCGTAGGTGTCATTGCCGGTTTTATAGCAGCGATTTTGTTTACAGTTTTTTTTACCTTTTATGCTACAGAAGTTGATGCTGAATTTTTGAAGAAATTATTAACCGTTTTTAAAAGAGACTATAATGTGCACATAGGCTTGGTTGCTTTTGTTGTTGCGATTATGGGATTTGCAACAACAGTAGTTATTACACTTACTTGTATGCAACTTTTTAAAAATAGCAGAAATATGCCTCAAAAATAATAAAAGGTTTGTAGATTAATTAATTAGAAGTATATTTGCATCCGTTTTCTCAGGAAAATGAGATTATTTTATATAAACTAATTAATAAAAACGTTACGCTATGTACGCAATTGTAGAGATAGCAGGGCATCAATTTAAAGTTGAAAAAGACCAAAAAGTTTTTGTTAACCGTTTAGCAACAGAAGAAGGAGAAGCAGTGTCTTTTGACAATGTCCTTTTAATTGCAGATGGTTCTAACATAACTGTAGGCGCCCCAGCTATAGGCGGAGCACAAGTAAGTGCAAAAGTCTTAAAGCACCTTCAAGGTGATAAAGTTATTGTTTTCAAGAAGAAAAGAAGAAAAGGTTACCGTAAGAAAAACGGACACAGACAAGCCTTAACTGAAATCGTAATTGAAAGTATAGTAGCTTCAGGAGCTAAGCCAGCAGCGAAAGCTGAAAAAGCTGCTCCAAAAAAAGAAACTAAAAAAGTAGAAGCTAAAGCTGCACCTAAAAAGGCTGCTAAAGCATCAGGAAAAGCTGACGACTTGAAAAAAGTTGAAGGTATTGGACCAAAAATTGCTGAAACATTAGTTGAAGCAGGAATCGCTACTTTTGCTGAATTAGCTAAAACTGATGCAGCTAAAATTTCTGAAATTATCGCAGGTGTACGTGGTAATCACGTAACTGACACATGGCCAGCACAAGCTCAATTAGCTGCTGATGGTAAGTGGGATGAGTTAAAGAAATGGCAAGACGAATTAGATGGTGGTAAAGCGTAATTGCTAAAACACTTTAAGTATAACAATTTAAACACTTAAGATCATGGCTCACAAAAAAGGGGTTGGTAGTTCGAAGAATGGTAGAGAATCTGAATCAAAACGTTTAGGCGTTAAGATTTTTGGAGGACAAGCTGCTATTGCTGGAAACATTATCATAAGACAACGTGGTAATACACATCACCCAGGTGAAAATGTATACCAAGGAAAAGATCACACTTTACATGCTAAAGTTGATGGTTTAGTAAAATTTACAAAGAAAAGAGACAACAAGTCTTACGTTTCTATTGAGCCTTTCCAAGCTTAATAATTTTATTTCCTAAAAAATTAAAACCCTTTCTATTATTTAGAAAGGGTTTTTTGTTGTTTTAGTATGTCGTTTATAATTTTTAAATGATGGTTGGTGTGCATTTGTAAAAATTTTGGTACACGTTTGGTATTTATGTGTCCAAATAAAGGATGTTTAAAATAGGCGTTTTTGTCTAAGTTTGTTAGTGTAGCAATATTAGATTTTGCTATTGTAATTTGTTGTATTAAATCTGCTTTAGTAATATTTTCTGGAGGTAGCACATGTTTTGGTGCTTTTGCTTTTCCTCTGGGGAAAAAGCCAAATATGAAAAAGACTTTACCTAAAAGTGTAAAGTTATTTTTAAATTGTTTTGGGTCTGATGTATTGGTAGCAATACTTACGTTGTTTATTACTTTAAGACTGTGGCCTATATGCCAAGCTATATTGCTTTTAGATACTTTAGAGTTTGATTGGTCGTGATTTATTATGTGATGTTCTAAATTATTTATGGCTGTAGTAAGTTTTTGTTTGGACATGGTCTTATTTTTTGTCTTGTGAAGATACTTAAAACGAACTTGACTTAACAAAAATGAAACCATTTTACTAGAAGAACAGTGCTTTTGCGGATTAATTTGCAATAAGGATTGTAGTGGCATCCTTTTTTGAGGTACGAGAAAAAGATATAACGGAAAGCGTGGTTGTTTTTGGTTTTTTTCCAAAAACAAATTGCCATAAAACAAAAAAATCCCAAACATTGCTGCTTGGGACTTAATATATAATTTCAAAGTATGTGATTGCTAAATCACTAAAAAGTGACGTGCAATGACGCTTTGATTAGTATCTGTAATGTTCTGGCTTGTATGGTCCTTCAACTTTAACACCAATATAATCAGCTTGGTAATCTGCTAATTCTGTTAGCTCTACACCAATTTTTTCTAAATGCAATTTAGCTACTTTTTCATCTAAATGCTTTGGTAACATATATACGTCGTTTTCGTATTTATCGCTATTTTTCCAAAGTTCGATTTGTGCTAAAGTTTGGTTTGTAAATGAGTTAGACATTACAAAACTAGGGTGTCCTGTTGCGCAACCTAAGTTTACTAAACGTCCTTCGGCAAGCAAGATAATATCTTTACCATCAATGTTGTATTTGTCAACCTGAGGTTTGATTGTGTCTTTAGTATGGCCATGGTTTTTGTTTAACCATCCTACTTGAATTTCGTTATCAAAGTGACCAATGTTTGCTACGATTACTTTGTCTTTCATTGCTTCAAAATGCTCTGCACGTACAATGTCTTTGTTACCTGTAGTTGTAATGATTATATCAGAATTACCAACAACTGTTTCTAGTTTTTTAACTTCAAAACCGTCCATTGCTGCTTGTAAGGCACAAATTGGGTCAATTTCTGTAACTGTTACAATACTTCCAGCACCTTTAAAAGAGGCAGCTGTACCTTTACCAACGTCTCCATAACCACAAACAGTTACACGTTTACCAGCTAACATAATGTCTGTTGCACGACGTATTGCGTCTACTGCAGACTCTTTACAACCGTATTTGTTGTCAAATTTAGATTTAGTTACAGAGTCGTTTACGTTAATTGCTGGCATTGTTAAAGTACCGTTTTTAACACGCTCGTACAGTCTGTGTACTCCTGTTGTAGTTTCTTCAGATAATCCTTTAATTCCTGCAGATAATTCTGGGTATTTATCTAAAACCATGTTGGTTAAATCTCCACCATCATCTAAAATCATGTTTAATGGTTTGCGGTCTTCTCCAAAAAATAAGGTTTGCTCGATACACCAATCAAATTCTTCTTCTGTCATGTCTTTCCAAGCGTACACAGCTGTACCTGCATCTGCTATTGCAGCAGCAGCTTGATCTTGTGTAGAGAAAATGTTACAAGAACTCCAAGTAACTTCTGCTCCTAAAGCTTGTAATGTTTCTATTAAAACAGCAGTTTGGATAGTCATGTGTAAACATCCAGCAATACGTGCTCCTTTTAAAGGTTGTTCGTTTTTGTATTCTTCACGTAAACTCATTAAACCTGGCATTTCTGCTTCGGCTAAATTAATTTCTTTTCTTCCCCAAGCCGCAAGCGACATGTCTTTTACCTTATTAGGTACGTAAGCAACGTTTTTTGTACTCATATTATTTCTCTCTTTATTTTATAAATGAAACACCTTTGGGAATTAGCACTTAAAATGGTTAAATTCGCTTAACTAAAATGCATATTTCGCCTTAGGCTTTGCAAAGATAACTAATAGAATTTAGAATATTAAATGCCTCTATATAAAACCCTTACTCCAAATTCACAAACTACTGTTAAAATCTGGAAGATTGAAGAGTCTTATGACCAATTAATCAATGGATTAGAATTAAAACCAGAGAGTTTAGATCGTGTCTTAGGTATGAAAAGTGAGCTGCATCAACGTGGTTTTTTAAGTGTTAGACACTTGCTTAATGCTTTTGGTTATACGGATCATGATTTATTTTATGACGCGAATGGCAAACCACATTTAAAGGATGGAAAGCATATATCTATAACCCATAGTTTTACGTTTTCTGGCGTTATTATTAGCGATACCGAAGTTGGTATAGATATTGAAAGACAGCGTCAAAAAATAGCAGTTATTGCAAAAAAGTTTGTGGCGTATGAGTTTGAATATTTGGATAAAGAAGCTTCTGATTATATTAATAAACTAACTGTTATTTGGGGAATAAAGGAATCTTTATACAAATTGTTTGCTACTCCAGGTATGTTGTTTAGGGAACATTTTTTGGTAATTCCGTTTTCTATAATTGATGCGCAAACGGTTTGCTGGATAGATTATAAGGGTTTAAAAAAACGTTATACTGCCAATTACTTAGAGTTTGAAGGTTTTACTTGTGCTTATGTTATAGAATAATGAGTGTTTACAACGACATACTTTCCGCGAAAGCGAAACAAGAAAAATTATTAGCTATACTAATTGATCCTGATAAATTTGATATTAATTCATTATCGCAATTTGCCAATAAAATTAATCGCTCTATAATTACACATGTTTTTGTTGGTGGTAGTACAGTTGAGTTGGAGGTTACGCAAAAATTAGTAGCTGCTTTAAAACCACTAACTAAATTACCCATTGTGCTATTTCCTGGTGATGTAACGCAAATATCAAAGGATGCTGACGCTATCTTGTTTTTGTCCTTAATTTCTGGTCGAAACCCTAAATATTTAATCGAAAAACAAATTGAAGCGGTTTCAATTTTAAAACACACCAATTTGGAAGTGATTCCTACGGGATATATTTTAATTGAAAACGGAAAAGAAACTGCGGTTCAAAAAGTAACAGAAACTAAACCGATCCCAACTGCTTTACATTGTTTAGTTGCCGATACAGCAAAAGCAGGTGAATTAATGGGTAAAAAAATTATTTACTTAGAAGCTGGAAGTGGAGCATTACATCCTGTGCCATTACAAATGATTAAGTTTGTGAAGCAAGATTTAACTATCCCTTTAATAGTTGGAGGTGGTATTAGAAGCAAACAACAATTGGATAACGCTTATAGTGCAGGAGCAGATTTAGTAGTAATTGGTACTGCTTTTGAAGAAAACCATGACTTTTTTGAAGAATTAAAACTATAAACCATGAAAATATCGGTAGATTTAACTTTGTCACCATTAAGTAATAATTATGAGCAGCACGTTATTGATTTTATTAAAGCTTTACGTGACTCTGATTTTACGGTTTTAGAAAACCCATTAAGTACTCAGGTTTTTGGCGATTTTGACCAGTTGATGCCTTTTTTAAACGAAAAGATTAAAGCTTCGTTTGAAAATCAAGACATCTGTGTACTAACTATGAAAGTTGTAAAAACAGACAGAAGCGATTATGAGCCACATTTTTGATTTCCTTTTTGGACAATATTTTGAATACGAAACAACAGATGTTGTTTTAGAGATTATTGCTGTAATTTTTGGTTTTTTATCTGTATTGTTTTCTAAACAAAATAAAATTTGGGTGTTTCCTACAGGTATGATAAGTACCTTAATTTTTGTGTATTTATTATTAAAATGGGATTTGTTAGGCGATATGATGATTAACGCCTATTATTTTGTAATGAGTGTTTATGGTTGGTATATATGGACAAGAAAAGTGGACGATCAACACGTTACACCTATATCTGTTACCACAAAAAAGGAAAAAAAATTAAGTGTAATTATTTTTTTAGCAACTATGTTATTTGTGTTTGCAGTTTATAAAACATTTGATAAGTGGACTAGTTGGGTAGCATATGTTGATACAATTACTACTGCAATATTTTTTGTTGGTATGTGGTTGATGGCTAGACGTAAAATTGAAAACTGGATTTACTGGATTATTGGAGACATTATCTCTGTTCCTTTATATTTTTATAAAGGATTTACATTTACTTCTTTTCAGTATTTAGGATTTACAGTAATTGCAATATTTGGTTATTTACAATGGAAAAAACACTTGAACAGCAACCGGCAAACTGTGTAAAAATAGTTTTGTTTGGACCAGAATCTACTGGAAAAACGACGTTATCTCAGCAATTAGCTAGGCATTATCATTCCGTTTGGGTACCGGAATATGCTAGAGATTATTTACAAAATAAATGGAATAACGAACGTAAAACCTGCGAAACTCACGATTTACTTCCAATAGCTATGGGTCAAATGAGTATGGAAAACCATTTGGCAAAAAAAACAGATTCTGTACTAATTTGTGATACTGATTTATTAGAGACTAAAGTATACTCTGAAACCTATTACTCTGGGACTTGCGATCCGATTTTAGAAAAATATGCTATAAAAAACACTTATGATTTATACTTTTTAACGTATATTGATACACCTTGGGAAGCAGATGATTTAAGGGACAAGCCTGAAGAAAGAGAAGCAATGTTTGAAACGTTTAAATCTACATTAATAAAATATAATAGACCTTATGTATTATTAAAAGGAGATAAGAAAACAAGATTACAATTAGCCATAAAACACATAGATTTATTATTAGCAAAACATAATGATGCAGTTTAATAGTTCAGATAAAATTTTCATAGAAAAAAAAGGATTAACACTTAAAAAGGTAGAGCAACAATTACAGTTGCTTAAAACAGGATTACCCTTTATTAATTTAGAAAGAGCAGCAACTATTGAAGACGGAATACTTAAGTTTTCTGAGCAAGAGAAATCGGGTTTAATAAAGGTTTATGATGCTCAAAAAGAAGCACTCAAAATTGTCAAATTTGTTCCTGCTTCTGGAGCAGCGACTAGGATGTTTAAATTTTTATTTGATTTTATCAAGGATTTTAAGCCTAAAAAGCAAAGTATAAATGCTTATGTAAATAAATTTAAGGCTTCAGAATTATCTTTATTTTTTATTGGGTTAGAAAAACTACCTTTTTATAATCTAGTAATAACCTATTTAAAGTCACAAAACAAAAACTATAATAAATTATCAAACGATGAAAAATTGGTTGCGTTTATCAAAGCTATTTTAAACGATGATCAATTAGCGTTTAGTGCTTTTCCAAAAGGATTATTACCGTTTCATAAATATAAGGATCATTTAGCCAGCGCTTTTGAGGAGCATTTATTTGAGGCTGCATTGTACGCGACCTCAAAAGGTAAAGCTTCTCTTCATTTTACTATTTCAGAAAAACATAAAGAAAAGTTTGATGCTGAGTTTACTAGAATTCAGCAAATAGTTGAAAGTAAAACCAATACTAAATTTGATATTTCTTTTTCCTATCAAAAAGAATCTACAGATACAATAGCTGTTTCAGCAAAAAATGAAATTGTTAGAGAGGACAATCACGAGCTATATTTTAGACCATCCGGTCATGGTGCTTTACTTGAAAACTTAAACGACTTTGATGCTGACATTATTTTTATTAAAAACATTGATAATGTTGTAGTTTACAAATATGAAGAAGAAGTCGCTAAGTCTAAAAAAATGCTAGCTGGTTTATTGATTAATATAAAAAAACAAGCGTTTAAGTATGCTAAAGATTTAGATACAAAACAATTGTCTCATGATGATATAGTCGAGATTGCAGAGTTTTTGATTTGTAAAATGAATGTTGTAATTTCTCCTGAATTTGAAAAATATTCTACAGCATATCAAATAGATTATTTAAAAAATAAACTAGACAGACCAATCCGCATTTGTGGTATGGTTGAAAACGAAGGAGAGCCAGGAGGAGGTCCATTTTGGGTTAAAGATGAAGGCGCAAATCTGTCTTTGCAAATAGTGGAATCTGCTCAAATTAACAAAAAGGATAAAGAGCAAAAAAACATCTTAAAAAAAGCGACGCATTTTAACCCTGTAGACATCGTTTGTAGTATAAAAAACTATAAAGGCGAAACGTATGATCTTCAAAAATTTGTTGACCACCAAACAGCTTTTATTACTATGAAAACAAAAGTTGGTAAAGATATTAAAGCGTTAGAGTTGCCAGGACTTTGGAACGGAAGTATGTCTAATTGGAACACTATTTTTGTTGAAGTACCTTTAGTTACCTTCAATCCAGTAAAAACGGTTAATGACTTATTAAAACCAACACATCAAGTCTTATAACGTGTTAGACAAACAAGCTTTAGAAAAAGAATTTAACCTTAAAGCTATCAGAAGTTCTGGTAGTGGTGGTCAGCATGTCAATAAAGTTGCTACTAAAATAGAGTTAAGTTTTTCTATTAATGATTCCTTAGTGCTTGCAAACGACCAAAAAGAACGTATTAAATCAAAATTAGCAACTAGGCTAACTAAAGATCAGGTATTATTATTGCAATGTGGAGACACTAGAAGTCAATTAAAAAATAAAGGGATTATTATAAAACGTGCAATTGCTATTTTACAACAAGCTTTACAAGTAGATCCAGAGCGTAAACCAACCAAAATCCCAAGAGCAGTTATTCGTAAACGCTTAAAAAACAAAAAACACAATTCAGATATAAAAGCTAGTCGAAAAAAACCAAAAATAGAGTAGCTTATTATATATGTCTTAATTGTATTTTAACAATATTAATTATTGCGTAGATTATTCTTTGAAAAAAAATCAAGAATCATATTTCATAAATCAAAATTCTAATCTACCTTTGCAGCGTTCTCAAAAAAGGGGTGCCTATATCGGCTGAGATCATACCCATTGAACCTAGAACAGGTAATGCTGTTTAGGAAATTTGAAACACAATTTTTTGTGTTACTATGTAATATATAGAGAGTCTATGTATTACAAAATTTAATTAATAACAATTAAGAATAATTACCTCTTTTTATTCGATTAGTAATTTAATCGTAATGAAAAATTTATTTCTTTTTTTAACACTATTAGTGTTATCGGTCAGTGTTAACGCACAAGACAAAAAAACAGTTGAGTCGGACTCAACAAAAATCACAAAACTTGATGAAGTCTTACTATCTGCTACTAGAGCAAAGGATAAGACACCAGTAGCTTTTTCAAACATCACAAAAGAAGAGTTAGAATCTATAAATCTTGGTCAGGATTTGCCAGTATTATTAGATCAATTACCATCCGTAGTAACAACAAGTGATGCAGGAGCAGGTGTTGGTTATACAGGGATTAGAGTTAGAGGTAGTGACGCGACACGTGTCAATGTTACTATCAACGGAATACCTTACAATGACCAAGAAAGTCAAGGGACATTCTGGGTTAATATGCCTGATTTTGTAAGTTCTGTTGAAGATATTCAATTACAACGTGGTGTTGGAACATCTACCAATGGATCTGGTGCTTTTGGTGCTAGCTTAAACTTGAAAACACTTAATCCATCGACTGATGGTTATGCTACAACAACTAACGCAGTAGGTAGTTTTGGAACTAGAAAACATAATATTAGTATTGGTTCTGGTATTAAAAATAATTTTTATGCTGAAGCTAGATTATCCAATATACAAAGTGATGGATATATTGATAGAGCTAGAGCAGACTTAAATAGTTATTATACAGAGGCTGGTTTTGTTAACGAAAAAACATCCATAAAAGCTATTGTTTTTGGAGGAAAAGAAGAGACTTACCAATCTTGGTACGGAACACCAGAAGCAGTTGTTAATAACGATTTAGAAGGAATTCAGGCTTTTATTGATAGAAATTATCCAAGTGATGCAGAAGCTGAAAATTTATTAAATTCAGGAAGAACATATAATTACTACACATATGATAATGAAATTGATAGCTATCAACAAACACATTATCAATTACATGCTTCTCACCAATTTAACTCTAATTTTTCTGCTAATATTTCTGGTAATTTTACAACAGGTAAAGGTTATTATGAACAATATAAAGATGGTGAGGAATTAGGTGACTATTTCCCAAATAATGCAAATGCTTCAGACGAAGGTGATGTCATTAGAAGACGTTGGTTAGATAATAATTTTACCGCAATTGTATATTCACTTAACTATAAAAGGGATAAGTTAAATTTATATTTAGGTGGAGGTTATAATTCTTATAAAGGGGATCATTTTGGTGAAGTTATTTGGGATTCATTTGAAACACCAATACCTGTAAGAAGCAATTATTATTTTAGTTATGGAGATAAGCAAGATTTTAATACGTACTTAAAAGCCGAGTATAATATCAATTCAAATTTATTTGCATTACTAGATTTACAATATAGAACGGTTGATTATGAGTCTGTTGGAACAAGCTCAGATTTACTAGATATTAATGTAAAAGAAACGTATAATTTTTTTAATCCAAAAATGGGATTAACCTACAGGATTAACAATAATAGTAATGTGTATGGATCTTACGCTGTAGGTAACAGAGAGCCAAATCGTGACGATTTAACAAAAAATCCAATCAAACCAGTATCGGAACAGTTACATGATTTTGAGTTTGGTTATAAATTACAAAATTCTAAGTTTTACCTAAATGCTAATTTATACTATATGGATTATAAAGATCAATTAGTGTTAACAGGAGATTTAGATGATGTTGGTGATCCAATCAGACAAAATGTAGCAGATAGTTACAGAGCTGGTATCGAGATACAAACAGGATATAAATTATCGGATCAATTTAGGATTGATGCTAATGCAACTTTTAGTCAAAATAAAATTAAAGCGTTTGATTATGTCGTTTATGACACGCAGTATGATCCTAGCACATTTGATACAGTATCTTATGATGCTGTTGTGACAACTTATAATGATACAGATATCTCATTTTCGCCAAACGTAATATTTGGTAGCACATTAACCTACTCCCCAATTAAAAATGCTAACATCGCTTTATTATCTAAGTATGTTGGGCAACAATATTTAGACAACACGTCAAGTGATAGTAAAAGTATGGATGGCTATTTTGTAAACAACTTAAATGTTTCTTATCGTATCAAACCAACTTGGATTAAAGAAATCGCTTTTAATGTATTGGTTAACAATGTGTTTAATAATAAATATGTATCTAATGGTTATACGTATAGCTATTTTTATAGACCAGAAAACTCTAATGATGCACCAATCACAGAAAATTTTTACTACCCACAAGCAACCACTAACTTTTTAGCAGGTGTAACCTTAAAATTTTAACCAATAATTTTTACAACAACCCTTTAAAAGCATCTCTAAATTAGAGGTGCTTTTTTAGTTATTGTAAACTCTAATAACATCTCCATTAACCTCTACAAAGTAAGGTTTTAAACTATATTGTCCACTAGTGCCATCAAAAGGAACACCTCCACCAGCAACGCTATAACTATTACCATCATCGCAATTACAAGTTGCAATACCACTTTCAACAGTTAGTAAAGAGCAGTCTGAAGGGACGTGATTAGGATCTGTAATTTCAAAAGCATAATAAGTGTTACCTGTGTAATAAATGACAATGCCATTATACCCAAAACCATTGATAACAATACTACCACCAGGAAACTGCAAGTCATTATATTGTGGTAAAGTTGTGTTTATGGAATTAAAAGTGTCAAAATTAATATTTGGTATAAAATTATTGCTGTTATCAGTATCATCGTTTTTTTGACATGACGTTATTAGCGCAAAGCATAATATTATTGTAGTTAAAGACCTTAACATATAAATTTAATAATTTTTTAGGATTGCAATTTACAACAATTACAATGTTGAGTTAAATATTTTGTATATTTGTAAGACAAAATCTCGTGTCGACGAGATTTTTGTGTTTAACGCTAAATTGTTTTAGCGTCTTTTTATTTAAACGAAAAAAATATGAGTAAAGTATCTTATTATACAGCAGAAGGGTTAAAAAAATTGCGTGACGAGCTTAAGCAACTTAAGGATGTGGAGCGCGTTAAGGCCTCTAGAGCAATAGCAGAAGCAAGAGATAAAGGTGATTTAAGTGAAAATGCTGAGTATGATGCAGCCAAGGAAGCGCAAGGTATGCTAGAAATGCGTATTGCTAAACTAGAAGATCAAATGGCTGGAGCACGTGTTATTGACGAGTCACAAATGGACACCTCTAAAATATTAGTCCTATCTAAAGTAAAAATCAAAAACCAAACCAATGGTATGGAAATGAATTATACTTTAGTAGCAGATGGCGAAGCAGATTTAGCCTCAGGTAAAATATCTGTAAACAGCCCAATAGGTAAAGGTTTATTAGGTAAATCAGTTGGTGATGTTGCTGAAATACAAGTGCCAAGTGGTATTATTAAATTTGATATTGTCGAAATTAGTAGGTAATTATTCATTTAAATAATAACGCTAAAGCGGAAATATATAAAAATGTAAATTTTTTGAAGATTCCTGTTTATTCTGAAACAAATTTCAGGTTAGCAGGAATCTTTTTTTATCTTTAGTTTCTAAACCGAAACCTATATGTCATCCATTTTTACCAAAATAGTAAACGGAGAAATTCCGTGTTATAAAGTAGCCGAAACTGAAGATTTTTTAGCCTTCTTAGATGTTAATCCTAATGCTAAAGGACATACTTTATGTATTCCTAAAAAAGAAGTAAATAAACTTTTTGATTTAGATGAAGCAACATACACTGCCTTAATGCTATTTTCTAGAAAAGTAGCAATAGCTTTAGAAAAAGCTGTGCCTTGTAAACGTGTTGGTGTAAGTGTAATTGGTTTAGAAGTACCACATATACATGTACATTTAATACCATTAAATACAATGGAAGACGCAAGGTTTATTAATAAAGTGTCTTTACAAAAGGAAGATTTTGAAGCTTTAGCAAAAGCAATTGCTGCTAATTTATAATTGGTAAACTAATACGCTTAGTATTGCAGCTATTAAAAGGGTAGCTGCACCAATCAAAATCCAAAACAGACTTTTGTACTTTTTAGATGATTTTTTAGGCTGGAAAGCTTTCATCTGGTAGTCATAAACGCGCTCAATGTCATCCGTCCAACGTGCTGGATAGATTTTAGTATTACAAACAATGCAATTCATTTCCGTACTTACCTCTTGTGTAATGCTTTTATAAAAAGAAGTTTCAATAAAACGTTGCTTAAAAGTTAATTGCAGTCCTTTAGTGCTAAAGCATTCAGGGCAATTATTATTTAAATCAACGGTATTTATTGTTAGTAATCTATCAGACATTTATATTGTTTTTAGGCTAATCTGCATTGTTGTTCCTTTTCCTTTTTCAGAGTGCAAAACTTTTATACGACCATTATGGAAGTCTTCTATTATTCGTTTTGCCAATGATAAGCCAAGTCCCCAACCACGTTTTTTAGTTGTATAACCAGGCTCAAAGATAGTACTAAATTCGTTTTTACTTATTCCTTTTCCTGTATCTGTTACAGTTATTTTCACGCGTTGTTCTAACTGTGTGATACTGACCTGTAAATCACCTTTTCCCTTCATGGCATCTATAGCATTTTTAACTAAATTTTCAATAGTCCAACCATATAATTGGGTATTTAAATTAACGTAGATAGGGTGTTCTGGTAAAGTGATATCAAAATTTATTAGTCTTGAAGATCTTGTTTTTAAGTAGTCATAAGCGTCTTTGGTTTCAGCAACAATATCAACCTTATTTAGTGTAGGAAGCGATCCTATTTTACTAAAACGCTCTGTGATTGTTTGCAAGCGACTAATGTCTTTTTCTATTTCTTTTATGTATTCAGGATTAGTGTTTTCACCTTTTAAAATTTCGGTCCAACCAATTAATGATGATAAAGGCGTCCCGATTTGATGTGCGGTTTCTTTAGCCATTCCTGACCATAATTTATTTTGAGTTGCAATTTTAGAGCTGCGATAAAAAAAGTAAACCACTGCTCCAAATAAGACAATAATTAATAATAGCGCTAATGGATAATATTTTAGTTTATTTAAAAGTGGCGAGTTTCCGTAGTATAGCATACCAAGGGACTCATCGCTATTAGTTTTGTTATTATAATAGGATAATGCAATAGGATGGTTTTCTTCTTCAAATTGTAATTGACTTTTTCTTAAAAAAGCATCAACATTTTTTATTCCTAAAGTATCTAAATTATTAAAGCTACTTATTTCTCCTTTAGGAGATACTAAAATCATTGGAGTAGTAGAGGTGGAGTCTGTTATAATAAATGTTGTGACATTGTTTACTTCGCCATCTAACCCGTTTCTAAAGCTATTTAAAAAATCACTTTGTGCATAGGACCATGTTTGCATTTTTCTGCGTTCTTCTGCTTTAAATTTTTGAAAAAACACATACGTATTCCATAATATTAAAGAGATAATAGCAAATGAAGCAATAATAATTATCCAGCGTATAAGCTGACGATGTTTTGTAAAAAACATGATTGTTAGTTTTTGGTGTTAATATAATGCAATTCTGTTAATATTATTGTGGAGGTTGGTTACTAATTGCCTTTTAGTTGACCGTCAGATTGTGTATTTTTGTAGTAAACAATACTCCTTTATGTTATCATTTACACCACAAGAATTCTCTACAGCTAAATTACATGGCTATTTACTTAGTGCTGTTGCACCTAGACCAATAGCTTTTGCTAGTACAATAGATGCAGACGGAAAACCTAATTTATCACCTTTTAGTTTTTTTAATGTGTTTAGTGCTAATCCACCAATATTAATTTTTTCGCCAGCAAGACGTGTTAGAGATAATACTATTAAGCATACATTGGTTAATGCAGAAGCGACTAAAGAGGTTGTAATTAATGTGGTAAACTACGATATTGTTCAGCAAATGTCTTTAAGTAGTACAGAGTATCCTGAAGGTATAAACGAATTTGAAAAAGCAGGTCTGACTATGTTAAAATCAGATGTGGTAAAACCATTTAGGGTAGCAGAAAGTCCTGTGCAAATGGAATGTAAAGTTAACCAGATTGTACACCTTGGTGAAAACGCAGGAGCAGGTAATTTAATCATTTGTGAAGTGGTTAAAATGCATGTGTCTGAAGATGTCTTGGATGAAAATGGTGCAATAGACCAAAATAAATTAGATTTAGTATCTAGAGCAGGAGGTAGCTATTATAGCAGAGCAAAATCTGGATTTTTTGAAATTCCAAAACCGTTGTCAACCCTTGGTATAGGTGTTGACGCTTTACCAAAAGCAGTTAGAGAAAGTGCTGTTTTAACAGGAAATGATTTGGGGCTTTTGGGGAATGTTGAAAACTTACCTGAGGAAAATAGCATTCAGGCTTTTAAAAACCAACATAATTTAAGTTCTTTGTCGACTGAACAAAAACATAAAAAAGCAAAAGACTTTTTAAGTTTTAGTGATGTGGAAAGCGCTTGGAAAGTGTTGTTATCGTAATTTTACGATATTTAATTAGACGAATATTTAATAATTATATAGAAAATGGAAGTACAAGGTAAAGTTAAGCTAGTAGGAGAAACTCAAAGTTTTGGTAGCAACGGATTTAGAAAAAGAGAATTAGTAGTAACTACAGAAGAGCAATATCCTCAACATATTTTAGTAGAGTTTGTTCAAGATAAATGTGATTTATTAAACAACTATCAAGTAGGACAAGATGTTAAAGTAAACATCAATTTACGTGGTAGAGAGTGGGTTAATCCTCAAGGAGAAACTAAATATTTTAACTCTATTCAGGGTTGGAGAATTGAAGGCGTTCAAGCTGGAGCAGCACCTCAAGGGATGCCAGAAGTACCACCAGCACAAGCTTTTGAGCCAGCTAACAATGTAAAAGATGAAGATCACGACGATTTACCATTTTAAGTAATAGTCAATCTTTAAACAATAACTTTATTAAAATTAGTTGTTGTACTAGATATAAAAACCTCAAGACTTTTGTTTTGAGGTTTTTTTATAAAAAAAAGCCTTGTAATTAAACAAGACTTTTTAAAATAGTGGATTTTATTAGCCTTTAGTTATAAACTTTAAAAACAGTGGAAAACTAATTATCAATATAAAGACTACATAAATATCTAAAAAATAAATTAATTAGAAGATAAAACGTTGGTAATTAATGTTATAAAATTAAATATTAGTGTTTTTTGTAAGTAAATACAGTTTATAATAAGGTTTTCTAATTCAATTTCTTACTTTAATATCTTAAACTAATTGATTACAAATGGAGTTTTTAAACAATAATCATGTGTTTCCTGAAGTTGATAAAGCCACAGAAGATGGTCTTCTAGCTGTTGGTGGAGATTTAAGTGCAAACCGATTGTTAACTGCGTATCAAAAAGGCATTTTTCCTTGGTTTGAAGATGATAACACTATAATGTGGTGGTCTCCAGATCCCAGATTTGTATTGTTTCCAAAAGATTTAAAAGTGTCTAAAAGCATGAAGCAAATCCTGCGTAACACAGATTTTGTGGTCACAGTTAATAAAGATTTTAACGCTGTTATTACAGCTTGTGCTGCAGCAAAACGACCAGGACAAGATGATACTTGGATTACAAAAGGTATGATTGACGCCTATACTAAATTACATCAATTAGGTTATGCAAAGTCTATAGAGGTTTGGCTAAATAATACACTTGTTGGAGGCTTATATGGTGTAGACTTAGGTAATGGTGTGTTTTGTGGAGAAAGCATGTTTGCTAAAGTTAGTAACGCCAGTAAAGTAGGGTTTATAAGTTTTATTCAAAATACAAACTATAAGCTTATTGACTGTCAGGTTTACACAAATCACTTGGAAAGTTTAGGTGCAATGGATATTTCTAGAGCGCAGTTTTTAAAGTATTTAACTTAAACCTCATGGTATCTAAAACAAGCTACTTCGTGGTCATTAACCATGCCTACAGCTTGCATAAATGCGTAAACAACCGTTGATCCAACAAATTTAAAACCTCGTTTTTTTAAATCTTTACTTAGGGCATCACTAATTGTAGTATTTGCAGGTGCACTTTTATAATGTGCTACTTTATTTTTTATAGGTGTATTATTTACAAAAGCCCATAAATAAGTGCTAAAACTACCAAACTCTTTTTGGATGTCCATAAATAATTGGGCATTAGTAATCGTGGCATTGACTTTTAATTTATTTCTAATAATGCCAGCATTTTGTAATAATTCAGATTTTTTTTCTTCATTGTAATTAGCTATTTTTTGATAATCAAATTGGTCAAATGCATCAAAAAAATTATTGCGTTTTCGTAAAATAGTTATCCAACTAAGACCAGCTTGGAAGGTTTCTAAGATTAAAAACTCAAATAGTGTAGCATCATCATATACAGGAGTTCCCCATTCTTTATCATGATAAGCTTCATATAAATCATCTCCAACGCACCAACCGCATTTATGTTTTGTCATTTTGTTTCGTTTTTCGATATTCTTTTATGGCAATTAACATGTAAATAAGCACTATTACATGTCTTAAATCAAACAAATATAGATTTTTAAAAATATGATAATTAGGAATCAAATTAAGACTTTTACAAGCTAATAAGCTGAAAAAACCAATAAATAAAATAGGTTTAAAGGTTCTTAAAGTTAACATTGTAAGGAAGTTTTAATATTTTCTACTAATGTAACAACAGTAACTTATAAATCATAATAGTTGCTGTATTTTTGTACTATGGATACACTTAAAGATACAATTATCAAACAAATTTTACAAGATGGGTTGGATAATAGCATGAGCTATGCTGAATATAGAGATTTGGTTTTGACTAAAGTCGAAAACAATTCAAACACAGGTCATGAGGTTAACGAAGCTTTAGCTAATTATACAATGCTTAATAGTAAGCGCATGAAGCGTTGGGATAAAACGATTAAGATTGGAGAAGGCGTTGCAGATGCTATTAAACATAAAACATTTAATCAAACTTGGATTATAATAACTGAAAGTTGGTGTGGAGATGCTGCACATGTAATGCCTGTTATTAATAAAATTGCAGAATTAAACGATGGTATCAATTTTAGAGTTGTATTAAGAGATGATAACGAAGCGTTAATGGACCAATTTTTAACTAATGGTTCTAGGTCTATAGCTAAGTTAATTATTTTAGATACAACTACTAAAGATGTTATTGCTACTTATGGTCCAAGACCAAGCACAGCAACTTTATTGGTAAATGACTATAAAGCTAAGTATGGTAAATTAACGCCAGAGTTTAAAGAAGACTTGCAACAATGGTATAATAAAGATAAAGGTCATACAGTTATAGCGGATTTAGTCGCTTTAATTGGTTAAATAATATATATTCTCTTTTACATTTAAAGGAGAATATATCTATTTTCCGGTAAACTGAAACGTAATAGATCCTAATTGCTTTGATTTTGTTGAGGTATTAAACTTAGCGTCCTTAGCATATTGTAAAGCATGTTCTTGTAAACATGCATTATTAGAAGTTGATGCATTGTTGATATAAGCATCTATAACAGTACCATTACTATTTACGGTTATATTAACTACAATTTTACCTTCTGCATCACATAAATAAACAGGAATTGGTAAGTATTGATCTGTCCGACCTTTTAAAGAATAGTATATAGAGCTGTTAGTGTTGGCTACATTACTTTGTTTGGTACTACTGTTTTTAGACCGTTTGTTAAGTATTTCATTTACGCTATTAAAACTAGTTAATGTCTTTTCAGAGATTGCAGAATTACCATGACTTGCTTCCGTAGCTTCTTCAGTTTTGATATCGTTTTTATAGGTCTCTAATTTTGGATTAGTATAATCCTCAGGAGGAGCTATAGGTTTGTAAGCTTGTGCGTAGTGTTTGTAGTTTTCAGAAGTGTTAAAAGCTTTGTTTGTTGCTTTATTAGCGCTTTGGATGAGTGTATTCTCGGCTATATTTTCAATAATATCTTCAACTTGCTCTATGTCGTACAATGTTTCAGCGACAGCTGTATTTGTTTTAAAAACAGTCACATTTAATACAGACAACAGTAATGTACCTGTTATTAACAAAGTTATAGCTAGCGCTTTATGAGAGTTTTTAAAAAGCATGTAGTACAAACGATTTTTAACTAATTGTTAGTATATGTATATACGTTTGTAAAGTATAAAAAGATGTGTTTTAGTTCTTTTTTGGGAGGTTTTTAATAAAATCATCTATCGAAAGCCCATTTTTTACATCAAAATCACCAATTTTTGTGCGACGTAAAACAGATAAGTGTCCACCGGAATCTAATGCTTTTCCAAAATCGTTAGCCAAAGATCGTATGTAAGTCCCTTTACTGCATACCACTCTAAAATCAATATTTAGACCATCAATGTTAGTAATCTCAAATTCTTGAATTGATATTTTTCTGGATTTAATTTCAACGGTTTCACCAGCTCTAGCATATTCGTAAAGACGCTTTCCTTCTTTTTTTAAAGCAGAAAATATTGGAGGATATTGGTCAATTTCACCTGTAAACTGCTTAGTCGTTTGGTGTATTAAATCTTCGGTAATATGGTTGGTATTAAAAGTCTCGTTAATTTCGGTTTCTAAATCGTATGATGGTGTTGTGCTTCCTAAAACAATTGTTCCTGTATACTCTTTAATTTGACCTTGAAAGGTGTCTATTTGTTTGGTCATTTTACCAGTGCAAATAACAAGCAATCCAGTTGCTAATGGATCTAAAGTTCCAGCATGACCTACTTTTATTTTTTTAATATTAAAAGCTTGGCGGATTTCCCAACGTAGTTTGTTTACCACCTGAAAAGACGTCCAATCTAATGGCTTGTCTATAAGTAAAACTTGTCCTGCTAAATAATCTTCTTTAGTCATTGACTTAATTTAATAGTGCAAATGTTATTGCAATTATACCAACAATAGCACAGTAAATAGCAAAATAGGATAGCTTACTTTTTTTAACCAAGCTAATCATCCAAGTGCAAGCAAATAAACCAGCAACAAAAGCAGCTACAAAACCAGCGGATAATGCAGTGATATTTTGACTGTCAAAATTTAAATCACCTCCTAAAATGTCTTTGGCTATTTTTCCGAATATTAAAGGTACAACCATTAAAAAAGAAAAGCGTGCAGCTTTAGTTTTGTCATTACCTAATAATACAGAAGTAGATATGGTTGCTCCACTTCTAGAAATGCCAGGAAGCATGGCTATTGCTTGAGACACTCCTATAATTAAAGCATCTTTAAAGGATACGTTTTTATTTGTGTTTTTAGCTTTATCAGCAAAAAATAATAGTATTGCTGTGACTAATAACATACAACCTACTAATAGGATGTTGCCACCAAAAAGTTGCTCTAATTGTTCTTCAAAAAACAATCCTACAAAAGCAGCAGGTAGCATAGAGATTGCAATTTTTGTTACAAATTTGGTGTCGTCATTCCATTTAAAAGCTAAAAAGCCTTTAATAATGTCTAAAATATCTTTTCTAAAAATAACAATGGTACTTAATGCAGTAGCAAAGTGAAGAACTACAGTAAATAATAAGCTTTCTTCAGGAATACTTTTATCGCCTAAAATGGCTTTACCTATTTCTAAATGACCACTTGAAGACACAGGAAGAAACTCAGTTAATCCTTGTACTATACCTAATAAAATTGAATCGAAAATATCCATGTTGGCAAAAGTATTAAAATACTATGACCAAATGATACAATGAAGTTGAAATTTAATAGTCTAATTTCAATAAAAATAAACTACTAGAAGTATTATTCGGCTTTAGGCTTAGATAGTATAGCGTAAACCTGTATGCCAAAGCCAATAATTACTAAAGCAGGAGCCAAACGGATACGTCTCCAGCTAAAAATAGCATCACTAAATACATTTGGGTCGTCACTACCACCACCAGACATCAAAATGAAGCCTAAGGCAATGCAAGCTAAGCCAATAAACATAAATTTATAGTTGTGTTTACCAAAAACTAATTCGGTTTTTAAACTGTTTTTATTGTTTTTGTTGCTTTCTCCCAAAGTATTATTTGTGTTGATTTTTGACAAATTTAAACTTTTTAAATTAATCGTAAATAAATTTTGTTTGATGTTTTTTAATAGTCACTTTATCTGTGTGTGCAACTTTAGTTTCAAACTTATTAGTTGTTGTCGCTAAATAAGCAATAATTGCAACTAGACCTATTAATACAAATGTGATTCGTTTCATAAACATTAGTTTTAGAGTTATTAATCATTTTAAAGTATTAGTTGGTCAATAGTGCGTTATTTTTTGGTTAAGTAAATATAACGCGCTAAAGTGCAAAGTATTGTTAACGCTTTAGTTAAAAGCTGTTAAATTAATACAGTTGATCGGTCTTTAAATTTAAAAAACGTTGTGTTGCAAAATGAGTACTTATCCAAGTAATTAGGATACCTAGTAAAAAGATTATTAAAAATAAACCACCTATTAAAATAGGACTTTGACGTAAAACTAATTCTGGAAAAGCTTGGTCCACATAATACACTATAAACCCTAAGCCTACTAAAGCAAGGATAGCACCAAGTATACCTAGTTTAATGCTTTTCCAAACAAATGGTCTACGTATAAAGCGTTTGGTAGCACCTACCATTTGCATCGTTTTTATAGTAAAACGCTTAGCGTAAACAGATAATCTAATGCTGCTATTAATTAGTAATACCGCAATTAAAGTAAAAATAGCACTTAGTAATAAGACCCAAAAGCTAATTTTTTTAACGCGACTATTCATTAAGGTTACTAAATCTTTGTCATACCTAACTTCTTCAACAAAACCTTTTTCTAGTGCAGTTGCAGCTAATTCTTCTAACTTATCAGAAGTCACAAAATCTGCTTTAAGGTTAACATCAATATTATTTTGTAAAGGATTAAATCCTAAAAACTCCATAAAATCTTCACCATTTTCAGCTTTCATAGACTCAGCTGCTTGCTCTTTAGAGATGTATTCGGTAGATTTTACATAATCTGCCAATGCTAGACTTTTTTCAAGCTGCTTAACTTCGACGTCCTTGGCGTTGTCTTTTAAATAAATAGTAACCGTTACTTGTTCTTTAAACAGGTCTGCCACCTTTTTAGCGTTAAGAACCAAAAGGCCTAAAATACCCAATAAAAATAATACTAATGCAATACTTAGTACTACAGAAAAGTAAGAAGAAATTAATCTACGTTTTTGATATCTTTCAAAAGAAGAGCTCATAAATTGATGTTAGTTTATAGTGTAAAAATATAAAAGAAAATGAAATCCCTTTGATTTAGAACGTCAAACTTTTAATAGTCTTATAATAAGTTTAAATTTGTTGCTTAATTAAGCGGAAAAACACAAAAATGCAATACCATTTTAACGACATCGAAGCCAAATGGCAAAAATATTGGGCCGAAAATCAGACTTTTAAAGCCTCAAACAGTAGTGACAAACCAAAATATTATGTTTTGGACATGTTTCCTTATCCATCAGGAGCAGGATTACACGTTGGTCATCCATTAGGTTATATCGCGTCAGATATTTATGCACGTTACAAACGCCATAAAGGATTTAATGTATTGCATCCTCAAGGGTATGATAGCTTTGGATTGCCTGCCGAACAGTATGCTATTCAAACTGGTCAACATCCTGCAATTACTACAGAGACTAACATAAAAACCTACAGACGTCAATTAGACCAAATTGGTTTTAGTTTTGATTGGAGTCGCGAAGTACGTACATCAAGTCCAGAATATTACAAATGGACGCAATGGATTTTTATTCAATTATTTGAGTCATATTATTGTTTTAACGATAATAAAGCAAAAGATATAAAGGAGTTAATTTACGTTTTTAAATTAAACGGAAATTGTCCAAAAGAATCTGGATTAAATGTCGCTTGCGATGATAATATCGAAATATTTTCTGCTGACGATTGGAATGGTTTTTCATCCGAAAAACAACAAGAAATATTATTACAATATAGATTAACGTATTTAGCCGAAACCGAAGTTAACTGGTGTCCTGCTTTAGGAACCGTTTTAGCTAACGACGAGATTATAAACGGAGTGTCAGAACGTGGTGGACATCTTGTTATGCGTAAAAAAATGACGCAATGGAGTATGCGTATTTCTGCTTACGCAGAACGTTTACTGCAAGGGTTAGATACTATAGATTGGACAGACTCGCTTAAAGAAAGTCAACGTAACTGGATTGGTAAATCTGTTGGAGCAAGTGTGACTTTTAATGTTATACCTTCTGTCTCGTCCAGCGCAGTCGAGACGTCTCATCAAATAGAAGTCTTCACAACTAGACCTGATACTATTTTTGGTGTTAGTTTTATGACCTTAGCTCCAGAGCATGAGTTAGTATCTCAAATAACAACACCAGAACAAAAAGCAGAAGTTGAAGCATACATTTTAGCAACCTCAAAACGTAGCGAGCGTGATCGTATGGCAGATGTAAAAACCATTTCTGGTGCGTTTACAGGTGCATACGCAGAGCATCCTTTTAGTAAAGAACCAATTCCAATTTGGATTGGAGATTACGTATTAGCTGGTTATGGTACAGGAGCAGTAATGTCTGTACCTTGTGGTGACCAACGTGATTACGATTTTGCAAAACATTTTGATATTGAAATTCTTAATATTTTTGAAGGTGCAGATATAAGCCAAGAAGCTTTTACATCTAAAGACAACGTGAAAATTGCAAATAGCGATTTCCTTAACGGAATGAACTATAAAAAAGCATCTAAACGTGCTATTTTTGAGTTGGAGCAATTAGGTCAAGGCGAAGGAAAAACCAACTACAGATTGCGCGATGCAGTATTTTCGCGTCAACGATATTGGGGAGAACCGTTTCCAGTATATTACGTTAATGGAATGCCACAAATGATTGACAAACAACATTTACCAATTACACTTCCAGAAGTAGAAAAATATTTACCAACCGAAACTGGAGAGCCACCTTTAGGTCGTGCAGACATTTGGGCTTGGGATACTACTACAAATACTGTAGTTAGCAATGATAAAATTAACAACACAACCATACATCCTTTAGAGCTAAATACAATGCCAGGTTGGGCTGGAAGCTCATGGTACTTTTTTCGTTATATGGAAGAAAAAGCCAATAGAGGAGAAGATTTTGCAAGTAAAGATGCACTTAATTACTGGGAAAACGTAGACCTTTATATTGGAGGAAGTGAGCATGCAACAGGACATTTATTGTACTCACGTTTTTGGGTGAAGTTTTTAAAAGATAGAGAATTTGTTGGAGTTGATGAGCCTTTTAAAAAGCTGATTAACCAAGGGATGATTCTTGGGACTAGTGCATTTGTTTATCGTGAAGATGGTACAAATACCTATCTGTCTAAAGGATTAATTAATGATAAAAAAGTAGCACCTATTCACGTTAAAGTGCAATATGTTAATGCTTCAGATGAATTAGATATCGAAGGATTAAAAAATGATGGAGAATTTGGTGAAGACTTTAAAGATGCAGAATTCATATTAGAAGATGGAGTTTATAAAGTAGGTCGCGAAGTCGAAAAAATGTCTAAATCCAAATACAACGTTGTAAACCCAGATAATATTTGCGAGCAGTATGGAGCAGATAGTTTACGTTTATACGAAATGTTTTTAGGACCTTTAGAGCAAGCTAAACCTTGGAATACTGCTGGTATTACAGGTGTGCATGGTTTCTTAAAAAAACTATGGAAATTATATGTTGGCGAAAACGGAGTTACTGTAAATGATGCTGAGCCAACAAAAGACAATCTAAAAACGTTACATAAAACCATTAAAAAGGTTGAAGAAGATATCGAGAATTTCTCGTTTAATACTTCGGTTTCAACGTTTATGATTGCTGTTAACGAGTTGACACAACAAAAATGCACAAGTAAAGAAGTGTTACAACCACTATTGGTTTTATTGTCGCCTTATGCACCTCATATTACTGAAGAATTATATAGCCAATTAGGTAATGAAGGTTCCATTGCAACTGTAGCATTTCCAAAATTTGATGCAAGTCATTTAGTTGAAAGTAGCAAAAATTATCCAATTTCGTTTAACGGAAAAATGCGTTTTACCTTAGAGTTACCAATGGATATGTCTAAAGACGATATAGAAAAAACAGTAATGGCTCATGAAAAAACAATAGCACAATTAGATGGTCGTACACCTAAAAAAGTGATTATTGTTCCAGGTAAAATTGTAAATATTGTAGGCTAACGTTATTATAAATAATACAGTCATTGCGGAGAACGAAGCAATTTCTTTAATGAGCTAATTTTAGGATACTAACAAGAGTAATCAGGAAAACGTCAGTTCAAGTGATTCGACGTAGGAGAATTATATCGAGAACCAATAGACCTCTTGATACAATTTGCTCGTACCTCACAAACCAATCGATGTGACGTTGCGTTAATAATTATTTTTAAAAATATAACTGTTTAGTATAATTAAAAGGCGAACGTCATTGCGAGAAACGAAGCAATTTCTTTATTGAGCTAATTTTAGGATACTAACAAGAGTAATCAGGAAAACGTCAGTTCGAGTGATTCGACGTAGGAGAATTGTATCGAGAACCAATAGACCTCTCGATACAATTTGCTCGTACCTCACAAACCACTCGATGTGACGTTGCGTTTATAGTTACCCTCACGCAATGACACCTTGTGAAGAAGATTATTTTCTGAGTTACGATAAACTAAAGACAGATTAGTCTTACAGCTTAATGTAAACACTTGATTCGGCAATTTTAAAAGGTTAATTAAAATAAAGTCTAAATCTGACATTTTTTCTATCCTTTAAGTTGGCTTACTTTTTGCTATATTTATGGTATCAATTTTAAAATTTAAAAAAATATGTTTTCAGGATATATGGGTTACTATATACTAATAGGAGCTATAGGTTTAATTAGTAGTATAGTAAGTAGTAAGTTAAAAAGTAAATTTGCATTTTACTCTAAAGTCCATTTGCGTAATGGTATGACAGGAGCAGAAATTGCAGAAAAAATGCTAGCAGATAATGGTATTAGAGACGTAAAGGTTATTTCTGTTAAAGGACAATTAACGGATCACTATAATCCAGTGGATAAAACTGTAAATTTAAGTGAAGTCGTGTATAGTCATGCAAATGCAGCAGCTGCAGCTGTAGCTGCACACGAGTGTGGCCATGCGGTCCAACATGCAACAGCCTATAGTTATTTGACTATGCGATCTAAATTAGTACCTGTTGTTCAAGTAACATCTAGTATGTCACAATGGGTTATTATTGGTGGTATTGCATTAATGGCTTCTGGTGCATTAGGTGCAAGTGGACTTTATGTTGCAATTGCAGGTTTGGTCATGATGGGATTTGCTACACTATTTAGTTTTATCACTTTGCCAGTAGAGTATGATGCAAGTAATAGAGCTTTGGCTTGGTTAAAAGCAAAAAATATTGTCACACCAGAAGAATATAAAGGCTCTGAAGATGCACTTAAATGGGCTGCAAGAACCTACTTAGTAGCAGCAATTGGAGCGTTAGCCTCTTTATTATATTGGGCTATGCAAATTTTAGGTAGACGCGATTAAGTCACTTAAATTATATAAAAATAATACATAATAGTTTTTCTTTTTTTTACATTTGAGCAACCAATAATTTATTCAATAATAATGGAAAATAATTTAGAAAATTCGTTTGACAATTACCAAGGGAATACATTAGTAAATGTGGCATCTGAAGCAGATAGAGTTGCATTTTATAAAAAAACGTATGGTCATGTTGCTGTAGGTGTATTAGTATTTATTTTATTTGAATACCTACTTTTACAAAGCCAAACTGTTGTAGAGTTTATGTTGTCTATGACAGAAGGTTATAAGTGGTTATTACTACTTGGAGGTTTTATGTTAGTCACAACTTATGCTGAAAGTACAGCAATGAAAACTGCCGATAAAAATAAACAGTATTTAGCTTATGCATTATATATATTAGCTCAGGCTGTTATTTTTGTGCCAATGATATACATTGCAGCTTTTTACATGGATTCTGGTCCAGAGATGTTACAGCAAGCAGCATTGGTAACATTAGCGTTATTTACAGGTTTAACTGCTGTAGTAATGATGACTAAAACAGATTTTTCGTTTTTAAAAGCAGGTTTAACTATTGGTGGCTTTATAGCTTTAGGGTTAATTGTTGCTGGATCACTTTTTGGTGGATTTACACTAGGTTTATGGTTTTCTGTTGGGATGTGTTTATTAGCAGGAGGATCTATTTTATACCAAACGTCTCAGATTAAAGATAAATACACAACTGAAGATTATATACCTGCAGCATTAGGTTTATTTGCATCTTTAATGTTGTTATTTTGGTATATCCTTAGAATATTTATGTCAAGAGACTAATAATTATACCAGTAAATAGTAAAAAAAGCACCTAAATTTTAGGTGCTTTTTTTACGTCTAAACTTAAATTTTAACAAGGTATAATTAACTTGTAATTTGCTGTTTTATAGTTGTTTGTTGGATGTAAAACTATTTTTAAAATTAATATCAAAAATTATTATATGGTGTCAATCAATATGTTAAATTTGTTATGCTATTAATTTATATATTATGAAAAATAAACTACTATCATTGATTTTTTTGTTACCATCATTAATCATGTCACAAGTAGGCAATGGTTTTGAAAACACTCCAGGTGTAACATTTAACGCTGTAAGTAATGCGTGTCAATATTTTGACACAAATACTACAACAGCACATACATTAATTAATTATAATGCCAATTGCGGTTTGGTTTATGTTACTGAGGCAAGTTCTGGTTCAACATTAGGATACGCTATTGTATTAGATCCAACAACACCTAATGGTCCTGTAGGTTTCTCTGATGGAGATTATTTTGGTGTTGCTACAGCAGCTTCTATCCAATCAGAATTAGGTTTTGCGCCACCAGAAGGGACGCAAGCTTTTTTTATGGATGATGTTGATGGTACAGTTACTATGACTTTTGACCAAGTCGATCTAGTAGGATCTAATCCACAGTTTAGTATGCAATATTTTTTAGATGATACTAATTGGGATATTTTAGACTTTTTTAGAGTGACTATTCAATTTTCAGATTGTGCTTCACCAGCGCTTACGCTAATTGATACCACTACAGAAACTAATGGTATTGACGATTTACCAGGTTTGCAAGGGTCTTGGCAATTATTGTCTGCAGATTTATCTGCTAATGCAACGTGCAAAGCACAATTGGTAATTGAGTTTTCTTCTAATTCTGGAGCAGAGCAATTGGCTTTAGATGCTATAGATTTTATTCCTGGTTTGACACTAAGTACAGATGTATTTGATTTAAGTAGTGTGTTATCTATATATCCAAATCCTTCTAATGGATTAATGACGATTAAAAACAACGGAGTTAATTTAAAGGCTGTTAATGTTACAGATATTAATGGACGTTTAATTAAAACAATAAATTTAAATAATAGCTCAATAAATACTATTTTAGATTTAAGTACAGATTTAGCTTCTGGATTGTATTTTATTACTGTAGTTTCAGAAAAAGGAAATCTTGTTAAAAAGATAATTATAGAATAATTTAGTAATTTAGATATATATAAAAAAAGCGCCTTTTTGAAGGCGCTTTTTTTATATTTTTATTTGTCGTTCTATTTGTTGGTCTAGAGATATAAAGGTTTCTGTTCTAGAAACACCAGCAATGGATTGTATATCATTGTTTAGTAAATGCATTAAATGCTCGTTGTCCTTACATAGTATTTTTATTAATATACTCCAGTTTCCTGTAGTGTAATGACACTCTAAAACTTCGGGTATTTTTTTTAATTGTTTAACTGCTTCCGGATTACTCATGGCTTTGTCTAAATAAATACCTACAAATGCCATAGTGGTATAGCCCAAAACTTTTGGGTTAATAACAAATTTAGAGCCTGCAATAAGTTTAGATTTTTCTAGTTTTCTTAAGCGTTGGTGTATGGCAGCTCCAGAGATTCCGACTTGACGTGCGATTTCTAAAACAGGTGTTCTAGCATCTTGCATTAAAGCACGAAGTATCTTTTTATCGATACCATCTATTGTAATGTTATTGTTTGTAGTTTTCAAGATGAAATGGGTTGAATTTTAAAAGATAAATTTAAGGATTCTATTTTAAACTGAAACTGGGTTTGTTAAAGATCCTGTTTTTAATTGCATTAAGGATGGAAATGGCATCCTTTTTTGCCATTAAAAGCAAAAAAGATATAATGTACAGCCTGACCTAAGCAACACTTACAAGGTTAATTAAAACCTTGTAAGTGTTGTGTGGTAATGCCCTAAAATTAAATATTTAAGGGGTTGTAGCCTAAATATGGGACTTCGGTTTCTTTAAAAGTAATTCCGTAATCTTTTAATTCTTCTAGAATTGGAGTGTAGACTTCTTTTGTAATTGGTATTTGTACGCCTGGAGTTGTAATCTTACCATTTAATATGGCCAATGTTGCAATTGCCACAGGAAGTCCTACGGTTTTTGCCATAGCTGTGTAAGTTTGGTCTTCGCCAAGGGTAACCATTGTAGAGTCTATTTGGTGTTTTTTACCATCAAGCTCATAACCAAATTTGTGGTACATGACAATCATGTCCTTGTCTTGAGGATCTAATGTCCAGCTATCTAGTAATATTTTTTGTAATATTTGTGCAGGCGTTGCTTTTTTAAGTTCGACCATTTTAGTCTTGCTAAATAGGTCTAACTCTAAAAACTTGTCCCAAATAATATCATCTTGATCTATTTTTAAGGCGTGTCTAAATTTAAGCTCAACAGAGTCTGTTGGACTATAGGGTAAAAAGGCATTGACAAAGTCACGATAGCTCATGTTTTCACTATCATCAATAGTGTAACTGTCGTCTGTCATACCTAATGCAACAAAGACTTGCCAAGCTCTAGAAAATCCTACACGACGCATGGTCCCACGATATAATGTTTTTACATTGTCAAGATTATATACGCTTTGGTACTTTAATGAGTCACGATTAGCATAAGCTTCAAAGCGTCCAAATCCTTCCACGTCTAAAAACTCGGTACGTCTAAATAAGCGATTGTATGGTATGTATTTGTATGTGTTTTCTTGTAAAAATTTTGCTGCTCCACCTTGTCCTGCTGTGACTACATTTCTTGGATTCCAAGTAAATTTGTAATTCCATAAATTGTTGTCACTTTCTGGAGCTACTAATCCACCAGTAAAGGACTCGAATAATATAATTTTTCCGCCTTTATCACGTATACCATCAATAACTTGCATAGCACTCATATGATCTAGTCCTGGATCTACACCAATCTCGTTCATAAACACCAATCCTTTGTCTTTAGCATCTTGATCTAAAGCTTGCATTTCATCACTGACATAAGACGCTGTAACCATACTTTTATTAAAAGTAATACAGTCTTTGGCAACTTCTATATGGAATCTTGCAGGTAGCATTGATACAACTATATCTGCTGCTTTAATAGCATGTTCTCTAGATATTGGATCAAATACATCTAAACTAATTGCCGAGGCGTTAGTATGATTACTAATCATTATTTTTGCGCTTTCAACATTTAAGTCACCAACTGTAATATGTAATTTTTCGGTTTCTGATTTATCTAGTAAGTATTTAATAAGGTACGAGGTTGATTTTCCGGAACCTATGACTAATATCTTTCGCATAATGGGATTTGTTGAGTATTTTTGAACTACGAATGTAGAAAATTTTAATTGGGATAAAAACGAAAATGAAGTATTTATATGAATAAGAAGCTATTACTTTTAGGAACTATTTTAGGATTATTAAGTGTTGTTTTAGGCGCTTTTGGAGCACATGGATTAAAAGCTTTAGTATCTGCAGAAGCAGTCCAAAGTTACGAAACTGGTGTGCGCTACCAAATGTATCATGCATTGTTGTTGTTAGTCGTTGGGAGTCATAATTTGGTGACCTCAAAATCTAAAACAATAATTTTTTATTTGGTTTTGTCAGGTATAATCTTGTTTTCCGGATCTATTTACGGATTAGCAACTAACACATTAACTGCTTTTAATTTTAAATCGATAGCGTTTGTGACACCAATAGGAGGTTTACTATTAATCTTGTCATGGGGTATCCTGTTGATAAATATTTTAAAGATCAAACAGAATAATTAGTATTTGTTTGGCGTTTCTAGTGTAATAATTTTAACTTTGCAACTCAAACAACACATACACAACACACACAAATTATGGTAGACCATACCCAATTTACGAAAACGATTGCGTTGGAACAATACGGAATCAAAAATGCCCAAGTAAAATATCAATTAACACCAGATCAATTACAACAGGAAACTCTAGAAAAAGGTCAAGGTAAAGTAGCCTCTTCAGGAGCTTTAGCAGTAAATACAGGCGAGTTTACAGGACGCTCTCCAATGGACCGTTTTATTGTAAAAGACAGTATTACTGAAGATAAAGTGTGGTGGGGAAATATCAACATTCCTTTTGATGCTGATAAGTTTCAAAAACTATACGATAAAGTAACAGATTACTTATCTAACAAAGAGGTTTTTGTTAGAGACAGTTTTGCTTGTGCTGATGAAGACTACAAACTAAACATTCGTGTTATAAATGAGTATCCATGGAGTAACATGTTTGCTTACAATATGTTTTTAAGACCAACTGAAGAAGAGTTAAAAGATTTTACTCCAGAATGGACTGTAGTTAATGCTCCAGGTTTTATGGCAGATCCAGAAGTTGATGGTACACGTCAGCATAACTTTGCTATTTTAGATTTTACTAGAAAAATTGCTTTAATTGGTGGTACAGGTTACACAGGAGAAATCAAAAAAGGAATCTTCTCTGCACTAAACTTTATTTTACCAGTTTATAAAAATACATTACCAATGCACTGTAGTGCAAATGTTGGTAAGGATGGTGACACAGCAATTTTCTTTGGATTATCAGGAACAGGAAAAACAACATTATCTACAGATCCTGACAGAAGCTTAATTGGAGATGATGAGCATGGTTGGACTGCAGAGAATACTGTGTTTAACTTTGAAGGTGGTTGTTACGCTAAAGTGATTAACTTATCAGGAGAGCAAGAACCAGAAATTTTTGGTGCGATTAAAAAAGGAGCAATTCTAGAAAACGTTATCATGAATGATAAAGGAGAGGTAGATTTTGAAGATACTTCTATTACACAAAATACGCGTGTAAGTTATCCAATACATCATATTGAAAATATTAGAGTACCATCTACAGGAGAGAATCCTAAAAACATTTTCTTTTTAACAGCAGATGCTTTTGGAGTATTGCCTCCAATATCTAAACTAACACCAGCTCAAGCTGCTTTCCATTTTATATCTGGTTATACAGCAAAAGTAGCAGGTACAGAAGCAGGAATTACTGAGCCAGTACCAAGTTTTTCGGCATGTTTTGGAGCA
This sequence comes from Olleya sp. Ti.3.14, assembly GCF_038154885.1. NCBI lineage: Bacteria > Pseudomonadati > Bacteroidota > Flavobacteriia > Flavobacteriales > Flavobacteriaceae > Olleya > Olleya sp. Ti.3.14. The sequence continues at coordinate 43,906 of NZ_JBAKAO010000003.1, forward strand.
CCTTTTATGCCTTTACATCCAACAAAATATGCTGAGATGTTAAGTAAAAAAATGAAAGACGCTAACGTAAACGTGTGGTTGATTAACACAGGTTGGACTGGAGGGTCTTACGGAGTAGGAAGTAGAATTAAGTTAAAATATACGCGTGCTATGATTAGTGCAGTGCTTAATGGAGATTTAGGATTGTATAACTATAAAGATTATCACATCCATTCTGTATTTGGTGTAGCACAACCTAGAACTTGTCCAGGTGTACCTGATGAGGTATTAAGCCCAAGAGCAACTTGGAAAGACGATAAAGAATATTACAAGACAGCTTTTAAATTAGCTAATGCTTTTAGAGAGAATTTTGAGAAATTTGAATCTTATGCAAGCGAAGAAATTAGACGTGGTGGACCACAACGTTACGCTGAATAGTAATAGATAAAGTGTTAATAAAAAAAGCGCCAATTGAAATTTTCAATTGGCGCTTTTAATTTATAGTAGATTAAGGTTTATTTGCCTTTATTAACTTTGTCAATATATTTTTGAAGTGCCATAGTCATAGATGGTGTTTCAGGTGTTGGTGCAGCAATGTCTACACGCAATCCTTTTTCTTCAACAGCTTTAATGGTCGTGTTACCAAAAACAGCAATTCTAGTATCGTTTTGTTTAAATTCTGGAAAGTTGTGGAATAAAGACTCGATACCACTAGGACTAAAAAATACTAAAATGTCATAAGTCACATTTTCTAAATCTGATAAGTCACTAATAACTGTTTTATAAAATACAGCTTCTTTCCAGTCAATATTTAACGCGTTTAAAGTTTCTGGTACCTCAGGCTTTAATTTGTCTGTTGTAGGTAATAAAAACTTTTCGTCTTTATATTTTTTTATTAAAGGTGATAAGTCTGCAAAATTACGTTTACCAACATAAATTTTACGCTTTCTGTACACTACATATTTTTGTAAATAGTAAGCAACTGCTTCAGATTGACAAAAATATTTTAAAGAATCTGGTACTTTAAAACGCATTTCTTCAGCCACTCTAAAAAAGTGATCAACAGCATTTCTACTAGTTAAAATAATAGCGGTGTAATTTTTTAAATCAACTTTTTGTTGTCTGATATCTTTAGATGGCACACCTTCTACATGAATAAAAGGTCTAAAATCAATTTTTACTTTCTGCTTTTCAGAGAGATCAAAATAAGGCGAATTTTCTATTTTAGGTTCCGGTTGCGAGACTAAAATCGTTTTCACTTTCATAAGTTGTATAATTTTATTTAGACCCAATTAGTTGTTATAATTTTATATAAAACAACATAAGGTGCAATTTCGAGAGTGCAAAGATACAAAATAAAATAAAACAAGCTCTTTCTAAAGACATTAAGATTATTCTTAATAAATAAAAACAAGCCAAAAAATTGCAAAGCTAAAAGGATGGCAAGCAGTGTAATTAATAGGGTTTGGTTAGGTGTTAAAGTATAGATTAGTACAGCATTTATTGGTAGAAGTACTAATCCTACAAAGTTTTGAAAGCTAGTTTTTTCAAAAATATATTTATCTATAATAGGCTCTATATCCAATACGCTTGATAATAACCTTTCAAAAAGCACCTTTAATATTAAAAATAACCCAATAAGTAAAGCGTATTTAAAGACGTCCAATTGTGGTAACCTGTTAAAGGATTGCTCATTTAAATAGGTATGCAGTAAAAGTCCTAAGTTAAGTGTAAAGTTTAAAAACAACAAGCCTTCAAATAAATCAAAAAAGCGCTGTTCCTTTATATATAGGTTGGTATGTCTGGAGTTAAATAGTAGTAAGATAAACTCATTAAATCTTTTAGTAAATAATGTCTTAGATAGCGCTACAATAATTAGGCAACCTATAAAAGTTAGGGTTAAAATATCTACAGTATATAGGTCTCTTAGCATGGCATAAAATTATTATTTTTTAATAGTAAATCGCCTAATAATTAAGTAATTTTTATAATTAAGTAATTTTATAAAAATGTACATTTGCCTAAATTTTAATTAGTATTGATGCAAGACGCTGTTGTTATAATACCAACATACAACGAAATTGAGAATATAGAAGCTATTTTAAGTGCAGTTTTTGCACTTCCTAAAGCGTTTGATGTATTAGTGGTGGACGATAATTCGCCAGATCAAACCGCTGTTAAGGTTAAAGCATTACAAGCAGAGTTTGACAATCAGCTGTTTTTAGAAGTTAGAAAAGAAAAATCTGGGTTAGGTACTGCGTATATACATGGTTTTAAATGGGCTTTAAATAAACAGTACCAATATATTTTTGAGATGGATGCAGATTTTTCTCACAACCCAACAGATTTAATACGTTTGTATGACGCTTGTCGTTTAGACAATGCAGACTTAGCCATAGGGTCACGTTATGTAAAAGGTGTCAATGTAGTCAATTGGCCTCTAGGTCGTGTAATATTGTCTTATGGTGCTTCTATTTATGTAAGATTAATTACAGGTATGCGTGTTAAAGACGCTACAGCAGGTTTTATATGTTACAAAAGACAGGTTTTAGAGCAACTAAATTTAGATCAAATAAAGTTTGTTGGCTACGCGTTTCAAATAGAAATGAAATTTAAGGCGTATTTAAAAAAGTTTAAATTAGTAGAAGTACCAGTCATATTTACTGACAGAACAAAAGGAGAATCCAAATTAAGCTCAAGTATTATATCCGAAGCTATATTTGGTGTTATAAGTATGAAAATTAAAAGTTTATTCAAATCCAATTAATAATGCAAAACAAGAAGACACTTATTAAAAATGCAAAAATCGTTAATGAAGGCACAATTTTTAATGGTGATATATTAATCGAAGGTCAGTTTATTACAAAAATAGACCATTCTATTAGCCCAAAATCTGCAGATGTTAATGTTTTTGACGCAGAGGGTAAATATGTCATCCCAGGAGCAATTGATGATCAAGTGCATTTTAGAGAACCAGGTTTAACGCATAAAGCAAATATAGAGACAGAGTCTAGAGCTGCTATTGCTGGTGGAATTACCTCTTTTATCGAGATGCCAAACACCAATCCACAAACAACAACTATTGAAAAGCTAGACGAGAAATTTGCAATTGCTGCTAAAAAATCTTGGGCTAACTATTCCTTTATGTTTGGTGGTACTAATGACAATTTAGAAGAAATTTTAAAAGTAAATAAAAAGGAAGTTGCAGGTCTAAAACTATTTTTAGGATCGTCAACAGGTAATATGCTTGTTGATAATCCAGAGGTTTTAGAAAAAATATTTAACAGTACAGATTTATTAATTTCTGTGCATTGTGAGGACGAAGCAACTATTCAAAAAAACTTAGATATTTATAAGGAGCGCTATGGAGATGATATTCCTGTAAATTTTCATCCTATAATTAGAAGTGAGGAAGCATGTTATATTTCTTCTTCTAAAGCTATAGAGTTAGCTAAAAAAACAGGAGCGCGTTTACATGTGTTTCATTTATCTACAGGTAAGGAAACCGAATTGTTTGACAATAAAGTACCTTTAAAAGATAAAAAAATTACGGCAGAGGTTTGTATACATCACCTGTGGTTTAGCGATAAAGATTATGACGATAAAGGCACGCTAATTAAATGGAATCCTGCGGTTAAAACCGAAAAAGATCGCGAGCAACTACTTAAAGCCTTGTTAGATGACAAGATAGATGTTATTGCTACAGATCATGCACCACATACCTTTGAAGAAAAATCAAACGTATACACATCTGCACCATCTGGAGGTCCTTTAGTACAACATGCACTACCAGCATTGCTAGAAATGTATCATGATGGTGATATCTCTATTGAGAAAATTGTAGAAAAATTTTGCCATAATCCAGCTATTTTATTTGAAGTAGAAAAACGAGGATATATCAGAGAAGGCTATTTTGCAGACCTAGTTGTTGTAGATTTAAACAACCCTTGGACTGTTAAAAAGGATAATATTTTATATAAATGTGGATGGTCTCCTTTTGAGGGTACAACATTTAAATCTAGGATTACCCATACGTTTGTAAATGGTGGTTTAGCTTACAAAAATTTTAAGTTTTATGATACTAACTACGCACAACGTTTAACCTTTAATAGATAGTTATGTTAAAACAGAACATTGTAATATACATATTTATAACCTTGTTATTTGTGTCTTGTTACGGAATTGAAAAACCAAAAAAACCTGAAAATTTAATGAGTAAGGATAAAATGGTAGATGTTCTGGTAGAATTAGCATTAGTGTCTTCTGCTAAAGGAATTAATAAACGCGAGCTAGAAAATAAAGGGATAGTACCTGATACATTTGTTTACAGAAAACATAAAATTGACAGCACCATATTTGCAGACAGTAATAACTACTATGCATATGACATAGATGAGTATTCTCAAATATATAAGGATGTTAGAGATAGTCTAGAAAGTTTAAGAGCTTTTTATAAAGCCGAAGAGAAAAAGGAAGACAAAATCAAACAAAAAGAATTAAAAGAAACGGTTAAACAAAAGCTTAATCGCGTGCAAACGCCAAAGTAGTTTGCTTTAAACTAGTGTCTATACTTGTAAAATTATAATCTATAGCAGTTGTAATTTTACTATTGCTAAATTGACTTTGGGACAAAGCCGAATGTGCTGTTTGTTTAGACAGCAAGCGTCGTTTTCCTGTTAGTTTATGTCGTAACCAATCTAATCGCCAACCTAAAGCTAATAGTAGTTTTGTAGCTTTCTTTTTTGGAGGTGTTACATTTAGATAGTGTGCAGTTTTGTAAATAAAGTCTTTAAAGCTTAAGTTTTCAGATACCAGTATGTAGCGTTCATTAATAATGTTGCTGTTCATAAGTGTAACCATACAGCTTACAACATCATTAACATCCACATAACCTGTACTTCCAGTAGTGTAATAGGTTATCCCTTTTTTTACCATAGTAATAAGCGATCCACTACCATAATTCCAAATACCAGGACCAATTATAATGCCAGGGTTTACAATAACTGCATCCAAACCTTCTTGTGTGCCACGCCACACTTCAAGCTCTGCACCATATTTGGTAATAGCATAAACACTATTATCAAATTCTTTATTCCAATCTGTGTCTTCAGTAATTAATTTTTCATTAGTAGTTGGTGTGCCTATAGCAGCTATGGAGCTGACATAACATAGTTTTTTTACCTGATTAGATAAACAAAGGTTAACAATATTTGCTGTCCCTTCAATATTAGTTTTTCTAAGTAATTCAAACTTGTTAGGTTCAAAAGACACAAAAGCTGCACAATGATAAACTTGGGTAATACCATTAAAAGCTTCAGTTAAATCTGGTATATCGTTTAAATCGGCTTTTACCCAATCAATTTTGCTAAAAAGAACATCAGGTGTATCAGTGTAATAGCTAAAAATGCGTTTAACGGTTTCAAACTTTTTTTCATTTCTATAAATAGCACGTACAGATTGGTTTTCATTTAATAAATTAAACAATAAGTGTGCACCAACCAAGCCTGTTCCTCCTGTAACTAAAATCATACCTCTAAGGTAATAAATATTAGATATTGTATGTAGTTTATGGCACGATTTTTATCTTTGCGACTTCAATAATAAAACCACACTAAAATGGCTAATGCATTTGTAGAAGAATTAAGATGGAGAGGGATGGTACACGATATCATGCCAGGAACCGAAGCGCAACTTGATAAAGAGATGACCACAGCCTATATTGGTTTTGACCCAACATCAGACTCGTTACACATAGGTAGTTTAGTACCAATAATATTGCTAGTACATTTAAAAAAAGCAGGACATAAACCCGTAGCTTTAGTTGGTGGAGCAACAGGTATGATTGGTGACCCTTCTGGAAAAAGTGACGAGCGTAATTTACTAGACGAAGCAACACTTAACCATAACGTAGCAGGTATTAAGTCTGTATTGTCTCGTTTTTTAGACTTTAACTCTAACGATAAAAACGCACCAGTTTTAGTTAATAATTATGATTGGATGAAGACGTTTTCATTCATAGATTTTGCGCGTGACGTTGGTAAACGTATTACTGTAAACTACATGATGGCTAAGGATAGTGTTAAAAAACGTCTGTCTGGAGAAGAAGGTAATGTAGGTATGAGTTTTACTGAGTTTACTTACCAATTAATCCAAGGATACGATTTTTACCATTTACACAAAAACCTAAATTGTAAATTACAAATGGGTGGAAGTGATCAATGGGGAAACATCACCACAGGAACAGAATTAGTAAGACGTATGAATGTTGGTGATGACACAGCTAAAGCTTACGCGATGACCTGTCCATTAATTACAAAAGCAGACGGAAGTAAATTTGGTAAAAGTGAAGGTGGTAATGTTTGGTTAGATACTGATAAAACCAGTGTATATAAATTCTACCAGTTTTGGTTAAACAGCTCAGACGAAGATGCAGAAAAGTACATCAAAATTTTTACCTTTTTAGATAAAGATACCATTGAGGCTTTAATTGCAGAACATAAAGAGAATCCAGGTTTTAGAACCTTACAAAAGCGATTAGCAGAAGAGGTGACCACGTTTGTACACAGTAAAGAAGAATTAGAAAATGCTGAAAAAGCATCAGGAATATTATTTAGTAAAGATTTTAAAAATGAAATCAATCAGCTAAACGAAAATTTATTTTTAGATGTTTTTGAAGGTGTGCCACAAGCCGAAGTGTCTATGGACAAAATCGAAGCTGGTTTAGACATGATTGCTGCATTAGCTGCTGAAACTGATTTTTTAGCCAGTAATGGAGAAGCACGTCGAGCATTAAAAGAAAACTCGGTGTCTGTAAACAAGGATAAAGTAACAGAGGATTACACGATTACTAAAGACGATTTAATTAACGATAAGTATATTGTAATTAACAGAGGTAAAAAAACAACCTTTATTATTAAAGCTATCTAAAAAATTGCTGAGGTTGTAAATCTCAAATACTATAGTAAATAAAAAAGCCTGCTTAAAATAAGCAGGCTTTTTTTGATGAAATCAGTTAACCAACCAAAAACTAATTTCTCTTTTTCATATTAGGTTGGTCGTATCTTTTTTAAAGTCCTTACAATACCATTAAATTACAGCCTCTAATATCACTATTATCAAAGCGACCAATAATTTCAAAGTCCTCATTATCATGTATTTTACCTAAATCTTGAGTCGCAATAAAACTACAAGAATTTATATTTGCCAAATCAATAACATTAATACCACCAGTTTTTGGACTATTAAAAACGGTTAAAGCATCTTCAGTATCTCTAGTTAAAATACGCATCCAAGGTGGACAATTAAAAATACCATGTCCTTTGGAGTATGCTTGGCTTAATAACTCGGTCATACCATATTCGCTATGGATAGCATCTACGCCAAAGCCAGCTTTTAAGGTGTTGTGTAGTTCTTCTCTAATAATCTCTTTACGACGTCCTTTCATGCCACCAGTTTCCATAACAATAGTATGTTTAAGGTTAAAAGTGTGCAGATCTATTAAATCTAAAAGCGCAAAGGATACACCAATAAGTAATACGTGTTCTTCTGCTTGATCCAATGCAATTAGTGTGTCCTTTAATTGGTCTAAATTATTTAAGTAAAAACCACTTTTTGGCTTATTGGAATCTTTAATTAAATGATCTACCATGTAAACTAAAGAGGAACCTTCGCGTTCTAAATAATTGGGCAATAAGGCCAAAATAGTGTAATCCTTTATGTCACCATAAAAATGCTTAAAGCCTAATTTAAAACTAGTTTCATAGACGCTTAAGTCAGATACCAAATGCTTACTGGTAATTTGTCCTGTAGTACCACTACTTGAAAAAGTAGTTTCAATAGGGTTAGTTGTGCTTAATACCTGATGAGATTTAAAAAATTGTATGGGTAAAAACGGAATCTCATGCAAGTCTGAGATATCACTTGGATTAATATACAGTAAGTCGCAAAACGAACGATAGATTGTATTGTTTTCAAACTGAAAACGAAACACCTCTAAGGCTTTTGCCTTAAACTGATCAGGAGTTGTAATTGTAAAAATGTCCTTAGTCGTAGTCATGAAATTGTAAAACACAAAAGTATATAAAATAAAAAAAGCGTTGCTATTGCAACGCTTTTTTTGTGAGGCATAATAAAACTTATTCTACTACTAATTTTTTAGTAGTAGTCGCTCCATTTTGTGTTAATTTTAAAATGTAAACGCCAGCTTTTAAATTAGACACGTTTAAACGACTAGTCGTTAACTTTGTGTTTAATACTTGCTTTCCTAAAACATCATAAGCAACAACCGCTACTGGTTGGTTGTTTGCAGTTTTGATATTTACAAATCCGTTAGACGTTGGATTAGGGAATACTGAGAATTCTGATTGTTCGAAAGTTTTATTGGATAAAGTTGCAGTTTTTGATAACACAACGTTGTCTATTAAAATTCCATTTCCAGTCGTATTTCTAACTGAGAAAATAACTTCTAAAGCACCTGCATCAGGTGTAAAAGTATATGTCATTTCAACCCATCCAGCACTTGATGCTAAATCAGTATAGGCTGTATATGAAGAATATCCGCCATCATGAAAGGCGTTTCTTAATTGACCATCTCCTTTTGCGTAATAAGTCAAAGTGTACTCTTCATTAGTAGCAGTAATAGCTTCGTTTGTAAATCTTTTGTGATTAGTACCAGTAACGCTTAAAGCAACAGAAAATGAACCTTCCTGAGCATCTGTAGATTGTGTAACTGCAGAGGCAGCAATACTTGACCTAGATCCAAACCAGTTTGTTGGTGTGTCTAAAGAAGCAGTTCCAGGCCATGTTTCAAACCCTGGATTAGTTAATTCATTTTGTCCAACTGAAAGTGTCAGAGTTAATAAAGTAAAAAGTAAAAAGTAAATTTTTTTCATAAAATGTGTTGTTAAATTTAGCTTCAAATCTATACAAAAAAAAAGAGTTATCTGATAACAGATAACTCTTTTAACAATACCTTAATATGGGATTATTCTACTATTAAACGCTTAGTAGTAGAGGTTCCGTTTTGGTTTAATTTTAATATATAAACACCAGTTGTTAAGCTTGTAACATCTAATGTGTTGTTGTTAAGTGTTTTAGATAAAACTTGCTTTCCTAATACATCATATACAGTAACATTAACAGCAGTATTTGCTTTAGTTGTAATGTTTACAAATCCTGTATTTGTTGGATTTGGATAGATGTTAAAGTTAGCTTTGTTAAAGGTGTCTACTGATAAAGCATTGTTAGTATAAGTTGCTATTGGGTAAGGTACAGTTGTTGCATCATTAGTTGTGCCTCCTTCTAATTGGTTAGCACCACTAAAAGTCCAGTTTGCTAATACAAATGTTCCATCAGGTCCAGTATTATTAACTCTGTAACCCCAACCATCTAAATGATCCCATTCAGGACATGTCGTTCCGCTGGCATTAGGATCACAATCAACAGTTCCAAAAGTGTCTATAATTGTAGCTCCTTCGTATAATTCAATTGCATCATCTCCATTAATACCTACAACAGCATTAGTGTAAGTTGGTGCAAAACCAAAAAAGCTTGTAAAGTTTGTAGCATCAGTTGTTAAATATATTCTAGTTCCTGCAGTTATTGCATCGGCAGGAAAATTATATTCAACATTACCAGCAGAAGAGCCACCACCATTGGTTACGGAGCTGATTCCGAAAACACTAAGATCAGAAATATCAGCTAATGCCATTAATTCAATACCTTTTGGTGTACCACCACTTAAAGGACCATCATAGGCTCCAACTAAAACTAAAGCGTTAGTTGCAGCTCCAAATACATTACCCGTAATTGCAACTGTTTGGTTAGCAGCAGGAGCAGAAGATATTGTAATATCTCCAGCGTAACTATTTACAGCTAAACCAGAAACTAATCTTACAAAAATTTCAGTGTTTGCAGCTGTACCAGCAACCTGAGGAACTGTTACAGAATTTGAAAAACCTGTTCCTGATGTTAATGATACTTCAAAATTTATTGGAGCAGTAACAGTAATATCGTTTGTTAAAAATAAGCCTTCTACAGATATTGAGTCCTCATTAGATGGTCCAGCACCAACAGCATAATTTAAGGCATCTGGAGTACCAAAAACACTAAATTGAGGTGTAGCAGGACTAACTGTTCCTGTTAACGCTAAAGTAGCATCAGTTGCACCCATTGATGAAGCTGTAATATCTCCTGTATAAGTGTTTGCGCTAAGTCCAGAAATTAATCTAACATATACAGTTGTTGTTGTGGCAGTACCACCAATTTGAAAAACTGTCGTAGATGAACCATAAGGACCTGCTGCAGCATCTGCGACTTCAAAATTTGCTGGAGCAGTAACAGTAATGTCTTGTGTTAAATTTAAACCAGATACGTTAAAAGATTGTTCTGTAGATGGACCGTTACCTTCAAAATAATCTAGGCTAGAAACACTACCAATAATATTTACAGTTGGCGTTGTATTGACTGTAGTTGTATAACTTCCAAATGGCACAATGGTGCTTAAAGCAGCACCTCCATTACAAGTACCCTCACCATCTAATAGATTTTGAGCTCCAAAAGTGAAATCTAATGGGTCAAATACTCCAGCATTGGCAGGTATACCATCAACTCTGTAATAATAAGTATCTACATGTTCCCAAGCTGTATTTGATCCGTCTACACCATCTTCTCCAAATCTATCTATAATAGTCATCGATGCGTCCACTAATTGAAAACCATCATCACCATTACTGCTGATACCAGAATTCGATACAACATTTGTAGTAATACCAAATTCAGTAGATAAAACTGCTGCATCATTTGTAATGTATGCAAAAGTATTAGTAAGTGTACCTAAACTAGAAAGGTCCATGTTAGAACCAAATCCACCACCATTTGATTGTCTTTGTAAGTTCCATCCTGTAAAGTCAATCATTCCGTTTACATAGATTTCTACAGTTCTACCAGAAGCTCCAGAGCATGGTGAGTCAGCATAACCTGTAATAACTGCTTCTTGTGCAAAAGACACTGAAGTTATTAAAATTGTTAAAATTAAAAAGTAAAGTTTTTTCATAATTAATGGATATAAAATTAGGCAATAAAGATACACAGAAAATTGACTTAACCCAACTATTAATAATGCTATCCTGCTTCTTAATGTTAAAATAACATCATTTTAATGCTTTGGTTATCAGATTTGTAGTTAAAGACTGATTATGCGTCTATTATATTTTTTTAGATTAATTTAGCATGTTATCTTAATGTTATTAATCATTTAAAAATTAAATCTTTTAGTAATAGTTTTATCTTTACATTAATATAACCATTATGTAATTCAATAGTAAAGTTCATAAATATGCGACTACATCAGGTTGCTTTTAATAAAGGACTACGTATTGAAACACTATGTGATAGATAAAAAAACCACATATAATAGACACATGAATAAAAAAGACATTAAAATCCTTTTAGTGGATGATGAGCCAGATATTTTAGAAATTGTAGGTTATAATTTAACTAATGAAGGCTATCAAGTAGTCACAGCTAAAAACGGATTAGAAGCAGTCAAAAAAGCTAAAAAAGAAAAGCCACAGCTTATTATTCTAGATGTGATGATGCCAGAAATGGATGGTATTGAAGCGTGTGAAGCTATCAGGAAAATTCCAGAATTAAGCGCATCGCTTATTACGTTTTTAACAGCCAGAGGAGAAGATTACTCGCAAGTGGCTGGATTTGATGCAGGTGCAGATGATTATATTACTAAGCCTATTAAGCCAAAAGTGTTGGTTAGTAAGGTTAAAGCATTGTTACGTCGTTTAAAAGCAGAAGAAACTAGTAAGTCTTTAATGACCATTGGTAACCTAGTAATTAATAGAGAAGAATATAAAATTATTCTGGATGGTGACGAGATTATTTTACCAAGAAAAGAATTTGAATTATTATCTTTATTAGCCTCTAAACCTAATAAAGTCTTTAAACGTGAAGATATTTTAGATCGTGTTTGGGGTAACGAAGTCGTGGTTGGTGGACGTACAATTGACGTACATATTAGAAAACTACGAGAAAAAATTGGCGATGACAGTTTTAAAACCGTCAAAGGTGTTGGTTATAAATTTGTAGAATAATTTGAAGTTAAAAAAGACTTACAAGTTTGCATTAAAAACCTCGTTTTTAATAACAATCTTCCTCACCCTTTTTATGGGTCTGTTTTTATATACGTTTTATATTGTGGACGTAGGACAAATGGTGCTTTTTGCTTTCGCAACCTTTAGCGTATCATTTTTAATAACACAATTTAGGGTAGAAAAATTTATCTATAAGCGTATTAACAAAATTTACAAAGATCTTACCCTTTTAGAAGCAGTTAGTTTTAGTAAAAAAAGCATCACTACAGACATGGCTACGCTGACCAAACAGATAGACCAATATGCTAAAAACAAAAAACTAGAAATTGAAACACTTAAAGTAAGAGAAGAATACCGTAAGGAGTTTATGGGTAATATTTCCCATGAGCTTAAAACACCATTATTTACAGTACAAGGCTATCTTGAAACATTGCTAGATGGTGCTATGAATGACAAAAATGTAGCTGAAAAATATCTAGAAAGAGCCAATAAAGGTGTGGAGCGACTAATCTATATTGTTAAGGATTTAGACATGATTACCAAACTTGAAGTTGGAGATTTAAGTCTAAACGTCGATACCTTTGATATTGTAGAGCTAGTGCAAAGTGTTTTTGAGCTTTTAGAAATGAAGGCAGCTAAGAAAAAAATCACCCTAACCTTTGATATGGAATATAAGTATCCAATAATGGTAAAAGGCGATGAAGAGCGTATACAGCAAGTACTGACAAATTTAATTGTAAACTCTATTAAATATGGACGTGAAAAAGGGACGACCGAAATTAGTATAGAAAAATTAATTAAAAACAAAGTCATTGTCAGAGTAACAGACAATGGAGAAGGGATTGAGAAAAAGCACATCTCTAGATTGTTTGAGCGTTTTTACAGAGTCGATAAAAGTGGATCACGTAAAGAAGGAGGTTCTGGTCTAGGTCTAGCAATTGTTAAACATATTATCGAGGCACACGACGAAAAAATTTATGTGGAAAGCGAGTTTAATATTGGTAGCGAGTTTTCTTTTACTCTTGAAAAAGCAAAAACAACGCCTTAAAATCAATTGCGTTATTAAAAGCCTTAAAACCAGAATAAGCAGTCACACGTTCCAATTGTTTTAAAGTAAAATCCTCCTGACTACAACTAGCAATTACACCTTGATTGTTTAAATACTCTGCTAAATACTCTTGCTCAAATTGTCCAGGAGTTGGTATAAAAAACGCTTGTTTACCCAACTTAGCCAAATCCATAACGGTTGTATAACCAGACCTAGACACCACAAGCTCACTTTTATTAAGTGCCTGTTGCAATTCTTCGGTTTGCATAAAATTATAAATCGTAAAAGGGGTTTCAAACATAACAGTCTGTTCGGCTTCAATTTTTCCTCTAACAAACATCACTTTACCTTCATAGTTTATTAAATCAGATAGTAATTTTTCTTCTAAAATAGTGCGTTGTGGCTCAGGACCAGACAGTAAAACCATGACATCATATTTAGGCTTTACTTTCACTTTTTCTAATCGACTTAAAGGACCAATGTACTTAATAGTTAAACCTTTGTTTTTAAAGTTATGACCAAGGTTTCCGCTTAAATTGGGTTGGTTTTCAAAATCCGGAATCCAACATTCATCAAAATCCTTTAAATAGTGATCATGAAAATAAGTGCTTAATTTAGTGGTGCTTCCACTTAACACATTTAATTGATGCGTTATAAATACAGAAGGTACCGTTTTGGACAAAACACCCATTCTGTTGTCAGATATAATACCCTTAATATTATAGTCCATAATAATTTTTTGTGTCGCGCGATGTTCTTTTTTTATTGCTGTTTTAATTTTAGGTAATTGCCAAAGCATTAACCATTTAAACCATGTTTTAGATTTAGCATATGTAACATTATAAGCAGGTAATGTAAGGCACGTCACACCCTCAAATTCTTTTTTAAGCAAATCCAACGCTTGACCATCACTAGCAATAATAGGCTCAAAACCCGCATCAATCAAGGCGTTAATAATAGGTATGCATCGCGTCGCATGACCAATTCCCCAATTTAAAGGCGCAACAAGAATTCGTTTTTTCATTATAAAAATTTGGGCGTTACCACAAGGGTCAGGCTGTCCGTTATATCTTTTTTTGCCATTTATGGCAGCAAAAAAAGGATGCCACTTCCATCCTTAACGCAGTAAAATGTCAAAATCAAAGATAATCATAAAGTTACTTAGGTATATTTCCTTAATTTTACGCCAGAAATAACAAATAGTTAAGAAGTGGGTAGCAAGAACAAGCAAAAAAGATTTAGAGAAAATGAAACCTTTGATAATGTGTTTCAGCCAACTAGAAGTCAATTAGTAGACCAGGTTTACGAGCATAAAGGAAATTGGAATAAAAATGTCTTTAAAAATAACAACCCATTAGTGTTAGAGCTAGGTTGTGGTAAAGGCGAATATAGTGTTGCTTTAGCAGAAAAGTTTCCAGACAAAAACTTTATTGGTATAGACATTAAAGGTGCGCGTTTTTGGAGAGGAGCCAAAACTGCTACGGAAAATAATATGCCTAACGTTGCCTTTATACGTACACAAATTGAGTTGGTCGAGTCTGTTTTTGCAGAAAACGAAGTAGACGAAATCTGGATTACTTTTCCAGATCCACAAATAAAATATAAGCGTACAAAACACCGCATGACTAACTCGCAGTTTTTAAAACGTTACAAAACAATTTTAAAACCAGACGGAATCATGAATCTTAAAACAGATTCAGAGTTTATGCATGGTTACACATTAGGGTTACTACATGGCGAAGGTCATGAGGTACTACATTCTAATAATGATGTGTATAGACAAGATGGAAGCCCAGAAGAAGTAACTAGCATCCAAACACACTATGAAAGCATCTATTTAGAACAAAACAAACCAATTACGTATATTAGATTTAAAATTAACTAACTATTGAATTTAACAATTACCTTTTTTGTAAGCTTATTAATTGCACTTGTTGGTGTAATCCCTCCAGGATTGCTTAACATGACAGCAGCAAAAATTAGTATAAAAGAAGGGTATAGTCGTGGCTTAGTATTCTCGTTAGGTGTTTGTGTTATTGTAGTTATACAAACATTAATAGCGGTTATTTTTGCACGCTATTTAAGTAAACATTCAGAAGTAGTTAGGATATTGCAGCAAGTCGCATTTGTGTTATTTGTTTTAATAACGGTTTACTTTTTTTTATTAGCAACCAAGGATCCAAAACCAGAAGTAGAAGCCGATCGTAAAAGTAAACGCAGTCAGTTTTTTTATGGTATGGTGTTGTCAGCATTAAATGTGTTTCCAATTCCGTATCAAGCGTATATGAGTATAACTTTGGCTAGTTTAGGATGGATAACATTGGACAATCCAAACATTGCGTCCTATGTTGCTGGAGCAGCATCTGGTACGTTTGTGATGTTGTATATTTATGTGTTTTTTCTAAAAAAGATAAAAAGCAAAAAGCTAAAGTCACAAAAAAACATGAATTACATTATAGGTTCAATTACAGGTATAATTGCAATTGTAACACTAATAAATATTATAAAAGACTTTTAAAACTATGAAACCCGAAACACTTAATTTTTTTGATAAAGTGTATGAGGTAGCACGACAAATTCCGTATGGTCGTGTGACAAGTTATGGAGCTATAGCTAATTTTTTAGGCGCAACACGTGGAGCCAGAATGGTAGGTTATGCTATGAATGGGTCGCATAATAAAGAGGTGCCTGCACACAGAGTGGTAAACCGTAAGGGTTTGCTAACTGGTAAACATCATTTTGATGGGACTAACCTCATGCAACAATTACTAGAAAGCGAAGGTGTTGAGGTTGTAGATAACCAAATCCAAAATTTTGAAACCCTATTCTGGGATCCTTCTGCATTACTTTCGGAATAATTTTTGATACCTATTTTGCATGAAGTACTACACCCTTTTTAATGTAATCTTGCTAATTTTTTTGGTTACATCTTGTAAAAAAGATAATAAAATAAAATTTCCAGTTTTAATTACTTCGGAATACGATACTGTTATTCAGGTGGATTCTAAAGTTATGATGGAAGCTAATCATCTAATTTATGGTGTTAATGTTTTGGATACTTTAGATTTTTCGCTTAAAAAAGATAATAATCAAGCTGATTTTATTAACGCTAAGCAAGGATTTAAAAACGACAGTTTAATAGTGTATGTAGACGTGAATAATGCTAATTTTCACACCCATGAAATAAATGTTTCGGAACTCTCACCACCACCTCCACCTTCATTTTATATTCCAGAATTTCAAGAATATGATAAGGTTTATCGTGATAGTGTTTTTTTAGAAGTCATGGAAAAAAATAAGATTAAAAATAAGCAAAGGTTGAAAAAGCATTACAATACCATTCCAGTATTTATTTATAATCAATCGGATAATAATAGACTAATAGTACCATCTGTTATTAACGGAGAATTGTATGTAATAGTTGAAGCATTGGATAAAAATAACCAATGGAAACCCATTGAATATAATAAGGTGCCTAGAAGGATTTGTATAAGTGATTTTGAATACTACCAGCTAAAGCCAAAACATGTTATGGTGTCGTCCATACTTAAATACGCAGGCGATTATAAAACCAAGATGCGTGTCAAAGTACTTAACGATCAAAAATTGTATTATTCTAACCCATTTAATGGTTCAATTAATTATTCTCAATTTGATACCATCCAAGCTGTAAACGATATGAATACATGGTTTTCAGATACGACCAATCAAACCCATAACATTAAAAAGAAGTTAATATTCTTAGATTTTCAGTTATAAATTTTCCTTATCAAACCATAAAAAAACAACAAACCAAGCGCTTCATTCTTCAAGGTTTATGTAGTATCTTTGCATTTTAGAATCATTCTGAATTAGTTAACAATTATCCAGAGTGGATTATTATACGCTGTAGGCAAAGTCTTTAAGCAATAATTTACTCCTTTTTTTCTAAATAATTATGAAATTAAATAAACAAGACATACTTAAAGCGTTAGAAACTATAACAGTACCAGGAGAAGGTCAAAATATGGTCGAAAGCGGGGCAATAACAAACGTAGTAACTTTTGCAGACGAGGTTATTGTAGACATAACAATAAAAAACCCAGCCTTACAAGCGCGTAAAAAAACTGAGGTCGAAATCTTACAAGCCATTCACAAGCTAGTGTATGAAAAAGCGAAGATTAAAGTCAATATTAAAGTGGACGCACCAGAAAAATCAGCACCAAACGTCATCAAAGGAAAACACATTCCTGGAATACAAAACATAGTAGCAGTAGCTTCTGGAAAAGGCGGTGTAGGTAAATCTACAGTAACAGCAAACCTAGCAGTAACGTTAGCAAAAATGGGCTTTAAAGTGGGTGTGTTAGATGCCGATATTTACGGACCATCAATGCCAATCATGTTTGATGTAGAGTTGGAACGTCCATTATCTACAACAGTAGATGGTAAATCAAAAATGAAACCTGTAGAAAACTACGGAGTTAAAATATTATCAATCGGGTTTTTTACAAAACCAGATCAAGCAGTTGTATGGCGTGGACCTATGGCAGCAAAAGCATTAAACCAAATGATTTTTGATGCAGCTTGGGGAGAATTAGACTTTTTACTAATTGACTTACCACCAGGTACAGGAGATATCCACCTAAGCATCATGCAATCATTACCAATAACAGGTGCAGTAGTGGTTAGTACACCACAAAACGTCGCTTTAGCAGATGCTAAAAAAGGAGTTGCAATGTTCCAACAAGACAGTATTAACGTACCAGTTTTAGGAATTATAGAAAACATGGCTTACTTTACACCAGCAGAGTTGCCTGATAACAAATATTATATCTTTGGTAAAGAAGGTGCAAAACACCTAGCTGAAGATTTACAAGTGCCTTTATTAGGAGAGTTACCATTAGTACAAAGCATACGCGAAGCAGGAGACGTTGGTCGCCCAGCAGCAATGCAAACCGGAACACCTCTAGAAAAAGCATTTGAAACAATAACACAAAACGTAGTGCAACAAGTAGTGGACAGAAACGATAATCTTCCAGCAACAGAAGCTATCAAAATTACCACTATGGCAGGATGTTCTGCAGTTAATAAAAAATAAATGACAACACAAGAACTAAGATTAAACGTAGAAAAAGCACTAGAAGAAATTCGTCCTTTTTTACAAAGTGATGGAGGAGACATAGCGCTTTTATCTATCGAGAATAACGAAGTTAAAGTACAATTACAAGGTGCTTGTACCTCATGTAGTGTCAACCAAATGACTCTAAAGTCAGGTGTAGAGATGACTATCAAAAAGTACGCACCACAAATCGAACGTGTAATCAACGTGGCGTAAAACATAAGTTTTGGCGTTACCACAAAGGTCAGGCACTCACACAGTGGGTAAGTACTGAGCTTTGTCAAAGTACATCATACTTAACGCAGTTAAAAAGCTAACAAAAGTCATAAAACAAAACCAAATCTTGTTTTACTTTTGTCAGGTACACTAAAAGCCCTAAGTAAAGGCTAAAGGTAAATTTGAAAAGAAAAAATAATGATTAAAACAGACATACTAATAATAGGAGCAGGACCAACTGGTCTTTTTGCTGTGTTTGAAGCAGGATTATTAAAATTAAAATGTCATTTAATAGACGCATTGCCACAACCAGGTGGACAATGCTCAGAGATATATCCTAAAAAACCTATTTATGATATTCCAGCCTATCCAGAAATTCTTGCAGGAGATTTAACACATAAGTTAATGGAGCAATGCAAGCAATTTGAACCAGGTTTTACACTTGGCGAGCGTGCAGAAACGATTGACAAACAAGAGGATGGTACATTTATAGTAACCACTAATAAAGGCACAAAACATCACGCTCCAGTAGTAGCAATAGCTGGTGGATTAGGTAGTTTTGAGCCTCGTAAACCGATTATTGATAATCTAGCTAATTACGAAGACAAAGGGGTTGAATACATTATTAAAGAACCTGAGTTTTACAGAGATAAAAAAGTAGTCATTGCAGGAGGAGGAGATTCAGCTTTAGATTGGAGTATTTACCTAAGCGATATCGCTTCAGAAGTAACCTTAATCCATAGACGTAACGAATTTAGAGGGCATTTAGATTCAGTAGAAAAAGTACAAGAATTAAAAAATGCAGGTAAGATTAATTTAATCACACCAGCTGAGGTTATTGGAGTAGAAGGGACTAATAAAGTAGAGGCTATTACTATAAAACAAGATGCTAAAACCTTTAAAAAAGAATGTGATCATTTTGTACCACTTTTTGGATTATCACCAAAATTAGGGCCAATTGCAGATTGGGGTTTAGAGATAGAAAAAAATGCAATTAAGGTGGATAATAGCTTGGATTACCAAACTAACATTCCAGGTATTTTTGCTATTGGAGATGTTAATACCTATCCAGGAAAATTAAAATTAATTTTATGTGGTTTTCACGAAGCAACATTAATGTGTCAATCAGCGTATCAAATTATTAATCCAGGAAAACGTTATGTATTAAAATATACCACAGTCAGCGGAGTCGATGGTTTTGATGGTACCCGTAAAGAAGCGCCAAAAGCAGTGGTAAAATCGATTCAGTAGGCAGTAAATAGTAATGAGGGAATGGCAGTACAAAAATTTGAAGACTTACTAGTTAGGCAAAAGTCGCAGGATGTAGCAATACATCTTTGCAAAGTATTTCAAGATAATAAAGACTTCTCTTTTAAGCATCAAATAGCGAAGTCTGCTAGATGTTATATTTATCAATTAGATTGCATTATTTAAAAGAGACAGAAGCTAAGATTCTTATTGAAAGTACTAACTAAATCTCAAAAATGCTACACGAACTAATAAAATCAATAAAACCTAACAACTAGCTATTAATTACTTCTCCTCATGGAACAAGACATAAATATAAAAATAACAGACAGAGATGGTGTAACACATGAAGTGCTTGCACCAACAGACATGGCAATGAACCTTATGGAAGTCGTACGCAGTTACGAGCTAGCTCCAGAAGGTACTATCGGAATCTGTGGTGGTATGGCAATGTGCGCAAGTTGTCAATGTTACGTGTTAAGTGATACGATGCTTCCAGAAATGCAAGACGATGAAGAAGCGATGCTTAGCGAAGCATTCAACGTAAAAGATAATTCAAGATTAGGTTGTCAAATACAAATGACACCAGACCTAGAAGGTCTGGAAGTCCAATTAGCTCCTGAAGAATAATTCAAATCTCATCGCACACGTCATTGCGAACATAGTGAAGCAATCTGCTTAACACTAGTAATCACAAGAACAAAACAAAACGTTACTACCAACAAAAAATAACAACACACTGCAGCTCCTCTCTTTAGTTAAAGAGCGATGATTTTTTTTTATAAAAAAAACGGAGAGTTTGCCTAAAACGCGAAGCAGTTTAAAAACTAAAGCGCAACAACACATCATCGCAAACAAAACAAATCCCAACCCACACGTCATTGCGAACAAAGTGAAGCAATCTCTTTAATATCAGCAATTACATAAACAAAGCAAATCCCAATCCAAACGTCATTGCGAACATAGCAAAGCAATCTATCTAATACTAGCAATCACAAGTACAAAGCAAAGCAATCTCTCTAATAAATAATCTGTTTCAAAAAAAACAGCAAAACCTAACCGCTATAATCCAACAAACGTCTAGGACCTTCCAGTAAAACACGCACAATTTGTAACGTACCATCTTCTTTAGTAGCAATTTGCCATTTAATCAAAGAAATCGCGCCATTTTCAATCTCAATACCAGTTATGCTTCTAGGATGCACACAACTACCATCATTAAAAAAAGCCACATCACCAGGTTCCGGAAAACGTGGTCTATGCGTATGACCAACAACAGTCATTATATTATTATTCTCAGTAATCCACTTTTTAGTTCGACGTTCGACTTTAATCAGTTCTTTATAGTTTTTTGCAGGACTAGTGGGATCTGCAATACCCATAACATTTAAAGGTTTCCAAAGGACACGTACCATAAACCGACTCCATTTCCAGAAGGTATAATTCCACCAATCCGCTTGATGACCATGTGTTAAAAATACCTCTTGCTGTGTGTCTTTATGTTTTAAAATAATAGCTTCGTGGTATTCAATATCCCCAAATAATTCTACATCTGCACCAACCTTAGGATCAAAAAAAGAATGTAAATTTTTCTTAACATAGTCAGGATCGCGATACACCATATCATGATTTCCCCAAATCATATGCAAGCGGTTTTGTTTATGAAACAGTTGCATCAAGCCATACACGTTTTTATGAGCATAAAGGATGGACTCAAACGATATGTTTTCCCACAACTCATCACCATCACCTAATTCGGCATAGTCAAAACCTTGGACATAATAATGTTTTAAGGCATGGTAATAGATGTTTCGGTTATTAGCAAAATCGTCTGCAAAACTATTATCACCACGATGACAATCGCTAAACAGTATAAATTTGGAGTCGTCATCAAACGCAACAACTTTGGCGTTGTAATAAGCGCGATCTAATTTCTTTTTTGCTGAAAACATAGTATACTTTTTCTAGAAGCAAGATAGGATTTATTTTATAATCCAAACCAGTTCACAATTCAACAACTATAAGTCATGAATGATATGTACTATAAGTAGTTGTAAGCCATGCAGGACTTTAAATAAACGACACAAAACAGGTTGTAAATTAGATTTTAAAGCTCAAATAATTAATATTCAAAGCCTTAGGTTTTAGGGTTTGTATAATCAAATAGCCCATTACGGTTGTGTTAAATCAAGTAAAATAAGCGTGGCGTCTCTTTGTTTTAATTGTGATTTGTCGTAAAATTGCACTCAAATCAATAATTTGAAAATCGGCAATACGTAATTGTTGTGTAAAAAGATTCAGTTTTAACCAAACGGAATCTATTAAAAACGGGAAAATCAATAGTAGCAGTATTACGCTTATTATAAGTTTAATACGATGTGTTTATTAAAGTTTACCTAACCAGTAAAACCACTTTAACTAGCATAAATAATACATTACAATCCCTTTTTATTTATTTAGTAAATTAGTTAAATAGCTAATTTTTAGTCAGCTACGTTTTTTTAAAACAAAGCTATAGACGTTTATTGCTATTTATGTAACTGTAAATAGTAACTAAGTTATACACAATGGATTGCGGTAAAAATGATTTTTTATGTTTAACTGTATAGCGCTATTACTATGTTAACAACAAGCTTACCAACAAACCATGAGCAGATAACACAATTTCTGAGCAACTATAAAGGCATAGTGATAATAATCACAGTAATTACCGCATTAATCATTACACTAATCGTAATGCCAAAAGTAGTGGCTATTAGTAAAGCCAAAAACTTAACAGCCTTACCAAATGGACGTACCTCGCACAAAGGGGTTATTCCTACCTTAGGTGGTGTTGGTGTGTTTACAGGTGTGGTGTTAACCATTCAAGTCGCAGCAATACTGTTTGCTAATTACAGTCAATTAATAGATTTAATGGTATTTAATGTCCTTATTTTATTACTGTTATTAGTAGGTTTGGCGGACGATATCATGAAAATTTCACCAAAACGTAAACTAGCCTATCAATTGCTAGTCGCTTCTATATTTGTAATTGCAACCAATTTAAACATCAACTCGTTTGTAGGCTTATTTGGTATTTATAAAATCTCA
Source organism: Olleya sp. Ti.3.14 (assembly GCF_038154885.1). Lineage (NCBI taxonomy): Bacteria > Pseudomonadati > Bacteroidota > Flavobacteriia > Flavobacteriales > Flavobacteriaceae > Olleya > Olleya sp. Ti.3.14. The sequence goes on from NZ_JBAKAO010000003.1 coordinate 66,689, forward strand.
TTACTCTCAGCCATACTGTTTTCAATATTTGTTATTGTATTAGTGATTAATGCTTATAATTTAATTGATGGTATCGATGGATTAGCAGGAGTGTTAGGAGCTATAATTTCTATTATCACAGCCTTATTATTTTATTATAGTGGTCACTTTTTTTACTGCTTGATATCCTTGGCGTTAATTGGTGCATTAATAGGCTTTTTAGTATTTAACTTTTCACGAAACCGAAAAATATTTCTGGGTGACACTGGATCAATGGTGGTTGGATTTGTATTAGCCATTCAAATGATTACCTATTTAAGCTTAGCAGGAAATAATCCTGATAAAGAAATCTTTCAAAACGCACCAGTAATAGTTTTGGCCTTATTATCCTATCCACTATTAGATACACTTAGGGTGTTTTGCGTTAGGATTTGCAACAAAAAAAGTCCATTTTCGGCAGACCGTAATCACATACACCATCGTTTAATCGACCTTGGACTAAAACACAAATGGGCAACCAGTCTTATTGCACTGTATACTATAGGGATAACACTATTGGTGTTGGCACTAAATCATTTAGCAACTAATGTAGTATTTGCGATTACTGTTCCGGTAGCTATATTTATTTTAGTCATTCCGTTTGCAATACAGAATAATTCTGGTAAGATTAAATTTGTTTTGCCTACTTTGTAAATTCGCATTAAAATAACGATCAGAATAATATTTATATAATCAAAGGGTTTTATATTAAACCAAACCTATAAAATGAAAAAAATAGCATTAATCACAGGCGTTACAGGACAAGATGGCGCATATTTAACCGAGTTTCTATTAAAAAAAGACTACATCGTTCATGGTATAAAACGTCGTAGTTCATTATTTAATACAGATAGGATTGACCATCTATATCAAGATCCGCATGTGGATAATCGTAATTTTATTCTGCATTATGGAGACATGACAGACAGTACTAATTTAATTAGAATTATTAAAGAAGTACAACCTGACGAAATCTATAACCTAGCAGCTATGAGTCACGTGGCTGTTTCGTTTGAAATTCCGGAATACACAGGTAATGCAGATGGTTTAGGGACACTTCGTATTTTGGATGCTGTACGTTTATTAGGTTTAGAGAAAAAAACCAGAATCTATCAAGCGTCAACCTCAGAGTTATACGGTAAAGTACAAGAAGTACCTCAAACCGAAACCACACCTTTTTACCCAAGATCACCTTATGCTGTAGCAAAAATGTACGCCTTTTGGATGACTGTAAATTACAGAGAAGCTTATGGAATGTTCGCCTGTAACGGAATCTTGTTTAATCACGAATCACCTTTAAGAGGAGAAACCTTTGTAACCAGAAAAATTACCAGAGCTGTAGCTAGAATTGGACTAGGCTTACAAGATAAATTATACTTAGGTAACCTTGACGCACAACGTGATTGGGGACACGCTAAGGATTATGTACGCATGATGTGGATGATTTTACAAGCAGACCAACCAGAAGACTGGGTCATTGCAACTGGTAAAACCACAACCATTCGTGACTTTGTTAAACTAGCTTTTAAACACATTGGTGTAACCTTACAATTTGTAGGCACAGGTGTGGATGAGGTCGCTATTATTAAAGAAACCACAAATCCTGACTACCAATTACAAGTAGGACAAGAGGTGTTAGGTGTGGACGCTAGATATTTTAGACCTACCGAAGTCGATTTACTTATTGGAGACGCAACCAAAGCCAAAGAAAAATTAGGTTGGACTCCAAAAATCCAGTTAGAAGAGTTAATCGAAGACATGATGTCGTCAGACATTAAACTAATGAAAAAAGAACAACTGCTTAAAGATGGTGGCTACCAAACCTTAAATTATTTCGAGTAACGTAGCACACACCTAGTAACAGTAAACAACAGCACATGTCAAGCACATTATCAAAAGACGCAAAAATATATATAGCAGGTCATAACGGAATGGTAGGATCTGCCATTTGGCGCACACTAACAGCATCAGGTTATACTAACCTAATTGGGCAATCTAGCAAACAATTAGACTTACGTAACCAAGACGCAGTCAACCAATTTATGGAAGCCACAACACCAGACGTGGTTATTGTAGCAGCAGCCAAAGTTGGCGGTATATTAGCCAATAGTCAGTTTCAGTATCAATTTTTACTAGAAAACCTTCAAATTCAAAATAACATTATAGATGCAGCACATCGTAATAACGCTAAAAAGCTAATCTTTTTAGGCAGTTCTTGCATCTATCCTAAACTAGCACAACAACCCTTAACAGAGGACAGTTTATTAACTGGACCATTAGAGCCTACTAATGAGGGTTACGCGATTGCAAAAATAGCAGGTGTCAAACTGTGTCAACACATCAAAAACCAATACAATAAGGATTTTGTAAGTTTAATGCCAACCAATTTATATGGCTCAAACGATAATTTTGACCTAAAAACATCACACGTATTACCAGCAATGATACGCAAGTTTCATGATGCCAAATTGGATAACAATGCTCCAGTAACCCTTTGGGGAAGTGGGACACCAATGCGCGAATTTTTATTTGTGGACGATCTAGCACAAGCAGTCCTGTTTGCTATGCAAAACCAGTTACCAGACCATTTGTATAATGTAGGTACAGGAACAGATATAACCATCAAACAGTTAGCAACAACCATCCAAAAAGCAACAGGTCATACAGGACCAATAATTTGGGATAGCACAAAACCAGATGGGACACCACGCAAATTAATGGACGTCTCAAAACTAAAACAAGCAGGTTGGCAATACACCACTAACCTAGAGCAAGGGATTGCAAAAACCTACCAATGGTTTTTAGACAACCACGACACCTACAAGCAAGTTAAATTATAACGTAGTAAGACTAAATGCAAAATCAAACAGACAACATTACAACAGTAGTGGACAACCCTAATAAAATAACATCAATATGTTGTATTGGAGCAGGCTATGTTGGAGGACCAACTATGGCTGTTATGGCTCAAAAAAATCCAGACATCAAAATAACAGTCGTGGATTTAAATGCACAACGTATTGCAGACTGGAATAACGACGACCTGTCCCAACTTCCTATTTTTGAACCTGGTTTAGACCAAGTCGTTAAAGAAGCCAGAGGTCGTAATCTGTTTTTTTCGACTAATGTCGAAGAGGCTATAGACCAAGCGCAAATGATATTTATTTCTGTAAACACACCTACCAAAACCTATGGTGCAGGAAAAGGGATGGCAGCAGACTTAAAGTATATCGAGCTATGTGCAAGACAAATCGCCAAAGTCGCAACCACTAATAAAATTGTAGTCGAAAAATCTACACTACCAGTCAAAACAGCGCATGCTATAAAAAGCATATTAAACCATACAGGTAATGGTGTTAAGTTTCAAATACTATCCAATCCAGAATTTCTGGCAGAAGGGACAGCAATAACAGACCTAACACATCCTGATCGTGTCCTAATTGGTGGAGACCAAACACCAGAAGGTCAGCAAGCCATACAAGCCTTAGTGGATGTGTATGCGACTTGGGTACCAAAAGCACAAATACTAACCACAAATATCTGGTCGTCAGAGCTGTCCAAATTAGTAGCCAATGCCTTTTTAGCACAGCGTGTGTCGTCTATAAATGCCATTTCAGAGCTATGCGAAGCAACACAAGCCAACGTAGAGGAAGTTTCAAAAGCAATTGGTATGGACTCGCGTATTGGACCTAAATTTTTAAAAGCCTCAGTTGGATTTGGTGGATCATGTTTTCAAAAAGATATCCTAAACCTAGTCTATATTTCTAAGTCTTTAGGCTTAAATCAAGTGGCAGACTATTGGGAACAGGTAATTATCATGAATAACCACCAACGCGACCGTTTTGCAAAAAACATTGTACAAACCTTGTACAACACAGTATCAGACAAAAAAATAGCCTTTTTAGGTTGGGCATTTAAAAAAGATACCAACGATACCAGAGAGGCTGCAGCCATTTACGTGGCAGACAAGTTAATGGACGAACAAGCCAAAATTAGCGTGTACGATCCTAAAGTATCAGCAAAACAAATGCAGTTTGATATTAACTATCTAAACACACGTACAGAAGCACAAAACCAAACCTATTTAAGTACACAAGACAATCCGTATGACGCAGTTAATGGTGCACATGCAATTGCAGTGTTAACAGAGTGGGACGAGTTTAAAACCTACGACTGGCAACGTATTTATAATAGCATGAACAAACCAGCCTTTATCTTTGATGGTCGAAACCTATTAGATAAACAAGCACTAGAAACCATTGGGTTTAAAGTGAAAGCTATTGGGAAGTAAATAATAAATGAGCAAACTAACAAATATAGTATTAGGCTTAAAACAAAACGACTTTATTAAAGATTCGTTTTGGGCATTGTTAGGTAATGTAATTGCCAAAGGAATGTCGCTTTTAGGTGCTATTTTAGTGGCTCGTTTTTTACAGAAAGATTTATATGGTGAATATGGTACAATTAAATCCACATTAACCAATTTAGCAATCTTTTCAACACTTGGCTTAGGTTATACAGCAACTAAATATATTGCACAGTATAAAAATGAAAAACCAGAACTGTTAAATACTATTACTAAGTTTTCAATGAAAATTTCGTTTGTAGTTAGTACGGTTTTAGCAATTGCGTTGTTGCTTTTTGCAAACTATATTGCATCAGATGTTTTAGAAGCACCACATTTAACTACGCCTTTAAGGTTTGTGTCTGTTTGGATTGTATTTAATGCATTAACTACAGCACAAATAGGAATACTGTCAGGTTTTAATGCCTTTAAACCTATGGCACGTATAAGTACTTATGTTGGTGTTTTTGCTTTTATAACTAGTGTCATTTTTACCTATGTTTGGAGTCTTAATGGTGCCTTATTAGCGTTGTTAAGTACACAAATATTAAACTGGTTACTTAATTATATCGAAGTCCAAAAGTACCTACCTAAAAATCAAGAATTTGTAAAAGATAAAACCTTTTTAAAGCAAATCATACAGTTTTCAATTCCTGTAGCTTTGCAAGAAGGCTTGTACGCACTAACTTCTTGGTTAATGATTTTAATGTTATTAAAATTGAGCGATTTTGGTCAAGTTGGATTGTACTCAGCAGCTATACAGTGGAGTGTCATATTGTTATTCATTCCTGGTATTTTACGTAATGTTATTTTGACACATTTGTCTGGTGTATCTAATAACCAAAACGAACATAAAAAAATTCTAAAACAAACATTAACCATTAATTTTTTAGCAACCTTTATTCCTTTTTTAATAATTTATTTTCTTAGAGGATTCGTAACTAGTTTTTATGGTGAAAGTTATGGTAAAGACTTAGAGTCCGTCTTAACTATATCACTTCTTGCGGTTGTTTTTATAAGTTTATCTAATGTGTATACCCAAGCTTATATGTCGTTAGGAAAGAATTGGTTAATGTTGGTTATGCGCTTATTTAGGGATTGTGGTATCATTGGGTTTGCTTATGTTTTAATTATCCAAAATTATTATACTGGAGCTATTGCATTAGTAATGAGTACTGTTATTATTCAAGTCTTATTTTTAATTTGTATATCCTTTGTGTTTCATAAAGTTTTAAGACCTAATATTAAAGCTAGATTAATTTAAGATGCAGATTAATATTTCAAAACTTATTAATTATTTTATTGTAGCAAACATTTTTGGATTTCCAATGGTAGTAGTGCTTAATTTGTTTATGGGCTTCTCTACTAGTATAGGTTCTATTGTTTTTAGAGCTTTAATCTTAGTGAGTGCAATACTGTTAATAGCTAATGCTATTAAAATTAAAAAACAAGTTAGCTTACAATCTAAATTACTAATCTTTTTTTGGATAATGTATAGTGTGCGGTTGATTTATGATTTGTCTTTTAGGCAGTTATATTTAAATACGACCCACTATAAGTCAGAATATTCAATATACTTGTTTGCTTTTGGTGGTATTCTATTTCCAATTTTAGCTATAATTGTAAATGCTAAATATATTAATTATAGTAAGTTGAGTAATACGTTTCTAAAAGCTTCTTTTTTGCAAGGTGTTTTAGTAGTTTTTGGATTGTATAAAATATTTGGATTAAATATAACTAAGATTGCAACGCAAAGACATTTATATATGTCAGATGAATTAGGAGAGAATCTCACTAATGGTAGTCCGTTAAACCCTATTTTAGTTTCACGTTGTGGTGCATTGTTAATTGTACTTTTTATAGCTAAAGTTTTTCTTCTGAAATCAAAAAATAATTTTTTAATCAAATATCTTTCTATTCCATTAGGTTTAATATTAATAGTTTTAGGTGGTTCTCGAGGTCCACTTTTGTCTACCATAATTATATTGTTTTTTAGTTATTTATTTTTTCTTTATGTTAATAGACTAAATACTAATAAAATTTTGAGTCAAATCATGGTTGTGTTATTATCAGGATATTTATTGTTTTTTACTTATCAAGCTTTTAGTGAAAGTATTGGTGTGTTAGATAGGCTTAATAGTTTTGATTCAAATAATAATTTAGAAACAGGTAGATCGAAACATTGGAATTCAGCTATAAATCAATTTATTGATAATCCTTTTTTGGGAGATCAAATTTTTGATAAGCACCTTTGGATTTATCCACACAATTTAATTCTAGAGTCTTTTATGGCTTTGGGAATAATTGGAGGTTTTTTGTTTGGCTATCTTATAATTAGTAATCTATTAAAGTATAAAAGTATTTTAAGATATAATATTAATGCTTTACCAGTTTTAATCTTATTTGCAGTTTTTTTGATGTTTGGTATGTCTTCAGGCGGATTATACAATAGTACAGAATTCTGGGTTACATTGACCCTAATTTCTATTTACAATATTAATAATATGAAACGATTGTCAAAGTATGAATAAAACGTGTCTTATATATAACTATGCACAACACTACAGGATAGGTGTATTCAAATTATTAGATGTTAAACTTAATATAGACTCCTATTTTGGTGATAAAATGGCTGATGTAAAGAAGCTTGATTATAATGAATTAGCCAATTATAAAAATGAATTAAAAAACATACAGATTTTTAAAGGTGTTTATTTTCAAAAAGGTGCTGTTAGGTTACTGTTTAAAAAGTATGATAACTATATTTTGTTAGGAGAATACTATAATATTAGTACGTGGTTAATTTTAATTTTAGCTAAATTTTCTAATAAAAAAGTGTTTTTATGGACGCATGGATGGTATGGTAATGAAAGTGTATTAAAACGTTTTATAAAAAAAACATTCTTTAAATTAAGCAATGGTATTTTACTTTATGGTAATTATGCCAAGGATTTAATGATAAAAGAAGGCTTTGATACCAATAATTTACATGTTATTTATAACTCGTTATTTTATAATAAGCAATTGGAGATTCGTAATCAATTAATACCCACTAATGTTTACCAATCTTATTTTAAAAACTCAAATCCAGTCCTTGTTTTTATTGGACGTTTAACTAAGGTAAAACAACTTAATAAACTTTTAGAGGCAGTCTCAAATATCAATAATAACGGTGTTTCTGTAAATGTCGTTTTAATTGGTGATGGTGTTTTAAAAGATGAATTGGTTAATTTGAGTAAAAAATTAAATATAGATAATCAGGTTTGGTTTTATGGTGCTTGTTATGATGAAGTAAAAATAGGAGAGTTAATTTATAACGCAGACTTATGTGTGTCACCTGGTAATGTAGGCTTGACTGCTATTCATACAATGACGTATGGTACACCTGTAATTACGCATGATAATTTTGCAATGCAAATGCCAGAATTTGAAGCTATAAAGCAAGGTGTGACAGGTGATTTTTTTAAATACAATGATTTTAATGATTTAGTTAATAAAATAAACCTTTGGCTTAAGAATAATAATAGAGAACAAGTACGAGTTAATTGTTATAATATGATTGATGATTATTTTAATCCCAATTTCCAATTAGAGGTTATAAAAAAAATATTAGATGAAGGAGATGTTAAGAAAGCAGTATAGAGCAGTACGTATGTATTGTTTACGTAAAAAACTAGGTTTAAAAAATGTACATAATACATTTTATTTAGGTGGTACATCTAAAGTTTCCAAAGATTTAATTGCAGGAGCTTATGCATATATTGGTCCTAATTGTTTAATATATCCTAAAGTGACAATTGGTGATTATACAATGTTGGCTAATAATGTTAGTATAATTGGTGGTGATCATAAGTTTGATACAGTTGGTATGCCAATTATCTTTTCTGGTAGAGGCGTATTAAATAATACCATTATAGGCAAAGATGTTTGGATTGGTGCATACACAAAGGTAAAAGCAGGTGTAACAATAGGTGATGGAGCCATAATTGCAATGGGTTCAGTTGTAACTAAAAATGTTGAAGCTTTTGCTGTTTATGGTGGTGTGCCAGCGGTTAAAATAAAGGATAGATTCAATAATCTAGAAGATTTAAAAATTCACGCTGATATGTTAAATAAAACACTCTTGGAAAATGGTTTTACATTCGCACAACTGTGTAAATAATTAAACAAAATATAGCATGCAAGCTGTTGCAAAACAAATGTTAGCATTGTATGATTGGATTTTAAATAAAACTAACAAACCAGATTTTATAGTTGTAGGATGAGTAATATAGAAATTGAAAAATATAAGGATAACATAACGTTAAAGAATAAAATAAGCCGAAAAATTTGGTTTGTTTTTTATTGTCTTTTATTTAGGCCTTTTTCTGGACGGATGTTTATAAAGTGGCGTAATCTTATTTTAAAAATCTTTGGTGCTAAGATAGGTGTAGGATCTATCGTATATGCTAGTGCAAAGATTTTAGCACCTTGGAATTTGGAAATAGGTAAAGAGACCTGTATTGGTCCAAACGTTAAATTTCATATTGGAAAAACAATAATTGGCTCTAAAGTTACAATTTCTCAAGGGAGTTATTTATGCACTGGTTCTCATGAAGTTAGTTCTATTAGTGTTCCATTTATATCTAAAGCTATAGTAATTCAGGATTTTGCCTGGGTTGCAGCAGAGTGTTTTATAATGATGGGTGTTACTATTGGAGAAGGAGCTGTGGTTGGAGCAAGGTCTAGTGTCTTTAAAAATGTGGATGACTGGTCTATTGTTGGAGGGAATCCAGCGCAATTCATTAAAAAAAGAATAATAAATGAACACTAAAAATTATAATCCAATACAATCAGATCCATTTTCTTTAAAGACTAAGCTTAAAGTTAAATTGTGGCAAATAATTAATAAAACATTTTTTAAGTATAGCCCATTTTTTTGTAGAAAATACAGAGTGTGGTTAATTAGACTTTTTGGAGCTGATGTAGATTGGACATGTTCTCTAGATCGTCATGCAATTATAGACCATCCATGGAATCTGAAAATGGGTCCACTTTCTAGTTTGAAAGCTAATAGTTGGACATATTGCTTGGATAAAATAACTATCGGTGAGAAATGCTGTATAAGTAAACATGTTTTTCTTTTGACAGGAAGTCATAAATTAAATTCTTTAAATTTTGATTTAATTACAATGCCTATTGTTATTAAGGATTGTGTTTGGCTTTCAACTCGAGCTAATATTTTACCTGGCGTCACGATTAATGACTTTGCTGTTATTGGTGCTAATTCGGTAGTAACTAAAAGTGTAGCTGCATTTACCATAGTTGGAGGTAATCCTGCAAAGTTTATTAAACAAAGAGAAATAAAATAGTATGTCTAAAATACCTATTACAGTTGTCGTTTCGGTTAAAAATGAGGAGTTAAATTTACCGCATTGTCTTGAAAAATTAAATCAATTTTCAGAGGTTATTGTCGTGGATTCTCAAAGTACAGATAGTACTCCAGATATCGTTAAGCAATTTGGTTATAAAATAGTTGACTTTAATTGGGATGGTAAATTTCCTAAAAAAAGGAATTGGACGTTGCGTAACGTACCACTTCAAAATGATTGGATATTATTTTTAGACGCAGACGAGTTTTTGACGCAACCATTTATTAATGAAATAGAGACTAAAACCAAACAAACAAATTATAGTGGGTTTTGGTTATGTTACAATAATTATTTTATGGGTAAAGAGCTTAAACATGGTGATAAAATGAAAAAATTAGCCTTGTTTAAAAAGAATACTGGAGCATACGAGCGTATCGAGGAAGATTCCTGGAGCCATTTAGATATGGAAGTGCATGAACATCCAATTATTGATGGGCAAATAGGTGCAATATCAAGTCCAATTATTCATAAAGATTACAAAGGTTTAGAACATTACATAGCAAGACACAACGCGTATTCATCATGGGAAGCAAAGCGCTATTTGTTTCTTAAAAAAACAGGCTTTAAAAATTTGACATCTCGTCAAAAAATTAAATATAAAGTAATTAATAGTGGATTATTACCAATGGTATATTTTACGGGTTCTTATGTGCTTAAATTAGGGTTTTTAGATGGTGTAGCTGGTTATCGATTAGCTAAATATAAAGCCAATTACTTTTTTCAAATTCAAACAAAAATAATAGAACAAAAACATAAATAATGAAACGTATTTTAATTACTGGTGGAGCTGGATTTGTTGGCTCGCATTTGTGTGAACGCTTATTAAAAGAAGGGAATGATGTTATCTGTTTGGATAATTATTTTACTGGAGCCAAACAAAATATAGTGCACCTTTTAGATAATCCTTATTTTGAGTTAGTACGTCACGATGTGACTCATCCTTATTTTGCTGAGGTGGATGAAATCTATAATTTGGCTTGTCCTGCGTCTCCTGTACATTATCAATACAATCCAATTAAAACAATTAAAACCTCTGTCCTTGGTGCTGTAAACGTGCTAGGTTTGGCTAAACGTGTTAATGCAAAAGTATTGCAAGCTAGTACAAGTGAGGTATATGGTGACCCAAAAGTGCATCCACAAACAGAAGATTATTGGGGACATGTAAATCCAATTGGGATTAGATCATGCTACGATGAAGGGAAGCGTTGTGCAGAAACCTTATTTATGGATTACCATTTGCAAAATCAAGTCGCTATAAAAATCATTCGTATTTTTAATACGTATGGTCCAAACATGAATCCTAGTGATGGTCGTGTCGTGTCTAATTTTATTATGCAAGCGTTACAAGGTCAGGATATTACAATCTTTGGCGATGGTTTACAAACACGTTCGTTTCAATACGTAGACGATTTAGTAGAAGGTATGATTAGAATGATGAATTCTGGTCCTGATTTTTTAGGTCCTGTTAACTTAGGTAATCCAAACGAGTTTACCATGTTAGAGCTGGCAGAAACGATTATACGATTAACTAATTCTAAATCAAAATTAATCTTTATGCCTTTACCTCAAGACGACCCAAAACAACGTCAACCAGATATTAGCTTGGCTAAAGCAAAATTAAATGGTTGGGAACCAAATATACAGTTGGAAGATGGGTTGACTAAAACCATAGCGTATTTTAAAACTCAACTGGCTAAAGGCTTATAACCAATGAAAATTTCAATCATAACAGCTACATACAACAGCGTCGCAACAATAGTAAGTTGTATGGAGTCTGTACTGCAACAAACCTATCCAAATATCGAGTATGTTATTATCGATGGTCAGTCCACAGATAACACACTAGAAATGGCACAACACATTAAAAGTAAATCGCCTCAGGCTAATATTGTCATTCAATCAGAAGCTGATAAAGGGATTTATGATGCCTTAAATAAAGGGATTGCGTTGGCAACAGGAGATGTGATTGGTTTTGTACATTCGGATGATATGTTGGCTAATCCTAATACCATTCAAAATATTGTAAACACGTTTAACACGCAAAAGTTAGATGGTGTGTATGGTGATTTGCAATATGTCACGCAAACCAATACAGATAAAGTGATTAGACATTGGCAAAGTCAACAATTTAAATCCAGCTTACTTAAAAAAGGATGGATGCCAGCACATCCTACCTTATTTTTAAAACGCGATGTGTATGCTAAACAAGGTCATTTTAACTTAAAATATAAAATTGCTGCAGATTATGATTTTATTTTACGCGTCTTTAAAGACCAAAGCTACACCTTTGGCTATTTACCAGAAGTGATTACCAAAATGAGAGCTGGTGGAGCAAGCAACCGTAGTTTAAAAAATATTATTATTAAATCTAAAGAAGACTACAAAGCAGTAACAGCCAATAAAGTTGGTGGATGGTACACTATTGTGTTTAAAAACCTGTCTAAAGTCAATCAGTTTTTTAAATAATGTTAAGCTATATAGTGAGACTAAATAACAAAAAACAACAACCCAAATAGCGCAACCAAAAAGGGTCAAAAAAGTAGCCCTATAGCATAGGTATAGTAACGGTATAGCAAAGGTATAGATAGTGTATGGATAGTGTATTAAAAATATAGGCCAAAAAAGGTGTAAAAATTAGCCATTTTAAATACGTAAAAGACATGCTTTTAATCCACTAAAAAGTGGTAGTTTATAATTTTGTGCTATTTTTGACACATTAAACAAAATAACTAATACAAAACGTCACGCATCATAAAGATTAGACGTTTAAAAACAACTACCTAACCAGTAGTGGTATAGATAATAATCGCTAATAGTAATCATAAGTATGCAACCCAAATTAAAACAGCACATCGTAAAAGTCATGACAATAGTAGTTTTGGCTTTGTCATTAAGCAGCTGTGTGAGTAATAAAGAAATTTTATACTTTCAGGACGCTAACCAATATAACCAAACTAACGTACAGTATCAAGAAAACACCATTCAGCCTAACGATATATTAGCAGTAACTATAAGTGCTGCCATACCAGAAGCAGCCATTCCGTATAATAAAAATGCAAATGCAGCTGCTACAAATATGAGTGTGGATTTATTAAAACTGCAAGGGTATTTAGTAAATCCGGAAGGGTTTATAGCCTTGCCAGTGTTAGGTAAAATTAAAGCCACACAGCTTACCAACTCGCAACTAGAAAACCAAATTGTGGCACAACTAGAAAATGGTGGTCACCTAATTAATCCTATTGTAACCGTTAGATTGCTTAATGCTAAAGTGACTGTTTTAGGTGAAGTCCAACGTCCTGGAACCTTTAGTTTTACTGAGCAGTACATTAGTGTACCTCAAGCCTTAGGCTATGCTGGCGATTTAACCATAAACGGAAAGCGTAACGATATTTTGTTAATCAGAGAGGTGGACGCAACACGTAAAATTACACACATAGATTTGACCACCACCAATTGGATGGACAATCCAGAATACAGACTAAAACCTAACGACGTGTTAGTGGTACAACCTAATCGTGCTAAAGTAAAAACAGCAGGTTACGTAGGTAATGTAACAACAATAGTAGCAATTGCATCGGTAACCCTAAGTGCTATAATTTTATTGACTAGATAAAAAGACTATGGATAATTACCTAGAGCAACAAGACACACAGGATCAGCAAATAGACTTAAAAGGGATTGCTAATAAGTATTTAGCCTATTGGTATTGGATCGCTTTAAGCGGAATAATAGCCTTAATTATAGCCTTTTTATATTTACGTTACACACCTGATAGCTACAAAACTGCTGCAAAAATTAAGGTATTAACTGAAAAAGAATCGACTGCCTTAAACCTAGACTTAGATAAATTATTAGGTAAAGGAAACGTTAACCTTGAAAACGAACGTGCAGTATTGCAATCCTTTAGATTAAACCGACAGGTGGTTAATCAATTAAATTTACAGGTGCAATATTTTCAGTCTGGTCGTGTCAATAAATCCGAAGTCTTTAACGCACCTTTTAAAGTGGTGTTTGAACCAGAATTAGCAAAACCAGATGCCGAATTAGATTTTCAAATTACACTTCAGGATAAAGGTTATAAATTAGTAAACCTGGAAACCGAAGCAACCTTACAAGTCCCAAACTTCTATTTTGAAAAGCCAACGGTTGATTTTCCGTTTACCATTCAGCCTGCAAATGCACAAAGTTTAGTAGCTAATGATAATCCAGTGTACGAGGTTAAAATTAGTAGTCAAACACAAGCGACTCAAAACTTATTGGAAGCCATAAAAATTGCACCTGATGGAAAGGATAGTGATATTTTAATATTAAGTCTTGAAGATCCAAGTAAGCAAAAAGCACAACAGGTTTTAAATACTTTAATAGAAGTCTATACACAGGATGGTATTACAGACAGACAGGAAGTGTCTAAACGTACTATCGCGTTTATTGACGAAAGGTTTACGTATCTAACTACCGAGTTGGACTCGATTGAAGTCGCAAAAGGCAGCTACAAACAAAACAATAACCTAAGTATTTTTGAGGCAGATGCAGCATCTGTGATTCAGAAAAAATCAATTAAAGACGAACAACTTTTTGAAGCCGAAACGCAATTACTGTTAGCAGATGTGTTGGACAAAAGCATAACAAGTAACCAAGACATAAAATTATTACCAGCTAATATTGGTTTAAATAGTGGTGCAGTAAATACTTTGGTTAGCGATTATAATGCTGCAGTGTTAGAATATAACAAATGGAAAGCCACAGCAGGAGACAATAACCCAAGGGTTAAGATTTTAAAAGCGTCTATTACAGATTTAAATAACAACATACAACGCTCGTTATCTGGTTATAAAACCCAATTGCAACAGTCCTTATCGCAAAATAAACGTGCACAAGGCTTAGCGCAACAGTCTTTTAAAACCTTACCGAGTAAAGAAAAAATATTACGTAGCATAGAGCGTCAACAAATCCTAAAAGAAAACCTATACTTACTATTATTACAAAAACGCGAAGAAGCAGCAATTACTATGGCTGTAACTGCAGCTAATGTAAAAGTGATAGATTACGCGATTACCAACTCGATTCCTGTAGCACCAAAACGTAAAATAGTACTGTTAGCTGCATTGTTGCTAGGTTTAGGACTACCAATCGGTATTTTGTATTTAAAGTTTTTAACCAATACTAAAATTTACACGAGTAAAGATGTTGAAAATATTAATCCTAATACTGCAATTGTTGGTGAGATTCCGGTAATTCCTAATGCTAAACAAGCCATAAAATTAACCTCAGGAAACACACAAACTGAGGAAGCCTTTAGAACCTTAATCCATAACCTAAACTTTACGTTGCATAACACAGTGTCAAATCAAGGTCAGGTTATTGCAGTAACGTCTTCGGTTAAAGGCGAAGGGAAAACAACAGTGGCATTTAATATCGCACAAACCTATTTTCATTTAAAAAAGAAAGTCTTGTTAGTTGGTGCAGATTTGCGTAATCCTCAATTACACACCTTAATTGGAAGCTCTAAAGAGAAAGCTGGATTATCTAATTATTTAAGTAATCAAACCAATAATTGGCAAGAGACTTTAGTCCATATGGATGCTAATAGTAATCAATTTGATTTACTATTGTCAGGACCAATTCCGCCAATGCCAACGGTTTTATTATCAAGTGTTCATTTTAAAGCGTTTTTAAACGAAGCAAAAGCACAGTATGATTATATTATTGTAGATACAGCACCAACCTTATTAGTAGCAGATACGCTAACGTTTATGGATGGGATTGATTATACAGCTTATGTGGTGAGATCTGGTGTGACAGAAAAACCATTAATTGAATATTCTAAAAAATTAGTAGACCAGAAAAAGATTAAAAACATGGGTTATATCATTAACGATATTGATTTTAAAGGGTCGTATGGTTATGGTTATAATTATGGCTATGGTTATGGTTATCATGCCGAAACGGTTAAGAAAAAATGGTATCAGTTTAAAAAATAGAACAATAATATCGCCTTAAAAAGGTTTGTAAAGTAACTCCCTAAACTATTAATAGCGCAATATAGTAACTAAGTTAAAATAGTAACTTGATGAATATTAAATCGCTATTACTACACATTGCTGTAGCTAGTACATTAGTCATGTACAAAGCTGTAGCGCAAGACAAACCACACGTAAAGCTAGCGTTGGGTGTCAACATTATTAATAACTATCCATACAGCAGGTTACCTTGGGCAATAGACAAGTTAGACTTTGCAACGCCTTTTAATTTAGGCGTAGACTACCAGTTAAATCCTAATTGGAGTGTTGGTGTTAATGTGTCCACAAATACGTTAAAAACACCCAAATCCAATGCGAGTTTGTTTGCAGTACAAGCAGATGTTAATTATTATATTATCCCAAATACAGCAAGAGATTACAAGGAGTTATACGTGTTTTTAGCAGCAGGAAAATATACGTACGCTAATACAGACGCACTTATAGTTGGTCCAGGTTTAGGTATTAGTTATTGGCTGCTTCCTAAAATGGCTATTAATATCTCAGGACGTGCCAACGTTGCAGTTAAAAATAACAGTCCAGAAGTGGGTAGCTATTACCAATGTAATATTGGTGTCATCTGGCGATTTACAGATGGGTTTTAAGTGAAATAAATAAGCCTATATAGTATCTAAATAACAAAGACAGTAAAGGCACTACCACAATCACAACCAAAAGCAACAGAAAGAGAAACTATAAAAGCAAAAGCAAAAGCAAAAGTAACAGGATCACAAAACCAAAAGTAACAGCAAAAAAGGTAGAGTATAAAACAAAAAAAGCACGTCTTAACGACGTGCTTTTTTTTATATATAATTAAAAGTATGAAAGGTTAATCAAACAGAAAACAACAAAAACGAAAGTAATGCTATTTTCTATTATCTACTGACTAACCACTTATTACTACAATTTATTTAAAAGCATTTAATCCAGTCACATCTAATCCAGTAATTAATAAATGGATATCATGTGTACCTTCATAAGTAACAACACTTTCAAGATTCATCATATGTCTCATAATGCTGTACTCGCCACTAATTCCCATACCACCTAACATTTGTCTAGCATCTCTAGCAATTTTTAAAGCCATATCTACATTATTACGTTTCGCCATAGATATTTGTGCTGAGGTAGCAGTACCATTTTCACGCATAACACCTAATCGCCAAGCTAATAATTGAGCTTTGGTAATTTCGGTAATCATTTCCGCAAGCTTCTTTTGTTGTAATTGGAATTGTCCAATAGGCTTACCAAATTGCATACGTTCTTTACTATATCTTAAAGCGGTATCGTAGCAATCCATTGCTGCTCCAATCGCTCCCCAAGCAATACCAAAACGTGCCGAATCTAAGCAACCTAATGGTGCACCTAATCCAGATTTGTTTGGTAATAAGTTTTCTTTTGGTACTTTAACGTTGTCAAAAATAAGCTCGCCTGTTGCAGACGCACGAAGGGACCATTTGTTATGTGTTTCAGGAGTTGTAAAGCCTTCCATGCCACGTTCTACAATTAAACCATGGATACGTCCTGCTTCATTTTTAGCCCAAACTACAGCGATGTTACAAAATGGCGAATTTGAAATCCACATTTTTGCACCATTTAATAGGTAATGGTCTCCCATATCTTTAAAGTTGGTAACCATGCCTCCAGGATTACTTCCATGGTCAGGCTCAGTTAAACCAAAACTTCCAATCCATTCTCCACTAGCTAATTTTGGTAAGTATTTTTGGCGTTGTGCCTCGTTACCATATTTCCAAATAGGATACATTACTAACGACGATTGTACTGAGGCAGTACTACGTACACCAGAGTCACCACGTTCTATCTCTTGCATAATTAAACCATAAGCAATCTGGTCTAAACCTGCACCACCATATTCCACAGGAATATAAGGTCCAAAAGCACCAATATCTGCTAATCCTTTAACAATTTGCTTCGGGAATTCTGCTTTTTGAGCATACTCCTCAATAATAGGAGAGACGTCACGCTTAACCCATTCACGAGCAGCATCACGTACTAATTTATGTTCTTCAGTTAAAAGTTCGTCAAGATTATAGTAATCTGGCGCTTCAAATAAATCTGGTTTCATTTAAGTCTGTATTAAAAATAAACTATTCGTGTAGCTTATTGTTTCAATCACAAAAATAACGAAATCGTTTTCAGAACACAATATTATATCAAAAATTAAGGCAAATTTTTACGAATTCTTTTATTTACTCGCATATAATAACATATTTAGCATTTTAGCATAAATCCTTATAGTAACAAATCAAACCCAATAGTATCAAACCAATGTCACAATTAGCAAAACCAATGTCACCCTGAGCGCAGTCGAAGGGTCTCTAATAAGCCACCAAACCCAATTACATTTTAAGATAAAAATCTTTAGTTAACGCAATATAATCATCAGTATATTGATGTCTTGTGGTTTCAATAACCAAGGTCTCGGTTTTAATTTCGCTTTCGCGGAAAGAAAAGGCTAGCAAGCTTCTTTTAACATCCGAAGTAGGCGTGCCTTTAACATGTAAAATGTTATTAGGAAACAAATTAACTTTAGACGCTAGGTCTATAAAGTGAGCCTCTTCTTTAAAAGGAATAACAACCGTAAAAATACCAGTTTCAGACAATAGTTGAGCAGTACAAGCAACTAAATGATCAAACGGTAAAGCATCTGTAAAACGTGCTAAGTCACGTTGTGTATTGTCAGATTTATAATCCTCAGCGTAAAACGGAGGATTGGAGGTAATTAAATCGTATTTGTCCTCAATTTCTTCAGTAAATTCAGCTAAATCGGCATGATAACAAAATAAGCGATCAGCCCAAGGTGAAGTTTCAAAATTTTCCACACATTGCTCGTAGGCATGTTCATCTATTTCTAAAGCATCAATTACTTGTGCGTTGCTACGTTGCGCTAGCATTAAAGCTAAAATTCCTGTGCCTGCACCAATATCTAAAATGGCAAAAGGATTGGTGTCTAAAGGTGACCAAGCACCAAGTAAAACGCTATCAGTCCCAATTTTCATGGCACATTGATCTTGTTGTACAGTAAATTGTTTAAATTTAAAAGGCTTGCTCATATGACGTTATCCTAAATGTATTGAGGATCTCTTTAGTTTTGGATGTGATATTGAAATAAATTCAGCACAAAAAAATTAATCTTCTAAATATAAGTCAATCAAGCCTTCTGGAGTATCTACAAAAATAGTTTTGTTTGGTTTATCCACTTTAGAAATAAACTCATCATTCATTGGGATTAAAATCTCAATACCATCTCTGTCAATTTCAAATAACGATTGTGCTGTGCTGTCATTAACGGCTTTTATAATGCCAACAGTTCCAAAGGTTTTGTCTTCAACTTTAAAGCCTATAATTTCATGAAAATAAAATTTATCGTCTTCTAGTTCTGGTAAAAAACTTAGCGGTAAGTATATGTTGCTTTTAATTAAACTATCAGCATCAGCTTCGGTATCGACATCTTCAAATTTTACACGAAGTAATTCAGATTTATGTAATTGAGAGCTTTCAACAAAAAACGGAACCAATGAACCACGTAAATCTATTAACATAGAGTATAAGTTTTCATAAAGTCCAGGCTCATCAGTATCTAGTTTTATAAGGAGCTCGCCTTTAAAACTATATTTTTTAACAATTTTACCTAAAAAGAAACAGTCTTTAATATCCATAACAAAAGTTTTTTGCATAAAAAACTCCGATAAAAATTATCGGAGTTTAAAAGTATAAAAAATAATTTTTATTCTTCTTCTTCGTTAGATGCTTTTGCATCTTCAGCAGGAGCTTCTTCTACAACTGGAGCGTTAGCTGCAATTCTAGCTTCATTAGCTGCTTTTTCTGCTTCAAAAGCTTTAGTTTTAGCATCAGCTTGCGCTTTTGATAAACCGTCTTTTTTAGCTTCTACTTTACTTGCTTTTTCATCTAACCAAGCTGTAAACTTTGCTTCAGCTTGCTCTTCTGTTAAAGCACCTTTTCTAACACCACCTGCTAAATGGTTTTTAAGCATAACACCTTTGTAAGACAAAATTGCTTTTGCTGTGTCAGTTGGTTGTGCACCATTCTGTAACCATTGTACAGCGCCATCAACGTTTATTTCGATAGTTGCTGGGTTTGTGTTTGGATTGTAAGCACCTAATTTTTCTAGGTATTTACCATCTCTTTTTGCTCTAGCATCTGCTGCTACGATCCAGTAATAAGGTTTTCCTTTTTTACCGTGTCTTTGTAATCTAATTTTTACTGGCATAAATAATTAATTTGTAAGGTACGCGACCTCTATTATTAATAAGCTGCAAAGATACTATATTTTTTTAATTTTCAACTTTTTAAAGTAATTCTGTCAAATAAAATAAATTATTCTATTTTTGGTCTTGTATAAAAGTAACGATAATGAAAAAAATAACAATTTTATTAGTTGTATTATTAACCTTGACATCTTGTAGTGAGGATTTAGTCTTTAATAATCCTGCATTTATAGGATATAATGATGGTGAGTTATGGGAAGCAACAACCTATAGAGCTAATGTTGATGGCTCAGGAAATTTAACAATTACTGGTATTAGAGGTTTAGAGACTATAATACTTAAAACAAATGATACTGCCGAGACTTTATACCTTTTAGGTAATACAACATCATCTGCAACTTATGAAAATGAGTTTGGTGATTTTTATTCAACTAATAACGTGCCTGACCCAGATTTACAAGTGTATCCTGCAGATGGTAAAATAAATATTTCTGATTTTAATATTATTGAAAGAACCGTTTCTGGAACGTTTACTTTTAACGTATTTGATAGTTCTGGTACACAAACAGAAAACTTTAATAAAGGGTATTTTTATAATGTGCCAATTTTAAGCATCGGAACCGTAGTATCGATAGATCCTTTAGTGGCTTGCCAAAATGCAACAGCAGTAGCGTTGACCACTCAAACTAATTACGAAGCAGTAGATATTATGTCTGCAGATTATCCGCAAGTATGTAACTTTTATAAAACTGCATTAGAGAATAAAAAGCAACAATGTGGTGATACAGATGGATCAATACAAGATTTAATAGATGATTTAGGAGATTGTACTAATTAATCACCTTTAAATGATAATATTTAAGCCAACGCATTAGCGTTGGCTTTTTTTTTGTTAAATACTCTTAAGGCTATCACAAACCCTGTTAAATCGCTTGACAACAGCTGTCATTTGTGCTATATTGTAATTGTAGATGTCAAACAATATGCATCTTTAAAAAATATATTGAAATTTAAATGATCAAAGATATTATGAATTACAGCGAAAAAATTTCAAACAAGTTAAACGAATTATTAATTAAAAATTATGATGCCGAAAAAGGGTATTTAAATGCAATTGATAACGTAGATAATAATGAATTAAAAATGTTTTTTAAAAGACGTGCCTCAGAGCGTAGCGCGTTTGCAAAAGAACTAAGAACTGAAATCTTGCAATATGGACAAATCCCTGAAGATTCTGGAAGTTTTAAAGGAACCATGCACAGAAATTGGATGAGCTTAAAATCAACCTTTACTTCAAATAATGAAGAAGCAATCTTAGAAGAAGCAATTAAAGGTGAGGAAGCCAGTCTTGAGGAATATGATAAATTGTTAAAAGAAAATAATTTGCCTCCAACGATAGATAGCTTAATTGCTAAGCATAGAAATGCAATCCAAGCAGCAATTAATACCGAAAAAGTGCATGAAGAATTAATCTCATAAATGCATAATTATATTATAAAAAAAAGCCAGCATTTACATGTTGGCTTTTTTTGTTTACAACTGTTTGCTAATTCGCTTTATAAAAATATAAATTCTATGTACTTTTATAGGCTCGTATTTTTCAGCACAAACTTCAAAGAAATCACAGCATGTACTTAATATTTGATACCGAAACCACAGGATTACCTAAGCGTTGGGATGCACCAATTACTGATACAGATAATTGGCCTAGATGTATTCAAATTGCTTGGCAATTACATGATGAGATGGGTAATTGTATCGAGCATCAGGATTATTTAGTACAACCAGAAGGTTTTAATATACCTTATGATGCTGAAAAAATTCATGGTATATCTACAGAATTAGCTCAACAACAAGGGATTCCGTTATCTGAAGTTTTAGAAAAATTTAATGTTGCGCTTAGTAAAACCAAGTATGTAGTCGGTCAAAATGTAAAGTTTGATTTAAATATTATGGGAGCGGAATTTGTTCGCGAAAGCGTAGAAAACCCATTGCAAGAACTTCCGGTTTTAGATACTTGTACAGAGCAGACTGCAGAGTTATGCGAGATTCCAGGTGGACGTTATGGTAAATTTAAGTTGCCAACTTTAACAGAGTTGCATCAGTTTTTATTTAATCAGCCTTTTGCAGAAGCGCACAATGCAACAGCAGATGTTGAGGCAACAACACGTTGCTTTTTAGAGTTAATAAGATTAAAAAAATATACAAAAGAGCAATTAGACGTTCAGCCAGAGTATTTTGAGCATTTCAATAAAGCAAATCCGCAAACAATTCAGCTTATAGGATTAAAGCATATTAACCTTAAAAAGGAAAGTGCTAAAATCCAAGCGCAATTACAAAAGCAGAATACAAGTGAGATTTCTTCTGCCGAAATTAAAGAAAACATCAAAGATCTGCAATCTGTAGATTTTGTTCATTTACATAATCACTCGCAATTTTCAGTTTTACAATCTACTATTAGTATTACTGATTTGGTTGATTTGGCAGCTGAGCAGGACATGCCTGCAGTAGCACTTACAGACCATGCAAACATGATGGGAGCCTTCCATTTTGTAAAGGCTATTAACGGTCATAACAGAGCTATAAAAGCTAAAAATGCAGAAGCAGAAGCGAGAGGAGAAACACCTAAAGCCAAAGAAATAAAAGGGATTTTAGGATGCGAGTTTTTTGTTTGCGAAGATCATACTGATAAAAGTAGAAAGGATAATGGGTATCAAATTGTCCTAATTGCTAAAAATAAAAACGGATACCACAATTTAGCTAAGCTATCATCGCATGCGTTTGTTGATGGTTTTTACTATTTACCACGTATTGATAAAAAATTAATCGAGCAGTATCGCGAAGACTTAATCTGCCTAACAGGAAACTTATATGGTGAGGTGCCAAGTAAGGTTTTAAATGTTGGAGAAAGTCAAGCTGAAGAAGCGTTGCTTTGGTGGAAAGACTTATTTCAAGACGATTTGTATATAGAGCTTATGCGTCATGATCAAGAGGACGAAAATCGTGTAAATCCAACGTTAATCAAGTTTGCTAATCAACACAATATTAAGCTTGTTGCAACTAATAATACCTATTACGGAAAACAAAGCGATGCTAATGCACACGATATTTTATTGTGTGTTAAAGATGGCGAAAAACAATCAACACCAATAGGTAGAGGTCGTGGTTACCGTTACGGTTTACCAAATCAAGAGTATTACTTTAAGTCCTCTGAAGAAATGAAGGCTTTATTTAGAGATATTCCTGAAGCGATTACCAATATCCAAGAAGTTGTAGATAAAATTGAAGGATTTGAGCTTGCTAGAGACGTGTTATTGCCAGCGTTTGATATTCCCGACGAGTTTAAACATGTCGATGATGAGGTAGATGGAGGAAAACGAGGAGAAAATGCTTTTTTAAGGCATTTAACCTTTGTTGGAGCTAAAAAGCGTTATGGAGAAGAACTGTCTGAGGAAGTTATAGAACGATTAGATTTTGAACTTTCAGTTATTGAAAATACTGGGTATCCTGGGTATTTCTTAATTGTAGAAGATTTTATACGCGAAGCCCGAAAAATGGATGTTTCGGTAGGACCTGGACGTGGTAGTGCTGCAGGTTCTGTAGTAGCGTACTGTTTATGGATTACAAATATTGATCCTTTACTATATAACTTACTTTTTGAGCGTTTTCTAAATCCGGATCGTGTAAGTATGCCAGATATTGATATCGATTTTGATGATGAAGGTCGCTCACGTGTCATGGATTATGTAATAGATAAATATGGTGCAAATCAAGTTGCACAAATTATTACTTATGGTACTATGGCTGCTAAAAGTAGTATCAGAGATACAGCACGTGTATTAGATTTACCACTTTTTGACGCAGATAGGATAGCAAAGTTGATTCCTACTATGTCTAAATTGAAAAAGATTTTTGGACTATCTGAAAAGGAATTGGGTCAAAAATTTAGAGCGGAAGATTTAGAAAAAATAAACGAGCTTTTTAATATTTCGGAAGGCGATAATTTAGAAGCCGAAACAATAAATCTTGCTAGAAGCCTAGAAGGTTCTGTAAGAAATACAGGGATTCACGCTTGTGGTGTAATTATTACGCCAGATGATATTACTAAGTTTGTACCTGTATCAACAGCAAAAGATTCAGACTTATATGTAACCCAATTTGATAACTCTGTAGTAGAGGATGCTGGATTACTTAAGATGGATTTCTTGGGATTAAAAACGTTAACCTTAATTAAGGATACCGTTAAAATTGTAAAGGCTAAACATGGGATAGTTTTAGATCCTGACACTTTTCCTTTAGATGATGTCAAGACTTACGAGTTGTTCCAGCGTGGAGAAACGGTTGGTGTTTTTCAATATGAATCTCCGGGAATGCAAAAACACTTAAAGGATCTTAAGCCTACCGTTTTTGACGATTTAATTGCAATGAATGCACTGTACAGACCTGGTCCAATGGAATACATACCAAGTTTTGTACGTAGAAAACATGGTGATGAGGATATTGAGTATGACTTACCAGCAATGGAGGAGTACTTAAAAGAAACCTACGGAATTACAGTATACCAAGAACAAGTAATGCTTTTGTCACAAAAGTTGGCAGACTTTACAAAAGGTGAAGCCGATGTCTTGCGTAAAGCAATGGGTAAAAAACAAATTGCGGTTTTGGATAAAATGAAACCAAAATTTGTAGAGCAAGCCAGCGCAAAGGGACATGATCCTAAAAAGTTAGAAAAAATTTGGAAGGATTGGGAAGCATTTGCAAGTTACGCCTTTAACAAATCCCACTCGACGTGTTATGCTTGGATTGCATACCAAACAGCATATTTAAAAGCGCATTATCCAGCAGAATATATGGCTGCTGTACTGTCTAATAACATGAATGATATTAAGCAGGTGACCTTTTTTATGGACGAGTGTAAGCGTATGAAGTTACCAGTACTTGGTCCTGATGTTAACGAGTCTTATTATAAATTTTCTGTAAATAAAGACAACGCTGTGCGATTTGGTATGGGAGCCATCAAAGGTGTTGGACATGGTGCAGTAATGACTATTGTTAATAATAGAAATGAAGATGGACCATATACGTCAATCTTTGATTTAGCTAAACGTATAGATTTACGTGCAGCTAATAAAAAAGCATTTGAAAATTTAGCGTTAGCAGGTGGATTTGATGAGTTGGGAGACACACATCGTGCACAATACTTTTTTAAAGATGGTAGTGAGTTGACCTTTTTAGAAAAAGCAATTAAATATGGTGCTAAGCATCAAGAAAACGAAAATTCAGCTCAAGTCAGTTTGTTTGGAGGAGAGAGTGATGTGCAAATCGAAGAGCCTGTAATCCCAGAGTGTGACACTTGGGGAACAATGGAAAAATTATCCAGAGAGCGTGAAGTGGTTGGTGTCTATATTTCTGGGCATCCTTTGGATGATTTTAGAACAGAAATGAAATCGTTTTGTAATGGTAAAATCTCTGATTTTCATGATCTTAATCCGCATGTTAACAAAGAAATTACCTTTGGAGGAGTAGTAACAGATGTACAACATCGTGTTAGTAAACAAGGTAAAGGTTGGGCACTATTTACTATTGAAGATTATACGGATTCTTTTGAATTTAGAGTATTTGGAGAAGAGTATTTAAAACATCGACCTTTTTTATTACAAAACACATTTGTACACGTTAAAGCATTTGTTAGAGAAGGATGGGTGAATAGAGATACAGGTAAAAAAAGTGAGCCAAGATTACAGTTTAACAGCTTTCAGCTGTTGCATGATGTTATGGAAAAAAATGTCCGTAAAATATCAATTCAATTAAATATTAAAGAGTTAGAGGCAGAAAAGATTCATTATTTAAAAGAATTAATCTCAATGCATCCAGGTAATCACGCGCTTAACTTTTTAGTTTATGATAATAGAGATAAAATTAAGTTAACTATGATTAGTCGAAAACAAAAAATTAAAGTCACTAATGAGTTGCTTAATGAGTTGCAAGAACAACAGATTCATTTTTTAATTAATCAGTAAATAAATAAAGGTTTGTTTTACGTTTTAAAATCATTAACATAAGTCAAACCAATACAGCAATAGTTAAAACAAATTGTTTGGTTGTAAGCTTTGGTAATATTTTTGACTAATATTGCATATTAACACGTAGTAAAACACAATTAAAACATAATATTATGGCATTAGAAATCACAGATGCAAACTTTGAAGAAACAGTATTAAAAAGCGATAAGCCTGTAGTAGTAGACTTTTGGGCAGCTTGGTGTGGACCATGTCGTATGGTTGGACCAATCATCGATGAATTAAGTACTGAGTATGAAGGTAAAGCCATCGTAGGAAAAGTAGACGTAGATGCAAATCAAGAATTTGCAGCAAAATATGGTGTACGTAACATCCCAACGGTTTTAGTATTTCAAAATGGTGAAGTAGTAGGACGTCAGGTAGGTGTAGCACCAAAAACAGCTTACGCTGAAGCATTAGACGCTTTATTATAAGTCAATGTTATTAAAGTATTGATAAAAGGTTTGCTGTAATGGCAAACCTTTTTTACTTTAGTTGAAACTATAATAAATGCCTAAATAAATTAAAGGCTTTATTTTATAGTGATATTAAACTTTAAGATTTAAACGATCAAAATTATAAAAAATGAGTAAAACAATAAAAGTACAAGATGCTATTGATGCTAAACTTTTAGAAGAGCGTAAAGTGTTTCTTTGGGGAATGGTAGATGATAAATCGGCAAAGCATGTTATAGATAGATTGCTGTATTTAGATAGCTTAGATACAAAAGATATTACATTATACATTAATAGCCCAGGTGGTTATGTAACCTCAGGATTTGCAATGTACGACTGCATAAAAAGTTTAAAAAGCGACGTCTCTACAGTATGTACAGGACTAGCAGCATCAATGGGTTCAATATTACTGTCTGTTGGAGCAAAAGGAAAACGTTTTATTCAACCACATGCAAGAGTCATGATACATCAACCAAGTGGTGGTGCACGTGGTCAAGCAAGTGATATTGAAATTACAGCTCAAGAAATTGTTAAAACAAAAGAGCTAAGTGCTCATATTTTAGCAGACAACTGTGGTCAAACGTATGAAAAAGTAATGAAGGATTTTAATCGTGACCATTGGATGGGAGCGGATGAGTCAGTTGCTTATGGTATTGTTGATGGTATAGCTGAGTAATGAAACTACAAGACGAACTTAATAAAGCAGGAGGATTTAAAAACCTCGAGCATTTGGCAAAACAAGTGGTCGAGGGTTTTATATCGGGAATGCATAAAAGTCCGTTTCATGGTTTTTCTGCAGAGTTTGCAGAACACAAAATTTATAATCAAGGTGAAAGCACACGTCATATAGATTGGAAGCTATTTGCTAAAACAGATAAACTGTATACCAAACGGTATGATGACGAAACTAATTTACGTTGTCATATTATTTTGGATAATAGTAGCTCTATGCATTATCCAAAAATGGACAACTACGCTTTAGAAAATTTAAATAAGATTGCTTTTTCTGCGTTAGCCTCAGCAGCTTTGATGTATATCTTAAAAAAACAGCGAGACGCTGTTGGACTAAGCATATATAGTGATGCATACGATTTTTACGCATCAGAAAAAGGTAGCGAGCGTCATCATCAAATGCTAATCCATCAATTGGAAGAAGCAGTTAAAGCAGACCCTAGGACTAGACAAACAGATACCTATGTGTATTTGCATCAAATAGCAGAGAAGATACACAGACGCTCTTTAATATTTGTGTTTACAGACATGTTTCAGGCTTCAACAAATCAAGAGAAGTTATTTGAAGCTTTAAGACATCTAAAACATAATAAGCATGAGGTGGTTTTGTTTCATGTGCATGATAAAAATAAGGAAGTTGCTTTTGATTTTAATAATAAGCCCAAAAAATTTATTGATATAGAAACTGGAGACTACGTCAATTTATATGCAGACCAAGTGAAGGATAATTATAAAAACGAAGTTTTAAATTATTTTAATGATTTAAAAATGAAATGTCTGCAATACAAGATTAAATATGTTAATGCTGATGTAAATCAGACGTTTGACAAAATTTTGACTACGTATATGATCGAGCGCGAAAAATTTATTTAAAAAAAAATAAAAAAAAGTGAAAAAAAAGTGAAAAAAAGTTTGCGACATTGATGAAGAAGTGTATCTTTGCACTCGCAATAACGCAACGGTCTGGTAGTTCAGCTGGTTAGAATGTCGCCCTGTCACGGCGAAGGTCGCGGGTTCGAATCCCGTCCAGACCGCGAAAATTGCTAAAAGCTCCGATTTATCGGAGCTTTTTTTGGCAATAAAATTTAGTTGTGTTGTTTTGATAGATGTAGTAGTCTATCAAACTGGTAGAAAGCTAGTCAAATAGCTTGAACCGATGGAAAGCTTTCCTTTTTTCTTCTAGAAAATTGGGATGCTTTTTTGTTTTAGACCACTTCGTCTATGTTATTTGCTTTTCATCGAATTATTTACTACTTTTACTCTATGTTATGATATTTTCGTCGGGCTTTAAAAGTTTCCCTCAAATATTACCTCTATTAAAGCTAATTAATTAATCTTCTTGGACATACAAATAATTAGTGTGTGATTTTGGTAAGCTATAGTATTAGCTTACTGTTAGTATATTTAAATTTTAAAATTAATATATAACTCAAAATTAACCTTAAATAATTATTATTATGAAATCCCTAAAAATTACATTAGTAGCAATCTTTTCTATCGTATTATTAACTGGAGTAAGCGCTTTAAACGATACAACACCAAATAAAGAAAACTCTAATACTGAAGTTAAAAAAGTAGATATTAAGTTGCTTGCAACTAATGGTATCAAAAAAGATAAAGTGCCATCTCAAGGATAGGCTATTGTTTTATTGGCATAGTGTTTTATGCATTGAAAAATTATCAGTGCTATGTATACCTATATTTATCTATTTTATCCTAAATTTGGTTTTACCTTAATTTTGTAAATAGATTGATAAAATATTTTCCATTAGTAATTTTACTTTTTGCTAGTCTTGGTTTTAGTCAGAGTTCCGACTCAATATACTATTACAGAAACTTAGCTAAAAATGATCAAATAACTACTGAAGATAGAATTACCTATGCTAAAAAAGCAATTACATTATCCGCTAAAACTGATAGTGACTCTACTTTATTAAATAGTCAAAGGGTCTTATCTTTTTTATACATTATTGATGGGCAAATAGATAATATCAAATCAATAAACCTTGATAATTTATCTCTTGCTAAAAAAATAAAAGATTCGGTATCAATAGCAAATGCATACTATAATCTAGGCTACTCTTATGGTAAGACACAAAAAGTTGATAGTGCTTATTATTATTACTTCAACGCAGTTAAGCTTTATGATAAGTTAAAGGATTTTAAAAATTATGCTGCAGTTTTATTAAATATGGCTAATATCCAAGAGTCTGAAAGAGATTATATTGGAGCACAAAATAATGTAATTAAGGCTATTAATGTTGTTGATAAGCTTCAAAAAAACGACTATAATGTAGATACAGAATGGTCATTATATAACCTTATTGGTATAATATCTGGAGAGCTTCAGCAATATGATAACTCAATAGAATATCACAACAAA
Source organism: Olleya sp. Ti.3.14 (assembly GCF_038154885.1). NCBI lineage: Bacteria > Pseudomonadati > Bacteroidota > Flavobacteriia > Flavobacteriales > Flavobacteriaceae > Olleya > Olleya sp. Ti.3.14. The sequence continues at coordinate 96,359 of NZ_JBAKAO010000003.1, forward strand.
GCGATTAATAGTAGTAATAAACTAAAGGATAATTATTTCTACAAAATCTATTCTAACGTAAATATAGCTTCGACTTATCGAAAAAAAGGGGATTACAATCTTGCTATTGATAAGTATAATCAAATTTTAAAAAGTAGTAAACTGTTATCAGAGGATGCTTCGACTTATGCTTATGTAATAAACGATTTGGCGTACTCTAAATTCTTGCGTGGTAAGGATTCTAATAAAGAAATTGAAACCCTTTATAGACAAGCGTTTAGGCTTAGCGACTCCATTTTAGATAAAAATATAAAGATGTCTGTTAGTCTTAATTTTTCAGACTATTTTAAAACCATTAATCAACTTGATTCTGCAGCGATGTATTCTACTACAGCATATACTTTGGGTAAAGAGTTAAAGCATAATAAGACTATTTTAAAAGCGCTTTATATTAAGTCTGAAATTGAAAAAGGTGAAGCTTCTAAAAAATATCTCTTTGAACATATTAGACTAAATGATAGTTTGCTTTTTGCAGAACGATCAAGTCGAAATAAATTTATGAGAATTGATTATGAAACGGAAGAAATTAAACAAGAAAACCAACAAATCTCACGTCAGCGCTTGTGGTTACTTATTGTTTCTGGAGGGCTATTATTTACATTGTTTTTTCTGTACATTATTAAAACCCAACGTGAAAAAAATAAAGAACTACAGTTAGAACGACAGCAGCAAGAAGCTAATGAGGAGATATACAAGCTCATGTTATCTCAGCAAGATAAAATTGATGAAGCAAGAAGTTTAGAAAAAAACAGAATATCTAAAGATATTCATGATGGTATATTAGGAAAACTTTTTGGAGTAAGACTTAGTTTGGATGGTCTAAATTTAAGCGTAAATAAAGAGGCTATTGACAAAAGAAGCCACTATATAAGCGAGCTTAAAAATATAGAAGAAGACATCCGTAAAGTATCCCACGAACTAAATACCGACTTTATAAAACAATCTGGTTTTTTGGATATTGTAAAGACTTTGGTTGATGCACAAATGAATGCTTATAAAATAGAGTACACCTTTTATGGAGACGATAGTATTGATTGGGATGCATTAAATAATAAAGTAAAAATTCACCTGTATCGTATTTTACAAGAAACGATGCAAAATGCATATAAACATGCTGAAGCAACTAAGGTGGATATTTCATTTAAAATGGAAGCTAATGCATTAGTTTTTTGCATTTCGGATAACGGAAAAGGGTTTGATACACATAAAGCTAAAAAAGGCATTGGAATAAAAAATATAGAGGATAGAATACAAGAAATTAATGGCGAGCTTAAAATAAAAAGCCATGAAAAAACTGGCACTAAAATTATAATTATTGTCCCTACAATTAATAATTAACCTATGGAAAGTAAAGTATTAAAAATATTAATGGTTGATGATCACCCAATGATTATTGAAGGTTATCAACACACATTGTTAGCTACTAAAAAAGAAAATCAAATATTAGAAATTGATATTGCTACGGACTGTGATTCTGCTTTAGCAGCAATAAAAAAATCAAAAAATATTGGAAAGCCCTACGATATCTATTTTTTTGATATTAGCATACCTCAATCCTCAGATGGTATTTATAAATCAGGAGAAGATTTGGCCAAACATATTAAGCAGACACAACCAGAAGCTAAAGTGGTTATTTTAACCATGTTTAATGAGGTTTACAGAATACACAATATAATTAAAACAATAAATCCTGAAGGGTTTTTAATTAAAAGTGATTTAACATCAAGCGAGTTAGCTAGTGCTTTTGAGGTTATCCAAACAAAACCGCCATTTTATACAGGAACAATAAATACTATAATTAAACGAAGCATCTTTAATCCTATTGAAGTGGATGAGATAAATCACAAAATGCTTTACTTTTTGTCATTAGGTATTAGGACAAAAGATTTAGTAGAGCCATTAGGTATTACATTAAGTGCAATTGAAAAGCGTAAAAAAAATCTTAAAGAATTATTTATTGTGGACGACGGTAAGGACGAAACGCTTATTAGCATAGCTAAGGAGAAAGGCTATATTTAATTTTAAATGTTAAATTTTAATTTTTTTTAGCTGTCAAAAATCTTTCAAACAACTTAGTATTACTAAAACTTGCGGTTTTAACCACAGTAACGTTGTGGTTTTAACCACAATAGGTAAATATAAGATTATATATATTTGTTATATAACTTAGTATAAAGTTAATCATTCCCTTCAAACTTCTGTTTGATTAATAGCATTTACATTTACACACTATAAAGCAACATTTAAGGATGTTGCTTTATCTTTTTTATACCATTAGGTGTTTATATTCCCAAAACGTAGCAATAAAATATCCAAAGTATACAATAGCTACTATAAACTTTAATAAGGTTCCTGTTATAAATCCTAAAAACGATCCAAACGCAGCCTTTAATGCCTGATTATTATTAGCATTATTATATTTTTCACCTATAAAAGCACCAATAAATGGACCAATAATTATACCTGCTGGAATAGGCGAGAATAAGCCAATAATCAATCCAATAGTTGTTCCAATGACTCCAGATCGACTACCACCAAATCGTTTGGTACCAATTGCAGGAATAAAATAATCTAAAGTAAATATAGCTATAGCTACAATACCTGTAATTACTAAAAACATTGTGTCATTGGGTACAGCTGTAGTCATATATAAAAACAATAAGCCAATCCAACTTAATGGAGGACCAGGAATAATAGGTAATAAGCTGCCAGCTAATCCAAATAATATAAACATTAAACCTAACAGGCTAAATAAGATATCCATTTCTTTATTTTATTAATAAGACTGATTAAAAGAAAGATTGTTACAATTTTATAACTAAAAAATTAGTTTAAACTATATTTTTAGTTATATTTGAATCATTCAACTAAAAAGTTAGTTTAAAAAAATGAAAGCACTTACCAAAGCAGAAGAGGATATTATGCAAGTTTTATGGCAGCTAGAAAATGCTAATGTTAAACAAATAATTGAGTTTTTACCAGAACCTAAGCCAGCATATAACACAGTGTCCACCATTGTCAGGATTTTAGAATCTAAGGGGTTTGTAGATTATAAAAAACAAGGTAAAGGACATATTTACTTTCCTGTTTTAAAAAAACAAGATTATAGTAATCAATCGATTACTAAATTGGTGGATAATTATTTTCAAGGTTCGTTTAAAAGTATGGTTTCTTTTTTTGTTAAAAAAAATGATATTAGTTTAAACGAGTTAGAGACCGTATTAAAGGAGATTAATAAAAAAGAATAGTCATGATAAGTTATTTGTTTCAAAGTATTTTATTTCAGTTATTATTTTTAATAGTCTATGATTTGTTTTTAAAAAGAGATACTTTTTTTAGTCACAATAGGTTGTATTTGTTAATTACATCTTTATTGTCATTAGTTATTCCGTTTATTAAAATAGACAGTTTTAATACACTGCTAGATAGCAATTCAATTATTGTGTTGCCAGAAATTGTTTTGGGCAGTTTAAACAATCAATCTAATACAAATTATTCATATGACACTGTAGTCTCACTAATGACAGTAGCTAATGGCTATGTTTTAATCACATTAATAATTTTTAGTGTTTTTGTAATAAAGCTAATTAAGATTTTAAAATTAATCCATCAAAACCCAAAAACAATACAAGATAATTTAACGATTGTCCATTTAAAAGATACAAACACAGCCTTCTCTTTTTTTAATTATATCTTTTTAGGAGATACATTAACAACCACTCAGAGGCAATCTGTTTTTGAACACGAAAAGATACATGCCAAACAAAAACACACCTTTGATTTGTTGTGGTTTGAGGTCTTAAAGATTGTGTTATGGTTTAATCCTTTAGTGTATTTATATCAAATCAGAATTAGTAATATTCACGAATTTTTAGCGGATCAAAATGCAGTAAAATTCAATAAATCGGAGTATTATCAACAATTATTGCAGCAAGTTTTTAATGTTAAAACGTATGCTTTTATCAATCCATTTTTCAATCAATCATTAATCAAAAAACGAATCATTATGTTACAAAAATCAAAAACAAAACAGACGCATTTAGTTAAGTATTTATTATTAATTCCTATGGTTTTAGGAATGTTAGTCTATTCATCTTGTTCCAACGAAAGTGAAGCAACCAAAGACCCAATAGTAAATATACAGACCGAAACATTAGATATAAACAACAGTAAGCAAATAGGTGTAGACCTGCCATTTTCTGCTATTGATCAATCCCCTTTATTTGAAGCCTGTAAAACGCTTGTTGACAAAGACCATCAAAAAAAATGTTTTTCAGATCAAGTATCTAATCATGTCCTAAACAATTTTAATACTAAATTAGCTGATAACTTAGATTTAAAAAAAGGAATCACGAAGGTATTTGTAAGTTTTAAAATAAGTAAAACAGGAGAGATTATTGATGTCATGTCAAGAGCAGAACATCCTGATCTTGAGGCAGAAGCCAATCGTGTAATAAATAATCTACCTATATTGACACCTGGTATGCATGAAGGTAAAGCAGTAGATGTTGTTTACGGTTTACCAATCGCGTTTAAAATTAAATAAATGAAAACCTTTAGTGTCATAGTCAGTATTTTGTTATTTGTTAGTGTTAACGCTCAAACATCCATTCTAGAGACTGCAGATAGTTTATATAATCATGGAAATTACACTAAAGCAATCCAATTTTATAATCAGTTAGATAATACTGCAGATTATACGGATAAAATAGCCAAATCCTATCAATATTTAGGCAACTATGACCAAGCAGTAGGCTACTATAATAAGGCAGTATTAAATAGTCCAAATAATCTTTTATTTAAGTTTGAATTAAGTAAATTATTGTTTCAAAATGGTCAATTAGTCCAAGCTAAAAACCATTTGATGGACCTAATAAAAGCAAATCAATCTAACCCTAATTACTACTATTATTTAGGGTTGGTTGGTAATGCTTCAGACGATTTTGAAACTGCTCAGAAAAATTTTTTAAAAGCCTTTCAACTTGATCAAACACATCAAAAAGTAATTTTTGAACTGGCTAAATACAGTCTCCAAAAAAGAGCATTTAAAAAAGTTGAAGATTATATAAACATAGGGTTAGAAACCTATCCCAATAACAAGCAATTAATAGGACTTATTGCTCAAAAATACTATTTAAATAATGAATACCATGAATCCATAAGTCAATTTTTAAAACTCTTAGATTTGGGCGAAACAACTAAGTTTGTTTACGAAAAATTAGGGTATTGTTATGGTAAAGTTTACTACTACAGTAAGGCTGTGAAATATTTAGACTTAGCTTTAAAGTTAGATCCAAAGGATGCTAATAACCATTATTTATTAGGTATTAATTATGAACAAATCCGTGAATATGATTTAGCCGAAAAGCATGTTTTGGAAGCAATTAAACTGCAGGACCAATCCTTGGATGAGCAGTATGCTAAATTAGGCGTTTTGTACAATTTACAAGATAAACCAGACCAAGCTATTCAGGCTTTTACTAATGCAATAAAAGAAAATCCAAAGTCAGAGTCCAATTACTTTTTTAGGACGTTTACAAAATTGGATTATTTTAAAGACCTTGACGCTAAACAAAAAGAGGTTGAAAAGTACATTAATCAATTTCCAGACAGTAAATATTCAGAAATATTAAAGGTTAAATTAGCGACGTATAAAAGCGAAAAATTTCAAAATAAAACCGAATAAATTAATGTTGTTAGATCATCGGTATAATTGGATTTTTATCTAGGATTTTTATCTTAAATCAAATTTATTAGTATAATTAATAACTTTGTATGAAAAATACTATATATTGAAATGTATTAAATTTTTATAATTATGAAAAGATGTCTACCCGTGATTTTTGCTTTATTAAGTTTTGCAAGTATAGTAAATGCACAAACCGCTAATGATTGTAAACAAACCTGCACAATTGATAAAATAGTTTACGAAACTGCTTTTTTAGGTGTTCAGTTTGGTAGTCCATGTGATAAAGAAAGTAAAACAGATCAAGGTGTTATTATCTTAAAAGTAATAGATAATACTGCTGCTGCAGAAAACAACTTGCAACCCTACGACTTAGTTTTGGCAATAGACGATTTAGAAGTAAATAGAAGAGGTGATGCTATGAATGCTGTAAAAGCTTATCAGCCTTTTGATACTGTAAAGTTAACGATTCAACGTGACGGAAAAATAAGTGTAAAAACAATCACATTAGGTGCTAAATCATCTAAAGTAATTCAAGAGGAAGTGTGCTGCGATGCAATAACAACTACCTTATCTAAACAAAATATTAGTCTATATCCAAATCCTGCAGTAAGCCAGTTAAATGTAGCTTTTAAAGCGGTCCTTCAAGGCGAGTATAATTTTGCTATTTACATGACCAATGGTGTACTTGTTAAACAATACAAAAAACGCTTTACTAAAGGTGATTTAAACGAAGTATTAAATGTAGATAAATTAGAGGATGGTGTCTATGTATTAAAAATTTCAAAAGACAATACAACCTATTCTAATCTGTTTGTAGTTAAAAGAAATTAATAACATACCAGTTTCTGTCATTTAAAAAAGTTGTACTTTTCGGCTATATTAGTTAATTATGAAGCAAATAGCTGTTTTCTTACTGTGTTTGATGTTGGCCTCTTGTCAATATTTTGATGTACAGAAGACCTCTTCTGAAGCTATTTTAAAAAAAGAACTCAAAACTTTTAATTGGAAAGAAGTAGACAGTTATCCAAGTTTTAAAACTTGCGATACTTTACAGTCAAAATTAGATGCTAAACAGTGTTTTGAGACAACCTTAGCTAATCATATCTCAAGTAAATTGCAAGAACAAACTATTATTGTGTCTCAGGATATAAATGACACAATTTTATTATCCTTATTAATTTCAGAAAAAGGAGAATTAGTTATAAATGCTATAGAAATAGATAGTGTTACTACCCTAGAGATTCCAGAAATTAAAACTATAATTACCAATAGCTTGGATACGCTACCTACAATTTATCCAGCTATCAAACGTGGACAACAAGTAAAGTCTCAGTTTAAATTACCTATAGTGTTACGGGTTAATTAATGGTGGTTATTAAAATTTAATAGCAAACTTTTTCATTAGTCTTAAAATTTCAACATACAACCAAATTAAAGTAACTAAAAGTCCCCAAGTTGCCATCCACTCTTTGTGCTTTGAAGCTTTGTTTTTTTGTCTTTCTATGTAATCAAAATCTAGTAAAAGTGATAATGCAGCAAAAATGGCTGCAAAAATATTAAAACCAATAGCTAGCCAAGAGGTTCCCCATATAAAAGATTTAATTCCAAAAAAGCTTAAAATCCATGAGATAATATATACTACAAATATAGTCGTGCACACGGTAATAATAACACTTTTAGTGGTGTTGGTTACTACAATTAAACGGGTTTGATATAAAAACAAAACCACAAAAAAGGTTACGATGGTTACACCTATGGCTTGATACGGTAAATCCGGAAACCTAGCCTGAGCATAAGCAGTAATACCACCAAGAAAAAAGCCTTTTACGACAGCGTACAATGGTACTAAAACATGAGCCCACTGTTGTCTAACAGAAAGCACAATACTAATAACAATAGTAGCAAGCATACCTCCAGAAGCAAACCATTTAATACTGGTTCCGTTGGCATAAAGCTTCCAAATGGCAACAACAATAGTTGTTATAACTAGTAAACAAAATAAGGTTTTGGTCATAATACCTGTAACTGTCATTTTATGACCAGAAGCAGGATTTTGATTTTTCCAAAAGTAATTTGTAAATGCTGGATTAGAAGTTTTTTCTAAATAACGCATGTTATAAATTTAACTTATAGCCTAAAGCAAGATCCAAAGGAAAGTTACCTTCGTTATCTATAAAAGCTGCAAATAACGAATCCACAACAAGCGTGATATACCCATTTCCTAATTTGTAATCGGCTCCTAAACCAAAAATTAAAGGCACATCAAACCCAGAATTTTTTACTTCATCAATAATTATTGTTTCCGTATTATTAGGGTCTTGATAGGTAATAGTAGTTTTAGATGTAGTAAAAGTAGCAAACTTAGTTTGTCCGTAAATATTAAAACTTGGTTTGTTTAAAAATCTAAAGCGGTAACCTAAAGCAATTTGGGTTGCGCTATATTTAAAATCGTCAGTATCTCCTGCACTACGTATATTTAAAAACCCAGAATGTTTTGGTGTTGGATTGTCCTGAAATACTTCCAATTCTGCTCCAAAAAAGGGTACAGATTTATTGTCTGGATTAACCACAAAAGGATGGTTGGTTAAACCACTAAAAATACCAACTCTAGTTTTTAATTTTGGCTTATCGCTATTATATGTATAACTAGCATCGCTTGATGCATTGACTTGGTTAATAAAATCTTTTAGACTGTAAAGTGTTAGTTTTACTTTGGACGCATCTTGACCTGTTGTAGCCTTTAAAGTAGTTTGATAAGCATTATCATATTTATTGTTTGTGCCTTTAGTGTTTGTCAATTCTGTTAAGGCTTCATTTTGACCTTTAATAAAGTAACGATAACGTCCTTCAAAGGTGTTCCATAACAAGTCGTAGTCACCTTCTACCTCTGTCTTAAGTTCAATTTTTTCGTTATTAAACGTATACGTGTTTTGTGCAATAGTAAGCGTTGTAAAGCTTAAGGCTAAAAATAAAACTAGGGTTTTCATAATGCTGTAGTTTGGTTTAATGCTAAAGTAAATGTTTTTGGCTGAAAAAGCTATTTCTTAAATGTTCGGTTTTTCCATTTATAGGTTGTAAACATAGATATAAAGGCAATATAAACACTAAAAAATGGGTAAATAAAACAGCTCCACAAATAATGCTTAAGCAATTCTTCTTTATTAAATAATTGGCAGGCTTTATAAATTAGTATAAAGTCTATAGCTACTTTTATAAAAAATAGATAAGCAAAAGGTTTTAATGCAAATAGTCCTAAAGCCACTAATAGTAATCCAATTAAAAGACTAGCATTCATTAGTAATACTAGTAGCCCAACAATTTTGGCAAAATTATTCTTGTAATTACTAGTTTTGCTAGCCCAACGCACACGTTGTGATATTAAGTTTTTAAGATTACTTTGTGGTTTTGTGGTAACTATAGCTTGATTGTTTTTTAAATATAGAATGCTTTGATTATCAGTTTTTACAGCTTTTTCCATTAAAAAAATATCATCACCACTGGCAATATTTGTATTGCCTTCAAAACCATTTAGTTGTTTAAAAAACTGTTTTTGATAAGCTAAATTTGCGCCATTACATAAAAATGGTTTGTTAATGCCAAAACCACCTATGGTAGCACCAATTAGACTTAAAAAATCTAAAGTTTCAAAATAATTTAATAGTCCTTTGTTTTGATTATAGCATACTGGTCCAGCAATCATTTTTACAGTATGACTTTGTATAAAGTTATCAAAACTATCTAACCAGTAAATGGGGACAATACAATCTGCATCTGTGGTAATAATCCATTGGTGTTTAGCTTGTTTAATGGCAGATGTTATAGCGTCTTTTTTTGGTGAATTTGTTTCGCGTTGATTGTCTATTATTTTAATGCTATACTCAGTGGTTTGGCTATGAGATAGTTGATTTTTAATGGTTTTAATAGAATCATCTTCTGAGTCGTCATTTACTAAAACAACCTCAAATAAATGTTTAGGATAATTTAAGTTTAAAAGAGAGTCTATTAATTCCGGTAAATTTTTGGCTTCATTTCTAAACGGAATAATTACCGTAAACGTGGTCTTTGGAGTAATATCTTGTAGTCTAAATTGTTTTACTTTATCAAAACCTAGTACAAAAAAGCCTATTAAAAACAGATATAGAATAGTAATGATTACAAAGGTGATTAGCATTTAATGTTGGTTTTTGTTGGATTAAAGCGTAAAACAAAATAACTTCCAATTAGTCCTGGAATTGCAAAATTAAGACACCACATAATTAACGCACAGCTTAAAACAGGAAGTTCTGCAATGTTAGCAAATCCAAATAAATAAATGGCAACGCTTCCTTTTATAACCACATCAAAAATTGAAATAGCCGGAATAATAGATGCTAGTAAATACAGTGTTGTAATTATTACCATAGCATTAGGATAACTTATTTCAATTCCTAAAAGGATTAAAATATAATAAAACTGAAAAGAGAATATTATATATCGTAATAACGATAGTACAAAGCCAATTGTAATGTAAGGTAAACCTAATGTTTTGGTATAATTAGTTGTTTTTTGAATAGAAAACTCCTTTATTTTATACTTACTTTGTTTTAATACAAATAGTGTTATTACAAAAATAGTGATAGCTATAAGTAACCCTCTTGATATTTTAATAAAATCAACAGTTATGTCGTACGTATTATAGTATAAAATAAGACCAATAACGCCTAAAATAACTGTAATACCCATTTGCATCATATTACTAATTAAATTGATTAGTAATATGCGTTTTCGGTCTGCTTTTGGGTAATAAATGGCTTTGGCACCATATTCTCCAATACGGTTAGGTGTTAATAAAGATGCTGTTAAGGCACCTAAACTTTGCTCTGAAGCTTCAAAAACCGACAGAACCTTAAGCTTGGATACTAAAAAACGCCATTTTATAATTTCTACAAACCAGTTTAAACCACTTAAAAAACTTAAAATCACTATGTTTTTTAGACTAAACAGTTTGTTTTGGTTTAAAAAGTGAATAAAATGACTAAAATTTAAAGTGTCATTATATAGTAGTTTTTGGTAGATAAAATAAAATGCACCAACAACTATACTTAATTTAATAAGTACAAAAAAGAATTGTTTAGTTTTGTAAGGCAAGTTGCTGTGCATAAAAGTTGCGCCAATGTTGACGTTTGCAAATTAAACTAAATATTACATAATGTTATCTACTATCAAACACTATTGCTTACTATTAATTGCTGTTTTTGCTTTAAGTACAGCAGACGCACAAATAGAAACTAGTAAATGGAAAGCCTTATTTGCTGTAGGTTTTAACAGTCCATCACAAGACGGATTGGTGACTCCTTTTGAAGCTAATAGTATTAATTTTCCAACCATAAATTTAGGTGTCCAGCGTATGTTTACGCCACAATTAGGAGCTAAATTAGACTTTGGTTATAATCGTTTTGCAAATGCAGATAATACACCAGAGTTTAAAACAAACTACACACGTGTAAATTTACAGTTTGTGTATGATGCTACACGCGATTTTAATTTTTTACCGTTTGGAACTGGATTGTTATTTCATGTTGGTCCTGGTTACTCTATGATAAAGCCATTAGGAGATTATGGTGATAATAAAACTTCGTTTTTAAATGCAATGGGTGGCATGGAATTTCACTATGGAATAAGTCAAACAGTTTCAGCGTTTGTGGATGCCTCTTATATATTAGGTTTTGCAGACAATTTTGAACCAATCACAGAAGGTTATGGATCTTTTAATGGCAATATGTTAACTGTAACTGTTGGTGTGGCTGTATCATTAAGCGGATGTTATACATGTAATTAAATGAGTAAAGAGCAAATTATACTAGGTATTGATCCAGGAACAACCATTATGGGTTTTGGTTTAATAAAGGTGGTTAACAAAAAAATGAGTCTTATTCAATTAAATGAATTGGATCTTAAAAAATACGATGACCATTATTTAAAGCTGAAATTAATTTTTGAACGTACCATAGAGCTAATTGAAACTCATCATCCAGATGAGATTGCTATCGAAGCACCTTTTTTTGGTAAAAACGTACAAAGTATGCTTAAGTTAGGTCGTGCACAAGGTGTCGCTATGGCTGCAGGATTAAGTCGCGAAGTACCAATAACAGAGTATGCGCCAAAAAAAATTAAAATGGCAATAACAGGTAATGGTAACGCTAGTAAAGAGCAGGTTGCTAAAATGTTACAAAGTATGTTGGGTATTAAAACCTTACCAAAAAATCTAGATTCGATGGATGGACTTGGAGCAGCTGTGTGCCATTTTTACAATCAAGGACGTGTGGAGATTGGTAAAAGCTATACAGGTTGGAGTGCTTTTGTAAAGCAGAATGAAAAGCGTGTTAAAAAGTAGTAACACTTATATTTTACAACTAATAGCTTAATAATATGTCAGGAATATACATACACATACCGTTTTGCAAGCAAGCCTGTCATTATTGTGACTTTCATTTTTCGACGTCCATGAAAAAGAAAGATCAGCTTATTTTCGCTTTAGCGAAAGAAATGGAATTACGTAAAGACGAGTTTAAAAATATAACGGTAGAAACCATCTATTTTGGAGGAGGTACACCAAGTGTTTTGTCTGCAGACGAATTGCAATACTTGATAGATAGTGTCTATTTAAACTATAAAGTCACAGATAATCCAGAAGTTACCTTAGAGGCCAATCCTGACGATTTAAACAAAGAGGTTATAATTAAACTCTCTAAAAGCCCTATTAATAGACTTAGTATTGGTATTCAATCTTTTTATGAAAAGGATTTAAAACTAATGAATCGTGCACACAATGCACAAGAAGCTAAGCGCTGTTTGCAATTAGCAACCCAATATTTTGATAATATAAGTTTAGACTTAATTTATGGGATACCAAATAGTACAAATGCAGAATGGTTGGATAATATACAAACTGCATTAAGCTTTGGTGTGCCACATATTTCTAGTTATGCCTTAACCGTTGAGCCTAAAACAGCACTAGCTAGTTTTATTGCAAAAGGAATTATAGATAATGTGGATGACGATTTGGCACACGAGCAGTTTCATATTTTAATAGAGCAATTAGAGCAAGCAGGTTTTGATCATTACGAGTTATCTAATTTTGGTAAAAAAGGCTTTTATAGTAAAAATAATAGTGCTTATTGGTTAGGTAAGCCATATTTGGGGATTGGACCTTCTGCTCATAGTTTTAATGGAGATCAGCGTGCTTGGAATGTAAAAAACAACGCGATTTATATCTCCAAAATTAATCTTAATCAATTACCATTGGAGGTAGAAACTTTGACTGTAAATGATAAGTATAATGAGTACGTCATGACTGGATTACGTACTATTTGGGGAGTTTCGTTAGATAAAATTGAAAAACAGTTTGGAGAATCTTTTTTGGAATACTTGTTGCAACACGCTAATCAGTATATAAACAAACAAATGTTGTATATTGAGGATAACAACTTAAAAACAACAAAAACCGGTAAGTTTCTAAGCGACGGAATTGCTTCGGACTTATTTAAAATTATCTAATTTTGATTTCTACAATAACCATAAACAATAAAAAATATACCGTAAACTTAGCGCAACCTTTAGACATATCTATGCCACTTCGCGCTTCAATATCCAATGCTAATGCTTGGTATGTTGATGCTCCTAAAATAGAACCTGTAGTCGTTAATGACTGGACTGCAAGCGTTAAAGAAGGTGCATCAATAAATTTTAATAACATTCAATTTAATCCACATGCACATGGTACACATACTGAGTGTGTTGGTCATATTACAGAGCAGTTTTATAGTGTAAATAAATGCTTAAAACAGTTTTTTTATTTAGCTGAAGTTATTTCTGTCGCACCAGAATTAATAGGAGAGGATCAGGTAATATCAAAAGCGCAACTACAATATTTATTAAAACAGCGCAAACCTAAGGCTTTAGTTATAAGGACTATGCCTAATACTAAAGAGAAAAAATCTAGACAATACTCCAATACAAACTGGCCTTATTTAACAGAGGAAGCTGCTTTATTTATAAAAAAAATAGGAGTAAAACACTTATTGATTGATTTACCAAGTGTTGATAAAGAGAAGGATGATGGCAAACTATTAGCACATAAAGCCTTTTGGGATTTTAATGGTAAGATTAGAAAAGACGCCACAATTACAGAGTTTATATACGTGTCAAACAAAATTGAAGATGGGAAGTATATTTTAAATCTTCAAATCGCTCCAATCGAGAATGATGCAACACCAAGTAAACCTATATTATATAAAATCGAAAATTAAATGGAAACATTTTTTACTTTAATTATAGGAGGAATCCTAGGGTTAGGTGTCTATACGCTTTATAATCATTTACAAAACAAAAAAAAGGTAACAGCACAGTCTGTTATACTATTGGATAAAATAAAAAAGGTCTGTAAATTTATAACTGTAGAAGGGGACTTTGCCGAAATCTATCACTACGAAGACGTTAAAGAACGGTTTTTAAAATTAGTGTCAAGCAAGAAAAAAGCCTTAGTAGTAATTAATGCTAAAGCCTATGTTGGTTACGATTTTAATAAAATTGAATTAACGTCAAACCATAAAAAAAAGACCGTAACTATTAGTCATTTTCCGCAGCCAGAAATTTTATCTATCGAGACTAATATTAATTATTACGATAAAAAAGATGGCTACTTTAATAGATTTGAAGCCACAGATTTGACCAATTTAAGCGAGGAAGCTAAGCAACATATTAGAGACAAAGTGCCAGAAAGCGGATTGTATAATGTGGCAAAAAAAGAAGCTTTAGAATCTTTACTTCTTGTAGAAAATATTGTAGAGACTATTGGTTGGACTTTGGACTATTCAGCTTTAAAAATTAGCGCTAAACAAGATAAGTTATTAAAATAAAGTGCATTTGGTCGATTAAATCAGTATTTAGTCAGATTTGATGTTTTAAGGATGTATATTTATGGTAACCTATTTATGTTTTAATACCTTGATTTCTAGAACCAAAGCTATTAGTTATGAACAAATTTTTACAATACATTAATGACACTTTATTAAGCCTAGACATTCCGCCAATCGCAACCAAGGAAGAAGCCCATTATTTAAAAAAACTAAGGAGGCAATCTAGCAAGTCTAATACAAAACATCAAAAATAAAATTAATTTGACTTTATATGGATATAGAGCAATTACGTACCTATTGCTTAAGTAAGCCAAAGGTTACCAATTCTTTTCCGTTTGATGAAAGCACCTTAGTATTTAAAGTATTAGGTAAAATGTTTGCGTTAGTACCACTAGAAAAATGGGAGCGTGGACTAGCATCTATAAACTTAAAGTGCGATCCAGAATATGCAATAAACCTACGGGAAGCTCATGAAAGCATTGTGCCTGGTTGGCACTCCAATAAAAAACATTGGAATACGGTCTACATCCATAAAGCCGACTTAAAACCAGAATTTATAAAGCAATTAATAGACCACTCCTATGATATGGTAATCAAAGGAATGACTAAAAAAATGCGGTTAGAATTAAAGTCTTAAAAACATTTATCGACACTTAACTGCAACTTATCTATATATAATTCTCTTTTAAAGAAATAAAAAATTCAACACGCTATACCATGTTACCTTTGACACCATTAAACATATATTCTCACAGTATGAGTGTTCTCAATTTTTTTAAAGCCAAAATAAAAGTCATAACTAATGTTAAAGACAATACATTAGATAATATGTATGACAATCAGTATAGTAAAAGTTTGTATTTAAATTTAAAGCAATTAGAATTTATTTCAAATTTTGAAATGCATCTAGATAATAAAGACGTAGATAGTTATTCTCTTAGTTTTCTTCAAGAGCTATCTACAATTAAGCAGTCTGCTAAGTTAAATACAATACAATCTATTCGTTTTTACAAAAACCAAAAGTAGGTTTTCCATTCGTCGACACTTAAACGCTATCCGTCGACACTTATCAATGTCTAACCGAAATATAAATTTTAAACCTTGATTAAGGGGTAAATTTCGATGGATTAATACAAATACCCTCAAGATGATTAAAAAACTGAAAATTCTTCTAATTGAAGATGACATGATTGAAATAATGAAATTGAACAGAACAATTTCTACTCTAAAATTAGATCATACTATTATTGAAGCCAATAATGGTGAAGTTGCATTGCAAATATTAGAGAAAAAAGACAACTTACCTGACATAATTTTATTAGATTTAAACATGCCTAAAATTAATGGTATAGAGTTTTTAAAAATTTTAAAGAAGGATGATGTTTTAAAATATATTCCTACAATAATTTTGACAACGTCTAATAACCAAAAAGACTTGTTAGAATGTTACAAAACAGGTGTTGCAGGATATGTGATTAAGCCTTTAAAATATGAGGATTACGTAATCAAAATTGAAAGATTATTAGCCTATTGGAGTATAAATGAATTAATAGTAGTATAAGTAATGAAGGGTATAGTTTTTACAGAATTTTTAGAGTTAGTAGAAGACAAGTTTGGTCTAGAAATGGTTGATAATATAATAACCAGCTCTACACTAGAATCCGATGGAGTTTACACAGCTGTTGGGACGTATAGTTTTTCAGAAATGCTTCAGCTTTTAACACATTTAAGCGAAAATACTGGTATTTCAATAGATAACTTATTACTGGTTTATGCAGAGCACTTTTTTAGTGTAATAGAAAACAGTTATCCTGGATTATTAGCAACTTATAAAGATCCAATCGAGATGATTTCGTCTATTGAAAATCATATTCATGTAGAAGTTAGAAAAATTTATCCTGACGCAGAATTGCCAACGTTTGAAGTCGTGGAAAAAACTGAAAACTCTTTAGTAATGATTTATACTTCAAGCAGAGCAATGCATCACTTTGGTTTAGGGTTAATGAATAAAACATTCGCGCATTTTAATGCAACAGCAACTATAGATTTACAAAAAATTAAAGAAGACGGAACAGAAGTTAGATTTGTTATTAATAAAAATTAATGAGTCAAGATCAGTCAGAAATATTAAAGCGTGCTTTAACTAGAGAAAAGGCAGCAAGAAAAGCTGCTGAAAAAATTCTTGAAGAAAAATCAAGAGAACTCTACTTTACATCTCAAAGGTTAGAACAACTTCTAGACGAAAAATCCTCACAACTTCAAGGTGTTTTCGAGAATATAGCTGATGCTTATGTCGTCATGGACCTACAAGGAGATGTCATAAAATTTAACGAAGCTGCAACAAAATTATTTGGTTACGATGTCTCTATAGATAAAGTAAATGTTACCAATCTTATATATAAGGCAGACTACCAATACGCTATGACTTCTTTTTATGAGTTATACACTAAAGGTTTTTTTAAAGGTTATGAAGCCAGAGTATACACCAAATCTAAAGAAGTAAAATGGGTGCATATTAATGCTAGTATCATTTTTGATAAAGATAAAAAACCAGTTGCTGCACAAGGTATTGTTAGGGATATCACCAATCAAAAAATTTCTGAAGAAAAATTAATAGAATCTGAAAACAGATTAGCATCGTTAGTTGTTAATTTGGATAGTGGTATTATACTAGAAGACGAAAACAGAAACATTGTATTGACTAATAATAAATTTTGTGAGCTATTTGGAATAAATGCTGAACCTAAAGATTTGATAGGTTTAGATTGTAAAGCAGCTTCAGAGCAAAATAAAATATTATTTAAAGATCCAGATGGGTTTTTAAAGAGAATGAGAGCAATTGATGAGGCCAAAAAAGAGGTGCTTAGTGATGAGCTAGAAATGGTTGATGGTAAAATTTTAGAACGTAATTATACGCCAATTATAATTGGCGAAAAGTCTAAAGGGTATTTGTGGACATTTAAGGATGTGACCCTAAATCGTACCTACAGAAAAAGTTTAGAAGCGCAAAAGCAAAAGTATTACAACATAATTGCTAACATGAATTTAGGACTGGTAGAGGTTAATAATCAAGACGAAATCTTGATGGTAAACCAAAGTTTTGAAAGAATGTCAGGTTATACTCAAGAAGAGGTCAAAGGTAAAAATGCAAGAGAGTTGTTTATTATAGATGGTGGTTCTGAAATTGTCTTAGAGGAAAACAAAAAACGATTACAAGGCCAATCCAGTTCTTATGAGCTTAAAGTGAAAAACAAGGCAGGCGAAGTTAAATATTTATTAATAAGTGGTGCTCCAAATTATAATTTAGATGGAGAAGTTGTAGGATCCATTGGTATCCATTTGGATATTACTGAGATAAAAAACTTAGAGTTACAAAAAGAAAAACTATTATCTAAATTAGAAAAAAGTAATGACGAGCTGCAAGAATATGCACACATAGTGTCTCACGATTTAAAATCACCTTTACGCAGTATTCACGCACTAGTTAGTTGGTTAAAAGAAGATAATCAAGGAAAGTTAGATGATGTAAGTCTTCAAAATTTTGCGTTGATAGAATCTACTCTAGAAAAAATGGAGCAACTAATTACAGATGTTTTAAATTACTCCAGCGTAGGGTCAGATAATTCTGTAAAAACTGAAGTCGATTTAAATACTATGGTTAGTGAGCTAATTAGTATGTTGTACATTCCTGACCATATACAAATAAAAAGCCTTAATATATTACCAAATATAAAAGGAGATAAAACCAAATTACAGCAGTTATTTCAAAATCTAATTAGCAATGCAGTAAAGTTTATTGATAAAACAGAAGGACATATTAACATAGATGTGGAGGATTTAAAAAGTCACTACAAGTTTTCAATTCAAGATAATGGTATGGGAATTGATAAAAAGTTTCATGATAAAATATTTAAAATATTCCATGCACTTAATAAAAGTAAAGACTCTACAGGAATAGGATTATCTATTGTCAAAAAGATAGTTAATTTACATGACGGAGAAATTTGGTTAGATAGTCAACCAACTGTAGGAACCACTTTTTATTTTACATTAAAAAAATAGCAATGAAAACAGTACAATTAGTAAAACATAAAAATAAAAATTGGGAATATGTTGTTGAAAAACAGGATTTAATAGAACCTTTAGTATTGGTTTTTGGAAATAGATTTTTGTTGGAAGAAAAAACGGTATACCAAGACCTTAGACAAATTTTTCCTGATGGCCATATTGTTTTTGCATCTTCTTGTGCAGAAATTTCGTCTAATACAGTTAATCAAAATAGTATTACAGTTACAGCTATTCAATTTGAAAAAAGTAAGTTTTTAATCAAAACAAGTAATGTTTTGAATAAAGATTTAGATAGTTTTAAAACAGGAAACGAATTGATAAAACAATTTCCTGAAGAAGGATTAAAATATGCTTTTGTAGTCTCAGAAGGTAGTTTTATTAACGGAAGCCAATTAACAAAAGGGATGAGTGCAGCTACAGATGACAACCTGCTAATAACAGGAGGACTATGTGGTGATGATGCGCGTTTTGAAAAAACATTAGCATCCTACAATGAAAACCCAAAAGAAGGAGAGCTAGTTGCTATAGGGTTTTATGGTGACACACTTGAGATTTCGTTTTCAATTCATGGTGGATGGACACCTTTTGGTCCAGAGCGTATAGTTACTAAATCTAGTGGTAATGTGTTGTATGAGCTGGATAATCAACCAGCTTTAGATTTGTACAAAACGTATTTAGGAGACAAAGCTAGAGACCTTCCAGGAGCAGCCTTATTATACCCTCTAAATGTAACGTCTGAAGACGAAAATCAATCCATTGTGCGCTCGATTTTAAATATAAACGAAGCGGAAAATGCTGTAATTTTAGCAGGAGATATTAAAGAAAACTCCAAAGTACAGTTAATGATGACTAATGTGGATCACATAGCTAATGCGTCAGAGCGTGCAGCAACCCAAGCCTTAACGCACAGAAAAAACAAACCAGAATTAGCTATACTAGTAAGTTGTATTGGCAGAAAAATTGTTTTAGACCAACGTGTAGAAGAAGAAATTGAAGAAGTTATTGAGGTTATAGGTACTGACACAGTAATCAGCGGATTTTATTCCTACGGAGAAATAGCACCATTTCATGGAGAAGTTGCGTGTCAATTACATAATCAAACCATGACTATAACGCTAATTAGCGAATAATGAATTCATTATTAAAAAGACAAATACGCAAATATTTAAGTGAAGATTTAAAAAACAACGACGCACTTTCAGAGTTTTTTAATGCTATAAGTAGCTCTTACAATAATTTTGACGAGCAATCACATATGATTCAAAGAGCAATGTCTATTAGTTCTGACGAGTTGTATGCAGCAAATCGTAAATTACAAAACGAAGCTGAAGAACAAAAAGTGGTTATTCAAAAACTAAAAAGTGTTATAGATACGCTTAAGTTTTATAATCTAGAAGAAGATCAAAAAACTGAAAATATAGAACTTACAGGTTCAAAATTAGTAGACTTTATCGATAATCAAACCAAGGAGATTATCGAAATGAATAAACAAAAACAAGCATTATTAAATGAGCTGGCGCACCAAAATCAGGAGCTTAGTGACTATGCACACATGGTATCTCATGATTTAAAATCACCACTTCGTAGTATAGACGCTTTAACGTCTTGGTTAACGGAAGACTATGCTGAGGTTTTTGATAGTAATGGAAAAAATACATTAGGCCTAATAAGAGATAACGTGGAAAAAATGGACACACTTATTAGTGGTATTTTAGAATACTCTACGATTGGTAAAAATCAAATAGAAACCTACGATGTAGATGCTAATCTGCTAATAGAAAACATTCTAAAAATTATCCATGTACCAACTAATATTAGTGTTACTAAAACCAATTTACCAGTTATAAAAGGTGATAAATATAGGTTGCAACAATTGTTTCAAAACCTTATTAGTAACGCTATTAAATACAATGATAAAGACCAAGGCGTTATTGAAATTGGAGCGGAAGATAAAGCCAACTACTGGCAATTTCACATAAAAGATAACGGTAAGGGTATTGATAAATCCTACTTTAATAAAATATTTAAAACCTTTATAAAATTAGAAAACAATCCAGACTCAACAGGAATTGGATTGTCTATAGTTAAAAAAATTGTCGAATTATATGGTGGTAAAATCTGGCTAGAATCTCAAGTCAATGTTGGTACAACATTTTATTTCACTTTAAAAAAATCCCCAAATGGAACAACCTAACCAATCCTACATTAACAGTCTATCAGGAGGTGATGAAGCCTTCAAACAAAAGCTAATTGATATTATTAAAATAGAGTATCCAGAAGAGAAACAAGTCTATTTTGATAATTTTGAAGCTAATAATTTTAAATTAGCAGCAGATAATGTGCATAAACTTAAGCATAAAATTAGTATTTTAGGCCTTGAAAAAGGTTATGAAGTAGCAGTGGCTTACGAAAACAATTTGTTAGATGGTGCTTCTGATCTTAAAGATCAATTTGAAGCGATATTAAAAAGCATAACCGACTATCTAGAAGAAATTTAAATATAAAAAAATATGAATTGTATTATCATTGATGACGAAGCTACAGCAAGGATGATTATCTCTCAATTGTGCTCAAATGTACCAAGTCTAAATGTTTTGGAAGAGTTTCCAAATGCAATGCAAGCCATAAAATATTTAAATCAAAACGAAGTAGATTTAATTTTTCTAGATATACATATGCCTGATTTTACTGGTTTTGATTTTATCGAAACCCTTAAAAATCCACCTAAAATAGTACTTACAACATCAGATCCAAATTTTGCTATTCAAGCTTTTGAATACGACTGTATCGTTGACTATTTAGTTAAACCTATAACTTTAGAGCGTTTTAAAAAGGCAATTGATAAAGCAGAATCAATAAAGGAAACGACAGCTAAACCAGTTTCAAAATCTGAAAATGTAGAAACCTCTTCTGGTAATGATTTGTATGTTAATATTGATAGACGTTTAATTAAAATTGATATTCCAAGTATCTATTTAGTTGAAGCTAAAGGTGACTATATTCAAGTTAAAACAGAGGATAAAAATTATACAGTACATTCTACATTAAAAAAAATTGAAGATAAATTACCAGATGATTTGTTTTTAAAAGTCCACAGATCTTACATCATTAATATTAAAAAAATTATTGATATCGAGGACAATAGTGTATTAATCAAAAAAGACGTAATTCCTGTTAGTCGATCTAATAGACCAGAATTAATGAAACGTTTAAATTTACTATAACAGTATCTCTTTAAATTATTTGCGTGGTACCTAACTTATATCTTATTAACACGTTAGGTAGTGTTTTATTTGTGTTATTTTTAAATAAATCATAGACGTAAGGTTAAAAAATTAGCTAATCTGTTGATTATTACCATTCGTCGATAGTTTAAAATGCACTAATCGAAAAACTATAAATCCAGCAAGCTTTAAAATTAGTTTTGTCATCAAACAACTAAATAAAGATGAAAAAACTAACCGTAACCCTAATCGTATTATTCAATATTTTTTTAATGTCTTGTTCTGTAGAGGAAGAGGTGAATACACCTGAAAGCTATAGTGCTACAATCGCAGATGTATCTTACACGCAATTGGATTATGAGATTATAGAGTTGATTAATAATTACAGAATTTCTCAAGGATTATCAAGTTTGGCTATTTTAAATGAAGCTTCAAAAGAAGCTATTGGTCATAATCAATATATGGTTACTCAAGGTACACCAAGTCATGACTATTTTTATTTACGTTCTCAAAACCTAAAACAAACGGTTAATGCAAAGACAGTTTCAGAGAATGTTGCTTTTGGATTTAGTAATGCGCAAGCTTTAGTTAATGCTTGGTTAAATAGCGAAGGTCATAGAGAAAATATAGAAAATCCAGAAGCAACAAACATTGGTATATCCACAAAACAAGATGCAGAAGGTAAAAACTATTTTACTAATATTTTTGTAAAACTATAAACGTAAAATTAGTTTAACTACAGTTAATTATCATTCGTCTACACTTATAAAGCATCAATCGAAAAACGAGTTTTCCAGCAAGAATTACAAGTAAATTTGTCTTGTAAATAAGAAACAATTACATCATGACTAAAAAATTACACTCAATTAAAAAGCAAATATTAGCACTAGCAATACTATTAATAAGCGTTTCTAGTCTAGCACAAGACACACCTTTTAATTGTGATTATAGTGCGTATTTATTTCAGTATAATGATGTTTATGCTGTTGACTTAGCTTCTGGTAATGCTTTTATAGCTGCTAAGGATATTACGCCAGGTAATATTAATGCAGCAGCTTACAACCCAGCTGATGGATTTATTTGGGGTTATTTAAGCTCGCCATCTAAAACAATAGTAAGAATTGGTAGCGATTTTCAAACAACAACGTTTACTATTCCAGAGTTGACCTCAGGAAATAAATATGTTGGAGATATTAGTCCAAACGGAATTTATTATTTTAAAGCAGGTGGAACTAGTTATTATAAAGTGGATTTAGATCCAAACTCAGCAACATATACACAATATTTATCTACAGAAAGCTTATCTCAAAATATCAGTATACACGATTGGGCTTTTAATGCAGTGGACGGTAATTTATATGCAGTAGAAAAAAGTACAAATATTTTATACCGTATTGATCCAACTACAAGTACTGTTCAGGCTTTAGGTGAAGTGCCAATTTTGTCAGGATTAAATTATACTTATGGAGCTGTTTATTTTGATGCAGATGGTCGTTTTTACGTGTCAGCTAATCAAACAGGTACAGTATATGTTATCCAAAATGTACAAGATGTAACCCCTTCAACTATTATGGATTCTAACTTATTTGCTTTTGGTCCTTCAAGTGCAAGTAATGATGGTGCACGTTGTCCTACTGCTCCAGTAGCACAAGAAATTTGTGATAACGGTATTGATGATGATGGTGATGGTTTAATTGATTGTGAAGATCCATCCTGTTCTGGATTTGGAAGTTGTGATGTAATAGCACCTCCAACTACAGCTAATGATGGTGGTTTGGAAAGTAACGGAAGATTGTCTGAAGCAATTAATAAGCGTAATTTTAATAGAGCAAAATCAAGTTATAAATTTGATCAGAAATCTGCAAAACGTGTAACAAAAGATACAAGTAATTTGTATTCTAATTATAGATCAGCAAGTACTAGTTTTCAATTACAAGATTTTATACCACTTACAACTATTAATGAAGATTATGCAATAGACTCAACACCTTTAGACTTACTAAATATTACTAATGCTACAGAGGTATACTCAGTAGACTATATGCAAGGAGGTGCTTCAATTGCTTCAATTTTAGCTTTAAAAACAGAAAATGGTGTGTATGAGCACACAAAATATATCTGTGATAGATTATTGGGAGCCGAGTTAATTTCGGTGTCAACCATTGCTATCAACGATCAACCGTTTATTAAATCAATTATTAAAAACGCTCATGGTAGTTTTGAGTATGTGTTAAGTTTGTCGGCTAAATTAGACAATGCTGATGCTAATTTTGCAATAGAGTCACATTGGAATTTAGATTTATATCAATCTGATGTAACGTTTTATAATTTCCAAATTTGGTCAGACTCAATTGATGATTTATACAATTTAGCTCAAGAGGTATTAAACTTAATGGATACGGTAAAGCCAATTTCGGAATATCAACTATCAACACCTCCAACTGTATTTGTTAGAAAAGGAAAATATAACAATGGTGCATTAGATCTTCAAATAATAAATACAAATGCGACTAACACTGTTGCTTTTGATTCTGGTTTTAGAACCACTGAAACTAGTGATTTTAACTACACTTCTAGTAGTCTTGATTTAAACGAAAATTACATTACAGAGATAACAGTACCGACTGGCCATTTATTTGATATTGGGTTTAGAATTGGAGACGGAATTAATACTCCAGATGATTTATTTATGTCTGACGGTCCTTGGGGTTTTGATGACTCTCAGGTGTCTACTAACGTCAATAATTATAATGTTACAGAAAACACGACTACATTTAATAGTTTAGATTTTCCAATAGAACGTAATGTGACGCTTAACGCAACCACAAGCACTTATTTTGCAGCTTACAGAGCGATAACATCACGTTTTAAAGCTGTTGATTTAACAGATTTTAATAGTCTTAAATTAAAAGCTAAAGGAACAGGAAACTTAGAGATTACATTAGTGAAGCAAAGTATTACTAATTGGGAAGAACAATACAAGACCACTATTGCTTTAACAGATAATTTTCAAAACTACGCACTTTCGTTTGCTGATTTCACATCTACCTTATCATTAGGTTTAGATGCAAATGATATTGTTACTATTGTTTTTACTATGGTTAGTGAAGATGGAAGTACTGTGACTAAAGAAATGAATTTACATGATGTGCGTTTTTCTAGAGGGACAACATTATCTGTTAATGATTTTGAGACAACAAGTTTGGAAAATAGTATTACAGCCTATCCAAATCCAATGGTGGATACATCAAATTTACATTTTACTACTACCCAATCTGAAACAGTACAGTTAGTTATTTACAATCAGTTAGGTAAAGTGGTTTATAATAAAACAATAAAAGCACAAATTGGTAAAAACCAGATAGCATTAAGCAGCCAAAATTTAAGTTCTGGATTATATATCTGTAAATTATCAAGTGTTAAAACACATTACAATCCCTTAAAGTTACTAATAAAGTAACAATTTCATTTAGTTTGTTGATTGATACGTGGTAACCTAATAACTAATAATAGCTTTATACAGTTGGTTACTCACTAAGGGTAAAAGAGAAATCTTTTGCCCTTTTTTATTAAAAAAGCGTACTAAATGCTTTTCAATAATTAGGATAATAAAAGCTTTAACTCTGTTCTTTTGTAGATACGGTAGACACCATATTTATCAGGTTTTTTCGTGTAATAGGTTTGATTATAAAATCTGTAATAGCCTCGTACTCTTTAGCTTTTTTAATATCTACGGGATCGATTGAAGAACTAACAATGTATAGTGTAACTTTTTTGGGATATTTAATTTTAATAAATTCATCTAAAAATTGCCATCCATCCATTATTGGCATATTAATATCTAGTAATATTAATTCAGGAACATTTTTGCCAGTTTTAATAATATCGGATAAGCCTGCAATTGCATCCGCTCCATTGTTGTAAACCGTAAAATTTTGACATATATCTGTAGCTAATAAAATTTTTTTAGCAGCAAAAATAAAGATGTGATCGTCGTCAATTAGACAGGCTGATTCAATTTGTTTCATACTTTAAATATATAGAAAATATGGTTCCCTTGTTTATTTTGCTTTTTACTTTAACTTTACCATGCATGGCTTCAATTTGGTTTTTTGTAATATATAAGCCTAATCCTTTAGCGTCTTTGTGGTTATGAAAAGTTTTGTATAACCCAAAAATTTTGTCTTTATGTAAATTTAAATCAATGCCAAGTCCATTATCTTCAATGTCAATTTTAATATAGTTTTTTGTTTGCTCTGCGCTTAAATTTATTTTAGGAGTTCTATCCTGATGTCTGTATTTTAGGGCATTGGATATAAAATTAAATAAAATGCTATCCAAATAAGCAGGTATTGCTAAAACATAGATATCCTCTTCTATATCTATATTAATTATGGCTTTGGTTTCTTTAATTTCTGCGCTAAAGTTTGCTAAAGCTTTTTTTGTGTAATCTAAAAGATTGGAAGGTTGCAAATCATCGTTATTATCTGCGCTAATGGTAGATACTTCGTTTAGGTTATCAATGGTTTCGCTTAGTTTATTTACAGCTTCTAATATTAATGGGACATATTCGTTATTTGTAGCTTCAGGAACCTCTGTATACATTAAATCTAATAACATTTCTATGTTTCCAGAATGTGATCTTAAGTTATGAGATAATATATGTGCAAAATTAAGTAACCTTTCATTTTGCTGTTTTGTAGTTTTTAACAGTAACTCTACTTTTTTACTAGCAATTGTTCTTTTTGTTATATCAATAAGGTGAAATATAAAATGTACAGGTTTATAGTTTTCATCTCTTAAAATAGAAACGGACAATAAGCAATTTATTATGGATTTATCTTTTTTAATGTATCGTATTTCACACTGAAACTTATTGCTTTTACCTGCGACTAAATCTTTTGAGTTTTGTGGTACTAAATCGACATCTTCAGGATGCGACAAAGTATTTATAGGGAAGCCAGTAAGCTCCTCTTTAGTGTAGCCTAAATAGTCGCTAAAGCTATTGTTTAATGTTAGTATTTGACCATCCAAATTAATTGATGCCATAGCATTAGGTGCGTTGTCAAACGTGGTTCTAATTAGTTCTTCCTTTAGTTTAAGTTCTAAAAGTGTGTTGTTTTTTTCGGTAATATCCTGAATGACACCTATAACTTTTTCAGTTTTATTATTTTGTATAACAGGATAAGCTACAATACGTACCCATTTAATATTGTTTTTTGCGGTTTTTAGTTGTACCTCATTATCATAAGGTTCTTGATTTTTAATAGCGCGATCAAATAGGATGCTTATTAATTCTCTGTCATAACCTTCTAAAAAAAAGTTGATACCTTCTTCTAAACTTGGTTTGTATTCTGGCTCTACTTCGTGGATAGTTCTAGTCATGGCGCTCCATGTAGCTTTATTGGTTTGGAGATTAACTTCCCAAGACCCAATAGCTATATCTCTTTGTAAAGAGTCCATGTAGGTGTAACTAATATTGTTTTTAGTTGTATGTTTTTGAAATAACTGATCGTAAAGTTCTTTCATGTAAGTAATTGTTCAGTACTAATAAGTTAGGGCTTATTGAGTGTAATTTGTTGATTTTTAGTGTCTGAGTGTATTTTAAAGTAAATATAATAATAAGCATCTGTTAAAAGGAATATTTATCAGTTAAAATAACAAATCACAGCAATATTTTAAAATTTTAAATTCAAATTTCACTATAAGACATCGTATGTTTTTTAGTTTTTATTGTATCTGATTATTAATTAATTAGGTTTAATTAAAACAACGGTGAATGTTCTTGTTTAAAAGCAATATAAATTAGTAAAATCGTTCAATAATTAATCTCAGAGCTTTTTTTAATAGAATTTAAAACTTTAGCTACTTAGTATTTGTAACATCTTTTTGTTATTTATTATCTTTAATACTTAAATTAAAATGTAAATGAGTAAACAAATAACTTTAAAAGACGCTATTTCTATAGGAATTGGAGGTATGGTTGGAGGCGGAATATTTGCAGTTCTTGGGTTGGCAGTGTCATTAGCTAAAGGAGGTACACCTGTTGCTTTTTTGTTTGCAGGTATTATTGCGTTATTAACAGCATATTCCTATGCTAAATTATCTAAAAAATTTCCAGAAAATGGAGGGACTGTTAGATTTGTCCACCAACAATATGGTAGCGGGATTTTTGCTGGCGGAATAAATAATTTGCTTTGGATAAGTTATATCGTGATGTTAGCGTTGTATGCTTCCGCATTTGGATCTTATGCAGCCGAGTTGTTTAAAATTACAGGAGAAAAAGCTATAGATGTACGTATTTGTCAAACGTCGATAATTATTATTGCTTTAGCTATTAACTATTTAAGTGTAAGTTTAGTTGGTCGTATCGAGTCTGTTGCTGTTATAATTAAATTGTCAATTCTAGTTGCTTTTATTGGGATAGGATTTTATGGCTTTTATATACATCCAGAAAATTTACATCAATTACAACCAGGTAATTGGGAAAGCCCTTTTTTATTACTTTCTGGAGGAATGGTGATTTTTGTGGCTTACGAAGGTTTTGAGTTAATCGCTAACTCTATTTCCGATTTAAAAAACCGAGAAAAAAATACTGAAAAAGCCTATTTTGGAGCAGTAGGTTTTGTAGTTGTATTATATATATTAATTGCAATTGTAACAGTTGGCTCTTTACCTTTTGACAAAATAGCAAGTGCTAAAGATTATGTTTTGGCGGAAGCTGCTGCACCAACCTTAGGTCAAATAGGATTTACTATTATTACAGTTACTGCATTGATTTCTACTTTTTCAGCCATAAATGCTACTATTTTAGGAAGCGGAAGAGTAAACTATGACATTGCTGAAGATCAAGAATTACCACATTATTTTTGCCATATGTTTTGGGGTAAACCAATTGGCTATTTAGTGACAGCAATCTTATCAATAATTTTGGTTAATTTGTTTAATCTAGAAAGTATTTCTACAGCAGGAAGTGCGGGTTTTTTATTGATTTTTTGTCTAGTTAACTATATAGGTTTTAAAAAGCATCAAGAATTAGAGTCTAAAAGAAGTATACATTTAATAGCTAGTGTCTTGTGTCTGTTAGCTTTTTGTACGCTTATTGTACAGCAATTTGAAACTAATGTTATTGGAGTTATGGTGGCTTTAGGTATTATCTTATTTTGCTTTGTTATGGAATGGGTTTATAAAACGTTGGGTTTTAAAAAGTAATTATCTAATCTCTAAAAACTGGCTTCTCAAATAATAACCATTTAAAACGTAATCCAATTTCGTTAAAAGTAAAACCAGCAGCAGTTGCAGATGCAATGTTACTTCGTGTACCAAAAAGGTTAGCCATACAGCGCTCTGAGAATTTATAACCTAATTTAGCTTGTATTCTGTAGGTGCTTTGCTGTTCGTCATCTTCAATATACTGTAAACCGGTTGCAGCAGTTAACTCATAATACCATTCTTTTGGCTTTGCGATGTTTTCATCTTTAATAAGGTTTGCAAATACCTCTACAGCATTAAAGGTTTCTGGCGAAAAATATATGGATGGAACTTGGTTTTTAAACGTAATGTATTGATAATTTAAACCTGCTTTAAGTGATGGTTTGGGTAAAATATTATAATATAAAGATGTGAATAATAAGTTTCTGGCATTGCTATCACTTTGACTAGTATAAAAGTACTGCGTAAACCAACCTAAATTAAAATTAGTATTTAAACTGTAGTTTGCGTAAAAGTTGTTTTGTACAATCTCACGATCTAATAACTCGGCATTAAAACTTTGTAATTCGCGTTTATAACCTACGGTTAAATCTTGCAGCTTAAAAGGTTTAATATTAAAGGACAAGTCTGTTAATAATTGTGTGTAGTCATTAGTGGTTGCTTTTGCAGACGTTAAACCAGCAGTTCCTTTAAAAGTTAAGTTTGGTAATAATTGGTAGGATATTCCTGCACTAAAATCGTGAGA
The DNA here is from genome assembly GCF_038154885.1 of Olleya sp. Ti.3.14. Lineage (NCBI taxonomy): Bacteria > Pseudomonadati > Bacteroidota > Flavobacteriia > Flavobacteriales > Flavobacteriaceae > Olleya > Olleya sp. Ti.3.14. Next base: position 126,233 of record NZ_JBAKAO010000003.1, read on the forward strand.
GGTTGCTTCGTTATTTGTTACTGCATTAGTGGTGCTTCTGTAATTGTAGCTTCCTAATATTTTAAACTTAGTAGAAAACGGAAACTCTAGATTGTTGTTTACTGCAAACGCTTCATTATCTCCATTATCAAAGGTGTATGATGTTTTTCCTTCGTAAAAAGGGGTAAACGTTGTGTTGAGGTTTTTTATAAAGTTAGTTGCATCTTTTTGATTGTCGTAAAACTTCAAGGTGTTTTCTGCAGAGGTGTAAGCAGCTTCATATTTTCCTAAGGCTTTTAATGCATTTGCGTTTCCTAGGTTACCATCAAAAGATGTGCTGTCATTTACCAAAATTTGGTCGTAATCTTTAACGCTCTTTTTAAAATCACTTTTATAAATATTAAGTGTTGCGCGTAAGGCTAAAACCCAATTTTTGTTAGGTTTAGACTCAATTAATTTCGCGATAAGCGTATCTGCAGTTTTATATTTTTTATTCCAAATTAAGGCTTGAGCATAACGCTCTGTAGTTTGTTGCGTTAATGTTGCATCTGTTGATGCCTCTAAACTATTATAGGCTTGTTGGCTTAATTGTAGCGCGTCTTTTTCTTTTCCGTTTAAGTGGGATACTAATGCTAAACCATTTAATGCTATGATTTTATTTTCTGGATTTTTAGCTAAAATATCATAGGTTGCTTTAGCATCGTCTAATCTATTTGCTATTAAATATAAGTTTGCTAAGTTTAATAAAGTGTCTTTGTCGTTATCAAAAAGTGTCAGGTTTTGTTTTAATAAAGCTTCGGCTTCATCATATTGTTGTGCTTGTTGTTTTTGATAAGCATAACCTAAATACATGTATTTTTTAGAGGTTAAAGCATTTGGGTTGCCAGGTAAAACGTCTAAAGCTTTGTTTACATATAGTAACGCGTCTTCATATTCTTTTAAATTAGATAATGTGTTGGCATAACTTAGTAAAGCGGGAAAACTTTTAGGGTCTTCATCTATTAACGTTTTAAAATAGGTTTTTGCTTTTGGAAAGTTTTTATTCCATAATAGGGATTCGCCATAATTTAGTTTCACCTCAAAATCTGTTGGGTAATCTGCCAAAAGATTTGTAAAAAGGGTATTGGCTTGTTCTGGTTTTCCGTTTAAACCAATTGCACGACCATAACATAGTCTAGCAGTTTTATTGTTAGGATGCTCCTTTAGTATGTTTTGGAAAAACGTTTCCGCTTTAGCGTACTTCCCTGTTTCTAAGTATGTAAAGCCTTCTTGCATATCTTGAGCATAACTAAATACAGTAGTTATTAAAAAGGTAAGTAGGGTAAAAAATTTGAGTTTCATGTTTCAGTTTTAAATCAATTGCAAGTTAGGCATTCATATCCATTCATTCATCTACACCAATCGTCCACTCATCGAAATTCAACAGTCCTTCAGAGGTTTGCGTCGCATCTTTGTATCAGAAATTAGACATTAACAATTTAAATATAACAATTATGGCATTAACAATTACACAACAGGACAACACAATTATTTTAGAAGGAAGCTTAAATACTGCAACCATCAATAATTTTACAACACATTTTGGATTTATACTAAACGCATTTAAAAGTGTAACACTAAACATTAATAAGGTTACAGATATGGATGCTTGTGCATTACAAACCTTAAAAGCAATGTATGTTAATGGTGTAGCAAACCAGAAAATGTTTTTTGTTGAAGGTAACAGAAGTGAAGAAATTTACGAAGCATTTGTATATCCACAAGTAGCCTAATTAGTATAACCAACACACCATAATAAGATGCAAGCTTTATCTATATTAAAAACAAAAAAAATATCTCCAGAGCAATTATTTATGCTTAGCGTATTAGCAGTAAATGGAGGAAACTATTTGTACAATCTTATTTTAGGTCGTGTGTTAGGTCCAGCACAATTTGCAGATGCTGCTGTGTTAATTACCTTTTTGTTAGTGCTATCTTTTGTAGCCATGACGTTTCAATTAGTGACTGCAAAATTCTCGGTAGTTTTTGAAAACGATACGTTTAAAAATTTTATCTCAAAAATTTACAAAAACGCGACAATTGTAGGATTAGGTTTAGGTGCTTTAATTATCGTGTTTGCAAATCAATTACAAGCTCTTTTTAATACATCATCTTCTAGTATGTTTACCATTTTTGGAATAGGAGTACCACTTTATTTTTTAATGAGTGTAAACAGAGGTGTGTTTCAGGGTAAAAAAGAATTCAAGTCTTTATCCATTACCTATCAAGCCGAAATGCTAAGCCGATTGGTTATTACGTTAGCTTTAATTTTTTTATTTGACATACAATCATCGGTTGTTATTGCAGTCGGAATTTTACTTTCTTTTGGATTTGGATTAGTGCCTTTTAAATTTAAAAATTTAAATTTCAAAAAAACTATTGCGATAGAAGCAAGTCAATCTAAACAAGTAAAAAGCTTTTTTATTATTACAGCGTTTTACGAGTTTACACAAATTATAATTAACAACAGTGATATCTTATTAGTAAAACATTACTTTGACGCTTACGACGCAGGATTGTATGCATCACTAGCCTTAATAGGTCGTATTGTATACTTTGTCGCTTGGATGTTTGTTATGCTGTTATTACCAACAGTTGTACATCTTAAAAAAGAAGGAAAAGCAACAGCACCAATTTTATTTAAATACGTTGGTTATATCGCAGCAATTGCAACCGCAATAGTTATAGGTTGTGCATTGTTTCCAGAAACTGCAATTACTATATTATTTGGAGATAGTTATCTAACAATGGCGCCTTTATTATGGAAGTATGCTTTAGCAACTGGTTTGTTTGCCATATCAAACATCTTTGCATACTACTATTTATCATTAGATAGATATATTCCTGTGGTAATATCTGGAGTCTTCGGAATGTTGCAAATGGGATTAGTTATCTTTTTTCATGACAGTTTAGAGCAAGTCGTACACATGCAAATAATAGCAATGGTATCATTATTGGTTATCCAAGTGATCTTCTTTGTATTTGATTCTAAAATGAAAAAATAAAAAGTGATTTATTTTATTAGTCTATTATAAATGAAGAAGCTATGGATTTAAACCATGGCTTTTTCTGTTGTAAGTATTTTGCAAGTGGATATTAAAATGTTTATCTTAATATTATATTATAGTAGTCTAAATAATAGTATGTGTTTTGTTGGTTTTTTTCTTTTGAAAGTCAACACGTTAAATGGTAAAACGACACCTTTTTACCATTCGTCTACAGTAACTTGCAATCTGTCTAAAGAGGTCTTAATTAGTGTCTTAAATAACGCAAATTTGTAGTGTATTTAAGAAACAACATATTAAAACACATAAAAATGAAACTAGCAATCGTAACAGCATATCCACCAAGTAAAGTAACATTAAATGAGTACGCTTACCATTTAGTAAAGCACTTTAGACAAAAAGAAAATGTAACTGAGATTGTTTTATTAACAGATAAAACAGAAGGCGCAAAAGACATTGCTTTTACAGAGGATGGTTGTAAAATAACAGTTAAAGAGTGTTGGGCATTTAATAGCTACACAAACATTATAAATGTAACTAAAGCTATTAGTAAGACTAAGCCAGATGCAGTTTTATTTAACTTACAATTCATGAAGTTTGGAGACAAAAAAATAGCTGCAGCTTTAGGATTAATGTTACCATTGGTTTGTAAACTAAAAAAGATTCCTAATATTGTGTTATTACATAATATATTAGAAGAAGTAGATTTAGGATCTGCAGGATTTACAAGTAGTAAAATTATGCAAAAAGTTTATGGTTTTATTGGAACAAGCTTAACAAAGTTAATCTTACAAGCAGATACAGTTGCTGTAACAATGCAAAAATATGTCGATATTTTAGAGAAAAAGTATAAGGTGAAAAATGTGACATTAATTCCGCACGGAACTTTTGAAATCTCTGAAGAAAAGCCAGAATATGATTTGACACAAGGACCTTTACAAGTTATGACTTTTGGAAAATTTGGAACTTACAAAAAAGTAGAGGGTATGATTGAAGCGGTTGAAAAAGTAAGAGCTTCAACTGGATTAGATCTAGAAGTTGTAATAGCAGGAACAGACAACCCAAATGTGCCAGGTTATTTAGCAAAAGTACAAGAAGATTATAAGCATGTGCCACAAGTACGTTTTACAGGTTATGTAGAAGAATTTGAAGTGCCAACCTTGTTTAAAGAAAGTGCAGTAGTTGTATTTCCATACACGTCAACAACAGGAAGCTCTGGTGTTTTACATCAAGCAGGAAGTTATGGTAAAGCTGTTGTTATGCCAGATTTAGGTGACCTTGCATTATTAGTAAAGGATGAAGGTTATAAAGGTGAATTTTTTGAGCCTACTTCTGTAGAAAGTTTAGCAAGTGCAATTGAGGCAATAGTAACAAATGAAGCACACAGAATAGCTTTAGGTAAAGCAAACTACGAAGCTGCAACAGCTTACCCAATGGAAAAAATTGCAGATATGTACCTTAATAACTTTGATACTATCATTGCAACTAAATCACCAAAAAAAGCCCTAAGAAAAATGAGTCAAAAAGCAGTGGTTTTAGAGCCAGCTTCAGCAGAATAATACTAGTAAATTACGATACCTTTTTTGTCCCAAACAAATAAATATCTCATATTGATTTAGCAAATATAGTTTTATACAATCTCAAATTAACCTACTTAATTTGAGGTTTTTGCTTTTATAAAACTATTTAAACAGCTATCTACTACTACTACTACTACTACTACTACTACTAGTTAGTAATATATTTAAACGATGCCTTTTTTACACCATTTTTATCAATAAACCCAAAGTGTTTTTGGGTATTTCTACGCCAAGGTCTGCTACCTACAACAGCTTTTGGTACGTCTACAAAATCATACAACGTCCAAGACATAAATTGTAAATTATTAGCAGCAATAATCTCTTGTATTTTTTTATGGTAATTAGCTTGATCCTCTTTATTGCTTCCTAAAGGTTTCCAAAAACCATTGTAAGATGACATTCCAAACTCTTGTAATACTAATGGTTTGTTTGGTATTTGGTTTTGCATTGTTTTTATAGCAGCATCCAATTTGCTTAAGCCTTCATAATAATGAAACGAAACAATATCTACCTTATCTTTTAAAATGGGTGCACTTTGGGTGTTTGACCAACCAATAGTTACAGGATGTACCTTATCTATAGATTTTACTAAGTCAATCATATTGTCCAACCAAGCGATAACCATATCTTTTCCTCTAGATTCAAAATCCAGATTAGGTTCGTTTTTAATATCCCAAGCAATAATAGCGTTGTGGTCTTTAAAAGTGGACACTATAGTTTCTGCGTGACGTTGGTTTAAGGTCCAATTCATCACAGAATAATCACCATAAAAATCAAATAACGTAACTACTACTTTTAGGTTTTGCTCTTCTGCAGCATCTAACGTGTGTTTTAGTTTTTCTAATTTTTTAGGATCGACATCAGCTTTTCCAAAGTCATCATATTGCACAAAAATTCTAACCGAATTTAAGCCTGCATTTTTAATGATTTTAAAGTCGTTAGCAATTGTGTCTTTCGCGAAAGCGTCACCAAACATATTCCAAGGTGTTGCTTTTGGATAGTAATTAATCCCTTTAATAATTAAACTATCAGTTTCAATTTTTGCTATTTGTGGTGCGTAAGGTTTAGTATTTTCTTTAACTAAATGTCTAATACGCCAAAATCCATCTTCTAGCAAAAACACCATTTTATAAGTTGAGGTCTCTGTTGTTTCTAGGACTAGCTGTTCAGCTTTAAAAACACGTTTATATTCTACAACATCTCTATCTGTGACAACAGCTAACTGTCCATCTTCACTAAAAAATTCTAAAGTAGGATTGTGGTTTAATGTTGTGGCTTCAATAGTTGTGTTTTCAGCTTTATTTAATTCAATAAAACTATATAAATTTTCTCTGGCACTATCTGTGTAATAATCTTTTATACCAGCTGTTTTGTTGGTTTTGTAGGCTACTTGTTTAACATACCAAGCATCTAAATAGTCATTTTGTAAGGCATTTAGATTTTCGTTATCGATTGGTCGACCTTCGTTTTGTAAAGGTTCCCAAATTAATTTTGGAGCATATTGTTCAACTTTTTGTATTTCGGTATGTAGCATTGTACTTCTGTCTGCTCCAGTGTTTAAGTAACTAAAAAGCCCACTAATACCAGATATAATCAAGGCTACAATCATAATATATGAGATTATTAATATGGTACGTAGTATGTTTTTGTTAAGACCTACCATAGTTTTTTATTATTAAAAGTTTTATTTATTCCAGCGGTTTCAACACTAAAACTATACGTGTCGTTTTGGTAAACTGCAGGCTTTAAATTAAAAGTAACATAGCCATTAAAAGATGTTTTTATAATGGTGTCAATAAGCGCATTGTCTTTGTAAATTAAAAGTTTGACGTGCAAGCCATCCGGAATCATTTGCTTCATAAAACTTTGTAATGGACCTACTAAAATTTCACGATTTTGTTTAGCAAAAGCAACCTCAAAATCTTCAATAACGCTTTGGTAACTTAAAGTAATTGTATCGCTTTCTGCCATGCCATCAACATAGGCTTTAATGCTCCAGTTGTCTTTAAAATCAGGATGAATAATTTTTGCATGTGCCACTCCTTCAATTGTAGTACCTGTAGTTTTTAAAATATTTCCACTAGTGTTGGTAATAAAAAAGGTAACAAAAGTACCATCACTAACCACATTATCTTGCTTGTCTTTAATTACTGTGGTGTTAAACGTGGTAACCTGATTTCCGTCTGCGTAATTATGTGGTCGTTGTGCCATAATTTTAAAATCTGTTGGGATGGCTGCCCAAACATTAATGGTAAACTCTTTGGAGTTAACTCCTAAACTTTCCGATGACACTAACATGCGTCCACTTTCTTTTTTAGAATAAATGTTTTTATAAGAAATTAAGTTTTTTGTAAAAATGACCTCTTTTTCTTCTGAAGCTAAAAATTGAAATTTAGCATCAACTTTAGTGTTTGTTGGTACTGGATTATCTAAAGAATCTGTTGGGATAACAACTAACATCGTGTAATCTGTTGCTCCAGCCTCAATACTTGGAGGTCCAATATAAGTTTCCATGGTTGCAACTTCTGCTTTTGGATTTATATTAAATTGACCAGACGCAGATTTATTTTTATCTAATAATATCCAATTGACCACACCAATTTTTTTGGTTATGTTTTCCGGAATTATATATTGAAGTGTACCATCTTCGGCTATAGCCGAAACTAAAGTAGACCCATAACTATTAGAACAATACAATAATGGTTTTTGATCGTCTGAAGCTTTAAATTTTAATACAATAGGCTTGCCAACATTATAATCTGTTTGCGTTGTGACTAATTTACTAGGATTAGTAGCGTCATTATGTTGCACAATAGCAAACGATGATAATAAAATCAGACCTATAACAAATATGTATGTGCGTTTAAATAGCATTAATTTGGACTTCCTATGTAGGTGTTAATTTCTATTTTTATATAACTAAAATCGGGATGATCAATTTTTTGTAATTGGGCATCACTATGATTTTCAATTCTGTTAGGTACTATTTTTCCGGCTATAGCATCGTTTGGTAAACCATTTACAAAAATATTTTTCATATCACTATTTATGATTTTAACTTTACCGTCCTTTAAAATCTGATATTCAAAATCTTGTTTGCGTTGTTGCCTTACACCTTCTTTTACAAATAAATGATCGACCCAAACCATGTTTTTGTTTTCATCATAGTAAGTTACTAAAAGCTGAGGTATTGTAATCTCTTGGATACCACTATTAAATAAGTTTCCGTTTATAATACTGTCTTTAATACTTATGGCACTTAGCACAACGTTTTTGTACAAGTCAGATCCCGAAACATTTCCTGCTGCTTGTAAGTTAAATTTTGTTGGTTGCTCTTCAAACTCAACTGGAGTAAATTCATCTGGATTAAACGTATCTGGAATAGAATCTTGTGTTCTAGACCAAGCAATACCTTCAAAATTAATCCTAAAACTACTAGACTCTTTAGGCATTAATTTATGCTTAACGTGGTACTTTGCATTATAGGTTGCAAGTTGTTTGTTATTATCGTTATACAAGGTGCCTTTTAAAATAACATCTGCTGGGACATTGTCTACATTTTGGACTTCTCCAATAATGGCATAACTACCATCATACTGTACTAATTTAGCAGCAACGACTTCTAAAACAGGCTGTTTTAAAATATCTTCATGATGGGTTGCTTCTGTTGTAATACGCCTACGACCTTGATTAAAATACTTGGTTGCGTTATCAGAATAAAGTTGATCTGGAGGTAAATCGTTATTTAAATCGTCTGGCTGTAAATACCATTTACCTTTGCGTCTTGAAAGGGATTTATAGTCTATTTTTTCAATTTTTTCTAAAGGCGTAATCCATTGACTAGTCACTTTTGCAGAGACAGTACTATCGTTACGTTTTGTAATTTCGGTTTCAATAGCATCCATTTTAGCATAGCTACTTAGTAGACCATCGGTTACCGATATCTCTAGCATATATTGCGCTATTGGCAACTGGTTTTCGGGATCTATTAAGCTATGTGCTTTTTCAAATTCTTTAAAATCTAAAGCATCATAATAGGCAATAATGGCATTTTCTGGACTGCGTTGCGAGTCGTTTTTTAGGTAGAATAAATAGATGCCATAAAACACAGCTACAGCAAGAATTAATGACCAAAGATGCGTGATGCGTAATACGTTTCTATTAAACTTATTATAGGTAGTAGGGAATTTTAAAAATTCGGTAACTGGTTTTATGCGAGTTTTTAAAGCGTTAACCCAAAGCATTTGAATATTTAAAACAAATGCCACTAAAACGGTTAAAAACGGAATAATTCCCCACATTATTTTAACCCATTTGGCAACATCTTCTTTTGGTAAAATTGAAGACACAGGCGGAATGTTTAATCGTTCCCATACCATAATCCCGTTTTCTAATTGTCGTAAACGTTGCCAACCACAAAAGTAGAGTATGGGATCGTAAAACTTATCGTTAGAAAATATGTACTTAAGATTGTATTTCTCTGGCGTTGTTAAAAATTGCTGTAGTGATCCAATTCCGGCAACACCTTTAAATTTTGAGTTTTCTAAACGCTCGATTGGTCGTGTGGTTAATTCTGGTAATCGTCTTGCAGAATGGTAATTACCATCTACTGTCATGGCATTAGTTTGCGCGCTTAGCCAAGCCATTTGATCTCCAAAGCCTAGTGTTAAAAAACGCCATTTATCGTGGTCATCTTGATTTAAAAAATTAACAATAGGCAACATTTTAATTTTTTGAGGCTGCGATGGTCTAAAATAATTTAAACTCATAGTGAAAACTACCATAAATACCATGAGTCCAGCTAATATTCCGCCAATAATACGATGATAAACAGCACCAAATTTAGACTGAATAAGTTCTTTTAAATCACCTTCAACAAAACGATATACAAATTCACCCATTAACGGAATGGATAATATGGAAGCCCAAAGTGTAAATCTATCTAAGGTTAAAATATTAAAAGCAGTTTCGCCTAACATTTTTAGTGGTACAGGAGTAGTTCCTCCAGTTCCTAAAATGGTACAAATAGTTATTGATAGTCCAAAAAACAAGTAGCGTTTGCTGTAATATCTGTAAAAAATATAGGGTAATAATATTAGTAAAATTCCCCACGGAATTAGAAAGAATACTAATCCTGAGGATGTGATTTCTAAGAAATTATCACGAGAACCATGCGGAATTGGAACCTGAGTAATTGGATTGGCTTTGGAGTTTAGCCAATATGGAAAAATACATCCAACGATTAGGACTAGTGACAGCATTCCAAAACTTACAATGCGTTTAAAAAGTTTAAAAAAGCTATTCAAAAATATTTTGAAAGTCACGTCTTTCATGGTGTTGACTTGCTCTCGCGAAACATCCATAATTACCATTCCTATTAAAGGGAAGATAAAAAAGATCATTCCAAAAATTGGTGTTACATGATGTGAAGTTACCGTTACTGCTATTAAAGATAATGAGGTTGCTAAGTACCATTTTTTACCTGTTTTTAACCATAAGTAAATTTCGGGTAAGGCATGCATTAATACAGATACACCAACAATACTAGGTAATTGTCCAAAAATATGAAGCGTCTCTACAAACGATGAACTAAATACTGCCAGTACACAAGCATAACCAGCTACCGTTTTATTAGCGGTCATCATTAATGAAAAACGATAAGTACCAGTCACAAACAGGACAATAGCAATTAACGCAACACTAAACATTCCAAATTTTAAACCACCAATCATAGATAGTAGTCCAATGGATTGATGTACTAAAGGCGGATAACTTTGTACGGTAAAACCTGTGTACCATTCGTAATTCCAAGGTTCAAACCAGCTATTAGCATAATGATCTGCAAAAAACAGGTGTATTAACGCGTCATAAGTAGTTTCCAAAGTAAAAAATATGGCACTACCATGAAACGCCAATGCTAAAAGAATGGCGGTGATTAAAAATTTGTTTGAGGTTTCCTTCATAAAAGCCTAAGCTGTAATAATGTGGTAAAGATAAATAAATATAATAGTGGTTTGATTTTTAATTGTCTACAGGAATCTACCATTCGTCGACACTTAGCTATAGGTTAAACTAAATTACAAATTTAAGGCACTTATCTCATGTACATTTGTACCATCAACAACAAACAAACACACTTATTATGAAAGTTTTAGCAATAGATGACCAACAATTAGTATTACTGCCTTTACAAAAAAGATTAGTAGAGTTAGGTTACGAAGTAAAAATCGAAACAGATGCAGTTAAAGGTTTAGAATTATATGAATCTTTTAATCCAGATTTAGTAATTGTAGACATCAATATGCCAGGATTATCTGGATTGGAAGTTGTAAAACATATTAGACTGACTAAAAACTCGCAAACACCAATAATGGTTTTGTCTGGTGAAACTAAAGATGAAACTATTACTGAAGGTTTTGAATTAGGTATTAACGATTACATGAAAAAACCATTAAGCTTAAACGAAATTAGTGCTCGTGTAAAACGATTAATTGGTGCACCAGAAGTTTCTAATATAGTAACTAAAAGTGATGTAATGATCCAAGAGCGTTGCGTAGGTGTTGTGATCCCATGTTACAATGAAGAAGAGCGTTTGCTAAGTGAAGAGTTTATTACTTATATAGATAAAAACTCAGGATATCATTTATGTTTTGTAAATGATGGAAGTAAGGATAAAACATTAGAAGTTTTAAAAGAATTACAAAAAGGAAGAGAAGATTTTATTACAGTTTATGACTGTGAGAAAAACGGAGGAAAAGCTGAAGCTGTACGTTTAGGAATGTTGCATATGGCTAAAAAAGAAGATTTAGACTACATCGGATTTTTAGATGCAGATTTATCTACAGACTTAGCAGATTTTGATGATTTAGTTAAAACTATTGAAACAACAGATTTTAAAATTGTAAGCGGATCACGTATCTCTAGAATGGGAGCAAATATTACAAAGGAATCTGCAAGAAAAATAATCAGTTTAACCATTAACTTTATTATCAGAAAGATTTTAAAAATGGACTTTAAAGACACGCAATGTGGTGCTAAAATTTTCCATAAAGATGTTATTGATATCGCTTTTGGTAAAAAGTTTGTAACACAGTGGATTTTTGATGTAGAAATTTTTAAAAGAATGAGTATCCATTTTGGATTAAAAGAAGCAAAAACAATGCTTTGTGAGCAGCCATTAAAAAGATGGATTCATGCAGATGGTTCTAAGTTATCAATGAAGGACTCAGTAAAAATTGTTGGACAATTAGGACAAATTGCTTGGGTTTACAGAAATAAAAAACAAAATTCAAAAGCAGTAGTCGCAACTAAAGTTAATGTAGCCTAATCTTTAAATTTCCCCAAATCATGAAAACAGGTATTATCATAATCTTTCACAACAACGAAAAACAAATTAACCCCTCTTTTTTTATTCAAAAAATAAGAAATACATCAAATTTAAAATTATGTTTTGTTGATAATGATAGTAAGGATAACACATCTGTTATGTTAGACGAAATTAAAGAGGCTTGTCCTGAAGTGTCAGTAGTAAATATTAAAAAGTTTAAATCAGATATTTCGGCAGTCAGAGCAGGAGCAAGATATATGTCCAACCAATTTAATTTAAATCAATTAGGATATGTGTCAGCAAATATGCTAAACATCAAGTATCATGGCTTAAATGGTTTGATAGATGCCATAAACGAAAATCAAGAACTACTATCTAAGTTTAATATCGAAGAGCTTAAAAAACGTAAAATTAAAGTATCTCTGTTTCAAAGTTTGTTTTCAATTATTGATTATTTAAAAAAAATAAAAGTCAAAAACCAGTTTATCGAACTACAATATTTAAGTAAATTTTAAATTAAGAACTATGAAAGTATATCCAATAAAATTCAATCCAATATTAAAAGAAAAAATTTGGGGAGGAAACAAACTAGGAACTTTATTAGGTAAAAACACTGCTAAAGATAATGTTGGCGAAAGTTGGGAGATTTCTGATGTAAATGGAAATATTTCTGAAGTTAGTAATGGTGCATACAAAGGGTCTGGTTTAAAACAATTAATTGCAACACATCAAGCAGATTTATTAGGTGCAAATAACTTTGCAAATTTTGGATTTGATTTTCCATTGCTAATTAAATTTTTAGATGCCAAAACAGATTTGTCTGTACAAGTGCATCCTGATAATAAAATGGCCAAAAAGCATCACAATAGTTTTGGTAAAACAGAAATGTGGTACATAATGGATAGTGATGAAAATGCAGATATTGTATTAGGATTAAAAGATAAAACAATAAACCCAGAGATATTAAACCATATAAATGCAAATAATGTAGATGCTGTTTTTAACAGAGAACAAGTTAAAAAAGGCGATAGTTTTTTTATACCAGCAGGAAAAATACATGCTATTGGAGCAGGTGTTTTAGCTGCAGAGATACAACAAACTTCAGATGTTACATATCGCGTATATGATTGGGATAGAGTAGATGATAATGGTCAAAAAAGAGAGTTGCATACTAAGTTAGCTGAGCAAGCAACAAAACAATTTGATACTAACGGTAAAGCTAATTATAGCATACAACCTAATACTAGGACTAATTTGGTTAATTGCGAATACTTTACAACTAATATTTTGGACATTACTAATCTTCAAGCAAAATCATACGACAACTTGGACTCTTTTGTAATATTTATGTGTGTGGAAGGTACAGTAGAAGTTACCATAGGTGCTGAACATGAAACTTTAAAAATGGGAGAAACCATACTAATTCCAGCTAAAGCAAATGCAGTGGTTTTTAATTCTACTAACGCTAAACTATTAGAGGTATATATTGATGATAGCTCAGTAAATAATATACAACACGCATCTTAGTTGTAGTTTTAATAGCTAAACACAAAGCAATTACTATATTTGTGCGCATCAAATAATATTAAATATGAGCGTTTTACAAATGTTAAAAGAAAGAAGTAACTCTAATTGCGAGTTGTGTACTTCTAATGTAGATACAAGACAATATAATATTCCGCCATCATTAAACGAAACTGTTGATACTTGTTTAATGGTATGTGCTAACTGTTATGATCAAATCGAAAAAAACACAGAGATGGATGTTAACCATTGGAGGTGTTTAAACGATAGTATGTGGTCAGAGCACGTGGCTGTTCAGATTATGGCTTGGAGAATGTTACAACGATTAAGAGGCGAAGGTTGGCCAAAAGATTTGCTAGACATGATGTACTTGGATGATGATAATTTAGCAATAGCTAGATTAACGGATGAGCATAAAGACGAAGCTGATAAAATTATCCATAGAGATTGTAATGGTGTTATTTTAGAAACTGGAGATAGTGTTGTTTTAGTTAAAGACCTTAAAATTAAAGGCTCTAGTCAAGTGGCTAAACAAGGTACAGCGGTCAGAAATATTAGATTAGATCGTGAAAATGCTACCTATATTGAAGGTAAAGTAGGACCAACACTTACTGTTATTATTACAGAGTACGTTAAGAAATTATAATTTTAATGACAATATATAAAAAGGCTTCAATTATTAATTGAAGCCTTTTTAGTTACAATGCTTTTTGTTGCTGTTTGTAAAAGGCATCTGCTTGAAGTTGCATTAAATCACGTACTTTTTTACGTTTGTATTGATACAGTTCATCTTCATCTGATAAATCCGAGTAAATTTTATCATTTATTTTAAAGTCAGCTTTTGCAGATAGTTTTCTTTCTTGTACACGTTGCTCAACAACCGTTTTTATAGCTGTTTCTTGGTCTTCTAGTTTAAAATCATATTCTCCCTTGGGTGACAATAGTTTGGCTATTATAGGAGAGGTCTCAATAGCTAAAAATAATAGAAATATAAAAAATGATGGTAACCAAGGTAATGTGTTTAAGGCGTTAAGTCTAGCCATTAATCCATCAAAACCATCAATTATTGGTTGTGTATTGGTGACTTGTAATTGGTAATCCAAGTTTAGTTGACTTAACTCTCCTTCAATGGTTGAAATTTTTGCTTTATAATCTGTTTTTAATTGCTGTAATTCTGCGAAAGCAGTATCGTGTTTATCACGTTTTTCCTGATAGACAGGTCCTTTGCCTAATTTATTAGTGCCAGAGGTACCTTCAGCCTCTGTAATGTATGTGTTGTAAAGGGTGTTAACTTCAGCTTCTTTTGTTGTTATTTCATTTAGAAGGTTGACTATGTTTTGTTTTAATTCATTTTCTTTAGGTGAAAATTGCAACGCAATATCTTCTTGATTTTGAAGGGTCATTGCATTTTTTTCTGTCAGTAATACTTGATTGATTTCTTTTTCAAAAATCTTAAGCTCTAAAGGTTTTGAGATGACTATAGCTATAATTAATGCTAAAATTAATCTAGGTGCAGCTTGTAATAATTGGTTTAGAAAATTGCCTCTTTTTTTAATAGTTGACACAATAAAGCGGTCTAAATTAAAAATTAAAAGTCCCCAGATTAATCCAAATCCAATGGACATATATACGTTGTCAAAAACGGTATAAAGTGCATAGCTAGAAGCTATAAATGCCATTACTGCTGTAAAAAATACGGTTGCGCCTATTCCTGCATATTTGTTTTGCTCGCCAATGGAAGCAGTTTTTAGAATGTCTGTATCTGCTCCAGAACAGATAATAAAAAATTGTTTTAACATGATGTGATTGATTTTGATTGATGACCCTAAGATAAGTTTAGGACTGATTGTCTATTAGAACGCTAAATGTTTGATTTTGTTACAGTTTTCAGCAAAAAAAAGCTTCAAATTATATGAAGCTTTTTTTTATTTTATAACGAATATTACTCGTTTACAACTTTGCCATTAACCGTTTTTATTGGTTTTTCGGACAGATGTACAGTGGATACACCGTTATTTGTATGTGATGATATGTTTAATTCTGAATTATTTTTAACTAAATCTAAAGCCTTATCAGAGGTAATGGCTTCTCCATTATAATAAAATGAAGCGTCTTTTTTTGCCATACTAATAATGTGATCTGTAGTTTTCATTGGAGGTGGTGGAGGTGGAAGTGTTAAGTCATCATCCTTCCAAGTTTTTTTAAATTTAATAAAAACTTTACCGTCTTTATAAACTTTTGTTATTTTTTGACCAGGAATTACTTTGCTACCATCGGTTGGAATAGTGGATAATTTATTCCCTTTTTTGTCGACTTCAATTCCTGATTTGTTATAATACTTAGTTTTGTTTTTTGTTGTTACAAAAAAATAAGCCTCATCATTAATGTTTATAAATCCTGTTTTAATATCAGAATCTAATGGAGCTGGAGGAGGAGGAGGAGGATTTTTATAAACTTTACCTTTTATGATTTTATTTTCTTTATAGTATTTTTTTATAACGCGTTCTTGTTTTTCTTTCTGCTCTGGTGTTGCATTTGGATTTACAGGTGGTGGTGGAGGTGGTGGTGGAATACTAGACGCGTCTCCTTTTTTAACTTTAGGTGATTCTGAATAGTTCTCATCATTTTTGTCCACAACTTTTATAATAACAGGCTTAAATTTGTTGGATTTAGTTTTGATATCAAATAGTTGAATAATATCACCTTTTTTGGTTTTTAAAACATATTGTCTAGTTTCATTATTAGGCATGTTACCTTCGTTAAATAATGTTTTAATTCCAGGGATTTTTAACTTAAAATTAGTTATATCTTCTTGGTTAGTTGTGCTTAAAATTAACTCTGCTATTCCTTTTTTTGATAAGTTAAGTGTACAACCATCACATGCTATTCCGTTAATTTTTAGCGTTGGGTTTTGGGTAATAAAACCACTGTTTTTATCAGTCTTAATAAATTTTTGATTATCTGTTATTTTAATTCCATCTATAAGAACAATATTTTTAACAATTGGTTTTAAAACTTCCGATAAGTTTTTAATTAATTCAATGTCAATTGCATTTCCATTAGAGTTTATTTCTAAATCAGTTTTGTTATTTCCTATAATTTTTTCTAAATCTTCTTTTAAATCTTTAAAGTTTGTCGCCTTACCATTTAATTTTAGTTCAAATGGATTTTGATTTATTTCTAAAATTGGTGTTGTTGAATAATTTGCTTTTAGGCTATCAGTTTTAATTGAATTATTTTTTTGATTTTTTTCTGGAAAAACCATTTTAGGAATTACTTCTTTTTCAACTTCTTTCGTGCTACTAAAACTATAAAGTAATAGCGCTAATAATGGTAATAGCAATACGCTACGTAACCATTTTGTTTTTGTGGATGTTTGTGTGTTCATAAGTGTAAAACGTTTTTTGATTGATGAATAATTGATAGCATTTGCTAATGCTAATTCTTGTTGATTAGACGAGAATTGTAATAAAATTGTTTGATAAGTTTTAGTGTCGACCCCTTGATTTATAACGTCTTGATCTGCTAAAAATTCATGATTAAGTTTTACTTCTTTTTTAAGCCAATACAATAATGGGTTAAACCAAAATACGACTTGAAGTAACTCTATAATTATGATGTCTAAACTGTGTTTTTGTTTGGCGTGCGTTTGCTCATGTAATAAGACTTCGGGTGGGATTTGATTGTTTTCAAACTTGGTTTTATTTAAAAAGATGAAATTGAAAAACGTATGCGGAATTTCAATTTGCTCCATTAATACATTAACAAAATGACTGCTTTTAACTTTGGTATGTTTTTTAATTTTTGAAACTATTTTAAACAGATTAATACAAAATCTAGTAAAGAATAAACCTACTCCTAAAGCATAAATACTCCATAAAATTATTGGTAAGTAGTTAGTGTCTTCTACTATTTTAAAGTTTGTATCTATTGGTATTGTTGATGAGTTATCAAATATAAAAGTTGAAGCGTCTACAGAAGGCTCGATATATTTTACAAACGTTATAAAAGGTATTATTGCAGCAATTTCAACAGCAACCAATAAATAAACTCTTTTAAATTTATGAATGCTTAATGGTTCTAACGCTATTTTGTAAAACAATAGCAAAGCTAAAAGGCAAACACTGGATTTTAATAGTAATAGTTCCATGATTACTTGTTTTTAATTTCGTTGTCAATTATTGCTCTTAACTCCTCTAATTCATTTTTACTTAAATCGGTTTCTTTGGTAAAAAAAGAGGCGAATTGAGAACTGCTATCGTTAAAAAAGTTTTTAATTAAGCCATTAACATGCTTAGAAAAATAGTCTTTTTTCTTAACCATTGGTTGGTATTGTCTTGAGTTGCCAAACTTGGTGTATGTCACAAAACCTTTATCCGTCATACGTTTTAATAAGGTTGCAACGGTTGTGTTAGCAGGTTTTGGCTCTGGATAGGCTTCTAATAAATCTTTCATGAAAGCTTTTTCTAGTTTCCATAGATGGTTCATTAATTCTTCTTCCGTTTTTGATAATTGCATGTCTACAAGTTTAGATTAACTTCTACAAATGTAGAACAAAAAAATGATTCTACAAATGTAGAGTTGTTTTTTCTTTTTTTTAATTTTAAAAGAAAGTAGAGTTTTTGTTTCATTCTTAATCAGTTACGACTGAATAATAACATATTTGTTATCATCCACTCCACGTCATCCTGAACTGGTTTCAGGATCTCATCCCAAACGGAAATAACTATGTTGTCACAAAAAAGGTACGCCTAAATAAAGATTTTTTATTAAGTTGTTTTTTTATGAAAAGAGTAGATTATTTACTACTTCCTAGAGCGTAAACTCTCAATAACAACTGTAGATAGGATTAGCATTCCACCAAAAAAAGTGTTCCAAGTAGGGATTTCGTTTAAAAAGAAAAAGGCAATTATAATTCCGAATATTGGTTGTGTGCTACCAATAATACTGGCTGTGCTGACTTTAAAATGGTTTAAACTTTGAATAAATAATGTGTGTCCAATTGCTGTGGTTACTAATGCTAGAATAATAACATACGGAAACTGTGTGCTTATATTAGAAGTGTCGTATAAAAATAAGGCAGGTAATAAAATGATGCTTATTATTAATAATTGAAAAAACATTAGACTGCTACCATGGTAGGAGGTTACGTATTGTTTAAGTATTAAAATACGCATAGCATAACAGAAGGCAGAAAATAGTCCAAACAGAATCCCTTTTACGGCGTCATTTTGAAAGTCTAATTCTGGAGAGAGAATGTAAATCCCTAAAAGTACCATAGCGCCTAATAAAAGGTGCATATAATCAAATTTTGTTTTAGAAAATAAGGGTTCTAAAAAGGCTGTCATTATAGGAAATGTAAATAAGGCTAACATACCAATAGCGACACTTGACAACTGTAGTGCAATGAAATAAGTAATCCAATGCGAGGCCATAAATAAGGCGCTTAACACAAAAGCACCCAAGTCTTTTTTAGAATTTATTTTTAGGGTGATGTTTTTGTATTTGCAGTATCCTAGTAATAAAAATAATGCTAGAAAACTACGCCACCAAATTGTAATAGGTGCAGGCATGCTAATATAACGCCCTAAACTACCAGATGTACTAATTAGTAGTGTGGCAAAGGTTAGTGCTAATACGTGCTTTAAATGTTGGTCTTTCACTTTGGTTGGTTGTGTAAGCGGTAGTAATGGCATCCTTTATTTTGCTGCCATATATGGCAAAATAAAGATATAATGGATGACGCGACCACCTTTTGCCACTTTTAAAGCAAAAGGTGGTGACACCCTAATTTTATTTATACATTTCTGTAAAGTACTTATAGAAATACGGAATAGTTTCGATTCCTTTTAAGTAATTCCATACTCCAAAATGTTCGTTTGGACTGTGGATTGCGTCGCTATCTAAACCAAAGCCCATTAAAATGGTTTTACTTTTAAGTTCTTGCTCGAATAATGAGACGATTGGAATACTTCCTCCACTACGTTGTGGTATTGGTGTTTTTCCAAAGGTTTCTTGATAGGCTTTACTTGCTGCTTGGTAACCAATACTGTCTATTGGTGTTACGTAACCTTGTCCACCATGATGAGGTGTTACTTTTACTTTAACGCCTTTTGGTGCAATGCTTTCAAAATGGTTTTTGAATAAGTCTGTGATGTTTTCCCAATCTTGGTTTGGGACTAAACGCATCGATATTTTTGCAAATGCTTGACTTGCTATTACTGTTTTTGCGCCTTCGCCAGTATAACCACCCCAAATACCGTTAACGTCTAAGGTTGGTCTTATGCTGTTACGCTCGTTGGTGGTATAGCCTTCTTCTCCGTAAACAGCATCAATATCTAAAGCTGCTTTGTATTTGTCTAATGAGAATGGTGCTTTTGCCATCTGTGCACGCTCGTCTTTTGATAATTCTTCTACGTTGTCATAAAACCCAGGAATGGTAATATGATTATTGTCATCGTGAAGAGAGGCTATCATTTTAGTCAAAACGTTTATTGGATTTGCTACTGCACCACCATATAATCCTGAGTGTAAATCACGATTTGGTCCTGTAACTTCTACCTCAACATAACTTAAACCACGTAATCCTGTTGTAATGGATGGTGTGTCTTGTGCGATCATACCAGTATCACTAATTAAAATGACATCGTTAGATAATTTATCTTGATTTTGCTTTACAAACTTACCAAGATTAACACTTCCAACTTCCTCTTCGCCTTCTATCATAAACTTGACGTTACAAGGTAAAGTGTTGTTTTTAGTCATAAATTCCATTGCTTTGACGTGCATGTACATTTGTCCTTTGTCGTCACAAGCACCACGTGCAAAAATAGCACCCTCTGGATGTAAATCTGTTGTTTTAATAACAGGCTCAAAAGGAGGAGAGGTCCATAAATTTAATGGATCTGGCGGTTGTACGTCATAATGACCATAAACTAAAACGGTTGGTAAGTCTTTATCAATTATTTTATGTGCGTAAATAATTGGATATCCTTCTGTTTCGCAAATTTCAACAACATCACAACCAGCGTCTTTTAAGCTTTTTGCCACAACGTCTGCGGTGTTAATGGTATGTTCTTTATAAGCAGAATCCGCACTGATTGACGGAATCTTAAGTAATTCTATTAATTCGTCAAGAAAACGTTGTTTATTTTCTTGGACGTAAGACTTTATGTTTTTCATGAAAATAGATTGAATTTATGTAAAAATACAAAAATGAAAATTATTTGTTTGAAGTTATTATGAATATTCAAACTATTGTTTATATTTGCAATCCGAAATTATCGGTATAAGTTGCAGGCGTGGTGGAATTGGTAGACACGCTAGACTTAGGATCTAGTGCCGCGAGGTGTGAGAGTTCGAGTCTCTCCGCCTGTACAGAGTAAAAAAGCTTCTCAATATTTGAGAAGCTTTTTTTGTTTTAATACGTCCCACAATAGTGCTGTGAAAACCATAAGATATTCAAAGCCTATAATCCATAAATTTTCCGTGTTATCTGCATTGGCATATGCTAAATAACTTATTATGATTATAAAACTCCAAATTAATGGATACTTGTAGTTTGTAAATATGGAAAGCAATAAAATAGATGCGATGTACCAAGGGTGTACTGTTGTACTTAGTAATAAGTATACTGTAAAAGCAATAAGCATACTTTTTATCAATGTTACAAAGTTTTGATTTTGTCTGGTTAATGCTATGTACCAAATTGAGGTGAAAATTATTATAGGTAATATTTTACCAATTATGGCTATTTGATTGTATCCAGTAATTAAATAACCAACCTCTCGAGCGATGTAATATATACTTGCATTAAACTCGAAATCTCCAAACCATAAGCCTACAGTTTTGGAGTAGTTGTTTACAAATTCACTTGAAAAAAATGGTGCAAATAATACTAATGTAGAGATGCCAATTATTAAATAGAACCAAATTAGTTTTTTGAAATCAATTTTGGTGTGATCTTCTTTAACTCTAAACCATTTTACAAATAATGGTAAAAATAAAAGAGGAACTAATTTTGTTGAAATTGACAGCGCAAAGACTACAGCAGCCCATTGCCATTTGTTTTTATGTAATAAGTATAAGCTTAGTATTAAAAAGAATAACATTACACCTTCAAAATGTAAATTACCTGTTAGTTCTATTATTATAAAAGGGTTTAAGATGTACCAAAATATTTTATTTGGAGATAGACTTAATCTTTGTAAAAGTTTAGCTCCAAAATAAAGTGTTCCAATATCTGCAGCTATTATTATAAGTCTTAATCCTATTACTGATCCCAGAATGCTTGAAGTAGAGAATAAATTAGCTAGCGTAAATAGTAATTGATTTATTGGAGGATAGTTGGAGTAGTGGCTGGCGTTAAGCGCTTGCATACCTGTTACTAATTGTTGTGCTTGATCAATAGGATAGTTTCCTGATGGTATAAAACTTGCAGGTGTATTTAAGTAAGGATTAAAGCCTTGTAATATCATACGTCCGTCCCAAATAAAACGGTAAAAATCTTGTGATAAATTAGGGATTGCTATTAAAAAGATTAATCTGCTAATGATTGCTATTGCAATTAAAAGCTTAAAATTGTTTTTATTGTTGTTTACTATTTTGATGAATAATCCAAATAATACAATATATATGGATATTAGATTGGAGTGGTCTGTTCTTGCTAAATCATAAGCAAATACAGCATACAAACAAAAGCTAGCTAGTATTAGCAGTAATGTTAGTTTGTTAGTTTTTAAAAATAATGTATTAAGCATGATGCATCCTGCGTTAGCGGTTGAAATGGCATCCTTTTTTGCGATATTTTAAAACAAATCTTAGCTGTTTACAAAGAGTTTGTGTTATAAAACAATTTTGAATTAATATAAAACTGCGTCGCAGAAAAGATATAATGGAAGACGCGACCCTTGTGGTAACGCCCAAAATACTATGCTTTAGAGGTTAGGGATTTAAAAAACACAAATCCAAAGCCTACGGTTAACATTAAGTGAAATGGAAATAAACCGAAGTCTCCACCTTTATCTCCAACCACAAAAGCACTGTACATACCAAACGCAAAGTATAGCATTAATGCACCTTCAAAAATCACATTAATGGATATGTTTTTACGTAAATATTTATTGCCTTTCCAACTATCTTTAAGTGTGCTGATATTAAATTTTGGTGTGCGTACAAACTCACTACGTTTACCAACATGACCTTCTAATACTGCAATAGAATTGTGTAGTGAAAAGCCCATAGCTATTGAGAAAAACGTAAAAAATAGTGCAATGTATTTTAAAAAGTCTTTAAATGTGTTACCATGACTTTGCTTGTACATAACCCAATAGCACACAAAAAATATGATTGTACTAACTACAAAAAAGCTCATGACGTAAAAGTATGGTCTAAGGTGTGCGTATTCGTTTTTAATGTACAACATTGGGATGCTTAAAATACCCACTATTAGTACGTTTAAAAACATAGTACTATTTAATAAGTGTAATAACCCGTGAAGTTTAGTTTTAGCAGAAATATTTTTGCTTGTAACGACACGTCCAAACATTTTTTGGAAGTTTTCTGCACCACCTTTATTCCATCTAAATTGTTGTGATCTTGCTGCACTAATTACCACAGGAAGTTCTGCCGGAGTTTCAACGTCTTCTAAATATTTAAATTTCCAGTTTTTAAGTTGCGCTCTGTAACTTAAATCTAAATCTTCTGTTAAGGTATCGCCTTCCCAGTTTCCAGCATCAAGTATGCAGGTTTTACGCCATACACCAGCTGTACCATTAAAGTTAATAAAATGACCTTTGCTACTACGTCCAACTTGCTCCAAAGTGAAGTGTGCGTCTAAGGCAAATGCTTGTATTTTTGTTAATGTAGAATAGTCTCTGTTAATGTGTCCCCAACGTGTCTGTACCACACCAATTTCTGGGTCTTTAAAAAACGGAATTGTTTTTTTAAGCCAATTTGGTTCTGGTAAAAAATCGGCATCAAAAATAGCAACATATTCTCCTTTTGCTATTTCTAAACCTTCTTTTAAAGCACCTGCTTTAAAACCTTGTCTGTTAGTTCTGGTAATATGTGTAATATCTAACCCTTTTGCTTTAAGTTGGTCAACGTGTGCTTTGGTTGTAGCAACGGTCTCATCCGTAGAGTCGTCTAAAACTTGGATTTCTAATTTATCTTTTGGATAGTCCATTAAGGCTATGTTGTCCAATAGACGATCCATAACATACAACTCATTAAAAACAGGAAGTTGAATAGTTACAAACGGAATTTCTTCCGAATTATTAAAGTTAAATTTTGGTCCGTTTTCTTCTTTCTTTTTTGCTGCTAAGTAATTAAACAGTAGGTTTAATTGTGCCAAAGCATACATGAAAATAAGTACTAGCGCAATGCTATAAATAATAATGGTAATGGTTTCGAGAATCACTTTTTAAAACTGTATTTGAAAATCCACGTTAGTATTTTAACGCCTGCAAATATACTACCTTTTATTGTTCCTGAAACTTTTGAGACACCAATTCTATTTCTGTAGTTTACAGGGACTTCTATGTAGCTTAGTTTTTGCTTTAATACTTTTAGTTGCATTTCTACCGTCCAGCCATAGGTTTTGTCTACCATGTTTAAAGCTAGAAGCTTATCATATTTTATGGCTCTAAATGGTCCTAAGTCAGAAAATTTAGCACCAAAAAAAAGTGACATTAAGGTTGTTGCTAACCAATTACCAAACACTTGTTGTGGCATCATACTGCCTTCTTCTCTTAATTTTTTGACACGTGCTCCAATAACAAAGTCCATATTTTGATCTATAATTGGCGCTACAATTTTGGTTAATTCTTCCGGATAGTCACTATAATCTCCGTCTAAAAACACCACAATGTCTGGTTTGCTATCTTGTTTAGCGATATAATCCATACCTTTTAAGCAAGCATAACCGTAGCCTTTATTGTTTTCTTGTAAAACAGTTGCTCCTGCGTTTTTGGCATTAGCTTCTGTTAAGTCTGTCGAGTTGTTGCTAACTACAATCACCTCGTCTACAATAGATGGTATGTCTTTAATAACATGTGCAATCGAGTCTTGCTCATTGTAGGCAGGAATGATGACTTTTATTTTGGTCATTTAAGGTCGCTTAATTTATTTTCTTTTTTAAAGGACTTTAAATCGGTCCATTCTTTTATTTTTTGTCCTGCTTTAAATTTTACTGCAGATATTAACGCATCGTTTTTATACATAAGACAATACCCATTTTTTTGGTTGTCTTTAAGTTGACATTTATGATTAATTTTTTCATTGTGATCATAAAATAGCCACCATTTTACCTTTTTATCAGTTAGATAATGACCTTCCTTTTCTTTTTTACCGCTTTCGCGGAAATATTGCCAGTAGCCAACTTTTAGGTTTTGGTTAAAGCTTCCAAATTTAGATATTACTGCGTTGTTATGATAGAATTTCCAGAATTTATTTTTTAAATCGTTTAAATAATGTCCTTCGCTTTTAGTTTTTGAATTGTCATAATAGGTTTTCCAGTAGCCATTTTTAACTCCATTTATATAAAGACCTTGGCTTTTTAAGTAGGTGTTTTTATAATATGTTTTCCAATAACCACTGGTTTTACCGTGAAGATAATTGCCAGCTTTGTGTAAGGTGTTATTATTATGATAGTAGGTCCAATACTTTTCTTTTATGCCTTTATTATAATTGCCTTTAGCTTTGATTGTTTTATTGTTATGATACTCTATCCAATAACTTGTTTTAAGGTTGCTACTATAGTTTCCTTTTTCCTTAATGCTTCCGTTTGGGTAGTAATAAATCCAAAAATCTATTTTGCTATTATCGCTAGTCCAACCTTTAGACAATAGATTACCGTTATCGTAATACGTCCTTACGTAAGTTTTTTCCGCGTAAGCGTTATAACCCAAAACAATAAAGCAATATAGGACAAAGGTTTTCATTTTATTTTTTGTTTACAAAATCCATTAAGTCAACATCATTACCTAATAAGACTTCTGTTGGATTGATACGTCCATCCATAGTGTCGTTTTCTAATTTTAAAACACCTCTTGGGCAAACAGCACTACAAACACCACACCCAACACAACTTGAACGTACAATGTTTTCTCCTTTTTGAGCATAGGCACGTACATCAATTCCCATTTCGCAACTGTTAGAACAATTACCGCATGAGATACATTGTCCACCATTGGTTGTGATTCTGAATTTTGAAAATAAACGTTGTTGAAATCCTAATATAGCTGCCATAGGACATCCAAATCTACACCAAGATCTGCTACCTAAAATTGGGTAAAAACCTGTTCCGATAACTCCTGAAAATATGGAGCCTATGTAGATTCCATAGGTGGATCTTAAAGCACTACCTTTTACAAAAAATAAGTGATCAGTTGTAGATGTAAAGTGCATAATTAGTAATAAAGCAATTACAACAGCATAACCAATTGCACCAGCTTTAGCATCTTTACCAAGCTCTTTGCCTCTAAAATACATGACACCTGCAAATATGATGGTTAAAAAAGCTATTACAGAAATGATAAAAACATCACGTGTTAACCAAAAATTATTACTGTCTTTACCTAAATAACTATACACCATTGCTGTTGTCATCACTACAGAAAATACTAAAACAGTATGTATTAACCATCGCTCTAGCTTCCAAGCAGAAAGTTTTTTTGAAGATAGATGTCTAAAACTATCTCCTGCAGTTTCGGCTAGACCACCACAACCACAAACCCATGAGCAGTACCATCGTTTTCCATATTTGTATGTTAAAATAGGCGTAATAATAAAGGTAGAAGCTATACCAAAAATGATTAAAGCTAAACCTAAATTACCATTGGACAAAAAGCCTTTTACAGACCACTCATCAAATATGTAATAATTTAATGGCCAAATGCTTTTAAGGTCATAATATGGTAAATCATTATTCATGACGTACATGAATTCTGGGATTAAAAAAGCAAAACCTAACTGAAAAAACATAACCGAAACAGTTCTGATTTGTTGATAGCGATTATGTCTATATTTTAAAATGTATTTGTAACCAAATGCTAAAATGGCATTGGTATATAATGTCCCATAAACAAACCATTGACTAGCATTTCTACCGCTTAATAAATTGCTTAAAGGGTCGAATAATCCAATTAAACCAGTGTTTGCAGCACCATCCTTGCCTAAACCCAAATATTCAGGAAAAAAGTACAATACAATATAAAAACTGGTTAGTATGATACCTAAAGCCCAACCCCAAAATCCTCTGGATGAAATGGATTTATACCAAACTCCGTCATTTTTTATACCTTCCAATTTGGTTAAATACGCTTCTCTAGAATATATAATAACACCAACAGTAATCAATCCTAGTGCTAGCGTTAAAAATAAAGCTGTATTTGGTAGGTTGACATTAAATAAGGCTAATGCTAAAATTAATAGTCCAACAAGACCAATACCTAAAGCAAATTTTTGTTTTGTTGATATATGAAACGCATCTGGTGATGCTAATGACATACTGTGATTTAGTTTATTACTCATATTTGGATGCTGTTATACTGTTTGTAATTGTTTGTTGTATGCCTTTAGGATATCCTGTTCAAAATGTTTGTAAAATTCTGGGTCAAAATTGGCTTCTTTTAAATTGTTTATTACGTAATCTACATCACGTTTTTCGGTTAACCATTTGTCAAAAGTTTCGTGTCGCATTCGGATACCAAAAGTATTAATGCCTAAAAAAGTCTTGGTGTCTTTGTTGTAAGCTACTGTTATGCATTTGGTTTCGTCTTGATGTTTCCAATGGAAATGTTTTTCGTACTCTGGACGTCCACGCTCTCCAAAAACCCAACCGTAAGTTTGGTATTCGATATCTAAAAATTTTGCGCTATTAAACCAATGACCAGGTTTGTATTGTAGTCTATTACCACAAATGGTTTGTGCTAAAGTTTCTCCCATCATACGTCCTGTGTACCAAACCGCTTCTATTGGACGTCTGTTGCCAATAGCTTCGTGTTGCTCAGCGCAATCTCCAATTGCATATACATCGTTTATGTTAGTTTCTAAATAACGATTGACTAGTACACCTCTTTTGGTTTCAATTTTAGAGTCTTTTAAAAACGAAATGTTTGGAGAAACTCCTGCAGTCAGTCCAACTAGGTTGCAAGCTATTTCTTCTCCGGTTTCTTCAATAATTATGGATTTTACGTTTCCGTTATCGTCCGATTTAATTTCTTTTAAATTGGTATTTAACCTTAAATCAATGTGATGGTTTTTTATGTGTCTGTTGATCATTTGACTTTCGCCTTCAGGTAAAACACCATTCCAAAAACTAGTCTCTCTAACTAAAAAAGTGACTGGTATATCTCTTGAATTTAGCATTTCTGCCATTTCAATACCAATTAATCCTCCACCAACTATAACAGCATGTTTACACACTTTATTGTCTGGTGCAGTTTGCTGCATGTTATCTAAATCTTGTTTACTGTATAAACCTTGAACACCTTGTAAGTCTTGTCCTGGCCAACCAAATTTATTAGGTTTACTTCCGGTAGCAATTACTAATTTGTCGTAAGTCATTGTATCACCTTCAGCAAAGTGGAGTGTTTTATTATCACTATCGATAGTATTGACATAGCCTTTTTTTAAGTCGATGCGGTTTTTCTCCCAAAACCAATTTTCGTAAGGTTGGGTGTGTTCAAACTTCATATGACCCATGTACACATACATTAAGGCTGTACGTGAAAAAAAGTAATCTGTTTCGGCAGAAACGATAGTAATTTTTTTATCCGATAATTTTCTGATGTGTCTTGCTAGAGTAACTCCAGAAATTCCGTTTCCTATAATGACGATGTGTTCCATAAAATGAGATTGTTAGATAGTCTGTCGTTTTTAAAGTTAAAAACTTAATTGGTTTAGTAGTTTAGAATGGGTTTAAATTACTAGTGTTTGTAAGGTTTTGAAAAACATTGAGACGTTAATTTTTTTTTTTTATTTTTTGAAAGTTTTTGTTAAATGTTAAGACTTATTTAATGTTACAAAGATTTAAAACCCAATATAATGATTAAAAATAGCCTAATAATTGTACTTGTTGTCAGCGGATTATTTTCCGCGAAAGCGCAAACCCTTAACGACTTTTTTACACAAACAGACGCCTTTTTAAAATCCTACGTGGTTAAAGGTAAAGTAGATTATAAAGCAGTAAAGGAAAACGTGGTTAGTTTAAACACAATTTTAACTATTGCAGATCATATTACTGTGGATAAAACAGATGCTAAAAACTATCAAGCTTTTTGGATTAATGCTTATAATTTGTCTGTTATTAAAGGGATTGTTGACAATTATCCGATAGCTTCACCATTGGATAAAGCTGGTTTTTTTGATAAAACAACTTACAGTTTAGCAGGACAAAAGGTGACATTAAATACCATTGAAAATGAATTGTTAAGAGCCAAGTTTAAAGATGCAAGATTTCATTTTGTACTTGTTTGTGGTGCCAATGGTTGTCCGCCTTTAATTGCTAATGCTTATTTGCCAAAAACACTTGATGCACAATTGGAGCAGCAAACTAAATTAGCGTTAAATGGTGATTATTTTGTGAAGGTAAATGATAAAAAGAAAACGGTTGAAGCTTCTGAAATCATGAAATGGTACAATGAAGATTTTGTGCAAAATGGTATGACTGAAATTGAATTTATAAATAAATACAGAACTAATACAATACCTAAAAATTATAAGTTAAAGTACTTTTCTTATAACTGGAAACTTAACAAACAATAAAAAAAATATAACGCTTTCGCGGAAAGCAAAACAAAAAAAGCATGAAAAAACTAACTTTACTACTATTTGCTATTACAACCTCAATAACTGGTTTTTCTCAAGATGATGACACTTCAGGAAGTAATATTCAAACCTACACACCTTCTAAATTATTAAGTCAAGGACAATGGGATATTAAGTTTTTTAATAATCTTTATACACAAACAGAAAGTACGTTTACATCTGGTACTGAAGCTAGAGAAACTTATTTTACATCAACTGTAGATGTGTTTACAGGTATTAGTGCTAATAACCGCTTTAATGTTGGTTTACTATTAGAGTTTAGATCTAATGTTATTGGAAATCGTGATGCTTTAGATGTGTTTAAATTTGATGGTGAATCAAATACTGCACGTTCTGGTTTTACATCTTTTGCGCCTGCAGTTAAATTTAACCCTATTAAAAGTGTTAGTAATTTTACTATCCAGACAGCGTTTCATATTCCTTTAGTTGATAACGAAAGTGAAAACGGAGTGTTTTTAGATCAAAAAGGGTTTACGTTTCAAAATCGTTTTTTTTATGATTACAATTTCAACTCTAAATGGCAATTGTTTACAGAGCTTAATACAGAATATCACTTTGGTAAAAAAGAAGATAGTTTTGCTAATAACAGTTTAAGCTTAACACCAGGTTTGTTTTTAAGTTATTTCCCGAGTTCTAAATTTACAGTTTTAGGATTAGTACAACACTCACAACGTATAGATACAGGTAATGATTTTGAGCAAGATTTTACTGCAGTTGGAGGAGGAGCAAAATACCAAATTAGTGATGTGTTAAATATTGAAACCTTGTACTCTAAATTTGTTAGAGGAAGCAATACTGGTTTAGGACAATCTTTTAATATTGGTTTAAGAGCCTTATTTTAATAAGTAACATTAATTTAAAAGTAAATATATCCTGCTGAAAAGCGGGATTTATTTATATTTAGTAAAAAAACATGATGCGCTTTATTCAGCTTTTACTTATTACAATTTTACTTCAATCTTGTACAACACAAGACAAAAAAATAAACGGAGTAAGTTTTGTGGCGCACAGAGATAGTATTACTCAGCAAAATATAGATCCACTTTTAAATGTTAATGCTAATTATGCTGCCATTATGCCTTTTGGTGTTATTAAAGATTTAGCTCATCCTGAAGTTAGTTATGGAGCCGAAAGACAATGGTTTGGTGAGACTAAAATAGGTGGCAAACAGTATGTAAATGCCTTAAAAAAAGACAACATTAAAATCATGCTTAAACCGCAACTTTGGGTTTGGCATGGCGAGTTTACTGGTTTTATAACAATGAAAACTGAAGCGGATTGGAAAATCTTAGAAGAAACTTACACTAAATATATTCTGGATTTTGCTCAAGTGGCTCAAGATACAAAAGCAGAAATTTTTTGTATTGGTACAGAATTAGAGAACTTTGTGGAAGAGCGACCAGACTATTGGTTTAATTTAATTACTAAGGTCAGAGCTATTTATAAAGGTAAATTAACTTACGCAGCTAATTGGAATGAGTATACAAAAACACCTTTTTGGGAACAATTAGATTATATTGGTATTGATGCCTATTTTCCGGTTAGTGATAGTAAAACACCCACTGTAGAAGAGTGTTTAAAGGGTTGGATAAAGCATAAAAAAACAATAGTAGAGTTTACTGAAAAATATAATAAACCAATTTTGTTTACCGAGTTTGGTTACCGTAGTGTAGATTATGCAGGAAAAGCACCATGGACTGTAGATAGAATTGAAGAAAAAGTAAATCTAGAAGCACAGGTTAATACTACCAAAGCTTTATTTGAAGCTTTCTGGAAAGAAGACTGGTTTGCTGGAGGTTTTGTCTGGAAATGGTTTATTAATCATGATAAAGTTGGAGGTGTTGATAATAATAGATTTACACCACAAAATAAACCTGCAGAAACACTTATTAAAAAACATTATAAAGTAAATTAGATGAAGTATTTATTATTTGTTTTAGCCTTTTTTGGTGTTACTATCGCACAATCACAAAACATATCTGATGTTAAAATCCAAGGAAATAAAAAGCTAAAGTCTAGTTTTGTCAAAAAAGTAGCTAATGCTAAATCTGGTGCAGTTTTAGATAGTACCCAATTGGATGAAGATATTAAATTATTAAAACGATTACCATCTGTATCTCATGCGTATTATCAAGTATTTCCTTCAGAAAATGGAGATTATAATGTGTTTTATAATATCGAAGAAAATTTTACCATTATACCTTCTTTTAATGTATATACCTCAAATGATGGCGAGTTTGCTTATAGACTTGGTGTTTATGAATTTAATTTGTTAGGGCAAAACATGATTTTTGGTGGATTTTATCAAAAAGATATATTCAGCTCATATGGTATAAATTTTAGAGCACCTTATTTATTTAGTCGTCAGTTTGGTTTGGCCATTAATCATCAAGATTTACAAACTTTAGAGCCTGTTTTTTTTGATAATACCACTTCAGATTATAGATACAGAAACAAATCTTTTGAAGTTTTAGGATTGTATCAGCCTAATTTTAATAACCGTTTTGAGTTTGGTATTAATTCTTTTTTAGAAGAGTATGAATATCAGTCAGGAGCAACCAATCCTGATGTTCCTCAAGCATTGAGTGTTAATAAATTATTGTATAAAGCCATATACGAATACAATAATCTAGATTACAATTATCAATACGTTTCGGGTTTTAAAAGTCAATTAAATGTACAATATGTAACGTCTACTAGTGATGATTTACCTGAATTTTTAATTGGATGGAATGATTTTAATTATTACAAAAGAGTAGGGCAAAGAGGGAATTGGGCAACACGTGTTAGGTTAGGATTATCTAGTAATGACGAAACGCCTTTTGCACCTTTTTCAGTAGATAATAATTTAAATATTAGAGGTGTTGGTAATACCATTGATAGAGGTACAGGAGCAGTTGTTTTAAATACGGAATATAGACATACATTATATGAAAAAGGTTGGTTTGCATTGCAAGGTAATGCGTTTGTAGATGCAGGAAGCTGGCGAAATCCTGGTGGAGATTTAGGAGATTTTGGTGATGCTGATAACTTACGAGTGTTTCCAGGTGTAGGCTTGCGTTTTATACACAAATCTATTTTTAATGCTATTTTTAGGATAGATTATGGTTACGGAATTTCAGAAAAAGATGGTCAAGGATTAGTCTTTGGTATAGGACAGTATTTTTAAGAAATATGTTTTTTGTAGTACTGGTGTAGTACTTCAGCAGAAGCACCAAACCATTTTTTTATATATATGACTAAATAATGATATTGTAGTGTCCAAATGCCATGTTTTTGATATAGTCTAGCTGAGGTTTTAAGCTTATGGTTAATCACAACAAATTCTTTGCGTTTATAAAGTTCATTTATTAAAATATTGTCTTCGTAGATAATGTAATTTTCATCATAACCACCAATATCATCAAATAACGCTTTGGTTATAAACTGACTTTGATCACCACCACGACTTGCACGCCATGAAAATTGAGTTAACCAACTAGTAAAACGTAGCCACCAATGGTTGCTATCAAATTGTAATCTAAAACAACCAGCATTATTACCTTTTTTAATTTCATCTAAAATTAATTGGTCATATCTGTTAGGCGGAAAAGAATCTGCGTGTAAAAAATAAAGTATATCACCTTTTGAAGCTTTGGCACCAAGATTCATTTGTTTAGCACGACCTTTTTCAGAATGTAAAACTTTAATATTTAAACCTAATGCTTGGATAATTGAAACGGTATTGTCTGTACTTCCACCATCCACAACTATAATCTCTTGGATGGTGTTTAAAGAAGCATTATCAATTAAATGATATAGTACTTCTGTAATGTGTTTAGCTTCATTTAAAACCGGAATAATAATACTTATCATGCTGTATTTACGTAAGTTTTATTAGGTTGGTTTTAGTTATTTAAGTCCCAGTTGTAATCTTTGTAACTAATTTTAGCTTTCGCTGAAATTGTTACGTCTGTATACTTGTTCAAAAAATCAATTAAACTTCCGTTTTGTTCAAAATCTTTACTAAACCATTTAAAGATTTTAGATAGTTTTAAAACGTTTTCAGAGATTTCATTTCGGTTTGTATCACTTAAAAACTCTTGAGTAGCCAAAGTTAATTGCGTTTCTAAATTTGAAGCTATAAATGCAGTGTTTTGTAATTTAGGACAAGAATAAGAGGCGCAAACAATAGCAAAATGTATACGTGGTTCGTCCATTTTTCGTAAAATTTCGTGTTCAATGTCTTCTAAACTATACCATTTGTCTCCTAGTTTCCAAAGTTTTTGACCCCAAGGATCTTTGATGTCTTTTATGCTTTTTACAGGATAGTTTTTTATAATTAAATCTATTGTTAACGCGTTGTATGCATTAATCCAAAAGGCTAGTTTTTCTACTTTTAAAATAGAATCAAATTCAGGTTTAGACTTTATTAAAGCGAGAATATGTATGTATTCTAATAATTTTTTATGATCGGTTTTAAATGATTTATAGTTTACATTTCCGTTATCAGAAACATGTTTTTGTAATAATTCATCCCATAAAAAATGAATGTTAGAATGCTCTGTTTTCGTAAGTGCTTGATTAAAAACAATTGTGGTATCTTGTTGTATCTCAGTTTTGGCTTTTAAAACCGTGTTTTCTTTTAGTGCCTTAGTTTCGGTTTTAGAATTGTTGTCCGTTTTAATTTCAGCTTCAGCTATAGCTTCTTTTTTAAAGTTATTAGTTGCTGTTTGGGTATTTTGTGCAGTTTGTTTTGTGCTTTTACAAGCGCAAAACAAGACTAATAATACTAAAGCTAAAAGTTGTTTCATTTTTTTAAAGGATATAATTCTTGACTAATAAAATCTTTTGGAAAGTGCTCATCTCCTTCAAAACCTAACTCGATATCACGACCATCATGTGGTATGTAATTGGTTTTAAAAATATAATCCCAAATACTTAGGGTTATCCCAAAGTTGACTCCAAATTTTGTGTGCTCTGGTAAGTGTTTTACATGATGCCAAATGTGCATTTTTGGATTGTTAAATACATATTTTAAAACACCATAATCCCAACCTAAATTGGCATGATTTAAGTGTCCAACGGT
This sequence comes from Olleya sp. Ti.3.14, assembly GCF_038154885.1. Classification (NCBI taxonomy): domain Bacteria; kingdom Pseudomonadati; phylum Bacteroidota; class Flavobacteriia; order Flavobacteriales; family Flavobacteriaceae; genus Olleya; species Olleya sp. Ti.3.14. Next base: position 160,586 of record NZ_JBAKAO010000003.1, read on the forward strand.
TATTGCAAAAAAGTGGACTATTGCTACATGTTGCGCATCAAAACCACCAATTATTGCAATAGGGATGTATAGCATGGATTTGTATAAAACCGGTTCCATCCAATGGTAACGTAAATGGGCTGCAAATCCCATTTCTTTAACGCTGTGATGTACTTTATGGAAGTTCCATAAAAACTCAAAACGATGTAATAAATTATGAGTTATCCATTGCGTAAAGTCAGAGATTATAAAAAATATAAATAAGCCTAACCACAATGGTAAATTATCTACATCAAACAGTTGAAAACTTGAAATTGATAAACCAACAACGCCCAAAATATCATCAAAAAAACCAGCAGCAGTATTAGATAGTGCTATTAAAATAATAAGATTTAGTAAAAAGAAATTAAAAAACATGTAAAACGTATCCAACCAAAAATCCTTACGAAAAATAGATTGCTTTTTACGCCAAGGAAACAGAATTTCTAAACCCCAAACAAATAATGATATTATGATTAATCCATAAAAATAGTTGTCCCAATTATTTGGGAATATAATTTGGTGTTTTAGGTAGTTCCAATAGCCAAAGTAGGCGTTTTTTATAATGTCTAAATACTTTTCCATAGTTGGCTAAATTAGCCTTTTAGTTACTTTTTTGATGTAACTAAAGTTACATCGTGTTATAATGATTCTATCAATCCTTTAAATAGTGTAATCATATCAGGCTCTGCTTGATTAGCCATAGCTATAATCTCACCAATATCTACAGGTTTTAGATTACTTGGGTCGCATTCGTCTGTTAAAACTGACACTGCAGCTACCTTTAAATTTAAATGATTGGCGACAATAACTTCAGGTACAGTACTCATTCCTACTGCATCTGCACCAATAATTTTAAGCATGCGGTATTCTGCTCTAGTTTCTAATTGTGGCCCAACAACACTAGCATAAACACCTTCGTGTAATTTTATATTATTAGCTTTTGCTATAGCTTTAATTTTTGCATTAATGTCTAAATCATAAGGCGCACTCATATCTGCAAAACGCTCGCCAAGCTCAGCAACTCCTTTAAAAGCTAGAGGTGAACTTCCTTGTAGGTTAATATGATCGTCAATAAGCATTAATTCGCCTTTCTTAAAGTCTAAATTAATAGCTCCAGAAGCATTAGATACCAATAATGTTTTGATACCCAATTTTTCCATAACTCTAACTGGGTACGTAACATCTTGCAAGCTGTAACCTTCATAAACATGAAAACGACCTTGCATTACAATTATTTTTTTTCCAGCTAATGTTCCGTAAATTAATTTTCCTTTATGAAACTCGACAGTAGCTGTAGGGAAATTAGGAATGTGATTATAACTCACCTCTTGAATAACTTCAAGTTCATCCGTTAATTTTCCTAATCCAGTTCCTAGAATAATACCAACTTCTGGTTGGTCAAATCCTTTTTCTTTTAGGTATTCTACGGTTTTATTTATTTGCTTTATCATGTTCAATTAAGGCTTTTAAGGTTTGGTTGTTGGACATATCTTCGTATGTGTCAACATCATTTAATGGTTCTAACAAAAATACGTTTTCCTTAACTAAATCTTTCATGGTGTCTTCAAAAACTGTTTCGGTTCCCCAAGATTTATTTTCAAAAACAGCAGGATGCAATTGTTTCATTCCTAAAAGATAGTAGCCACCATCTATTGCAGGTCCAATCACTGCATCATTGTTGTCTAAAGCATCAAAAGCATTATTAATATGTTCGGGTTTTAGGTCGTATAAATCGCTACCAACTATAACTATTTTAGTGTAGCCAGCATCAAAACCAGTTTTAAAGGCATTAGACATTCTTATGCCTAAGTGGTCTCCAACTTGTTGATGTTTTTGATATATGTCAGGATTCCAAAGGTCGTTTTCTCTAATTTTAACCGAGTAATATACTGCCTTGTCACAGTCTATTTGTTGTAAAACATTTTCAGTGTGTTCTAATAATTTTTTATATATCGCTAAAGCGGAAATATTGCCAATAGTCTTAGCTAATCTTGTTTTTACTTTTCCTAATTCAGGGTTTCTGGTAAAGGTTATTACTAGATTTTTATGCATGAATTTTTATTTTTTTGTAGAAGTTGTTTCAAATACTTTTATCCCTTTAGTTAACCATTTGCTCCAAGCTTCATTAAAAGTATGTATTTGTTCTGTTTCATTGTCTTCGGAATCTACTACAGTAAAATCATTGTTTTTCCACTCGAAAATACCTCCATATAGATTAAATACGTTTGTGTAACCTTCATCTTTTAGTTTTTTTGCAATGTTTTCCGATCGTATTCCTAAAGAGCAATAGACTACTATTTTTTGTTCTTTATTAGTGTATTGATTGGTAACTGTTTTAATGTCAAAAAAATCGTAACCTACTAAAGTTGCATTTTTAATGTGACTGACTTCAAACTCTTTAGGTTCTCTTGCATCTAGAATAATAGCGTCTGTTTTTGGCATTGCTAATTCTTGCACAGAAATATAAGGGACGCTGTTTTTGTTGTGTTTTTTTAGTAACTCATCCAACGTGTCTTGTGCTATGCTTTGCGCAGTAAAAAGACTTATAAATAAAAATAATACTGTTTTCATGTGATTTATAAATTAAGTCCAAAGCCTTGTAATCCACTTTCAATAGCTGGTAAAATCTCAGTATTATCCCAAATACCAGTCACAATTGTTCTTGCGTATTCTTCTGGTAATAAACTGTTTTTCATTAAACTATTAGTTAGCTTGTAATTATAGTCGAGCGTATGATGCGTAAATTTCATTTCACCATTAATTTCTTCTAAAATGGCATACCAAACTTGTGGTGATCCATCATTAGCAGGCATACCAATAACACCTGGATTTAACCATAATTTGTTGTCTTGCTCATGACTAAAAGGTAATCCGCAATGTCCAGCAATAATAACATCGCTTTTAGTTTTGTCTATTGTTTTGGCCTTAGTATTCCAGTCGGTAGATTTAAATACAAACTCCGATACATTAAAATAATCACCATGTACAACGGTTACTTTTTTATTAGCATAATTAAAAGTGATATGATCAGGAAACGTTGCTAAATACGCTATCGAGTTTTTGCTTAGTTTGCTTTGTGCATAAGGATACCAAAGTTTAGAAAAGCCATCACATCGTGAGCCTTCAGTAAAATCGCATCCACAATCAGCTTCACCTTCGGTTAATTGGATTTCTACATTTCCTAAAATACTTTTAGCATTCCAAATTTTTAAAAGCTGAACCGTTTCTTCAGGTTGTGCGCAATAGCCAACAACGTCTCCTGTGCAAATACAATTTTCTGGAGCTATATGTTGTTGTTCAGCTACAGCTTTAAGTGCTTCTAAGGCTTGAAGATTACTGTAAACGCCTCCAAAAAGTAAGACTTTACCAGATAATGTGCCTATATTATTTATTGTTTTATCCATCTAGGAACGAAATATAAAAGGTTACAACTAAAAATCCCCCAAACATTTACCCAAAGTAAATCGGCATAACGACCCTTTGTAAAAATTAAACCTTCTGGGAAAACTTTGAATACTAATAAAAAGCCAAAAAGGATGCCACAGCCAATACTTAAATAAAAACTGATTTTTGGCACTTTATAATTCCAGAACACAAATATTGGTGTTAAACCAATGACCATAGTTCCAGATATTGTGGTGGCAGAGAGGATTTCGGCATTAAAAAATATGGGAATTGTACCAAGTACAGCAATGGCTACCATTGCTAATCTACCAAATGTTAGGCTTTTGCCTAATCCCAAATCGACTGCCAATAATTTTGAAAACGATGAAAACGTTGAATCTAAGGTTGATGCTGCTGAGGTAATCATAATAAAATTAATGACTAATAATACCACAACTCCAAATGCTTTTCCAACCTCTACAGCTGCTTGTCCTTTTAAACCTTGAGTTTGTGCATACACACCAATTAAACTAAAAAGTACAATGCAAATAGCTCCTAATAAACTAGCCCACAAAAAGCTTTTTCTAGTCACTTTTGGGGAACTAATAAAAGCTCTGTCTGTTAACACAGGATCATGAAAAGGGTAGCTAAAGGATTGTATAATGGCAGCAAAAAAGAGGTTTAAACCTAGTTCAAAACTCCAAGTTCCTGAAGTTACAATGTCTTTTGTGCTAAAGTTTTCAACTGAAAAAATTGTATATAAAATAATGATTAATAATACCGAAAATAAAATCATTTGTATCACGTCTGTAAATATCGAGCTGCTTAATCCACCTTTAATAGCGTAGCTAAGGGTTAATAATGTAAATACTATTATGGCTGTGTAATAGCTAGCACTTCCAGTTTCACCAAAGTAAGAGCCAATAACCATGGTATTACTCCAAACTTCATTAAATAATCTAATGATGATTAAAAACGTGAACACAGCAACCGCTTTTTTGCCATATTTACTAGTTAAAAAGTCATGGATACTTGTAAAGCCACCTTTGGTACGTAATTGATAAATTAGTAATCCAGCAACCGCAAAACTTAGATAATATCCAGCATAAGCGACACCTCCAACCAAACCAAAATCTAGGCCTAAATTAGCAGCATTAGTAATGCTTTTAGCAAAAATCCAAGAGATTATTAAACTACCAGTTAGCACTAAAACATTTGGCGACTTTTTGTTGTGATTAGCTTTAAAAAAAGATGCAGTGGTTTTTGCATAAGGTGATAAGGCAAACAAGATTAAACTTGAAGCGATCACTAAAACCCATTGCCAAATTTCTGTACTCATTTTTTAGTTTTGGTCCCACCAAACTGGGAAGTTAATATCGTTACCATTAGTTGCACTTGCTGCTTGATTATAGTTTTCGGCATTTAAAGCTTCTTCTTCTGCAGGATAAGGCATTCTTACAGGTATTAATCCATTGTTTAAACTTGCAGATATTGCATTAAACTCAGGAAAACCTGTGCGTCTGTATTCTAGCCAACCTTCATAACCATTTATAAGATTGGCAATCCATTTTTGGGTGATAATTTGTTGTAAAGGCGTTGTTCCTGGTGCATTATAAGCAGCATTGGTTGTTAGGTAAGTTGCAGGTAAGTCGGTTTGCCAATATTCAAAAGCTTGTGAAACTCCAGTTTCATATAATTCTTGTGCATTGGCACTAATTAACCCTTTTAAAGCAGCTTCAGCTAAAATAAAATGAACTTCCCAAGAGGTTATAAAATTGGCATCCAAAACCGAAGTGTCTTCTCTAAAAGCACTTCCTGCTAAAGAGTAGTCTGCTAAAGCAATTGATGTTGATGAGGCGTCAATACCATTAATTAAACCATTAAATTGATTGGAGGACGAGTTTTCAAAAGGTTTGAAAAAAGTGCTTATTCTATCATCATTTAGGTCAATTAAAATATTTTCCATCGTTTCCGATAAGACAAAATTATTGAAATCTCCTACTCTTAATTGAGCTAATCTAAAGCTATTTGGATCTGTGTTTGTAAAGTTGAAAATAGCATTTTCAGCTGTAGCTGAAATATAATTACCTTCATTATATAAGGTTTGTAAGTCATTTGATACATCCACTTGATCGGAAATACGAAGCAAATATTTCAATTTTAAACTATTTGCAAATTTTACCCAAGCGTCTAAATCACCATTAAATAAAATATCTCCTTCCAACGGAATCGCTAAATCGTAATTTGTAATAGCTTCAATCCCTTTATTAAGGTTATCTAATATCCCATTTTCATTTAAATAAATAGATTCTTGACTGTCATAGCTTGGTGTAACGGTTCCCTCAATTCCATTAAAGGCTTCAAAATAAGGTACATCACCAAACAAATCTGTTAATCCTGCTGCCATATATGCTTTTAAAATTAAAGCAGGACCTTCATAAACCTTAAAGGTTGAGGTTGTTTTGGATTGAGTTAATATAATCTCGTTATCACGTAAATTGGTGTAAAATATTGGCCAAGGATTTCCTCCTAATTGTGGCGATTTTAAATCATGTCTGTCAAATAGGTTAAAGTCTAAAGCAGTTCTGTGTTGCGATAATAAATCACCTGCAACAAAACCTTCGTAACTCATTTGTTCCCCAAAATCATAAATAACCTGACGTAGTAGTAAATTAGGTTGTACTGTGTTTGGCGCATTAGGATTGGTGTTTATGTCTTCAAAGTCTTTAGTGCAACTTGTCATTAAAACAAGCGTAAAAAAGCTTAATATGTATAATGTGTTTTTCATGATGTGTCTATTAAAAAATTAAACTTGCTTTTAATCCAAAACTGCGAGATGTGGCATAACTCATGTCTTCCACACCACTAACAAAACCGTTACCTTGTACTGCTAATTGTTCTGGGTCAAAATGTGGGTTTTCAGTAATAACAAACAAATTGCGACCAATTAAGGATATGGCAATATCACCACCTTCTTCTAACCCTAAAAAGCCTTCTTTTAGCTTAAAATTGTAACCAATAGAAAATTGTCTCAATTTTAAGTAAGACGCGTCATAGATGTTATTTTGTTCTTGATTTCTGTCATAAAATTGTCTGTAATAGCTTTCTGCAGATATAGCTACAGTATTTGGTAAACCTGTATTAACATTAACTCCTTCTGCAACAATACCTTCATCAGGTCTGTATTCTGTTTCGGCTAATTGTCCTCCAACATTACCTAATGCGCTAGTTCTTGATACAATTTCGCCACCTTGTCTCCAGTCAAATAAAAAGCTTGCAGTCCAATTTTTATAGCTAAAGTCATTGTTCCAACCTAATGTGAAATCTGGATTATAATTTCCAAGTTTCTGCAAAAAATTATTGCTGATGTAATTACCTTGGTCATCTAAAACAAATTCTCCAGTTGGGTTAGTACTATAACCTGTACCATAAATGTCTCCAATCTGTCCACCTTCTTCAACTTGAAACCAAACCGTTTGATTGGCACTATCATAAATTCGGCTATAAGCCAAAGTTAAACGTCCATCTTCTTGAGGTAACTCTTCAATAGTTGCTTTGTTTTTAGCAAAATTGAAGGTTGTATTCCATTTAAAACTAGACGTTTTAATAGGAGTGAAGCCAGCAATAATTTCGACACCAGTCGATTTTACTTTTCCACCATTTACAACTTGTTGTTCATAACCTGACGAAATTGGTATTGGTAATGAAATTATTTGATCTTTAGTTATAGCATTATAATAGGTAAAGTCAAAACGAATACGATCTTTCAAGAAACGTAAATCTGCACCAAACTCGTAATTTGTAGTGCTTTCTGGTTTTAATTCAGAGTTAGGAATAAAATCCTGATTACTAAAAGTAGGTTGACTATTAAAAGGTGTTTGCGATACAAAAGCTCCGGAAGTTTGATACGGATTAGTATCGTTACCAACTTGTGCTACACTGGCTCTTAACTTTGCAAAAGATACAGCTTCAGGAAGCTCTGCAACATTAGATAAAATAAAACTGGCTGAAGCCGAAGGATAGAAAAAAGAAGTACCATCCACCGAAAAAGGGGTTGCTAAAGCACTAGACCAATCATTACGACCAGTAATGTCTAAAAACAGAAAATCTTTATAGCCTAATTTTGCAATTCCATAAAAGGAATTGATACGTTTTTTAGATTCAAACTGAAACACTTCAATAGGTGATGCAGCATTATTTAAATTAAAAATTCCAGGTTGCGCCAAACTAACCGTTTGTGATTGCTTGGTTGATGCTGTCTGGTTTAATCGGTTTCCACCAATAGATATATCTAGTTTAAAATCGCCAAACGTATTATTATAGTTTAATAGAAAATCGGTGTTAACTTCTCTGTAAAACACATCGTGTTCTGCGTAAGCACCATTTTGAAAACGATTACTAGAATACGCACGTTTTAGTATTCTTTTTTCAGACGAATAATCCATTCCTGTTCTAACCTGAAGATTTAAATGGTCTGTAAATTTATGTGTAATAGCTACGTTTCCGAAGACACGATCACGATTAAAACTATTTGTGTTTTCGTATAAAATAAAATAAGGATTATCAAAAAAGGTGTAGTTAAAACTATATTGTTGTACACCTTCTAAACCTGGTTGCCAATAGTTTTTTAAGCTATTAATATCAAGGCTTCGTGGTCCCCAAGCTACCAAGCTGTAATTTACATTTTCGCTACCATAACCGTTAGATGGTCTGTTATCACTTGTAGAATTGGTGTAAGATAATGAGGTTGAAATAGTCGTTTTTTCTGTAGGCTCAAAATTTAGTTTTGCAGCAACAGTTTGTCGATCTAAATTTACACCAGGAATAATAGATTCGCTTCTTAAATCTGTAAACGATAATCTATAATCACCAGTATCAAAACCATTAGAAATAGCAATATTGTTTATTGTAGTAATTCCTGTTTGATAAAAATCTTTTAAGTTGTCTGGATTAGACTGAAATAAGGTTGGTGTAATAGCGTCACCAGAATATAAAGCAGTATCTCCACCACGTACAATAGTTCCGTTTGCTAATGTTACTGGACTATTAAATTGCGGAATGTAAATACCAGCATCCAATTGTGGTCCCCAAGAATAGGTGATGTTATCATTAATTCCACCTCCAAGACCATCAACGTATTCAAATTGTCCAGAATTACCTTGACCGTAACTATTCTGAAATTCTGGTAATCTAAACGCATTGTCAACAAATAACGACGTGTTAATACTAATTCCTAAACCTTTAGTTTTTTTACCATCTTTGGTTTTAATAACAATCACTCCGTTTGATGCGCGCGTACCATATAAAGCAGCAGCACTTGGACCTTTTAAGACAGAAACCTCTTCAATATCATCAGCATTAACTTCCATAGCTCCATTTCCAAAATCTATTTCCTGAAAACCAGCAGCAGCTTCGTTTGTAAAGTTGAAAACAGTATTGTTATTGATAGGGACACCATCGACAACAAATAGAGGATTGTTGTTAGAGAAAGAGGCTTCACCACGAATAGTTATTTTTGAAGACGATCCAACACCTGTGGCACCTTGAGAGACTGTTACACCTGCAAGTTTACCAGCAAGATTATCGATAAAGTTAACCGTTTTAACTTCGGTTAAACCTTCACTTTTTAAGGATTGTACTACATATCCAAGCTCTTTAGTGTCGCGTTCAAGCCCCAAAGCAGTAATGACTACTTCGTCTAAATTAGAGGTGTCTTCTTCTAAAATAACATTAATAACCGATTGATTATTAGTTGCAATTTGTTGTGTTTTGTACCCAATAAATGAGAATGTTAAGTGTTCCGTTTCGTCAGAAATTATAATAGAATAGTCACCAAACCCATTGGTTGTTGTTCCATTATTTTGGTCTGCCAAAATATTAACATACGCTAAAGTTTGACCATCTTGTGCACTTGTTACAGTACCAGTAATTGTAGTTTGTGCAACGCTAAATGTACAAACAAGAAGCAAAGCACATAGGTAAATGTGTTTCATTAAATAATAAAGATTAGTTTCAGTAATTTTTTGGCTAAAAGCCTTTAGTTTTTAACGGAAACTAATTTAGGAGACCCTTTGTTAAAAGGTAATTGTTGTGGTAATATTAGGTATTGAAATACTATGTGTTTAAGTATCGCTTTCGCGGAAATACATAGCTGTAATAATATTGTTTTTAGTGCTTTTGAAACCGTTTTGTAACTATTTAAAATTGCTTTTAAGTCTTTAAACGAATCGATATCTTCTAAGGTTTCAAGTGTGCTAAAAGTGATTTTAGTTGAAGATAAGTATTGTAATGTAGTGCTTTTTAAAGCTGAAGTTTGCCAAGGTAAATTTTTAAACTGCTTAGTATTAAACAGGTTTTTGGTTAAACCCATTAAATAAAAACCACCATCTTTTGATGGTCCAAAAACCAACTCATTGTTGTTTAGTTTTTGGTAAGCTTCATTAATATGTTTTGTTTTTAAGTGTGGTGTGTCGTTTCCTATAGAAATTACATTAGTAAAACCGCTATCAAAAACCGATTGAATAGCATTTGTAAAACGATCACCAAAGTTTAAACCTTGTTGCTGTGTTTCGGTAAAATGAAAAAAGGGTAATCCTGTTTTTTTAACTTTTCTAATTGTATCGTTTGTAAGAGTTTCAAACAACTGACTATCAGCAAAAGATTTGCGTTTAGCATCCTCTTTAGCAGAATTAGAAAAAATTAAAATGGCAGTTTTAGTCTTCATTTATGGATTTCCGCGACAGCGAAAAAAGTTAGTTTTATATTAAGCAACAACACCTTGACAGCTACTTCCTGCACCAGCAGTGCAACCATAACAATGTTGTGAAATTACTATGTTTCTACCTTCAAGTAGTTCGGTTTTATAGTCTGATATGTGTTTAGATTTGCTATTTACAGGTAACTCTAACATTTGGTTAAAATCGCAATCAAATAAATAACCATCCCAACTTACAGACAGTGTATTGGTACACATAACGTTTGCAACTGCAGCTGGATTATAAGCCTCTACTAATGAGTACATGTAATCTTCGTAGTTTTCTGAAGCTATTAAAAAGTCTAAAAATCTAGCAATCGGTAAATTAGTAATCGCAAATAAGTTATGAAACTGGATGCTAAAATCTTCCATCAACGCTTTTTTGAAATCTTTTTCCATAGCAGATTGGTCTCCTGGTAAAAAGGCACCTGAAGGATTATAAACTAAGTCTAGTTTTAAGTCGCTTCCTGGCATACCATAACCAACAGTATTTAATTCTTGTAACGCTTTTATGGACATGTCAAAAACACCTTCACCACGTTGTTTATCTGTTTTTCCTCTAGTCCAGTGTGGCATAGAGCTAATAACATGAATGTTATGCTTTTTGAAAAACTGTGGTAAATCGTAATACTTTTTGTTAGCACGAATAATGGTTAAATTAGAACGCACGATAAAATCTTTAATTCCAATTTTTGAAGCTTCTTCAACAAACCATCTAAAATTTGGGTTCATTTCTGGAGCACCTCCTGTTAAATCTAAAGTGTGTGCACCTGTTGTTTTAATAACATCCAAGATTTGTTGCATGGTCTCTTGGGTCATGATTTCTTTTCGGTCTGGACCTGCATCTACGTGACAATGCTCGCAAACTTGATTACACATGTAACCAACATTAATTTGTAGTATTTCTAGTTTTTTCGCTTTAAGCGGAAATTGTCCAGTTTCAGAAATTTTATTTTTAAAAGTCGGTAATTCGCCATCAGCAAAAATTCCGCCAGATAATATCTCTAGTTGTTTATTGCTTTTTGCTAAATCGCTACCTAATTTTTTAAGGGATTTTGTTGCCATTAATCAATTTGTCTTGTTTGTAATTCTTACGTAAGTAAACTTATTTTGGTTTTAAATTAACCGTCTAATTTGTTTACTTTATTCATCATTTGCACACCATGTACCAATGTTGCACCACTTTTTATGGCAGCACCAACGTGTATGGCTTCCATCATTTCTTCTTTTGTAACGCCACGTTGTAAACCGTCTTTGGTATAGGCATCTATGCAATATGGACATTGCTCAGTATGTGCAACAGCTAATGCTATTAAGGACTTTTCTCTTGCAGTTAAAGCGCCTTCTTCAAATACTTTTCCGTAATAGTCAAAAAACTTGTTACCAAGTTCTTCATTCCATTCTGTAATTTTTCCGAATTTTCTAAGGTCTGCCGGATCGTAATATGTTTTTGCCATTATGATTTTTTTTAAAGATATAAATCTAAAACCGTTTTGTCGTAAAGTTTTAGTAGTACTAACAAAAGTACCTAAATTTATAATAAATTAATAGGTGGTAGGTTTTGGTAAAGTGTATTTTTTGGTTTGAATAACGTCGTTTTCTAGGACTGTTTTATTTAAAAAATAGAATATAGCATCTAAATCTTCAGGATGCACATTTGCAGCATCGTGAGTCCCGTTTTTAACAATGTTTAAAAAGTAAGACGCTTCTAAAGTGTCTAGTTTTTCTGTGATGGTTTTAGAACCATGTAACATCATATAACCTGGTTTTTCTGGTTGGCAATTTTGGTGTGGAGCACTACCATAAGGTATAGCACGATCCTCTGTGCCATGTGTAAGTGCTATGGGTATTGCATTGTCAATAGTTAATGAGTCTATGTCTAAAAAGGCGCCAGAAAACCCAATAACACCTGCAAAAGTAATGTCTTTATATGCGTTTAAGTCAGGTATAAAAAAACGTCTCATAAAGGCAACGTGTAATGCAGTTTCTGCACCAGCACTACTTCCTGCTGCTATTATTTTTGATGTGTCAACTTGTAACATCGTACTGTTTTGATAAACAAAATTAGTTGCGTCTAAAAAATCTATTACAGCTTGGTTAAAGGTGAACAATTTGTTCTCTTTACTACAATTACATCCAAATCCAGTTTTAGTTCCTTTTCTTAATAATCTATAGGATATTGATACACCAATGTAACCATTTTTGTTTGCAGCATTAACAATGTTGATCTCGTCAATACCATTACGTCCACCTCCCGAAAAACCGCCACCATGCATCCAAATAACAACAGGTAAACTGTCTGTTGGTTTAATGTTTTCTGGTGTGTAAACATCTAATTTAAGGGTGTCTAATCCTTTTGTTGCGTATGTAAAAGTTTTCATGTTTTGAGCTGGACTTATAAAATAGGTTAATACAAGAACTAGTATGTATAGGTTTTTCATAAAACGTATTAAATTCTAAATTTAGTCAAATAACAGATTTTTATGTTAATTATTTTAATTTAGCAATAAATATATTTTTCTATGGATTATTTTGTGATTGCATCAACATTAGTGCTTATTTCTGCCATTTTTGGGTATATAAATGTGCGGTTTTTAAAAATGCCTAATACTATAGGCTTAATGTTAATTACCATTGTATTTACTTTAGGAGTGTTTGCACTAAGTTATTTTGACGATACCCTATTAAATGCAGAAAAATTTATAATCAAACAGATAGATTTTAAAAGCATTTTATTAGACGTTATGCTAAGTTTTTTACTGTTTGCAGGTGCTTTACATACTAATTTTGAGCAACTTAAAGTACAACGTTGGCCAGTGTTTGCGTTTGCGACTTTTGGTGTCTTAATCTCGACATTTTTAGTTGGAGGTGCTATGTTTGTTGCACTACCAATTATAGGTTTACATATAGATTTTATATACTGTTTATTGTTTGGTGCATTAATTTCGCCAACAGATCCAATTGCTGTTTTAGGGATACTAAAAAAAGCAGGTGTACCTAAAAAATTAGAAACCAAAATTGTTGGAGAATCCCTTTTTAACGATGGTGTTGGTGTTGTTATATTTTTAACCATTTTTAAAATTGCTGATTTGGGTATTGACAACGTTAGCGCTATAGAAGTTGTGGAGCTGTTTGGTGTTGAGGTGCTTGGTGGGATTGCATTGGGTTTAGTTTTGGGTTGGATTACGTATAGATTAATGAAGTCTATTGACGATTATGATATTGAAGTTATTATAACCTTAGCTGCTGTAATGGGAGGAACTGTTTTGGCACAAAAGCTACATATATCAGCACCTTTAGCAATGGTTACTGCAGGTTTGGTAGTTGGAAATGATACCGTTAGAGATAATGCTATGTCAAAAACAACTGAAACTTATGTCGATAAGTTTTGGGAGTTGTTGGATATTCTTTTAAATACCATTCTGTTTGTTTTAATAGGAATGGAGATGTTAGTGTTAACCTTTAAATTTGAGTATTTAACTGCCGGTTTATTAGCAATTCCTTTAGTTTTAGTGTGCAGATATATTTCGTTATTGGTCCCAATAAAATTCTTTGAAAACAAGTTAGACTTTGTTCCAAAAACTAACCTAATTATGACTTGGGGTGGATTACGTGGCGGAATATCTATAGCGTTGGCATTAGGCCTTACAGAAGTTATGGAGCGTGATTTAATTTTGGTAATTACTTATGTTGTGGTTGTCTTTTCTATATTAATACAAGGAATGACCGTTGGTAAATTGGTTAAAAAATTAGAAATTAAATAGGCTTTATGCAAAACTGGATTAGTCTATTATCTGATTTTAAGGCAAAACAACAACCCATTGCTTTTATTACTGTTTCCAAATGTCTGGGGTCAACACCTTGCGTTGTTGGTTCTAGAATGATAGTGACTAAAGACAAACAGATTTACGGAACTATAGGAGGAGGGAAGCTAGAGTTTAAAGCTATTGACGAAGCAATAATTGCTATTAATGATAACAGAATTATAGCGTCCAGTTACACTTTAGGACCAGAGTTTGAGCAATGCTGTGGCGGGAAAGTCGAATTTATTATAGAACCTATGAATCAATCGCCAGAGTTATTTTTATTCGGAGCAGGACATATTGGAGTAGAAATCTGCAAACTTTTAGTAGACACGCCTTTTAAAGTTAATCTTATAGATTCTCGAGACGACTGGTTTTCTAATCTAGAGTTAGATGCTAGTATCGCAACACATCAAACTACCGAAACTGATTTTAAAACGTTTAAGGATGTTGTAAAATGGGGTAGTAACAGCTACGTTTTAGTGTTAACACATAATCATGCAATTGACTTTGATATTATAGCAATGGCGTTACAAAATCAAACTAAGTTTTTGGGGTTGATTGGCAGTAAAACTAAAAAAGTCAGATTTAACAATATGCTTATTAAAGAGATGGTTATTCCTGAAGGTATGACTAATGTAGTTTGTCCTATTGGTTTAGATATTGGAGGTGATACACCAAAAGAAATAGCTATAAGCGTTGTTGCTCAATTATTACAAGTACATTATAAATCTATACTTAAATAGTAATAAGAACTGTCATTCTTAGCAAGGCGAAGAATCTTTAAATGAAAAAAAACAAATCAATCATAGATAAATTAACTGCGCTTTGGGCTTTAAACGAGTCCGGTTTAGGTGGTTTTTTACATGTGTTTAATTCGCCATTCACAGGTTTGATAGTTGGTGGTGTTTCAATATTACTAATTAGTTTAATTGCTTTTTATGCTAAAAACAAATGGCAAACTATTTTAAAAGCATTGGTTATTGTCTTGATTATTAAAATGGCAGTAAGTCCATATTCTCCATTCGGAGCTTATGTTGCAGTCAGTTTTCAAGCGCTTTTTGGTGCGTTTTTATTTTCTAACTTTTCTTGGAAAGGTTTTGTGCTATTGGTTTTAGGGATGGTGACTTTTTTAGAGTCCGCATTGCAAAAACTAATAGTGCTAACAGTGGTTTATGGTACTGGTCTATGGGAAGCTATTAATATTTATGGCTCTTGGGTTCAGAAAAAGTTATACTTTGTGTCGGAAACCTCTACCACTTCTTTTTTAGTGACGTTATATCTTGTAGTATATGTTGTTTGTGGACTATTAGCGGGTGTCTTTGTTAAAAGTATTATTAAGATAATAGCAAGAAAACCTGAAGTTGATTTTTATTTAGAAACAATGCCAAAAGAATCAGAAAGCACTAAAAGAAAAGTACCCTTTAAAACCAAAGTTATTTGGGTTTGGTTAATTACGGTTGCCATAATTGTTTTAGGGTTTTCAATATTTGGAGGTGCTCTTTTTGGGTGGCAAAAGGCTATTTATATCGTATTCCGTAGTTTTCTTATTTTAATGCTTTGGTATCTAGTAATTGGTCCTTTTTTATTAAGATTGGTTCAGAAATACTTAAGTAAAAAGGAATCTAAGTACCAGCAGGATATTACCAATGCCATGGATTTGTTCCCTTATTTTAGGCAGATTATTTCCTATACTTGGAAACAAACGCAGCATTTAAAAGGATTCAATCGATTTAAGTTTTTTATGGCGAATAGCATTTCTAATTGTATTCATTTTAAAACGCCTTCGGAATGATTTATATCCTCACGGGAGTAATACGATCAGGGAAGACTACAGCGCTGTTACATTGGTCTAAAAACAGGAGTAATGTTGATGGGTTATTGTGTCCCGACGATGCTAATGGAAAACGTTATTTTCTGAAATTAAAAAGTAAAACTATTTTTAAGCTTGAAGCTGAAGCTGAAGCTGAAAATGAAATTAAAGCTATTGTTGCAATAGGGAATTTTAAATTTTTGCGATCGGCTTTTAATGAAGCTAATCACTATTTGATTTTAGAAGCTTCTAAAACAGAACGTCAATATTTTATTATTGATGAAATAGGAAAGTTAGAATTAAAAAATGAAGGCTTGCACGTTTCAACCAAAGCTTTGGTTTCTCAGTTTAAATCTAATGATAACACACATCTTATTTTGGTAGTCAGAGATTATTTGTTGGATGCTGTTTTGAAGCATTATGGTATAACTGAATGTTCTATTCTGACTACAGAGGATTTAGAAAATTTAATCTAACTAAAAATAGTTTCGCCTAAAGCGTAATAAATCGCCATTATTGCTGAGTATATTGCACTTCCAAGAAAACGCCATTTTAACTTAAATCTATTTTGAATCAAGTAATTTGCTAAAAACGAAATAGGAATATTTACCAAAAAGGACCAAAAGGCAGTTTGGATAAGGTTAAATCCAATGTCATTAAATTGAGCAGAAAACAATTTGATAAACAATAAATGTCTTGCAACCCAAAGTGGATTAAAATATGCTATGGCTAAACCTGTTTTAGATAATACAGCGCGTACACCTTTTAAGTCTTTAGTTTTTTTTACTATCCAATCAAAATAGTTAGGGATTTCAAATGCGTAAAAAGTGGCGCCAACAAATGCCATTCCTAGCAGTCTGTGCCAAGAATACTCGTCAACAATTAAAGCTGCTATTGTGTCTCCAGCACTATAAATTAGTGCACCCTTTAAGATGTTTTGTGTTTTGTAATGTAGTGCGATAAGGCGTTTATTTTAAATCGGATTGTAGTAAGCAATAAATTTCGCTATCCAAAAATTGACCATTGTAATAAAAATTTTCTCTAAATAGAGCTTCTAATTTAAAGCCAAATTTAAGTAGTAGTGTTTTTGAATTGACATTTTCAAGATTAACATTGGCTGAAAAACTGTGAAGATTTAAATCTTTAAAACCAAAATTAATTAGTGTGGTTAAGGCTTCTGTCATATAGCCTTTACCCCAAAAATCAGGATGTAAAATATAACCAATTTCTCCTCTCGAGTTTTGTTTGTCGATGTGGTGAATTGCGAAATCACCAATAATAGTATTGTTTTCTTTTTCAATAATTGCCCAAGTTATTCCTTTTCCTTCTTTAAAAGCTTTTATGTAGCCTTCAATTCTTTGTTCAGTATCTTCAATACGTTTTGGTATTGTTGTGTCCATGTATTTAGAGATCGCTTTATTGCTTCTTAGATTTAAAAGCGTTTGCGCATCTTTTTTTGTGTAAGCTTTAAACAATAGGCGTTCGCTTTCTAGTTCGGGGAAAACATCGAAAACGGACTTATTTATATTTGTTTCTTCAATCATTTAGGCTTTTCTATACAGACTCATTAATACCTTTTCAGGAGTCATTGGCGCGTTAAATTGCATGTTGTAGTTTGGATTAAACGCTTTTATAGCATTCTGAAGTGCAAAATAAGCACCAATCCCATACATTAAAGGAGGCTCTCCAACAGCTTTAGATTTTAATATAGCCATGTCGTTTCCTTCAGTTTCTACAGGAATCACTTCTACTGTTTTGGGTACAGAAAAAATATCTGGAACTTTATAGGTAGAAAGTGCATTTGATAATAATCTTCCATCTTTATTATAAGCAATCTCTTCCATGGTCATCCAGCCAATTCCTTGTATTAAAGCACCTTCTACTTGACCTAAATCAATACCTTCACTCATGCTTTTTCCGTAATCGTGTACAATTTTTACACTATCAAATTCGTAAGTGCCACGCATGCAATCTATAGTGGTAGTTGTTATTGCGGTTCCGTAAACGTGATAAGCAAAAGGATGTCCTTTTTCCTTGGTTTTATCAAAGTGAATTTCTGGAGTCGCATAATGTGCGTTTTCAGTTAAAGCAACACGTTTTAACATGGCTTTGCTGACTAGCTCTGTCCAAGTTAAAGCTGATTTTTTGTTGTTGATATAAACAGATTCTTCTTTTAGAGTAATGTCTTTTACTGAAGCTTTTAAGTCTTCCGAAGCCACAATTTTTA
This sequence comes from Olleya sp. Ti.3.14, assembly GCF_038154885.1. NCBI lineage: Bacteria > Pseudomonadati > Bacteroidota > Flavobacteriia > Flavobacteriales > Flavobacteriaceae > Olleya > Olleya sp. Ti.3.14. The sequence continues at coordinate 178,588 of NZ_JBAKAO010000003.1, forward strand.
ATCTTTCAACTAAAGCATTACACGCCATTAAGGTTGCTTTTCCGTTTAAATCTGCGGTAGAACTTGCAGCAGATGGCGACGTATTGGCAACACGCGTTGTATTGGTTGTTTCTATTTTAATTTTTTCAATAGGAATAGAAAACACATCCGCAGCAATTTGCATCATTTTGGTGTTAACACCTTGGCCCATTTCCACAGCAGCAGTACTAATACCAACGCTTCCGTCTAAATAAATATGAACCAAAGCACGTGCATGATTCATTGGTGTGTTTGTAAACGAAATACCAAAAGTAATGGGCATAAACGCTATTCCTTTTTTGAAACTTGTATTGTTTTTATTAAACGTTTCGACCGCTTGCTCTAAAGCTTCAATATTAAATATGTTTTTAGCAGAATGCCATGTGTTTTTGGCTTCTACTTTTTTAGCGATTTGTCCATAAGAAAACGTGTCGTTTTCATCTAACAAATTCGCTTCTTGAATTGTTCGTGTTGGTACACCAATTTCATGAGCAGCTTTTGCAATAGCAGATTCGATTACAAACATACCTTGTGGACCTCCAAATCCTCTAAACGCTGTGTTTGGCGGTAAGTTGGTTTTACAACTCAACACTTTTGTTGTTACATTAGGTATGTAATAACTGTTGGTTGCATGAAATAAAGTACGCTCAGCAATTGCAGGAGATAAATCTGCTGCTGCACCAGAGTTTTGCAAAAACTCGGTTTGATACGCTATAATTTTTAAGTCTTTTGAAAGTCCAATTTTATATGTGCTTTCATAAGGATGGCGTTTTCCGGTCATGCGTAAATCATCATGACGATTTAGTATCAGTTTTACGGATTGATTTAAGTGGTGTGCAGCCAAAGCAGCCATTACAGCCCAAGGCGTTGCTTGATCTTCTTTACCACCAAATCCGCCTCCAAGTCGTGTTACATCAACTTCAATTTTATGCATTGCAATGCCCAAAACTTTAGCAATAGTTTTTTGCACAGCTGTCGGTCCTTGCGTGGAGGAAGTTACTTTTATATTTCCGTTTTCTTGTGGTTCTGCGTAAGCACCTTGTGCTTCAATATATAAATGCTCTTGTCCGTTAGAAAATGTTTCGCCTTCAAAAACATAGTCACAATCTACAAATGCTTTTTCAGTATCACCTAAACTAAAAGAGCGTGGTGCATTAATAAAACTGCCTTTTGCTTTAGCTTCTTTAGCAGTTGTAATTACTGATAAGTCTTCAATTTCAATATCAATTAAATCACGTGCTTTTCTTGCAATAAATTCTGATTCTGCAACAATTAAGGCTATTGGCATGCCCCAAAAGTGGACTTCATCCTCTGCAAATAAGGGCTCGTCAGGAATAATACCACCAATTTCATTTTCACCAGGAACATCTTTATATGTAAAAATACGTTGTACGCCTTCTAGAGCTTCTGCTTTAGAATAATCAATACTTTTTATTTTTCCATGTGCTTTTGGCGAGTCAAACACGACCGCATGAAATGTCCCTTGTCTAATATTAACATCGTCAACATACAATGATTCTCCACGGACATGCGTGTAAGAGTCTAAGTTTTTGATGCTTTGTTTTAATGATTTTGAAACAGCATCTAATTTAGTGTCTAATACTTTATTTGGCTTGTTTTTATGCATGTTGTACAAAATCGTTTAAGGTGAATTGCTTCGGGAATAACGTTGTAAAATGAGCAAAAAATAATTGTCGTCCTAACAAACGTTTGTAGTCAGTTGTCCCACGAACATCACTAATTGGACTGATTTCATTTTGAAGTATTTGGTTAGCTTCAATTATAGTGTCTAAAGTCAAAGGTTTATCAACTAAAAAGGCTGAGGTCTCATGCAAATATTTTGGAATTGCAGCAACACCTCCAATGGAAACATGCGCTTCCGATATCGTTTTGTTTTCGATTGAAAGATGTATTGCAGAATTGACACTAGCAATATCTAAATGTGTCCGTTTGCACACTTTTTCAAAATTGAAAAATGACTGTTCTGTTGGTAATTTAAATTGAATGCTCTTTAAAAGTTCACCGTCTTTTAAATCGTAAGTTTTGTACCCTTTGTAAAAGTTTTTAAGAGCAATTGTGCGTTCTTTTTCTGCGGAATTTAATATTGTAATATTACTATTAAGCGACAGGAAAAAGATAGTCATGTCCCCAATTGGCGAAGCGTTTACTAAGTTTCCTCCAAGCGAAGCCATGTTTCTAATTTGTTCTGAAGAGACTAGCTTTAAGTGGTTTCTTAAGTTTGGTAAAATACTATTTAACTCCGTATGATTCCATAAATCTGAAACCGTTGCATTGGTTCCGATCGTGCAAATACCATTTTCAATGTTAATGCCTTTTAAATACTCCTTTTCGGCAATTAGATGTACAGCGTTATCTGCTAAATGATCCGCTTGTTGGACGTATAAATCCGTGCCTCCAGAAACATATTTCCCTTTGGGTTGATTTAAATCTTTAGCTTCAATGTCTTTTAATCGTTGTGGGATGTTTTTAAAATATTCAGGAATAAATTGATTTTCAATTAACCAATTAAATGTGGTGTTTGTATTGTTGTCTAGTTTTTTGACAACTTGATGCGCTGCTTTTTCAATTGCTTTGTATCCTGTACATCTGCAAATATTTCCGCTTATTGCGTCAATTGCATTAGTATAATTTTTATCCGAATGTGATAATGCAAATCCTGTTAAGGCAACTACAAAACCAGGCGTGCAAAATCCGCATTGTGTGGCGTAATTTGCTTTCATGGCTTCTTGAGTTGTGGTTAATTTGTCTTTAAGATTTGTGCCTTCAACTGTAAGAATGTGTTTGCCATGTGCATTTCCTAAAGGTGAAATACATGAGGTAATACTTTGGTATTCTATAGTGTCACCATGACGTGTTCCTACTAAAAGGGTGCAGGCGCCACAATCTCCTTCGCGACAACCAATCTTTGTTCCTGTTAAGCGTTGTTGATAACGCACAAAATCCAATAAAGTGGTTCCGGAATGTTCCGAGGTATTTATGGTTTTGTTATTTAGGATGAAGGTTATCATGAGGTTTGTTTTAATTGATTTTTAATTATAAATGAATTAAAAATGTAATGAGGTCGTCACTTCGAGTGAAATTCCCTTTTTGGAATTTTGTATCGAGAAGCCCTTTTTTGAAAATATTCTCGATACATTTCGACAAAAAGTCGAAACACTCGAACTGACGTCATTGTTTATTTAGTATTCAGTTTTATCCATTTTCTTAGTCCATTCTTGAAAAGGCTCTAATGCAATGTCGCGTGCTAATTGCTCAAACGGGATACTTCTTTCTGCGTATGGTAATGGGATTTCTTTGTAAATAAATTCATCATCAAAACCAATATTTGCAGCATCTACTTGATTACTTCCGTAATATACTTTGTCTGGTCTAGCCCAATAAATTGCACCTAAACACATTGGGCAAGGTTCGCAAGAGGTGTATATTTCGCAACCATCTAATTGAAACGAGTCTAAATTTTTACAAGCATCTCTAATAGCGGTCACTTCTGCATGTGCAGTTGGGTCGTTAGTAGAGGTTACTTTATTGTTTCCGCGTCCTACAATTTTTCCATCCTTAACAATAACACAACCAAATGGTCCGCCTTCATTGTTGTTCATTCCTTTTAAAGCTGCGTTAACAGCTTCTTTCATAAATTGATCTTTATTACTCATAATTTAATTTTTAAGTTGAAAAATGTAGCATTAGCTAATATACTACTTTTTTATAGTGAATTATTAATCTTTGATTTAGTTCTTTAAACCAAAAAACCCGATTCAGATGAATCGGGTTTTTTCTGGTGGTGCCTCCAGGAATCGAACCAGGGACACAAGGATTTTCAGTCCTTTGCTCTACCAACTGAGCTAAGGCACCAGTAGCAATAAATTGCGAGTGCAAATATAGTTTCAATTTTAGAACTACCAAACAAAAAATCAAAAAAATTACAATGTTTTTTTACTTTTGTGTTTGAAGGAGACTTATTTGTCTCAATTTCAATATTATAATATTATTAATACTTTTTAATCTAATGGTTTTGTAGATTTACCATTTTTAAATGTAGAATGAATTTAGTAATAGATGTAGGAAATACCCGATCTAAACTAGCTGTATTTGATAAAAACAACATTATAACTGTTGTTATTGTTGAGCAGTCAGAAGTTTTAGATGGTATAAAAGAATTAAGGAAATCTTATAGTCAATTGCATTTAGCAATTGTATCATCGGTTGGTGTTTTAGTTCAAGCTGTTGTTGATTATTTGAGCCTACATTTTAATTTATTGGTATTAAGTCATGAAACGCCTTTACCATTTAATAATTTGTATGCGACTCCAAAAACATTAGGCATTGATAGAATAGCATTAGTTTGTGCCTCTGTACAACAATTTTCTAATAAAAATGTTTTAATAATTGATGCAGGAACGTGTATTACGTATGATTTTATAACTAATACAAATGATTATTTGGGAGGTTCAATTTCTCCGGGAATAAGAATGCGTTATAAAGCATTACATAATCAAACCGCTAAATTACCATTGTTAGAAACACAGTTTCCGGAACATTTTATAGGAAACTCTACAATAAACGCAATAAATAGCGGAATTGTTTATGGTGTTTTAAGTGAAATAGATGGAATAATAGAACGTTATAGTGCTGATTATTCAGATTTAACAATAATTTTAACAGGAGGAGATACTAATTTTTTGTCTAAACAATTAAAAAGTAGCATATTTGCCAACTCAAATTTTCTTTTAGAAGGTTTGAATTTCATATTACAATACAACACAAACGGATGATAAAAAAACTTGTATTAGTTTTTATTGCAGTTTTTGCAATTCAAAGTTACGGACAGGAGGGAACAGCTTCACCATATTCTTTTTATGGAATAGGAAGCTTAAAATTTAAAGGATCGGTTGAAAATCGTAGCATGGGAGGGTTAGGTGTTTACAAAGATAGTATTCATATTAATTTTTCAAATCCAGCAACTTATGGTGGTAACAATCTTGCAACTTTTAATAACGAAACAAGACCAGTAAAATTTACAGTTGGAGGAAGTCATACAACTACTGATCTAAAATCTGATAATGGAAGTGATAGTGCTACAAGTACTACTTTTGATTATTTAGCTTTAGCTTTTCCTGTAGGAAAATTTGGTTTTGGTTTTGGGCTACTACCTTACTCCTCTGTTGGGTATGAGTTAGAAACTCGTAATGCTAATGATATGGTTGATTACAGATATGCAGGAGAAGGAGGATTAAATAAAGCTTTTTTAGCTTTAGGATATCAAGTTAATAAAAGTCTTAGTGTAGGTGTACAGATGGATTATGATTTTGGAAACATCCAGAATAATACAATTAATGTTTTGTATAACGATGCTGATGAGCCATTACAATATTACTCAGAAGAGAGTAATAGATCAGATTTAAGTGGTTTAAATTTTAATTTAGGGGTACATTATCAAAAAATGATTTCGCCTAAATTAGAGTATCAAGGATCGATGACTTATACACCAGAGATTAAATTGACGTCTCAAAACCAACGCTCAATATCTACAATTGATGTCTCTTCTGGTTTAACAAATCAAATTGAGGTAGACTTATCTGCAACTAATTTAAAAGAAACAGAATTAACTTTGCCTTCTAAATTTACTATTGGATCTGGTATTGGTCAGCCTAGAAAGTGGTTTGCTGGTTTAGAATATACTTCACAAAATACAAGCGAATTTTTTAATCCTTTGTATGATAATGTTGGAGCAACGTTTGAAGATGCATCAAAATTATCCTTAGGAGGATTTTATATTCCTGAGTACAATTCGTTTTCAAGCGGTTGGAAAAGAGTTACTTATCGTGCAGGTATGCGTTTTGAAAATACAGGGTTAATTATAAATGATGAGTCGATAAAAGAGTTTGGCATGTCTTTTGGAGTAGGAATACCAGTTGGAGTTTGGTTCTCTAATGCTAATTTAGGAGTAGAGTTTGGACAAAGAGGTACAACCACTGCTAATTTAGTAAAAGAAAACTTTGTTAACTTCCAATTAAGTTTATCACTAAATGATAGATGGTTTAATAAAAAGAAATATAACTAACAGCATAAAATTAAAGATTATGAAAACTAAAATCACTTTATTAATAGCCCTGTTTTTGGGTCTGTCAGTCGGATTTGCTCAAGATGAGCAAGAATGTATGACTAAATTGTCCTTAATGACTGAAGCTTCAAAAGCTAAAAATTATGAAGCTGCTTACCCATATTTTATGGAGTTAAGAAAAGACTGTCCAAAATATAACAAAGCGATTTACGTGTATGGAGAAAAAATACTAAGTCACTACATAAAAAAATCTACTGGAGCAGAAAAATTAGGTTATGTAAATGATTTAATTTTAATGTTTGATGAAAGAATGGCAAACTTTGCAAGTATTTCTCCTGTTGGAGAGTACCAATCAGAGCAATGTCAACTTAAGTATGATAACAAAGAAGCTTTAGGTTTAACAGATCAAGATGTTTTTGATTGTTTTGATGCTGCTTATAAAGCAGATAAGGATAGCTTTAAAAGTGCTAAGAGTTTATATGTTTACTTTAAGTTAATGGTTAGCTTATATGATTCTGGAAACAAAACTGCACAAGACTTATTTGATAAGTATGATGATGTTGCCGAAAAAATTGAAGAAGAAACTGCATTTAACGCAAAAAAACTTAATGAGTTAATCAATAAGGAAGACTCTGGTGTGGCTTTAACTAAAAAGGATGGTCAATGGAAAACATATTATAGCGCAATGGTTGATGCTTTTGATAATGTACAACTTGGTGTTGATAAAGAATTAGGAGATATAGCTAACTGTGAAAACTTAATTCCGTTATACCAAAAAAATTATGAAGCAAACAAAACTAATGCAGTTTGGTTACAACGTGCAATGAACAAGTTATATGAAAAAGGATGTAAAGAAGATCCAATGTTTGTAACCATTGTAAAGCAAAAAAATACAATACAACCAGATGCTAGTACATCTTACTACTTATATGTTATTACAGGAGAGCAAAAGTATTTAGACCAAACTATGGACCTAGAAACAGATCCATTTAAAAAGGCTAAATTATATTACAAAGCTGCTTCTGACTTTAAAAAGAGTGGAAGTTATGGTAAGGCAAGACAATATTACCAAGAGTCTTTAAACCTTAACCCATCTAACAAAAATCCTCACTTACAGATAGCATCAATGTATGCAAGTAGTGCAAACAGTTGTGGTGATACAAACTTTAACAAAAGAGCTGTGTTCTGGTTAGCTGCTAACGAAGCTGCTAAAGCTGGAGGAGCAGGATCTAAATATGTAGAAAGCTATAACGCTAAAGCACCTACCAAATCAGAAATATTTGCTGAAGGTAATGCTGGTCAAAGTATTAAAATTGGATGTTGGATAGGTAGAAGTGTAACAGTACCAAACCTATAATGCTAAACATTAAATTACATATAATAAAAAACTCAGTCATAGCATTAGCTATGACTTTGTTTTTTGCATGTAAAAACAATTTAGACGATGTAAAAAAAATGGGTATGTCTGCTAATGATCCAGTAGGTGTCTCAGACAGTATTAATGTTAAATATACAGACTCAGGTCGTCTAGCTGCAAATTTGGTTAGTCCTAAAATGTATGATTTTAGCAATAGGGCTTTTGCTTACTCTGAGTTTCCGGAAGGTGTTGTTTTGCATTTGTATGATAAAAACCGAGCTAAGACTACCATTATATCAGATTACGCAATACTTTATGACAACACCAATCTTATTGATTTAAGAGGTCATGTTATTGCAGCTACTTCAACAAATGACACCTTGTTTGCAGAGCAACTATATTACGATCAAAGTAAGCAATGGTTATTTACTAATCTGCCAGCAACATACAGAGCCAAAGGGTATGTAACTAGCGGAATGGGATTTGATTCGGACAGAGACTTTAAAAAAGCTGAAGTTTTGGGTGTTACAGGTCAATTTGCTGTTCAAGAATAATATTTCCTTTCTAATAAAAAGAATACTTTTTTAGTATCTTTACTTATCAATTTATATTTAAATGAAAACTTTTAAATTTTTTCAATACGCTTATTTAGTATTTGCAGTACTTTTTCTTTACGATGCAATTGCAAGTTGGGGAGAAACCAGAGCATATATGTCTCTTTTATTAGGTATAACAGCAGTGTTTATGTTCTTTTTCAAAAAAAGATTTAATAAAAAGTTCGAAAATCAAGATCGTAAGTAGATGCTTAGCTCTATACTTATAATTGTTGCGTGCTTATTATTATCAGCTTTTTTTTCAGGAATGGAGATCGCATATGTATCGTCCAATAAAATCCATATTGAAATAGAAAAAAAGCAAGATGGTTTTTTAGCTAAAATTTTATCTAAAATAACAGCTAAACCATCAAAATTTATTGCAACAATGCTTATAGGTAACAACATAGCATTGGTTATTTATGGTTTTTTTATGGGTGATTTGCTTATGGGTTGGTTTCAAAGTATGTTGCCAACAGACAATGCATTTGCCTCTTACATGTTAGTAGATTTAAGTTTATTATCTCAAACCATATTATCCACTTTATTAATTTTATTTACTGCCGAGTTTTTACCAAAAGTATTTTTTCAGATATATTCTAATACGCTATTAAAAGTATTAGCCTTTCCAGCTTATATTTTTTATGTGATGTTTAGTTGGGTGTCCGACTTTGTTATTTGGATCAGTGATGTGGTTTTAAAAAAATTCTTTAAAACAGAAGGCGACCAAGTACAATTAGCCTTTACAAAAGTTGAGTTAGGTCACTATATTAGTGAGCAGATGGAAAGCATCGAAGAACATGAAGATATAGATTCCGAAATTCAAATTTTTCAAAATGCTTTAGAGTTTTCAGAAGTTAAAGCAAGAGAGGTTATGGTGCCTCGTACAGAGATTATAGCCTTAGAGCTTCAAGATACAATCCAAGACCTTAGCGCATTGTTTACTGAGACAGGATGTTCTAAAATATTGATATATAAAGAAACTATAGACGATGTTTTAGGCTATGTACATTCTTTTGACTTATTTAAAAAACCAAAAAATATTGGCTCTATGATTATGCCAATAGAGTTAGTTCCTGAAACTATGTTAGTTAAAGATATACTTAACGTTTTAATTAAAAAACGTAAAAGTATAGCTGTAGTAGTGGACGAGTATGGTGGGACTTCTGGGATAATGACAGTGGAGGATATTGTTGAAGAGTTGTTTGGAGAAATAGAAGATGAGCATGATACTATTGATTTAATTGAAGAACAAAAGGATGCAACAACCTATGTTTTTTCAGCAAGGATAGAAGTTGATTATCTAAACGAAACGTACAAGTTAAATTTACCAGTAGGAGAAAACTACGAAACCTTAGGAGGTCTAATTGTAGATCATACCGAGGAAATTCCGCAGCAAAATGAAATTGTTTCGACAGAAAAATTCAACTTTAAAATCTTAGAAGTTTCAAACACCAAAATAGACTTGGTAGAACTTCAAATTAAAGAAGAAGACTAATATTTTAAGATAAATACTAACTATTTTACTAACAGTATTTTTAATTAATATATTTATTATAATAAAGTGCTTTTATTATTGAATAGAAAATGGTATTTTCGCCCACTATATTTCACAAAATTTATCACAAAAAATGGCAATTTTAAATAAAATTAGACAAAAAACGGTTGTATTAATCTTAGTTATTGCATTAGCGTTATTCGCTTTTATTTTATCAAGTTTATTTGATAATAAAGATGCATTGTTTTCTAAATCTCCAGATGTTGTAGCAACAATCAATGGTCAAGACATTTCAAGAGAAGAGTTTTCTAACCTTGTAGAGTTTCAACAAAGACAAATGGGCCCAAATGCAACAACTAGTCAAGTCATGAATAGTGTGTTTGAGACTAAAGTGAGAGAAGCGGTAATGAACGGTCAAATTGAAAAATTAGGAATGACTGTTGAGTCTGAGCAAATGCGTGACTTAATCAAAACGTCTTACGGAACAGACCCAACATTTTTAAATGAAGATGGTGTTTTTGATGATTCTAAATTAAAGTTGTTTATAGATAATTTAAAAAGCTCTTCAGCTGAAGCTTACCAAAATTGGTTATCAACAGAGCAATCTTTAGCTACAAATGCTTTACAATCTAACTACTTTAACATGGTTAAAGCTGGTACTACTGCAACATTAGCAGAAGGGCAGTTAGAGCATAAGTTAGAAGGAGAAAAAGTTGATATCAATTATGTACAAGTACCTTACACATCTATTCCAGATACAGAAGTTAACGTATCGCAATCAGATATTAAAAACTACATAAACAAAAATCAAAAAGCTTATCAAACTGAAGCTAATAGAAATTTTCAATATGTGTTTTTTAAAGAAGTTGCCTCTTTAGAAGATGAAAACGAAATTAAAAATGAACTAAACGGTTTACTTAAAGATAAAGAAGTTTATAACGAAGCGACTAAAGCTACAGATAACAAATTAGGTTTTGTTAATACTAAAGATGTAGAAGGTTTTGTAAACAGTAACTCTGATGATTTAAAGTTTGTAGACAAATACCAATACAAATCTAGCTTACCAGCAACAATTGCAGACACAATCTTTAATTTAGAAGCTGGAAAAACTTACGGTCCATATAAAGACGGTAACTATTATAAAGTAACTAAAGTTTTAGATTATAAAAAATTAGCAGATTCAATCGAGTCTAGCCATATTGTAATTCCTTTTGTTGGAACAACAAGAGCAGCAGCTGATGTTACTAGAACTAAAGAAGAAGCTAAAGCAATGATCGATAGTATCTTTCCTTTAGTAAAAAATGATAAAACTAAATTTGCAGAAGTAGCAAATGAAATTAACTCTGACGGAACTAAAGGTAAAGACGGAAGTATTGGTTGGACAAGATTAACAACTTACAATCCTGCAAGTTTTGATCCTGATTTTGCTAACTTCTTATTTTTTAATGAAACTGGAAGTATAGACGTTGTTTTAACAAAGTTTGGTTACCATATTATTAGAGTAGACGATAAGAAAAATGTTGAAACTGCTGCTAAATTAGCAACAATTGCTAGAAAAATAGAGCCTTCTTCCAAAACAGAAGACAAAATATTTGCTGATGCATCTAATTTTGAATTAGCAATTGCTAAAGGAAACTTTGCAGAAGTAGCTAAAAATGCAAACTACGAAGTACGTCCAATGACAGCTAACGAGTTAGACGAAAGTATTCCTGGATTAGGAAATCAACGTCAAATTGTACGTTGGGCTTTTGAAGATGCAACTGCAGTTGGAGACTATAAGCGTTTTGATAACGTACCAGGAGGAATTGTAATTGCACAATTAACTGGTAAGCAAGAGAAAGGATTAATGAGTGTTGAAGATGCTTCAGTTACTGCATTACCAGCAATTAGAAAAGAGAAAAAAGCTAAAATGATAATGGACAGAGTTAACGCTTCAACATTAGCAGATTTTGCTGCAGCAGAAAGCCAAACGGTTAAATCATCTTCAGCAATAAACATGAAAAACCCAACAATTGCAGGAGCAGGAAAAGAGCCAATGGTTGTAGGAACAGCTTTTGGATTAAAAGAAGGTGTAGCTTCTAAATTAATAAAAGGAAACACAGGTGTGTTTATGGTACAGGTTACTAAAAAGACACCAGCTGTAGAATTAGAAAACTATTTACCATTTGCTAATCAAGTAAGTGCACAAAAGTTAAGTGCAGTACAAACTAGATTATACAGTGCTTTAAAAGAGTCAGCAGAGATTGAAGATTTTAGAGCTAAAACAGTACAATAAACAACTATAGTTTACATATAAAAAAAGCCTCTTAAATTATTAAGAGGCTTTTTTTATGCCCTATTTTTATAAGACCATGTCTTTATATTTTAATATAGTATTAAAACCTTTAGCTTTAAAATAGTCAGTTGGATTAGTTGTACTTGCGACTAAAATAAAATCGCCTCCCCAAGCACCTAAACTTTTAATACTACCATCAAAATCGCTAAAAAGGGTATCCTTAACTTTAGTTTGATTTGTTATAGTACTTATAATGGTTTCGTGCTGTTCTATTAAACTTTTTAAGTCTTCTAGTGTTTCGCTTTTAATAACATTACCTGTTATTGCATTAATAGCTTTTATTGTATTTGCTAAGTCGTGTTTGTTAGCTTTATAATGTGCAATACCGTCACGACTATTTTGCTTTTTATTTAAATGAATAAAATATAGGTTTTCAAAATAGTCAGGTTTAAAGTCTAATGTATTTATTACAGGTAGGTTGTTTGTTAATTGATAAACTATAGCTTTACTATTTTTTGCACAAGCAATATCATAACCACTACCTCCAAAAGTTAAGTTTAATAATTGGTATGGATCTACGTTAGCCCATTGTGCTAAATTATTTATTAAAGTAGACGATGTGCCCAATCCCCAATTTTTAGGAAACTCAAGCATTGTAGTTATTTTAAAACCTGTTTTACAAGTCAAAAATTCAGGGTTTAACTTCTTTATAGCCTTTAGGATTTGAATTAGCCTATCAGAGATAGGATTACGAGATAAGTATCCATTGTTAATTTCCTTTAAACTAAATAGATCCTCAAACCATATAGCGTTGTTATGGTCTAAGCTGGTCCATATAATTTGTGGTTGTTTTATTGGCTCTACTGTTAATTGCTGTCCAAACTTAGTAGGTACTGCTAACGCTTTAGCGCCATCAAGTACAACATACTCTGCAGTAAGTAATAATTTTCCGTGACTATAAAAGGTTTGCATTATTGTCTTAGTTTTTCAATAGCTTCTACAACAGCACTATGTGTAACTACGTTAGTTTTAAAGTGATTTACAACCTGTTCTTTTTCAGAAGGTGTTGCTTCAAATTGATTTAATATATTCATTAAATGCATCTTCATGTGTCCTTCTTGTATACCAGTTGTGGTTAAACTTCTTAAAGCAGCAAAATTTTGTGCTAATCCAGCAACAGCGACAATTTGCATTAATTGCTTTGCATTAGGTTGGTCTAAGATTTGTAATGCCAATTTTACTAAAGGATGTAAGCTTGTTAAGCCACCAACAGTGCCTAAAGCTAAGGGTATTTCCATCCAAAAAGTAAAGATGCCATCTTCAATTTTAGCATGCGTTAAGCTGCTATATTTTCCATCTTTTGCAGCATAGGCATGTACACCAGCTTCTACAGCTCTAAAATCATTTCCTGTAGCTAACACCACAGCGTCAATCCCATTCATGATACCTTTATTGTGTGTGACAGCTCTGTAAGGTTCAATTTCAGCTATGTTTACAGCTTGAACAAATTTCTCAGCAAATGTATGTGGATTAATATCTTTTTCGGCTAAAGCTTCAACTTTACAGCTTACTTCAGCTCTAACTAAGCACTCAGGTACGTAATTAGATAAAATACTCATGACAATATTTATAGGCTGTTGTAAGTGATGCTCAGCTTCATTTTTAAATGTTTTAGCAAATTGTTCTAAACAAGAGTTTATAAAATTTGCTCCCATTGCATCTAAGGTTTCAAAAGTAGCATGCAGCTGATAGTAATTATCTAAATCGCTGGTTTTATCTCTTAATTCAATATCTAAAATACCACCACCACGTTTTTCCATATTTTTAGTAATGGATTTGGTGTCAGTTATAAGTTGCTGTTTTATAGTGTCAAAATAGTTTTTTAAATCACTATAACTTCCGGAATATGTAAAGTGGACTTGACCAATTTTAGTAGTAGATAAAACGGATGCTTTAAATCCACCTCTAGTTTGCCAAAATTTTGCAGATTTACTAGCAGCAGCAACTACAGAGCTTTCTTCAATTGTCATTGGTATGGTGTAAATCTTGTCATTAATAACAAAATTTGGTGCAATTCCAAAGGGTAAAAAATAATTAGTTATTGTGTTTTCTATAAACTCGTCATGCAACTGTTGTAGCTTTTGATCGCTATTCCAATATTGCTTTAGGATGGTCTCAGCATCTTTATAGGCTGACAGGTGATTTTTAATTAGCCAATTAATCTTTTCAGCTTTTGATAATTTAGAAAATCCAGAAACGAGTGTGCTCATGTTATTATTTTTGAAATGCAAAGATACTATATACACTTTCAAATTATAGTAGTACGTGTAATATTGCTGATTTATCTGTTAATGTTGGCGGTTTTTTGGGTATTTTTTAGTAAACTTGACATCCTATTATTAAATAATTAATATTAAATGAAGATTTTAAGAATCCTTTCTCTATTCTGCTTTTTAGCAACTACATTTTTAACTGCTCAAAATAAGGAATTTATACTTGATGAAATATGGAGTGGTACCTTTAGAACAGAAGGTTTAGACGCCTTACACTCCATGAACAACGGTCAACAATATTCGGTTTTAAACTTTGATCGCGCAAGTGGAGCAACCACAATTGATATCTACGATTACAAGACGCTAGAAAAGGTTAAGACCTTAGTTAGCTCTAAGGATTTAGATTTAAAATATTTTTCTGATTATACATTTAGCAAAGATGAAAACAAAATACTTTTAGCTTTTGAAGAAGAATCTATTTTTAGACGTTCTTCATTAGGTAAATATGTGGTGTATGATGTATCAGAAAAGTCTATCCATAGTGTCGCAAACCATAAAATACAAGAACCAACTTTTTCTCCAGACGGTAAAAAAGTAGCTTACGGTTATCAAAATAATTTATACGTTAAAAACTTAAAAACTAATGACGTTACACAATTAACTTTTGATGGCGAAAAAAATAAAATTATTAATGGTATTACGGATTGGGTTTATGAGGAAGAATTTGGTTTTGTTAGAGCATTTGATTGGAATGCAGATAGTAACAAAATAGCATTTATAAGATTTGACGAAAGTGATGTACCTGAGTTTTCTATGGACGTTTACGGTAAGGATTTATATCAAACACAAACCGTTTTTAAATATCCAAAAGCAGGAGAACGTAATGCTGTAGTGTCCTTACATCTTTATGATTTAGATAAAAATAAATTAGAAGAAGTAAAAGTGAATAAAACTTACAACGACTTTTATATACCTAGAATTAAATGGTCTCATGACGCTAATATGTTAAGTGCTATTTATATGAATCGTCATCAAAACGAATTAGATTTATGGATGATAGATGCTAGTCAAAACGAAGCGTATTTGGTTGTTGAAGAAAAGGATAAAGCTTATATAGATATTACAGACAATCTAACGTTTTTAAAGGATAAGACTTTTATTTGGACTAGCGAAAAAGATGGTTACAACCATGTGTATCATTATAGCAAAAAAGGAAAGTTAATTAACCAAATTACTAAAGGTAATTGGGAAGTGACAGAGTATTATGGTTATGATAGTACTTCAGATCGTATTTTTTATCAGTCAGTAGAAAACGGTAGTATTAACAGAGACGTTTATTCTATTAAATTAAACGGAACTCAAAAAAGAAGATTAACACAAAACGAAGGAACAAACAATGCAGACTTTAGTGCTAACTTCACATACTTTATCAATACTTTTTCAAGTGCAACAACACCATATTTATACACTTTAAATGATGCTAGTACAGGAAAAGTTTTAAAAACCATAAAAGATAATAATGATTTAAAGGAAACTTTAAAGGCTTATACAATATCTGATAAAGAGTTTTCTACTATTTCTGTAAACGGAAATGACTTAAACATGTGGATGGTTAAGCCAGCCAATTTTGATGCTAGCAAACAATATCCATTATTTATGTTTCAATATTCAGGTCCAGGATCTCAACAAGTGGCTAATAAATGGCATAGCGCAAATGACTATTGGTATCAAATGTTGGCGCAACAAGGTTATATTATAGCTTGCGTTGATGGAAGAGGAACAGGTTTAAAAGGTGCAGATTTTAAAAAAGTAACTCAAAATGAATTAGGTAAATTTGAAGTTGAAGATCAAATTGAAGCAGCAAAATTATTAGGAGCACGACCATACATTGATTCTAGCAGAATGGGAATTTGGGGATGGTCCTATGGTGGATTTATGTCAAGTAATGCGTTATTTAAAGGAAACGATGTGTTTAAAATGGCAATAGCAGTCGCACCTGTAACAAGTTGGAGGTTTTACGACTCTATTTATACAGAGCGTTATATGACTACACCACAAGAAAACGCTAGTGGTTACGATAATAACTCACCAATAAATCATGTAGATAAATTAGAAGGAGACTTTTTATTGATACATGGTACAGGAGACGATAACGTACACGTACAAAATACAATGCGTATGGTTGAGGCTTTAGTACAAGCTAATAAGCAGTTTGAATGGATGATATATCCAGACAAAAATCATGGTATTTATGGAGGTAATACAAGATTGCATTTATATACAAAAATGACAAACTTTATCAATCGCACTTTAGGCGATAAACTTTAATTAAACTAACTAATATTATAACTTATGGAATTTAAATTTGGAGGTTCAGAAACCAATCAAAAGACCGTTTTAGGTCATCCGTCTGGATTATTTGTACTCTTTTTTACTGAAATGTGGGAACGATTCTCCTATTATGGGATGCGTGCTTTACTAGTACTGTTTTTAACAAAGTCAATCCTTGAAGGAGGATGGGGTTGGGAGCGTGAAGATGCAACCTTAATGTATGGATGGTATATTGGATTGGTTTATTTAACACCAATAATTGGTGGTTATTTAGCTGATAAATTTTTAGGTTTTAGAAAGTCCGTTGTTATAGGTGCTTTAATAATGACTTTAGGACATGCTGCTATGGCTTTAGAGGGATTAACAGATATGTTTTTTTACATTGGATTAGTCTTTCTTATTTTAGGAAACGGTTTATTTAAGCCAAATATTTCTTCAATTGTTGGTCAATTATATAAAGGTCAAGGAAAAGAGAAAGATGCTGGTTACACCATTTTTTACATGGGAATTAATGCAGGTGCATTTTTAGGTATTCTTTTATGTGGTTACATAGGTGAGAAAATAGGATGGCATTATGGATTTGGATTAGCTGGTGTATTTATGTTTTTTGGAATGTTACAATTTTACTTTGCACAAAAAATATTTGGTAACATTGGATTATCTCCAAATAATAGTGACGACTTTGACGATACATTAGAACATTCAATGGAAGCGATTGGAGATGATGTAGAAAATGTTATTGACGATGCTAAGTCGTCTAAGGTTACAAAAGATCGTTTGACTGTAATTGGTATTTTTGCTTTGTTTACAGTATTCTTTTGGTGGGCATTTGAGCAAGCAGGTGGATCTATGACCATTTTTGCAGCAGATTATACAGATCGTGCTTTAAGTGGAGAGTCTGCAACGGTTTTTAATATTGTTAATTCAATTATTACATTAGTCCCTTTATTTGTTTTAACATGGGTTTTAGGAATGCTATTTAAGCAAACTTTTAAAAAGTATGCCTTATCAAATTTTTTCTTAGGATTTAGTTTTTTAATTATTTGGGTGATTGTTATTTGGATGTTATATAGAGAGTTTACATCTGAAGCTACTGAAGTTGCAGCATCATGGTTCTCTGTATTAAATTCATTATTCATTATATTATTTGCACCAGTATTTTCTAAAATATGGGAAAGCAAATACAACCCATCAGGACCAATCAAATTTGCTTTAGGGTTAATTCTTGTAGGAGTAGGTTTTGCTGCATTAGCATATGGAGCTTCAGGAATTCCAGATGGCGCAAAGTCAGCTTCAGTTAGTATGATTTGGTTAATTATTGCTTTCTTATTGCATACTTTAGGAGAGCTTTGTGTATCTCCAGTGGGATTAAGTTATGTTAGTAAATTAGCTCCTGTAAAACTAGTAAGTATGATGTTTGGTATTTGGTTTATTGCAAACTTCTTGGCTGGAGTAATTGGAGGTTGGACAGCAAGTTACATGGATCCAATTATGGAAGATCACGGATTATCTACATTCTTCTTAATCTTTACTTTAATTCCAATAGGAGCAGGTGTAATTATGCTTTTATTAAATGGTAAGATTAAGCGTATGATGCATGGTGTACAATAATTAACACTTAATATATTATTAAAATAAACGCCTCATATTTGAGGCGTTTTATTTTTTTGTAAATTTGGAACACTATTTGCGACTATAAAAAATATAAAATAGATTTAATGAAAAACATATTTTTAGCCCTAACACTGTTGTTTACAGTTAGCAGTTTTGCACAAGACAAAATTAACTGGGTAACACTTGAAGAAGCTGTTGAGCTTCAAAAAAAAGAACCTAGAAAAATAATGATGGATGCTTACACAGCTTGGTGTGGTCCATGTAAACTTTTGGATGCTAGAACTTTTACTAATAAAGACCTAATTGCTTATGTAAATAAGTATTATTATGCTGTGAAGTTTAATGCTGAGGGAAATGAAGAAATTACCTTTAAAGGAAAAACATATAAAAACCCGAGTTACAATCCTGCTAAAGCTAAAACTAGAAATTCTAGTCACGAGCTTTCACGTGGTTTAGGGATTAGAGCTTATCCAACGTTGCTATTTTTTGATGAAGATGCACAGCTAATATCTCCAATTACAGGATATCAAACACCACAAGCTTTAGAGTTGTATTTAAAAATGTTTCAGTCTAATAAACATAAAGACATGAAAACTCAAGCAGATTTTGATGCCTATTACAAAGCCTTTAAAGCAACCTTTAAAAACGATTAAACCGTTTAATAGTTTATAATATAAGCTCCTGTTTTACCTGTATAGTAAAACGGGAGTTTTTGTTTTAAACAAGTGGCTTCCCATCGGTTAACATACGATCTATAATTATTTCCATCTGCTATTATAACCTTTGGTTTTAAGCTGTCAATTAATCGCTCTAGGTTTAATTTTGGAGATTGTGTTAATACAACATAATCTATTGTTATTCCTTTTACATTAAATACGGACAAACTATCAACAACTAATACATGTTTGTTGTCCAGTTTGTATAGGTTAGTTACAGGTTTTGAAGCTGATGTTTGTAATGCGTTTTTGACTGCATAGCTTCTAATTATAGAATTTGTTTCTGCTGTTTTTAATGTAGAAAAGGTCGCTAATTGATTGTTGTGTTTTTTACCTAATAGTGTGTTTCTACTTTTATGAAATACAATAAATTCATTGCTTTTATTATTAAATTGGACAATGGTATAGGATAATTGTAAAACCAAGACCGAAATTAAGGTTAGTTGTAACCACCTATAATTCTTATTATGGTAAAGTGCATAAAGGCAAAATATGAAGATGTAGGATACAATGACTTGAGCAACGGTAAACGGAATATCAATTATTAAAAAATCTTCCTGACTAGAAATCCATCCAAAAAAGGAATTCATCCAATTGATAACCATTCCAAAAGCATCTGACAACAAAGTTTTAGGTAAACCAAATAGTGCTAATGTAATTACTAGTAAACCAAGACCTAAAATGATACTTAAAAACGGAATTACAATAAGATTGGATAACCAAAATAAACTAGGGAATTGATGGAAATAATATAGACTTATAGGGATAATTCCAAATTGAGCAGAAACAGTTACTGTTAGCGTTTGCCATAACAGCGTTACAATTTTGTATTTAGGTGTCCAAAGTTTTTCTAATATAGGCTGAAAACTAACGATTGCTATTACTGCAGCATAACTTAACTGAAAACCTACATCAAATAAAAAATTAGGTTTAATTAATAGTAAAATAAAAACAGAAACAGCTAAGGTGTTATAGATGTTTGTCGGACGTTTTAAGTTAATACCTATAGCAACAATACTAAACATGGTTGTTGCTCTTATAATAGATGCAGAGCCACCTGCAATTAAAGCATAGGTCCATAATAAAATAACGAGTATTATGGTTTTATAAAACTTCCCGTTTTTTAAACGTTCTACAGGTTTGAATACCAAATTTAGTATTAACAATATTATACCAACATGTAACCCAGAAACTGCCAATATGTGTATGGCACCTGCATTAGTGTAATTGTCATAAACTGCTTTTGTTATATTTTGTCTTTGCCCTAATATTAAGGCATTAATAATGGAGAGTTGGTCATTTGTATATTGATACTTTTCTAATTTGCTATTTATGTGATTTCTTAATTTAGCTGCATATCCAAATAGGGTATGTGTTTTGTTTTGAAGCTGCAGTATATTGGTGTGATCAGTATATAGCTGAAAGTGTACTTGCTGTTTTTCTAAATAATTTTTATAACTAAATTGATCTGGATTTAAAGGCTTTTTAACGTCTACTAATGGTATAGTAGTCGTGTAAATAGCATCTATTGGTAATATAGATTGTAAACTGTCTTTTTTAACGTTTAGTAATGCTTTACCTATAACGTTATTGTTATTTATTTGAAGCAAGTCAATATAATAACGCTGACTATAAGCATTAGGTTTTAATAATTCTCTAATCCTAAAAGTTGTAGTAGTAGTGGTGGTATCTTTATTTATATAATTGCTAAAGTGATTGGTTTTATTTAAATCTTCGTTACTATTAGATATAAAAAGACCAAATGCAACAAAAGTTAAGTAGATAATAGTACCAAAAAGATAAATGTGGTTACTTTTCTTTTTGAAAATAAAATATAAAATAACGGAAAGCGCTGTAAGACTTATAGTTATAAACCAGCTATAAAGTACCGAAATACTTAGTGTCTTAGAAAGTACTATACCAAGTATTAAGCAAATTGTAAATTTTATAATTGAAAAATGAAGCAATTTCATACTTCAATATAGTCAATTTCTTACAATAATCGTCGTGCTTGGACAAAAGCAAAGTACCAATAGCGTTCAGATAAAAGGGATGTCATTACACCTTTACTTGTACTTGCATGAATAAATTCTACACGTCCTAATCTAGATGACGTTACTAAACCAACATGGTTAACGGTTCTGCTGTTTCGTTTTGTGGCAAAAAACAGTAAGTCACCTTCTCTAACTTCTTTAACATCTATCCACTCGCCATGAGTAGCCATAGCGCTTGAAGATCTTGGTAAACTAATATCTTCAGATTGAAATGCTGTATAGATTAATCCAGAGCAATCCATACCTTTTTTTGTAGTACCACCATATTTGTATCTAACACCTTCATAACTTTGTGCATTATTAATAATGCTTGCAATTAGTGGATTGTTAACAGCTATTGCTTCTACAGATTGATTATCTTCAGATTGATCATCAGTAGCTATGTCTCTAGTAGATTTTGTGCTGGTTTTTCTAGCAGGACCACGTCTAGCAGGTTTATTGTTGGTTTGGCTAATGACTTCAGATTCAGATTTGGTAGTGACAACGCGCTTGCTTTTACTGCTTCCGCAAGACATTAATGTTGCTAATATTAAAAGTAGGACAATTTTATTCATTTAATAATTAATCGTGTATGTAATTGTATATCAGTTTAGCTGTGTTTTCACTAGCACCTTTTCCACCTAATTTTTTTTCTAAGTCATAATAACTCATAAAATATTTAGTGCGTTCATAGCTATCTAGTATAGTATCTAACTCTTTTTTTAGACGTTTAGTGTTAAAGTCACCCTGAATTAATTCGGTTACAACCTCTTTATCCAATATTAAGTTTACTAAGCTAATATAATCTAGGTTCACTACTCGTTTACCAATTTGGTAAGATACCCAACTCCCTTTGTAGCAAACTACCTGAGGCACTTTAAACAAAGCGGTTTCTAAAGTTGCTGTTCCAGAGGTCACTAAAGCAGCAGTTGCAAGACTTAGTAAATCGTAAGTTTTGTTGCTTATAAAATTAACATTACTTTGCTTTATAAAGATTTTATAAAAGTCGTAATCCTGACTTGGTGCACCTGCAATTACAAATTGGTAGTCTGGGTAGTCATCTACAACACTAAGCATTACGGATAACATTTTTGTTATTTCTTGCTTTCTACTTCCTGGTAATAGGGCAATAATTGGTTTTTCGCTTAAACCATGTGTTTTTCTAAACGTTTTATCGTCCACTTGTGTTCTGTCTGCAATAGCATCAATTAATGGATGTCCGACAAAATGCACAGGATAATTATGTTTGTTTTCGTAAAAGTCTTTTTCAAATGGTAGGATCACATACATTTGGTCTACATCATGTTTGATAGCTTTAATACGACCTTCTTTCCAAGCCCAAATTTGAGGAGAAATATAATAATGTGTTTTAAAATTTTTAGTCTTAGCCCATTTTGCAATACGTAGATTAAATCCAGGATAGTCAATAAAAATAATCACGTCAGGATTATAGGTTGCAATATCTGTTTTACAAAACGATAAGTTTTTGGCAATAGTCCTTAAATTCATGATTACTTCAGAAAATCCCATAAAAGCTAAAGCTTTATAGTGTTTTACCAATGTACCACCAACAGCCTGCATTAAGTCGCCTCCCCAAAACCTAAAATCAGCTAATGCATCTTGTTTTTGCAACGCTTTCATTAGGTTAGAGCCATGTAAATCGCCAGAGGCTTCGCCAGAAATAATGTAATATTTCAATTTATAATCTATTTATTATAATGATTAATCCAATAATTAGTGTGGCTATTAGCACACCTTTTGCCATATCATCCTTTTTTCTGTTTAAAAACAGAAAAAACAAACCTAAGTTAAGCAATGCGCCTAAGCTAACTATTTTGTCAACAAATTTAAAATGAACAGCTTTTTTTAAAGTCTCTTCAACACCATACCTAGAAAAAAAGGCGATGTACAGTAGTACACCAATTCCTGTAGAAATTACACCTAAGATAAAGCCTAAAATAATCTGTTTTTTATTATTCAAATTGCCACGTATTTAGTTCTTGCATGTAATGGTGCGCAGTTAAATCGTATTGTACAGGTACAACAGAGATGTAACCTTTAGATAGTGCATATTCATCTGTATCAGTGCCTTTATCGTAATTTACAAATTCACCAGTTAGCCAATAGTAATCTCTACCTTGAGGTGTTTGTCTTTTGTCAAACTTTTCTTTCCAATTAGCTCTTGCTTGTCTACAAACTTTAATGCCTTTTAATTCTTTCTCTTTTAAAGCAGGCATGTTTACATTTAGTATCATACCATCAGCAATACCATGTTGTAAAGCATTTTCAGCTATTTGTTTAATGTATTTTTTAGAAGCTTCAAAATCTGCATCCCATTTATAATCCAACAAAGAAAATCCAATTGCAGGTATGCCTTCAATTCCAGCTTCAATAGCAGCACTCATAGTTCCAGAATATATCACATTGATGGAACTGTTGGAGCCATGATTAATACCAGATACGCACAAATCTGGACGTCTGTCTAAAACCTCGTTAATTGCAATTTTAACACAATCTGCAGGTGTCCCAGAACAGCTGTATTTTAAAGTTTTGTCTCCTTTTTTAGAGACTTTATCTAAGTGTAGTACATTGTTTAATGTAATAGCATGACCCATTCCGCTTTGCGGACTATCTGGTGCTACTACAACGACGTCGCCTAAGGTTTCCATAACTTCAATTAAAGCTAAAATTCCTGGTGCAGTTATGCCATCATCATTAGTCACTAAAATTAGTGGTTTTTTACTCATAGTAGTCTATTAAATTACTTAGCTAAAATACATAATTTCTCCCGTATCTACTCAATTTATTCAGTTTAACAAAAAATTAGGTGGTTTAGATTTTATTGGCATGGTTTTTTCTTTACTTTAGTAGAAATTTCTCGAAAAAATTTAAACAGAACACATGAAAAGGAAATATAATATAATATTGCTAGTACTATTATTAGCATTTGGTTCTTGTAGTTTTACCACTAAAGTTGATGACGATCCAGATAAAGACAAACTTTTAATACAAATCATAACTTTAGCTTTAGACCAGTTGCATTTTGAACCAAAAGAATTAAATGATGCTTTTTCTGCAGAAATTTATTCGGATTATTTAGAGTTGGTTGACCCATTAAAACGTTACTTCTTGCAGTCAGATATTGACGATTTTAAGAGGTTTGAAACTGAAATTGATGATCAGTTAAGAGCTTATGATATTTCCTTTTTTAGTTTGGTTTATGAGCGTTTAGTGCAACGTCAAGAAGAAGCTAAGTCTTATTATAAAGATATTTTAGCAAAGCCTTTTGATTTTAATCAAGACGAAGATTATAATACAGATTATAAAAACTTACCATACGCTAAAAACAAAAAAGGATTAAAAGAGCGCTGGAGACAACAGTTAAAATTTAATACGCTTTCTAGTTATGATGCTTTAATGGATGAGCAAAATGATACAGCTAAAGTAAATGAAGACGAGGAAGGTACTGAAGCTATTGAAAAAGAGCCTGTAGTTAAAAAAACTATTACAGAAATTGAAGCAGAAGCTAGAGCTGAAACGTCTAAAGCTTTAGATAATTATTTTACAGACTATATCGAAGATATGGATCGTGAGGACTGGTTTGGTATGTATGTTAACACGATTGTAGAAGAGTTTGATCCACATACCTCTTACTTAGCACCAACAGATAAAGATAGATTTGATCAACAAATGTCTGGTAAACTGGAAGGTATTGGAGCACGTTTGCAGAAAAAAATGGACTATATCAAAATTGTAGAGCTTATCTCTGGTGGACCAGCTTGGAGAGATGGAGAGATAGAAGTTGGTGATGTTATAATGAAAGTGCGTCAGGACAAAGAAAAAGAAGCAATAAGCGTAGTTGGAATGCGTATCGATGATGCTATTAAATTAATTAAAGGACCAAAAGGGACTAAGGTTATTTTAACCATGAAAAAAGTGGATGGTACTATCCAAGATATTGCGGTAACTAGAGATTTAGTAGAGCTGGAAGAGACTTATGCTAAGTCTTCAATAGTTAAAAAAGATAATAAAAATTACGGAATAATAAATCTACCTAAATTTTATGTAGATTTTGAAGATTACAATAATCGTAATGCTGCAACAGATATTAAATTAGAAATTGAGCGTTTAAAAGAAGCAGGTATTGAAGGTCTTGTTTTAGACTTACGTAATAATGGTGGAGGATCTTTAAGAACCGTTGTAGATATGGCTGGTTTATTTATTAAAGATGGACCAATTGTACAAGTTAGATCAACCGACGAGCCAAAAGAGGTGTTACGAGATACCGATAAATCTATTGTTTGGGATGGACCATTAGTAATTATGGTTAACGAGTTGTCTGCATCTGCATCAGAGATTTTAGCTGCAGCAATGCAAGATTACAAACGTGCTATTATTATTGGTAGTAAGCAAACTTATGGTAAAGGAACAGTACAAAATGTATTAGACTTAAACCGTATGGTTCGTAATAGTTCTCACGGAGATTTAGGAGCCTTAAAATTAACACGTCAAAAGTTTTACCGTATTAATGGTGGATCAACGCAGTTAGAAGGTGTAAAAAGTGATGTTGTTGTTCCGGATCGTTATAGCTTTATTGATATAGGAGAGCGTGATCAAGAAAATCCATTAGCTTGGGATAAAATCACACCTGTAGATTTTGAAGTTTGGAACAGCTATTTTGACTACGATCGTACCATTGCTAATAGTAAAGAGCGTATGGCTAATAACGAACAATTAAAGTTAATTGAAAATAGTGCTAAATGGGCTAAGACTAAAATGGATGATAATAGCTACTCGCTTAATTACGAAAAATATAGAGCAGAATTAAAGTTAAATGAAGAAGAAGCTAAGCAGTTTGATGCGATTTCAGATTATAAAACTAATTTAACATTTGAGTCGTTACCATACGAGCAAAAAATGTTTGAGCAAGACACAACCTTACGTGATAAACGTAACAGATGGCATGAAAATTTAAGTAAAGATGTTTATGTTGAAGAAGCGCTTAACGTGTTAAACGACCTAAAAATGACTTACGAAATTAAAAAAGTAGCCACGATAAAAAATTAGTAGTTTTGTCATTCCTTTGATTTGTATATTTAGCATTGCAAAACCTAGGAATTGATAATTATAAAATGACAACAAAAACATACTCCTTATCACAATTAGCGCTTCAAAAGTTTAAAAAAAACTTTTGGGGCGTTTTTAGTTTGTGTTTTGTGGCATTAGTTGGTTTAGTATCTGTGTTTGCGTATTTATTTGCACCAGACAATTCTCAAAATGCCAATCAAATGCATGTGTCAATACATTCTAAACCTCCTGGATTTAGTGTTAAGATGTTGACCATCCCTTCCCAAATTAAAAATGAGCAATCACTTTTTCAAAAAGTGTTCTTCGGAATAAAAAATACAGATACCGAAATTCCTATTTCAAGTTATTCAATAGATAATAATCAATTAACGTACACCGAGTTTGCTTCTGATGGATTAGAAGGTGTTACAAAAACAATCGATGCCTCTTTTATTACTCAAAACTCAGCCTCTCAATATATTAAAAATGTGACCTTCCATCTAGGAACCGATAAATATGGACGTGATTTATTAAGTCGTTTATTGGTTGGAGCGCGTATTTCTTTTTTTATTGGTTTTGTAGCAGTATTTATATCGTTAGTTATTGGGATATTTATGGGTAGTGTTGCTGGATATTATGGAGGTAAAGTAGACGCTTTAATCATGTGGATTATAAATGTAACCTGGTCTATACCAACGTTATTGTTGGTTATAGCTATTACCTTAGCTTTAGGTAAAGGGTTTTGGCAAGTATTTATAGCAGTAGGTTTAACCATGTGGGTTGAAGTGGCTAGAGTCGTTAGAGGACAACTTATTAGTGCAAAACAAATGCAATATGTGACAGCAGCTAGAGCTTTAGGATTTAACGATTTTAGGATAATAACAAAACATATATTACCTAACATTATGGCTCCTGTGATTGTAATATGTGCAGCCAATTTTGCTGCAGCAATATTAATAGAGTCTGGACTTAGTTTTCTTGGTATTGGTGCACAACCACCTATGGCAAGTTGGGGAGCAATGATTAAGGATCATTACAACTATATTATTTTAGGTAAACCTTACCTAGCTATTTTACCAGGTTTATGCATCATGCTTTTAGTAATGGCTTTTATGCTAATTGGTAATGCATTACGCGATGCGTTAGATGTTAAAGTTTAGGCTTCTAAATTAACTATTCCCTTTAAAATAAATACATCACAGTCTTTTTTTATATACTTTTGCAACGTTATGCAAGAATTAAAATTATCAGATTGGTTACCTACCACTAACAAAGAGGTTAAGATACGTGGTTGGCAAGAGCTAGACGTCATACTTTTTAGTGGAGACGCCTACGTGGATCATCCGACGTTTGGTCCAGCAGTTATTGGACGTTTGCTAGAAAGTTTTGGCTTACGTGTCGCTATTGTACCACAACCTAATGTTAACGATAATCTTCAGGACTTTGTAAAATTAGGTAAACCAAGATTATTTTTTGGAGTTACAGGTGGTTGTATGGATCCCATGATTAGCAATTATAATGCTAATAAAAAGAAACGTGATAAGGATGCCTATACGCCAAATGGTGACATTGGATTTAGACCTGATTATGCATCGTCTGTATATTCTAAGATTTTAAAAGAAAAATGGCCAGACACTCCAGTTTTAATTGGTGGTATTGAAGGATCTTTACGTCGTGTAACACACTACGATTATTGGAGTGATCAATTAATGCCAACAATTTTAGAAACCTCTAAAGCAGATATGTTGGTGTACGGAATGGGAGAACAACCTTTACGTGAAATCATACGTTTGTTAGAAAAAGGCGTACCATTTAGTAGTATTAATACAGTTAATCAAACCGCTGTATTAATGAATAAAGACGAAAAAATACCTAAGAACAGTAATTGGGAAGATATTGAAATTGCTTCGCATGAAACCTGTTTAAAGGATAAGAAAAAATATGCCTCTAATTTTAAGGTCATCGAGCAAGAGTCCAATAAATTAGCTGCAAGACGAATTTTCCAAAAAGTAGGGGATAAGGTGTTAATGATTAATCCACCATATCCAACAATGACCGAAGCAGAAATTGATGCGTCATTTGATTTACCATACACACGATTACCACATCCAAAGTATGATAAACGTGGACCAATTCCTGCGTTCGAGATGATTAAGTTTTCCATCAACATTCACAGAGGTTGTTTTGGTGGTTGTAGTTTTTGTACCATATCTGCGCACCAAGGAAAATTTATTGCCTCACGTAGTAAGGAATCTATTTTAAAAGAAGTTGATACTGTTGCAAATATGCCTGATTTTAAAGGGTATTTAAGTGATATTGGTGGACCAAGTGCCAATATGTATCAAATGAAGGGTAAAGTTCAGTCTATTTGCGATAAATGCGTCGCACCAAGTTGTATTTCGCCAGTAATATGTAGTAATTTAGATACGTCTCATAAACCGTTAACCGAATTGTACCAAGCGGTTGATAGTCATCCAAAAGTTAAAAAATCGTTTATAGGTTCTGGAATCCGACACGATATGTTAGTCCCAGAATTTAATAAAAATGCAGATCCAAAAGAGTTAGATGCCTATACAGAAGAAGTCATGACTAAGCACGTCTCTGGACGACTTAAAGTGGCTCCAGAGCATACTAGTGATCCTGTATTAAAATTAATGCGTAAACCGTCGTTTAAGTACTTCCATAAGTTTAAAGAGCGTTTTGATAAGATTAATATTGCTAAAGGATTAAAACTACAGTTAATACCTTACTTTATTTCTAATCATCCTGCTTGTGAGGTTGAAGATATGGCTAATCTAGCTGCCGAAACCAAAGACATGGGATTCCAGTTAGAGCAAGTACAAGGGTTTACACCAACACCAATGACTGTGGCTACTGTAATTTATTATAGTGGTTACCATCCATACACGCTTAAAAAAGTAAATACACCAATTACTAGAAAAGAGAAAGACGAACAACACCGTTTTTTCTTTTGGTATAAAGACGAAAACAAAGCGTGGATCAAAAAGACCTTAAACAAATTAGGACGTCAAGACTTATTAGACGTGCTGTTACCTGGTAAAGAGGAGAAATGGCGAAAAAACAAACCTAAAGGTGAAGCTAAAAACACCTTTAATGACGCTGTTCCGTTTAATCAACGTAAGAATAAGGCTAAGTTTAAAAGCAAAAACAAACGTCGTTAAAAATTAGTAATCTATTAACTTTTTTTTGGTGTAGAATTTTTTCAAGATGTTTTAATTGTAGTATATTATAACTATGAAAAAACAACTACAAATAATTAATGGGATTGCTTTTGTCTGCGTGATTATAATGAACTATTTATCCAATACTGGTTTATTAAATAACACAACCATTGGCGAAGTCTCTAAACAATACAATACCTTATTTACACCAGCAGGATACGCATTTTCCATTTGGGGAATCATCTATTTGCTTTTAACAGGATTTATTGTTTATCAAGGACGTAGTTTGTTTGTCAAGGTCAGAAATGACGACTTTGTACTAACAACAGGTTGGTGGTTTGCTATTTCATGTATTGCTAATTGTGCTTGGATCGTCACCTGGATTTATGGTTATACTGTATTATCCTCAGTATTTATTTTTATAATACTTTTCGCATTATTACAAATAGTCCTTAAAAATAAAATGGAACTGTTTGATGCACCAATCTCTGTTATCGTGTTTTTGTGGTGGCCATTTGTTATCTATAGTGGTTGGATTACAGTAGCTAGTATTGCCAATGTCTCAGCAGTTTTAGTAAAATATAATTGGGATGGTTTTGGGTTATCACCAACCGTTTGGACCTTACTATTAATTGGGATAGCCACAGTAATAAACTTAATAGTTACCTGGACACGTAACATGCGCGAATTTGCACTAGTTGGAGCTTGGGCTTTAATTGCTATTTACGTAGCTAATAACAACGCAAATACTACTGTAGCCTACACTGCATTAGTTGCAGCTTTAATTTTAATTGTAAGCAGCGCTGCACATGGCTTTAAAAACCGAAAAACAAATCCTGCTATTAAGTGTATGGAATATTTTGAGGGTAGGAAAAGTTAGGGGTGAATTATATTTTATATTTCATCAACTCAGATATGGTTGTAGTGTAAGGTTTAGCAGAAGCGTTACCTGAATTGTAATTTTTTAATTTTCTGAAGTCCCATTTATTATTTCCAAATTCTTCTAAATCTACTTTTTCTAACTCTATAATTAAATAGTAATCTTGTGATGGATTAGCATATCCTTTTTTAATTAAATTGCCTTTTGAAAACACTTTTGGTCCTTTACTAACAATTTTCCATAAGTTACCCGATGACTTGTCTTTATGTGTATGGAGTAATAAATATTTAGCTGAAACAGTTTCTTTATCTAAAACTAAAGAGCCATTTCCAGAACCCATTCTGAAATTATATAACCCTTTTTTAGAAATCCAATTATATTGGCTTTCATTGTTATAAAAACCAACCAATACATTAGTGTCGTCAGGTATTAATTTTTGTCGTTTATCTGTATCTAAATACTCTGGAATTGGTTCTAAAATTTCGTTAGGTTTATCGTTTTTATAAATAGTGTAGCTTTTGTGAGCAATATTTTCTCGTTGTGAAGCAGAATTTAAAAAGTGATTTAATACCTCTTTGATAAAGTTTTCTAAGTAAATAGTTTCGTTTTCATTTTCTGAAGGTTTTATAGGGAAGGCTCCTAAACCTGGTAATACTTCATGAAAACCTCTAATGGGTTTATTTGTTTCTCCAGGATATAAAACATAAGCTCCACTTGTTCTTCTAATGGCATCTTTATAAGCATGCATTTTTAATAAATCTGCATTTTTATAGATTCCTTTTAAGTTTTCTTTTTTTTCATTATTTAAACTTTCTTCATTTGTTTCTGTTCCTAATATTTGATTAATATTTGCAATCTTATATTTGGCATCAAAATGAATATGCACAATCTGGTCTTTGGCTTCAGCTTCAGTTTCTTTTAGTTTTGTTGGCCAAATAGATAATGTGTAATCTGGTCTTAGTGTAGTTGTCCAACTTCCAGTTTTAGAAATATCTTCTGTACCACCTGTAAAGCTTCTGTTATAATTAAATCTAATATTTAAATGTCTATTTGCTTTTGTGTAAGTGCCTTTT
Organism: Olleya sp. Ti.3.14; assembly: GCF_038154885.1. NCBI lineage: Bacteria > Pseudomonadati > Bacteroidota > Flavobacteriia > Flavobacteriales > Flavobacteriaceae > Olleya > Olleya sp. Ti.3.14. Next base: position 209,580 of record NZ_JBAKAO010000003.1, read on the forward strand.
AGTGCTGTAACTTTTCCTTGTTTAAGTTGTAAGCTTAAGTTATCTTTTGATGGAACAATAAGTTTTTCTAATTCCTTTGGTTCAATATCAAAAACTTGTTTTAAAACTTCTAATAATTTAAAAAATAACCAATATTCGTATAAAGTAGCAATGTCTTTTTTTCCACCACTATAGACTTCGTCTCCGCCATTCCAAACCAATTTAGCTGCTAAATCAAATTTTAACCAAACTTTTAATATTTCTCTATAACCTTCCTTTTTTTGAAGTGTTGGACTGTTAAGTTTTAAAGTGGTTGGTCTAGAAACTTGCTTAAATAAGTCATGTTGAAGATGAGTTTCTAATTTTTCCAATACAATATCTGCTTCTTCTTTAAGTCTAATTCCTGCATTTGGATGATTTGCAATATCCATACAGAATTTTAAAAATGTTTCTAAAGCATGTTTTATAAAACGATTTTCTGAAGTGTCAACACTCTCAAATTTTCTGTATGATTCTATTTTTGTTGCAACAGATTGTATTCCTTGTTTATATAAAGGATGTGAATTATTTAATTTTAATCTGTTATCAGAATTTATTAATGACCTTAATTCTGAGTTTTTAAATCGCTTTATTTTTCTTGCATCTGTTAGTTCTGATTCTTCTGTCCAATTTGTAGTTGGACTAGTTACAATACGTTGTATAGCATCTTCAAAATCTTCAGAATTGATAATTGAACTTACAAATGCGAAACGTTGATATAATGTTTTGTTATCTGTGTTAAAATCAGTTTCGAAAGAATGACTAACTGGAGAGTTGGCTTGAATTATTAAATCTGTACATTTTGAAGTAATATCATTTAGCATGTACTGATAATCTTTTCTATATGAAGCTTTTTTAGATTGTACCTCTAATTTTAAGTTCCATTTTTTATCTTGATTATCAACGCTAAAAATTTGTAAGGTTAAAGTTCCAACAAAAATATTAGGAGCTATTATACCAATATGCTCTTTTCTTTTTCTGCTTTGTACAATATTAGTTTGGTCACTACAGATTAAGCGATACTTTTCAGGACTAGTATTGTCAGAGAATTCAAAATCGTAATAAGAACCTTCTTTTAATTGGTAAGTAGCTTCATGCTCATAAAAATTGGTCGTATCAACTTCTATATCACCTTTGTGTTTGGTGTCGATATATAGATGTAAACCATCTTCAATATGAGATAAATCAATTTTTATGGATTGTTCTTTCACCATGTTTTAAGCTTCAGCATAACTAGCAAAACCATTATCGATTGCACCTTTGTACATTCTTGTTATTTTTTCTAATGATAAAGGATATAAAACATCAGCATTGTTATTATAAACAATTGTTTCTGTATTGTTTAAAAATGCTTTGCTGGCGTCAACATCTTTTCCTACACATAAAGAGGCTAACGTTTCTAAAACTGGAAATAATTTACGTCTAGATCCATGAAGTTTAGGCAATAGTTTTTGCATAATAGCAATGTCTATTTTCGTGGTTTCTTGCATGTCAATATCCAAAGTAGTCAACTGGTTGTAAAGTCTATGTATTTCTGTTGCTGTACGATAACCAAATTCAGCTCCTGTTTTTTTCAATTCTTCGAAAAACAAAACTAATTTTTCGTTTAATATTTTAGTGTCTATTTCTGGGAATGCTTTGTTAGTTGTTATTGAAACAAAATGTTCTCCCATTGAAGCGCCTTTATTATCAAGGTTCGTAAAATCAATCTCTTTAGGTTCTTTCAAAAATTCTGCAATGTCAGTTTTATTAACTCTAAATTCAATAACATTAGCTCTATCTAAAACTTTAGGACTAAACATATATGTTGTTTCGTCTATGTTAACGGTTCCAATAATAAATAAGTTACTTGGCCAACTTATATGAGAAGGCACTCCATTTTTTAGGCCTTCAGAATGCAATTTAAGTTTATCTTTAGACTCCATAACACTTAAAAAATCTGCAAAGTAACGTTCTACGTGACTCAGATTCATTTCATCTAAAAGCAAGAAATATGGTTTATTGTTATTTTCTTCTTTGTTAGCTTCAATAAGTAATTTTAAAGCACCATTTTCAGGTAATATATATTGTTCGTCATTTAGTGCGTTAGAGTAGCCTAATAAAGGCTCTCTGTTAGTCCAATCTGCTCCAACAGGTACAATACAATATTGAGACTCATCTTTTGCAATCCATCGTGCAAAAGCTTGTGCTAATTTAGTTTTACCAGAACCAGATAAACCACTTAATAATACAAATGGTTTTGTTGCTAATGAGGCAATGTATCTTGTGATTAACTGAGAATTATAAGTTAAACCCGAAGACTTGCAATTTTCTTCAAAACTCTCTAAATCAAATCTCATAGAGTTATTATTTTTTTCTGGTGTAGATTCATTACTTCCTAACGTAGAATATTTTTCAATGATTTCATCTAAATCATCATTTAGTATTTTCTCATTTGGTAGCTTACTAACATCATAAACTCTAAACACATAAGAATCACCATATCTTTCTGGCTTTTCAAAATTGTTTTCTTCAAAGTATCTTGATATACTTTGTGCTTTATTAATATTCCATTCTACAATAGGTTTATTAGTCTCACTCCTTCCATAAGCAAGTATTAATTTATTTATATTCTTATAAAATAAATAAACAGGATAAATTCCGTCACTTGTGGTGAAAGGCTCTTTTAAAAAAGATATCCAAGGTATTTTTGCGGAATTTCCTTGACCAAAACTTACTCTTACTTTAGTTTCCTTGTAGGCTTTTTGATAATGTTTTGTTTTTAAATTATCAGTTTTTGCTTGTTCTAAAAAAGATAATAATTGCTCTGAATATCTTGATTCATTACTCATTTTGTTGTTTTTTCTGTCCTCGTTCCATTCCCAAGCCTTATAAGATAATTCATAAAAGGGAACATTGGTTTTTCTTTTTATAGCCTTTAATAAAGTTATATATTCTGAATATGTATTGAACCGAGGATTTAAGCCAAGCTCTAATTCAATAAATGGTTTGGTAGGTCCATTTATTGGTAAATATTTTTCAGGTTTAATATAAAAGAGCGCTTCAGTCAATTTAGTTTTTCCAATACTACTAATTTTTAAAACATCTGAAAAATCTAAATCCGTGATTTTGTCGTTTAAAGCTTTTTTGAAAAAGCCCCATAATCTAGATATTTCATTATTGACTCTATCATATTTATATGGAAATAGCCATACTTTTTGAGCTTGGGCAGAAGGTATTCCTTTTTCATCATTTGGAATTTGAGCTCCAATGTTTTTTGCTATTGCCTGAAGAAAATAAAGCCTTCTTTGCTCTCCATATTTATATATATAACAATAAAAAGTAAATGGGTCAATTTCATTTAATTCGATATCATGCGATTCAGACCCAATTTTTGCTTTGTCATTGAAAGGAGTAATTCCAACAGATTTTAATAATTCTATTAAAACTGATTGATTATTTTCTTTTGTGCTAAGATATTTTGTTATTTCATTATGGGTTTTTACCCAAGTAAAATTATTTTCATTCATTTTTATTAAAACTAATTCGTTTAAATAGAATCCTAATGCGCCTCCAACCAATTCAAACCAGTATCCACTTCAACATCTAAAGGCACTTCCATTTTAAAAGCACCTTCCATTTCGGTTTTAATTAAGGTTTTCATTTCTTCAAGTTCAGGTTTGTAAACATCAAACACCAATTCATCATGTACTTGTAGTAGCATTTTGGTTTTATAATTACCAGCTTCTAGTTTGTTATAAATGTTAATCATGGCAATTTTAATAATGTCTGCAGCACTACCTTGGATTGGTGCATTAACCGCATTACGCTCTGCTGCACCACGTACCACAGCATTACGACTATTTATATCTTTTAAGTAACGTCTACGATCTAAAATAGTTTTTACATAACCATGATCACGTGCAAAATCTACTTGAGCACTCATGTATTTTTTAAGCTTAGGGTAGGTTTCGTAGTAGGTATCAATAAGTTCTTTGGCTTCACCACGCGATAAATCGGTTTGGTTACTCAATCCAAAAGCAGACACACCATAGATAATCCCAAAGTTTACGGTTTTAGCATTACTACGTTGCTCGCGTGTGACTTCGTTTAAAGGCACATTAAAGACTTTTGATGCAGTGGAAGCGTGAATGTCCTCTCCATTTTTAAAGGCTTCAATCATGGTTTCTTCCTCGCTTAACGCAGCAATAATACGTAGTTCTATTTGGCTATAATCCGCAGCTAAAAGTGTATAATCTTCATTACGTGGTACAAACGCTTTACGGACTTGACGTCCACGTTCTGTACGTATCGGAATATTCTGTAAGTTTGGATTATTACTACTTAATCGTCCTGTAGCAGCAACGGTTTGCATATAATCTGTATGTACACGACCTGTTGCAGGCTCGACCTGAAGTGGTAACGCATCCACATAGGTGCTTTTAAGTTTTGCTAAACCACGATAATCTAAAATATTGCGAATAATTTCGTGGTCCTTAGCTAGGTAAGACAGTATGTCTTCTCCTGTTGCATATTGACCTGTTTTTGTCTTTTTAGGTTTATCAACCAATTTTAGTTTTTCAAATAAAATAATACCTAATTGTTTTGGTGAAGCAATATTAAATTCTTCTCCAGCAACCTCATATATTTTACGTTCTAAGGTGTTGATATCGTTATTTAATTCGTCTGATAGGCTATTTAAAAAGTCAACATCCAAATTAATACCTTCTAACTCCATTGCAGCCAATACACGTAATAAAGGCACCTCAATATCGTCAAATAATTTTTGGGTGTTAGCTTCGCCTAATTCCTTTTCAAAATGTTCTTTTAATTGTAGCGTGATATCAGCATCTTCAACCGCATATTCCGTTTGTTTTTCCAACGGAACATCACGCATGGATAATTGGTTTTTTCCCTTTTTACCAATCAATTCTGTGATAGTAATTGGTGTATAGTTTAAATACGTTTCTGCCAAAACATCCATATTATGACGCATGTCAGGATTAATTAAATAATGCGCTAACATGGTGTCAAATAATGGACCTTTGACTTGTACATTGTATTTGGCTAGTACCTTAATATCGTATTTTAAATTTTGTCCAATTTTCTGAATGGTCTCACTTTCAAAAAATGGTCTAAGCGTTTCGATTAGTGCTTGTGCTTCGGTTTTGTTATCCGGAAAGGGAAGGTAAAAGCCTTTACCAATTTCCCATGAAAATGAAATCCCAACCAACTCTGCAGTTAATGGGTTTAAACCTGTGGTTTCGGTATCAAAACACACAGACGTCTGATTCATTAAGTTTTTGATAAATAATGTAGTCGCCATTCCTGAGGCTACACTTTGGTAAAAATGTGCAGTAGTTTCGGCAGTTTTTCGTGCTAAGCTATCTGTGTCAGATGTCGCTGTTGCGGAATTTGGGTCGCCTCCAAATAAATTAAATTGACCAGCTCCAGCACTTTCAGCCTCTTTAGGCGTCACTTTTGGTGCTGCTTTTTCCGAAGGGTTGTCGTTAGCAAGCGATGTGGCTTCTGCACCAGAAGTAAAGGTTTTTGTGAAATTATCTATTAGACGTCTAAATTCTAATTCCTGAAAAATGGCAGTAACTTTAGGAATATCTGGAGCGTCTAACTCAAAATCTTTAGCGTTAAATGTCACAGGAACGTCTAACATGATAGTTGCTAGTTTTTTAGAAAGTAAACCTAACTCTTGGTTGGCTTCAATCTTTTCTTTCATTTTACCTTTAAGCTCGTGTGTGTTGGCAAAAAGGTTTTCCATGCTACCGTATTGTGCTAAAAACTTTTTAGCGGTTTTTTCTCCAACACCAGGTAAACCAGGAATATTATCACTGGCATCTCCCATCATTCCTAAAAAGTCAATGACTTGTAAAGGGTCTGTTACTTCAAATTTTTTCTGTACTTCTGGGATTCCCCAAGTTTCATAACCACCTCCAAACACAGGTCTGTACATAAAAATGTTTTCACTAACTAATTGCGCAAAATCTTTATCAGGTGTTACCATAAAGGTTTGGTAGCCTTCTTTTTCGGCTTGTTTAGCTAAAGTCCCTATAACATCATCCGCTTCATAACCAGCTTTAACCATAATTGGAATATGCATGGCTTTTAAAATCTCCATGATGTAGGGTACAGCAGTTTTAATACCTTCAGGCGTTTCGTCACGATTGGCTTTATAGGCTTCAAACATTTCGACTCTGTCAGCACTTCCACCTTTATCAAAACATACTGCTAAATGGTCAGGACGCTCACGCTTAATAACATCTAATAACGAGTTCATAAAACCCATAATAGCAGAGGTGTCTTCTCCTTTAGAGTTTATTCGTGGGTTTTTTATAAAGGCGTAATAACCTCTAAAAATTAAAGCGTAGGCATCGACTAAAAAGACGCGTTTATTGTCTGACATAATAGTAATTTTGATAGAATACCAAAACTACAAAACTTAACGCAGGTTTGCTTTAAAATTTGATAACTTCTGTACTTAAAACAGTAAATTATTGATTAAGCTTTTAAGAATGCTTTAGATAAGATTCTTTCGTTTTTACCATGCTGATATTTCATGTACGCAAATCCAGGATGAATACAATACGAACCTGTTTGACCTGCTTTGTTGATTGCAATGTAGGCTACCTGAAAATCTTTGTGGTTTTTATTTTTATTGACTATACGGTTTATGGCTTCTTCACAAGCTTGTTGCGGATGCATTCCGTTGCGCATCAGCTCTACGATTAAAAAGCTTCCTACGGTTTTTAAAACTTCTTCACCTAAACCAGTTGCAGCAGCACCACCAACTTGATTGTCAACAAATAATCCAGAGCCTATGATTGGCGAGTCGCCAACGCGTCCTTTCATTTTATAAGATAATCCAGAGGTTGTACAGGCACCTGCAATGTCACCATCTTTATCCAAGCATAACATACCAATGGTATCATGATTTTCTATGTTGATAATAGGCTTATATTTTGATGTTTTTTTCCAGGCTTCCCATGCTTTTTTTGAGGCTTCTGTAAGTAGGTTTTCTTTTTTAAAGCCTTGTGTGTAGGCAAAATCTTCGGCGCCTTTTGCAGCTAGTATAACATGAGGTGTTTCTGTCATTACTTTTTTAGCTAGAAGTGCTACATTGGTAATGTTTTGGACACAAACAACAGCACCACAATCTCCAGAACTGTCCATAACGCAAGCGTCTAGCGTTACTTGGCCATCTCTGTCTGGTGCACCACCTTTACCAACGGTTGTATTGGTTAGGTTTTCTTCCTCAATAGCGACACCAGCAATAGCAGCATCTAAAGCTTTTACACCTTTTTCCAGCGTTTGACCTGCTTTTGCATTGGCATCTACAAATCCCCAAGTGCAAATGGATACAGGAAAACTTGTGTTGTCAATTATGGTTGTAGTGTTTTCTTTTTGTTGCGTAGCATCAGTTAACGTTTTTTCGGTTTTGGCACAAGCCAATACTGAACTTCCTGCTGCTAGACCAATACTGGTTAATGATGCGTTTTTTAAAAACTTTCTTCTATCCATATTATGTAATTAATACGTTACACCTTGTTTGTCCAAAATGGATTTAGTCCTAAAAGTATAAAATAATAAATAACCAAAGCATAGTACAGCTATAATGTAAGACGATTGTATACCAAAGACATCTGCTAATTTACCTTGTAAAGGCGGAATAATTGCTCCACCTAAAATCATCATTATTAAAAATGCAGATCCTTGAGACGTGTATTTGCCTAAACCTGCAATACTTAAAGTAAATATACAAGGCCACATAATTGAGCAGAACAATCCACCAGATAAAAAAGCAAATAATGCGACGTTACCAGAAGTTAATAGTCCGATTACCATAGCTAAAACACCTAATAAACTAAATGTTTTTAATGTTGTAACTGGATTGTCTTTAGCATAAAAGAAACCTCCAATTTGTACTGCAACGCATATGGCGAAAAATAAGATTTGATTAGACGAGTATTTTCCAAAATTGACCAATAATATTACTCCAAAAGCAACGTAAGGCACTATAATTAATAGCCATTTTTTTAGGCCTTTACTTGGGTTAAAAACTGTAATAGCTCCAACCCAACGACCAACCATTAATCCTCCCCAATACAGTGAAATATAAGGTGCGATTTGTGCATCGTTTAGGATTGGTAAGCCTAATTCGTTTAGGTTTGTTCCGTCTACAGCTTTTTTTAGTAGTTCACCTAAATTACTACCAACAGTAACCTCTACACCAACGTATGTAAAAATAGCAAGCATCCCTAAAACTAATTGAGGATACTTCATTGCTCCCCAACCTTCTGATTTTTTAGAAGAACTAGAATAAGCAAATACTAAACATCCAACAACAGCAGCTAATGCGATAATTAAAAAGACTAAGCGTTTATTTTCTAAAGCTTCTGAAGCAACTTCATTACTTGTATAAGTACTAAAAATGTAACCAAAACAACCAATGATTATTAAGGTTAACACGATTAACAAGTTTTTGGCTTTATTAGCTGGCTCAAAAGCAGTTTCAGATTTTAAAGCAGGTAATTTTTTTGAGAAATAAAATAATGCTGCTGCTAATAAAAATAAGACACCAACACCTAAATATAGCATTTGTACAGTGTTAAGTGTAATCTCGTTATTTTTAATCATAGCAGCCAACTCGTCACCAGATAAAGGTGTAGAACCAAAAATGATAAATGCAACTACAATAGGTCCAATGGTAGTACCAAAAGAGTTGATTCCGCCAGCAAGATTTAGTCTGTGTGAGCCAGTTTTAGGGTCTCCTAATGCAATAGCAAATGGGTTAGCAGTGGTTTGTTGTAATGAAAAACCAAGTCCAACAATAAAAAGTGCAATTAATACAAAATAAAAAATACTAGTTTGTCCTTGTTCTGCACCAGCTGTTGCAGGATACATAACAAAAGCGCCAATTGCAGAAAGGAGTAATCCATAAATAATTCCGTTTTTATAACCCCAAGCATTTAAGATGTCTTTTTTAATTGTGCTGGATATTATAAACAATAGTAAGGCGCCAATGTAATAAGCACCATAAAAAGCAAAATCGACTAATTGCGATTGAAATTGATCGATATCAAAATAGGTTTTACAAAAAGGGATAAACACACTGTTTGAAGCAGCTATAAATCCCCAAAAAAAGAAGACAGTAACTAAGGTTGTTAAAGCAGATTTGTTATTTTGGTTTTCCATTGGTTGGTTTTTAATTTGTCCTAAATATAGTTATTAATGTTATTTGATAGTGATTTCGTCCACAAAAAGCCAACTTCTGCCATCATGTTTGTAACCTAAATGCCATTCTGGAAGTTTGCCTAGTTTTTTTGCTATGATTTTTATGTAACGATATGGTTTTGGTACTTGTTTGAAAAATACCTTTTTGATTTCTGTGTCCTCAGATGGTTGTGTGCTATTAACAGATTTAGTGGCATCAATTGGTTTAAAATTAATACCATCTGTCGAGCCAAAACAACTAACTTGGGTTGGATAAAATATCCACGATCTTTGTTCTTGTAAAAAATTTAATGTTACAAGATTTACTTGTTTTGCGCTACCTAAATCAACGGTTGCTATTAAGTCTTTGTCTTGATAACCTTGCCAAGTTCCGGTTCTAAAATCTTGTGTTCCGTATATACCATCTATTAACGCGTTGTTTCCGCCACCATTATATTGATTTGCATATTCGGTTTCTAGCTTAATTGAAATATTTGGATCTATTTTATAAAATTGGGTTTGGATAGTGGCACTTTTAATTCCGTTTTTTTCTGAATAGACTTGTAACAATGTAGCTTTAGAGACAGTAAAGGGTTGTTGGTATGGTTTAAAACTTTGATTATCTAGGCTGTAGTAAGTTGCAACTTGTTTGTCTACATTATCTAAAACAACTTCAGTTTCGCCTTTAAAGGCTATATCACCTTTTGCAATAAATGGAGCAGGAGTGATGAGATGTTCTGTAATTTCGGTTTTTGGAACTTGGTTGTCTTTTGTAGCCCAAGTAGAGGGTTGGTTTGTCATTTTAAAATGAAGTGTACCACCATTGATAATATCTGAATGATTGATAAAAGACTGATTTAGCGGACTGCCATTTAATTCTGCGGAAGCGATATAAAAATTTTTAGAACTTAAATTATCTGTCGAAATTGTAAACTGTTTACCGTTTTCTAGATTAATGGTTGCTTTTTCAAAAAGCGGTGTACCAATAATATAATTGTTACTACCAGGCGTTACTGGGTAAAAACCTAGGCTACTAAAAATGTACCAAGCACTCATTTGACCACAATCTTCGTTACCAGAGATTCCGTCAGGATTATTTTTGTATAATTCTGTTAAAATTTGATAGACTTTTTCTTGAGTCTTGTGTGGTTTATTTACAAAATTATAAAGATAAGCCATGTGGTGACTAGGCTCGTTGCCATGTGCATATTGCCCAATTAAGCCTGTAATATCCACTTGATGTCGTCCAGAGGTTTGGTCTTTTGCAACAAATAGTTTGTCTAAATTAGCGTCTAGTTTGTCTTTTCCGCCTAGAAGTGTCGTAAAACCAGAGATGTCTTGTGGTACGTAAAAACTGTATTGCCAAGCATTAGCCTCAGTGTAATTAAAATTGACTTCGTAAGGATCAAAAGGTGCAAACCAAGTGTTTCTGTAACGTCCTCTCATAAACTGCGTTTCGGGATCAAAACTGTTTTTATAATATTGTGCTCTCTCCGAATACGTTTTATAATCGTCTAGCTTGCCTAAACTTTTTGCCATTTGAGCAATAGTCCAATCGTCATAAGCATATTCCAAGGTTTTAGAAACAGATTCGCTTTCTTCTTCCACAGGAATAAAACCGAATTGCTTATAGCTTTTTAGGCCTAATTTATCTCTTGTTGCACTATGCTTCATTGCCTCAAAAGCTTTGTCGATATCATAATTTTTTATGCCTTTTAAGTAGGCATCTGCAATTACTGGTACTGCATGGTAGCCAATCATACAGCCTGTGTAATTGGCACTTAAATCCCAAATTGGCATAATGCCACCTTCGTTATATTTAGCAATAAAGGTGTTTATAAAATCGTTGGTTTTGTCTTGATTTATGATGGTGTATAATGGGTGTGCTGCACGATAGGTGTCCCAAAGCGAGAAGACTGTATAATAGTCGAAAGCTTTGGTTGTGTGAATTTTTAGGTCCATACCACGATAACGACCATCGACATCTTGATACAAATTAGGTGCTAAAGCCACATGATACATTGAGGTGTAAAAGTTGGTTTTGTTATCAATATTTTTATCTTGGATTACAATTTTTTGTAATTGTTTTTCCCAAATATCTTGAGCTGTATTTTTTACCTCTTCAAATGTATGTTCTCCTATTTCTTCTTTAAGGTTTTTTCTTGCACCAGCTTCGTCGACAGCGCTAATGCCTATTTTAACGTAAACAGGTTCGTTGTTTGGATTAATAAATTTAAAAGCATTTTTGTATTCACCATTGTTAGGTGATGTTTTTTTGAATTCTTTTTCAAATGGATGAGAAAATTTAATATAATAATGAAGCATTTGTTTAGCAGCCCAAGCTTTTGAATATCTATAGCCAACTACTTCGGTTTCTGAAATGTGTCTGATAACTCCAGAAAGTAGTTCGTCACGATGTTCTAAATCTATAATTACAACTTGATTTTCAGCAGACGGAAATTGATATTTATGAATCCCACTTCGTTTAGAAACCGTTAATTCTACATCAATATTTGTACTATCTAAATGTACTTTGTAATAACCAGGTTGAGCGACTTCATTATCATGAGAAAAATGAGCACGATAACCAGGTTTTCCATCTGCTCCATTATTAAAATTAACCTTATTGGTTGGCATGATTAAAATATCTCCATAGTCCGAAACACCAGTTCCGCTTAAATGTGTATGCGAAAAGCCATAGATATAACTATCACTATAGTGGTATCCAGAACAACCATCCCAACCTTCTAGTCTAGTGTCAGGACTAAGTTGCATCATTCCAAAAGGCATAGTAGCTCCTGGATACGTATGACCATGACCTCCTGAACCAATTAAAGGATTGACATAGGCTATTAAAGGTTTTTCTGTGGTTGTTGGCTTTTTATTTTTGGTTTTGTCATTACAGCTAGAAATGAATAAACATAGGATCAAAAACGCGGTTAGTTTTAGTTTCATTAGAAAGAATAGCTTTTATAAGCATCTAATATAATTAAAAATGAAGCTTCAAAAAATTCTATGACCAGTACTTGTGTTTAATATATAAACAGATTTAGATTTAAAGGCTTCATTAGTTTTAATTAAATCAGAAAACAAAAAATATTAAATCAGCTTATAATCATAAAAAGGACTTAGCATAAAGAATTAAAAATCAAAACGTTTAACAAATTGCTAAGATAATTGAGTGTCATATTAGTTAAATTTGTAGTCTAAACTAAGTTATGACACGTCTAATTATTATTTCACTTTTATATATATTATTAACTGTTTATGGTTTTCAGGCTATTAAAACAGTATTTAAATCAAGTTGGGTACATTATTTGTTTTTTGCAATAGCACTTGTTGTTGCCTTAAATATGGTGTATCAATTTGCGTCACCATCCGAAGGTAGAGTGATATCAGGAGGTAGAGGTTATGCTATTGGTTTTTTGTTATCCTTTATGGCTTTTAATTTAGTGCTTGTTCCTATATTAATAGGAGAGGACATTATTAGATCATTTATAAGCCTATATGATAAATATTTTATTACTAAAGAATCCTTTTATCTACCCTCTAGACGTAAATTTATAAGCCAAATTGGATTAGGTCTGGCAGCAATACCATTTGCCTCGTTGCTTTATGGTATGTATCAAGGACGATACAATTATAAGGTTTTAAAATACACATTACATTTTGAAGATTTACCAGACGCGTTTGATGGCTATAAAATGACACATATTAGCGATATCCATTCTGGAAGTTTTGATAATAAAGAAAAAATTAATTACGCTGTTGATTTAGTAAACAAGCAACAAGGAGACGTTATATTGTTTACAGGAGATTTGGTTAATAATAAAGCATCCGAAATGTATGATTGGAAAGACACCTTTTCCAAACTGACAGCAAAAGATGGTGTGTTTTCTGTATTAGGGAATCATGATTATGGTGATTACGTAGATTGGGCAACAGAGCAAGATAAACATGATAATTTAAATGAATTAATAGCTATCCAGAAAGAGATTGGTTTTGATTTATTATTAAATGAGAGTCGTTACATTGAAAAAGATGGACAAAAATTAGCATTAGTAGGTGTAGAAAATTGGGGAATAGGTGGTTTTAAAAAAGCTGGAGACTTGGATAAAGCGTCATTTAATATTGACTCAAATGATTTTAAGGTATTGCTATCGCATGACCCTTCACATTGGGCAGAACAGGTAATAGACCATAGTAATCACTATCATTTAACGTTAAGTGGGCATACACATGGCATGCAGTTTGGAATAGAAATTCCGGGTTGGATTAAATGGAGTCCTGTTAAATGGCGTTATAAACATTGGGCAGGAATCTATAAAGAAAAAGGTCAATACATTAACGTTAACAGAGGTTTTGGTTATTTAGCTTACCCTGGACGTGTAGGAATTTGGCCAGAAATAACAGTCATAGAACTTAAAAAAGGGACGCAAATTGCTTAATTACAACTAAATGTTATATTTTAGTGACTAGTTTGAACTAAACTGAAAATCAAATGTCAAAATTTGGAGAATTAATAGATGTCGAAATTCCTGTATTGTTAGACTTTTTTACAGAATGGAATGAGCCATCAAAAGCCATGCATGCAGTTTTACGCGATGTAGCTGCAGCACTTGGTGATAAGGCAAAAGTAATAAAGATAGATGTTGACAAAAATCAAGAACTATCTGAAGCCTTACGTGTCAAAGGATTGCCAACTTTAATTATCTATAAAAATGGAGAAATGAAATGGCGTCAAAGTGGCGAACAAGATGCTAATACTTTAATAAGTATTGTACAGCAGTTTGTTTAAAGCGCTTTAAACTGATAGCCTTTATTGCTAAAATACTCTAAAACTTTAGGTAGTGCGTATTGCATGTTTTTTGAAGCTTTTATGCTATCATGAAATACGATAATACTTCCCGAAGCACTATTTTTTATAACATTTTGTAAGCATTGTTCTGGTGTAACTTTGACTTCCCAGTCATAAGATATAACGCTCCACATAACTATTTTATAACCTCTTTTAATTAATTGATTGGCTTGTTTGCGTTTGATTTTCCCAAAAGGAGGTCTAAACAGATGTTTGTTGTCTGGATCAATTAATTGTTGCGCTTTTTCAGCATTTTCTACATAACTATAAGTATCTGTATGCCATCCTTTAAGATGGTTAAAGGTATGATTGCCTATTGTGTGATCATCATTTAGAACAGATTTAAAAATATCTGGATACTTTATTATATTATCTCCAATGCAAAAAAATGTTGCTTTCGCATTGTATTTTTTTAGAAGATCTAAAGTCCATTGTGTGATTTTAGGTGTAGGACCATCATCAAAAGTTAAATAAATAGTCTTAGTCAAAGACGCCTTTTGCCAAATATACTTTGGAAAAAGGCGTTGTATTAATTTTGGTGTTTTTGCAGGAAAAACAGGCATCTATTCGCTTTTTAAAACAGTATCTAATTGCTGTAAAAAATCTTTGTCTGTTGGTGCAGGATTAGTTTCTGGCTCAGGCTCGCTATCATAATATTGTTTAAACAATTCTAGATAGTTAGTAAAAGTCATAGATTCTTTTTTGGCAAATTCTCTGTCATATTCAACTAAAACATCTACTAAAGCTTTGTAGCGCTCAATATCTGTAAGTATTTCAGTAAAGTTGTTATCTTGATTATCTCTAGTTAAGGAGCTGTAGTATTTTAAGTTTTCTTGATATTTGGTAGCAACCTCTGTAAATAGTTGTCTAGCTTTATCTTGATTGTCAACTTCATAGTAGGCGCTAATATAAGGCTCTAATAAGGTGTAATGACCATACTTATTAACAGGCATGTTCTTCATAGCTATGTCTGCTATTTCTTCAGCTTTATCCAATTGATTTTCATTAATTAAATTTTCAATTAATCTTGCTAAGTTTCCTCTGTAAGTAATTGAGTTTCTTCTAGTTTCTGGATCATGGTAAATTTGATCACTTCCACTATTTCCCCAATCCCAATTAACAACCTTATTATACATAAACTCTGTATCCAAGCGTCCCATATCAAAAGGATTTGCTCTAGCTACAGGTGTTTTTATAGGGACTAGTTTATAGACCATACCATCAAGTTGTAAGTAATCTTTCATCCAAATGTAGTCATCGTTTCCAAAAGCTCCACCTGTAAAGTATATAGGTCGTTCCCAATTGTTGCTAGCAACAATATCAAGCATTAATAGACGGTTTTTTGTTATGGCATTGTCAGTTATTGTTATGTCAACATAGTCTTCTATTAAGTCGCTATCTTTTGCTTTTACAATACCATTAGCCAAAACAGATTGTTTGTCTACTGGTACTCTGATATTTTCGACAGGAAAATAGTTAGCATTTAAAAATTGCTGAGGATATTGTGTGTAATCTTCTCCTTCTTGTTGTAAAGCATATTTAAGTTTTGTCTTTGGATCATCACTAGTTATAAAATTCATAAATGTAGCAATGTCTAAAGTGTCTTTAGATCGTAAACGTTTCATTAAATATTCTCTTGTTCCATGCTTATATTTATCGTGGGTTAAGCTAGAAGGAATAGGATCACTCTTATAAGCTTTACGCTTCATTTGATCAATATACCAATCTGTTTGGAATAAACTAGTGTTTACTACACGCACATCTGTACGATAGTTTTCAATCTCTTGTGCATACCATAAGGCAAATGTATCATTGTCACCAATGGAGAATAATATACTATTTTCTCCACAAGAATCTAAATATTTTTTAGCCATAGCTAAAGCTGTATACTTACCTGATCTATCATGGTCATCCCAGTTTTGAGACGCCATTATTACAGGTACTAATAGTAAGCACGCTAAAGTAATAGTTGGAGCTAATACTTTGTTTGATACGTATTTTTTTAATAAATCAAAAATAGCATAGACACCAAGTCCAATCCATATTGCAAATACATAAAACGATCCTACGACTGAGTAATCACGTTCTCTAGGCTCAAAAGGTCTAACGTTGGTGTATACTTGTATTGCTAATCCTGTAAATAAGAAAAATACCAAGGTAACCCAAAATAATTTTTTGTCTTTATTGAATAAGAAAAATAAGCCTATTAATCCTAAAATTAATGGGAAGAAAAAATACGTATTGCGACCTTTATTATCGGCAACATCACTTGGTAGATTGTCTTGAGATTGTCCTAAATGCCACTCATCAATAAATTTAACACCACTAATCCAATTACCATGTTGGTCGTAGCGACCTTGTAAGTCATCTTGTCTACCAGTAAAATTCCACATAAAATATCTCCAATACATGTAACCTAGTTGGTATTCAAATAGGTATGAGATATTACTAGCTAGTGATGGTTTTTCAATATTGATAAATTGTCCAAATTGTTTTAAAAAGTTATGATAATCTTCATAATCAATTGCACCTTTAGCAACATCACTTTTAAAGTCAATCATAGATTGTACTAATCGATCTTCCCCTTGGTATTCTGGTTTAAGACTAAATTCCAAAAAGCCAGTAAATAGCATGTAGTTTTCAGCATTTTCTCCACTCCACATTCTTGGTAAAATAGCAGCTTGTTTAGAGTTAAAGTTTTGTTTAGCACGTTTATAATCGTTAACAATAATGTATTTGCCTGCTGTTTCGTCTTTTTCGTATTTAGGTTTGTCATCTACATACGGTTCGTTTTCATCTAAACCAGTGTATTGGTCAGTAAATAATGGTCCGTAAAATAAATGTGTTTCTGGATACTGTTCTAGATTATAATAAGCCAAAAGTTCTCTAGCACTAGAAGGGTTGTTTTCATTAATAACAACATTTGCGTTTGCTCTAATAGGTAACATTAACCAAGTTGAAGAGCCTATTAATACAAATAGTAAGCATATAATACCTGTATTTATATGATATAATTTTTTAGCTCGCGTATATTTTAGTCCGTAGTAAAATGCTGCAATAAGTAATATTCCTGCTATTATTGAGCCGGAATTAAAAGGCAATCCTATTTGATTAACAAAAAATAATTCTAACGCACTAAAGTATCTTAATACATTTGGAAACATTAATTTAAATACAAATAACAATACAGCAACCGATACAATATTGGCTATTATAAAGTTTTTAATTGTTATTGTTTTATAGTTTTTGAAATAATAGATTAAGCCAATTGCAGGAATGGTTAATAATCCCATAAAGTGAATTCCGAAAGAAAGACCTACGACAAAGGCTATTAGTATTAGCCAGCGATTACCTCTAGGTTTATGCATGTCTTTTTCCCAGCGTAAACCTAAATAAAACATGACAGTCATTATTAAAGTAGCCATAGCATAAACTTCAGTTTCTACAGCGTTAAACCAAAATGAATCTGTGAAGGCAAATGCTAAACTTCCTACAAAAGCACTACCTAAAATGGCAAATTGTTGTCCTTTTTCAAGTTTTTCTGGTTGTCCAATTATTTTTTCTAATAATAAAATAATTGTCCAGAACATAAATAAAATAGCAAAAGCACTGGATACAGCGCTCATCATATTCATTAAATAACCAATTTGTGAAGGGTCTAAAGCAAACACTGAAAACACAGCTCCAAACATTTGAAATAGTGGTGCTCCTGGTGGATGTCCAACCTGTAATTTTGAAGAGGTTAAGATATATTCTCCAGCATCCCAATAACTTACGGTTGGTTCCACAGTAAGCGTGTAAGTGATAAGAGCAATTAAAAAAGCGAACCAACTAAGTATTAAGTTCCATTTTTTAAAGTTAAAAGTCATCATAAATTATAGGTTTATTATGTGTTGCGAATTTAGTAATTATTATCAAACAGACACGGTTTTTAAGTTAACGTTAAGTTTTAATTTAAATTTTTTTTAAAAAATGTTTGCGTGAATAAATAATTGTATTAAATTTGCATCCTCATTACGAGATTGGCCTATGGTGTAACTGGTAACACGTTGGTTTTTGGTACCAAAGAGTCTAGGTTCGAAACCTAGTGGGCCAACAAAAAAAAGCTTCCTTTTTTAGGAAGCTTTTTTATTTTAATACCTTTTGCTTATATCTTAAAAGTAATGACTGGTCGTTTAGCATGATTGACTAAATCTTCGCTAATGCTACCGTTTAAAAAGTGAGCAATGCCTTGTCGTCCGTGTGTGCTAATTCCTATTAAATCGGCATCTATTATTCTAGAAAAATGTAATATACCTTTTTCAATTGTTTCGTCGTTATATATGTTTATCGTGTAATTATCAAAAGTTGAATTGGCTATAAAATCTCTCATTCTAACTTTGGAGGCTGCTGTTGTTGTAAAGTTACTTGGTGTATTAACATTAAGTAAGTGGATTTTCGCCTCAAAAAGGTTAGCTAGTTTTACTGCTTGTACATAAGTTTCTTTGTTGTCATTTTTAAAATCTGAAGCAAACACAAAATCTTTTATATCAAAATTGTCATGTTCGTTTTTAATAACCAGAACAGGTGTGTTGGAGGTTCTAACAACTTTTTCTGTGGTAGATCCAATAAAAAGTTCTTTAAGTCCTTCTGCACCATGAGATCCCATGACAATTAAATCGACATCATGATTTTTACAGGTTTCAAGAATACCCTTAGAAATTTCGTTAAAATCTACTGCTTCATGAACCGTTATGCCTTTTAAATAGTCTTTATCAAGTATTTTTTCAAATTCTTTACGTGCTAATTTCATAAAAAAAACAGCCTCAGGTAAATCAGCAGGTGTGCCACCATTAGTGCTTAATTGGTTTAAAGGAAGCTCTAACATATGTAATAATATTAATTCGCAATTATGTTTTTTTGCTAATTGAGCAGCAACTTTAACTGCATTTTCTGCTTCAGTAGAGAAGTCAGTTGGGACTAGTAGTTTTTTCATAATGTTGATTTAGATGGTTAATAAAGAACTTATTATAAAGTTAGTAATAAAAAATGACTTTTAAAAAGTTATGAAAATCAATAAAATTATGTATCTTTGCAGCGTTGCAAGAGAAAAACTGAAATTGAGGGGACTAAAAGTCCCCTCTTTTTATACTTAAAAATGTTTATAAATACAGTCAAAAGTTTACTAGAGGAAGCCTTAACAGAGCGCAAAGATTTATTTTTAATAGATTTTAGTGTTAATGGAGAGAATGCTATTAATATTATTATTGATGGTGATCAAGGTGTTAAAGTTGAAGATTGCATGTTTGTTAGTCGCGCTATCGAACATAATATTGATAGAGAAGAACATGACTTTGCATTAGAGGTTATGTCGTCTGGTGCAGCTGCTCCTTTAACATTGCCAAGACAATATCCAAAACATGTTGGAAGAACTTTAGGTGTTAAAACAAGTACTGGAAATATTGAAGGTGTTTTAACCGAAGCTAATGAGGATGAAATTACTTTAGAATGGAAGGCTAGAGAGCCAAAACCAGTAGGTAAGGGTAAGGTTACAGTAAACAAAAAAGAAAATATTGCTTACAAAGATATTGTAGAAGCAAAAGTTATAATAAAATTTTAATTCAAATAGAGTTATGGAAAATATAGCGTTAATTGAATCTTTTTCAGAATTCAAAGACGATAAATTAATAGATCGTGTCACCTTAATGGCTATTTTGGAAGATGTATTTAGAAATGCATTGAAGAAAAAATTTGGAGATGACGATAATTTTGATATTATTATAAACCCAGATAAAGGAGATTTAGAGATTTGGAGAAATCGTGTTGTTGTTGCAGATGGTGAAGTTGAAGAACCTAATCAAGAAATCTCGTTAACAGCAGCAAGAAAAATCGAACCAGATTTTGAAGTTGGAGAGGATGTGTCTGAAGAGGTTAAATTAATAGATTTAGGTCGTCGTGCAATTTTAGCATTGCGTCAAAATTTAATTTCTAAAATTCATGAACACGATAATACTAACGTATTTAAGCAGTTCCAAGAATTAGTTGGAGATTTATATACAGCAGAAGTACATCATATTCGTCACAGAGCTGTAATTTTGTTAGATGATGAAGGAAACGAAATCATATTACCAAAAGATAAGCAAATCCCTTCTGACTTTTTTAGAAAAGGAGATAATGTAAAAGGTGTTATTGATAGTGTTGAGCTTAAAGGTAATAAGCCAACAATTATAATGTCTAGAACATCACCAAAGTTCTTAGAAAAACTTTTTGAATCAGAAATACCAGAAGTATTTGATGGTTTAATTACAATTAAAAATGTAGTTCGTATTCCTGGAGAAAAAGCTAAAGTAGCGGTTGACTCTTACGACGATAGAATTGATCCTGTTGGAGCTTGTGTCGGAATGAAAGGATCACGTATACATGGTATTGTTCGTGAATTAGGTAATGAAAACATTGATGTGATCAATTACACTAACAACTTACAATTGTATATTACCAGAGCTTTAAGTCCTGCAAGAGTAACTTCAATCAAGATTGATGAAGAAAACAAACGTGCAGAAGCAATCTTAAAGCCAGAAGAAGTAAGTAAAGCAATTGGTAGAGGTGGACATAACATTAGATTAGCTGGTCAATTAACAGGTTACGAAATTGACGTGTTAAGAGAAGGAGCTGAGGAAGATGTAGAGTTAAGAGAATTCTCTGATGAAATAGAGGATTGGATTATCAAAGAATTTAGTAAAGCAGGTCTAGATACAGCAAAAAGTATTTTGGAGCAAGATGTGGCAGATCTAGTCAAAAGAACTGACTTAGAAGAAGAAACAATTTTAGATGTTATTAGAATTCTTAAGGAAGAGTTCGAAGATTAACATATATTTGAAAAAAAGAAATTAGGTTAAAGGCAATTTATGGCTGAAACAATTAGATTAAATAAGGTATTACGTGAGCTTAACATCTCTCTTGATCGCGCTGTAGAATTTTTAGATTCTAAGGGTGTAGAGGTTGAGAAGCGTCCGACTACCAAAATTTCAGAGGAAACGTACAGTATTCTTTCAAATGAATTTCAAAAAGATGCTAGCAAAAAAATGGCGTCTCAAGAAGTTAACGAAGCGAAGAATAAAGAAAAAGAAGAGCTGCGTATTAAACGCGAAAAGGAGTTAGAAGAAAAGCAAAAAGCAGAAGAAGCTGTTAAGGCAGCTAAAGCTGCTCAGCTCAAAAAAGAGGAAGAAGTTATCAAAGCTTCTAAGGCACTTTCTGGACCTAAAACTGTTGGGAAAATAGATTTAGATTCGGGTAAAAAAGTAGCTAAAAAGGAAGAAGTAGTTCCTGAGCCTAAAAAAGAGCCTGTTAAAGCTGAGAAAACTCCAGAAGCTAAAGAAACGCCTAAGGTTGAAACTAAAGTTGAAGCTAAGTCAGAATCTAAACCGGATTCTAAAGTAGTAGCTAAGCCTGCTATCACGCCTAGAAAGGAAGTCGCTAAGCCACAGGAAGAAGAGAAACCTCAAGAGCCTGTTGAAGAGACTTTAAAAACTAAGTATACTAAACTTTCTGGTCCTAAAATTGCAGGAGAGAAAATTGATTTATCTCAGTTTAACAAGCCTAAAAAGAAAAAAGAAGATCCTAAAAAAGATGATAACGCAAATAAAAAGAAGCGTCGTCGTATATCTAAACCAGGAGATAATAGAACGTCTTCATCACCTTCAAGAGGTGGTAACGACAGATACAAAGGTAAAAAACCAGGTGGTCGTAAATCAGGAGGTCCTGTTGTAAAGGCAGAACCAAGTGAGGAAGAAGTACAAAGACAAGTACGTGAAACTTTAGAAAAATTACAAGGTAAATCTTCTAAAGGTAAAGGTGCTAAGTACAGAAGAGAGAAAAGAGATCAACATAGAGAGCAATCAGAAATTGATCAACAAATAGAAGCTGCAGAAAGCAAAATACTTAAAGTTACAGAGTTTGTTACAGCAAACGAAATAGCTACGATGATGGATGTTCAAGTAACACAAATTATCTCAGCGTGTATGTCTTTAGGGATGATGGTAACAATGAATCAGCGTTTAGATGCTGAAACTATTGCGATCGTTGCAGAAGAGTTTGGATATAAAACAGAATTTGTTACTGCTGATATTGATGTTTCAATAGAAGACGTTGCAGATAAGCCAGAAGATTTAGAACCACGTGCACCAATCGTAACCGTTATGGGACACGTAGATCATGGTAAAACTTCTCTATTAGATTACATTCGTAAAGAAAATGTAATTGCAGGAGAGTCTGGAGGTATTACGCAGCATATTGGTGCTTACGGTGTACAATTAGATAATGGTCAAAAAATAGCATTCCTAGATACTCCAGGTCACGAAGCTTTTACAGCGATGCGTGCTCGTGGTGCTCAAGTTACAGATATTGCTATTATTGTGGCAGCAGCGGATGATGATATTATGCCTCAAACAAAAGAAGCAATATCTCATGCACAAGCAGCAGGTGTACCAATTGTGTTTGCAATAAACAAGATTGATAAGCCACACGCTAATCCAGAAAAAATTAAAGAAGGTTTAGCACAAATGAATTTACTTGTAGAAGATTGGGGTGGTAAAATCCAGTCTCATGATATCTCTGCAAAAGTAGGTACAGGTGTTAAAGAATTATTAGAAAAGGTATTACTTGAGGCAGAATTATTAGAGCTTAAAGCTAATCCAAATAAACCAGCAGTAGGAACCGTAGTTGAGGCCTTTTTAGATAAAGGTAGAGGTTACGTGTCTACAGTACTAGTTCAAGCTGGTACATTGCGTGTAGGTGATTATGTACTTGCAGGTAAAAATAGTGGTAAAGTTAAAGCGATGCAAGATGAGCGTGGTCATGATGTACAGGAAGCTGGACCATCAACACCAGTATCTGTATTAGGTTTAGACGGAGCACCTCAAGCAGGTGATAAGTTTAACGTATTTGCAGATGAGCGTGAAGCTAAGCAAATTGCAACTAAGCGTACGCAATTACAACGTGAACAAGATGTAAGAACAACTAAAACATTAACCTTAGCCGAAATTGGACGTCGTATTGCTTTAGGTACGTTTAAAGAGCTTAATATTATCCTTAAAGGAGATGTAGATGGTTCTGTTGAAGCATTAACTGACTCGTTCCAGAAGCTGTCTACAGAAGAAATTCAAGTAAACATTCTGCATAAAGGTGTAGGTGCTATTACTGAAAGTGATGTATTACTTGCAACAGCTTCAGATGCTATTATTATTGGATTTAATGTGCGTCCTGTTGGAAATGCACGTACGATTGCAGATAGAGAAGAAGTTGATATTAGAACATATTCTATTATTTATGACGCCATAAATGATCTTAAAGACGCAATGGAAGGTATGTTATCTCCAGAGGTTAAAGAAGAGATTACAGGTACTGCTGAAATTAGAGAAATATTTAAAGTTTCTAAAGTTGGTACTATTGCAGGTTGTATGGTAATGAATGGTAAAATATTTAGAAACTCTCAAATACGTTTAATACGTGATGGAGTTGTAACTTACACAGGTGTTTTAGACTCGCTTAAGCGATTTAAAGATGATGCCAAAGAAGTCTCTAAAGGATACGATTGTGGTATGCAAATTAAGAACTACAATGACATTAACATTGGAGATGTTATTGAAGCTTTCCATGAAGTAGAAGTTAAGAAAAAACTTAAATAGATTTAAGTTTAGTTATAAAAAAAAGCGATTCATTTGAATCGCTTTTTTTATGTTTTAAAACTAACTAATTTTAGTCCTTTTCTTTTTTTGGTTTAAATATAAAGGCATCACTAAATTTCTTCTGTACATCTACTAAAGCTCTTTCTGCTTCTAGACGTGTTCTAAAACTACCTATCCATACTTTGTAGTTAGGAGTCTCAAAAACAAGCTGAGAACTTATATTTCCATTGCTATTTCCAAACTTAGATCTCATGCTTTCTGCACTACCTAAATTTCCTGAATATATCTGTATTTTATAGCGATCACTATTTTTGTCATCTTTATTCATTTCCTTTTTTATATCCAATAATTTAGAGATAGCAGGATCTTCATTAAGGACGACTGTTCCGCTTTGTGCCATACTAAATGCTGAAAAACATATTGTAATTAAGGAAGTTAAGCAAATGGCTTTAAATTGTGTTTTTTTCATTTTTAATAGTATTTAATGCAAATGTAAATGTATTAAATTAAAAAGTAACTCAATTTATTATTTAGAATTTATCTAAATTAGCAATTAAGACTTCTTTAAGATTTTAAAAATCGACTTTAAGTATTACTTTTGCGTAACGTTTTTCTAACTGTATTCAATATGCAGCAATGAAAAAATCATACCAAAGTTTAGAAGTAAATTCAATATATAATATGAAACAGGTGATTCACCGTAAGTTAAGTAGTAACTATCTTCGTTTAAGCTTAATTTTTTTACTAGCATTCTCAACCTCAATGTTCGCTCAAGAAGGCGACGCAGTTGCAGGTAAATCTTTATTTAACGCCAATTGTATAGCTTGTCATAAGTTAGACAAAAAAATGACAGGTCCTGCTTTACGTAAAGTAGAATCTCGTTTAGCTGATACTGAAGGTTTAGATAGAGAGTGGTTGTACAAATGGATAAAAAATAGTGCAGGACTTATTAAATCTGGAGATGCGTATGCAAACAAGATTTATAATGAGTACAATGGTGCTGCAATGAGTGCGTTTCCTACTCTTACTAATGCTGATATTGATAATATCTTAGCGTATACTGCTACAGAGCCAACTGCTGCTCCTGTGGCTGCAGGTGATCCTACTGTTTCTGGTTCGTCTAATGCGACTTCTGAAGGAGGTATTTCTAATAAAATAATTTTAGGAGCATTAGGTGTTTTATTCGCATTGTTAGCTGGTGCTTTATTTTTAGTTAACAAGACACTTCGTAATTTTGCTGAAGCAAAAGGTGTTGAGTTGTCTGAGACTACAAAGCGTACACCAATATGGAAAGCATTCGTTCAAAATCAATTTTTAGTTTTAGTCTCAGTAGTAGTACTATTGTTAGCTAGTGCTTATTTTGTTTACGGTTTCTTTATGCAAGTTGGAGTTAATCAAGGATATGAACCAATTCAGCCTATACATTATTCACATAGAATTCATGCAGGTGAAAATGGTATTGATTGTAAATACTGTCACTCGTCTGCTAGAGTTAGTAAGCATTCAGGTATACCTTCATTAAATGTTTGTATGAATTGTCATAAATCTATTTATGAAGTTGCTGCCGAAACGCAAGCTGAGGGATTATCAGAATATGGAGTGGATTACAATGCTGAAATCAAAAAACTTTATAATGCAGTTGGTTGGGATGATGCAGAACAAAAGTACACAGGAAAAACAGCTCCAGTAAAATGGATTCAAATTCATAAATTACCAGACTTTGCTTATTTTAATCACTCGCAACACGTAGTGGTTGGAGGTGTTGAATGTCAAACATGTCATGGACCTGTTGAAGAAATGGAAATTATGTATCAACATGCACCTTTAACAATGGGATGGTGTATTAACTGTCACAGAGAAACAGATGTGAAAGTTAAAGACAATGCATATTACACTAAAATCCATGAGCAACTTTACAAAAAGTATGGTAAGGATAACTTTACTGCAGCTCAAATGGGAGGTTTAGAATGTGGTAAATGTCATTACTAAAAACAAGATTTTTATTTTCCTTTAAAACGGAAAACCTTAAAATAATTAATAAAGAAATAAATTCAATTATATAATATGTCATCAAACAAGAAATACTGGAAAAGTGTTGAGGAGCTAAAAGATAGCTCTATTGTTGAGACGCTAAAACAAAACGAATTTGTTCAAGAAATTCCTACTGATGAGTTCTTAGGTGATAAGGATACATTGGAGGCTTCTTCAACAACACGTCGTGATTTCTTAAAGTATGTTGGTTTTAGTACAGCAGCTGCTTCTTTAGCAGCCTGTGAAGGACCAGTAGTTAAGTCTATACCTTATGTAGTACAACCAGACAGAATCGTGCCTGGTGTTGCCAATTACTATGCAACAACTATAGCTAATGGTTTTGATTTTGCAAGTGTTTTAGTTAAGACTCGAGAAGGTCGTCCAATTAAGATTGAAAATAACACTTTAGCTGCTACTAATGGTAGTGCAAATGCTAGAGTTAATGCTTCGGTTTTAGATTTATATGATAGTACTAGAGTACAAGGACCTAAAAAAGGTGGTGCCTCTATTTCTTGGTCAGATTTCGATTCTGAAACTACATCAGCATTAAATAACGTTAAGAATTCTGGTAAGCAAATTGTTTTGTTAACTCAAACTTATGCTAGTCCTTCCACTTCTAAATTAGTTGCTGAGTTTACTGAAAAATATGGCAATGTAAATCATGTTGTTTATGATGCTATTTCAGAGTCAGCAGCTTTGGATGCTTATCAGGCTATGTATGGTGAGCGTGGTTTAGCTAATTATGACTTTTCTAAAGCAATGACAATTGTTTCAGTAGGAGCAGATTTTCTTGGTGATTGGCAAGGTGGAGGTTTTGACTCTGCTTATGCTAAAGGACGTATACCAGTAGATGGTAAAATGTCTCGTCATATTCAGTTTGAGGCTAATATGTCTTTGGCAGGAGCTAATGCTGACAAACGTGTGCCTGTAACACCTTCTCAGCAAAAACTTGCTTTAGCGCAATTACATAGTTTAATTGTTGGAGGTTCTGTTAATGCTAATGATTTACCTGCTAAAATTAAGGAGGCAGTTCAAAAAGCAGCTTCTGAGTTAATTAAAGCTGGTAGCAATGGTGTATTAGTTACTGGTATTCAAGATGTGAATGCTCAAACTGTTGCTTTAGAAATTAATAAAAAACTAGGTAGTAAGGCTTTTGATCCTAAAACACCTATTAAAACACGACAAGGAAATAATAAATCAGTGCAAACTTTAATATCTGACATGAAAGCAGGTAAGGTTGGTGCTATTATTATGAGTGGTGTTAACCCAATGTATACTTTAGCTAACGCTTCTGAATTTGCTGAGGGAATTAAAAATACAAGTTTATCTGTTGCTTTCACTTCTAAAGAAGATGAATCTGCTTCAGTTGCACAATATATAGCAGCAACGCCTCATTATTTAGAATCTTGGGGTGATGTTGAATTAAAGAAAGGTCATTTTGCACTTATGCAACCAACAATCAGACCTTTATTTGATACAAGACAGTTTCAAGATGTTTTATTAAAATGGAACGACAATAGTAGTTCATTAAATGATTATATTAAAGCAACTTGGAAAGAGACTATTCTTAATGGTAGTTCTTATAACCAAGCTTTACATGATGGGTCATTTGTTAGTTTAATGCCAGTTGTTGAAGAAGTAACGGAAGAGATTGCTCAGGATGAGTTACCTGCTAGCAATGCAGCAAGAGCATTAGCTTCAAGTGTAAAAACTAGTGGTACAGAATTAACATTATATTCTAAAGTCGGAATGGGTGATGGTCAACAGGCTAATAACCCTTGGTTACAAGAGTTTCCTGATCCAATTACTAGAACATCATGGGATAACTATTTAACGGTTTCTAAATCTGATGCTCAAGCTTGGAATATTATTAATGAAAATGATTCTACAGGAGCTTTAAATGGTAGCTACGTTAATCTTAAGTTAGGTAATACTACTTTAACTAATGTTCCAGTAATCATTCAACCAGGTCAAGCAAAAGGATCTGTTGGTTTAGCATTTGGATATGGTAGATCTGCTGGTCTTAAAGATGAAATGAAAACAGGTGTAAATGCTTTTACACTTTATAAAGATTTTAATACAGTACAAAGCGTATCTATTGAGCCTGCAACTGGAATGCATGAATTTGCATGTGTACAGTTACAAAACACATTGATGGGTCGTGGTGATATCATTAAAGAAACTACTTTAGAGATTTTTAATACTAAAGATAAGCACTATTGGAATGAAGTTCCTATGGTATCTTTAAATCACCAAGAGACTCCGGTTACATCTCCTGAGGTTGATTTATGGGATGAATTTGATCGTTCTATCGGACATCATTTTAATTTATCAATTGACTTAAATGCTTGTACAGGTTGTGGAGCATGTGTTATTGCATGTCATGCTGAAAACAATGTACCAGTAGTTGGTAAAGAAGAAATTAGACGTAGTCGTGATATGCACTGGTTACGTATAGATAGATATTATTCATCTGAAGATACATTTGCTGAAGATGATGCTAAAAAAGAAGGTTTCTCTGGTTTATTTGGAGATAATGGTTCTTTAGGAGGTTTTGGAGAATTAGAAGATCCTGCAGATAATCCACAAGTAGCATTCCAACCTGTAATGTGTCAACATTGTAATCATGCTCCATGTGAGACTGTATGTCCTGTTGCTGCTACAGCACACGGTAGACAAGGTCAAAACCATATGGCATACAACAGATGTGTGGGTACAAGATATTGTGCAAACAACTGTCCGTATAAAGTAAGACGTTTTAACTGGTTCTTATATAACGGAAATGACGAGTTTGATTACCATATGAATAATGACTTAGGTCGTATGGTAATTAATCCTGATGTTACTGTTCGTTCTCGTGGTGTAATGGAAAAATGTTCTATGTGTATTCAAAAAACACAAAAGACTATTCTTGACGCTAAGCGCGATGGACGTGAGATTAAAGACGGAGAATTCCAAACAGCTTGTTCAGCTGCATGTAGTAGTGGAGCAATGATATTTGGAGATATTAACGATAAGGAAAGTAAAGTTGCAAAACTTTTAAAAGACGATCGTATGTATCACTTATTAGAAAGTGTTGGTACTAAACCTAATGTTCAGTATCATACTAAAGTGAGAAACACGAAAGAAGCATAAAAAGATTAATTAATAAACAATTATAAAGGATTATGGCGTCTCATTACGAAGCACCTATTAGAAGACCTTTGGTTACAGGTGAGAAATCTTACCACGATGTAACTGTAGATATCGCAGCACCTGTAGAAGGTAAGGCAAACAAACAGTGGTGGATTGTATTCTCTATCGCACTTGTAGCTTTTCTTTGGGGAATAGGTTGTATTATATACACCGTTTCTACTGGAATCGGAACTTGGGGTCTAAACAGAACAGTAAACTGGGCTTGGGATATTACTAACTTCGTTTGGTGGGTTGGTATTGGTCACGCAGGAACATTAATTTCTGCAGTACTTTTATTATTCCGTCAAAAATGGAGAATGGCAATTAACCGTTCTGCAGAAGCAATGACAATTTTCTCGGTAGTTCAAGCTGGTTTATTTCCAATCATCCACATGGGTCGTCCATGGTTAGCGTATTGGGTATTACCTATTCCTAATCAATTTGGTTCGTTATGGGTAAACTTTAACTCACCATTGCTTTGGGATGTATTTGCGATTTCAACGTATTTATCGGTTTCATTAGTTTTCTGGTGGACTGGATTATTACCTGATTTTGCAATGTTACGTGATAGAGCTATCAAACCTTTCCAAAAGAAAATTTATAGTTTATTAAGTTTTGGTTGGACAGGTCGTGCTAAAGATTGGCAACGTTTTGAAGAGGTTTCTCTTGTACTTGCTGGTTTAGCAACTCCTTTAGTACTTTCAGTACACACTATTGTATCTTTTGACTTTGCAACATCTGTTATACCTGGTTGGCATACAACAATCTTTCCTCCTTATTTTGTGGCAGGAGCGATTTTCTCAGGATTTGCTATGGTAAACACGTTACTTATCATCATGAGAAAGGTATGTAACTTAGAAGACTACATTACAGTGCAACATATAGAGTTAATGAATATTGTAATCATGCTTACAGGATCTATTGTTGGTGTGGCTTACATAACTGAGTTGTTTGTTGCTTGGTATTCTGGTGTAGAATATGAACAATATGCATTCTTGAACAGAGCAACTGGTCCTTATGCTTGGGCATATTGGATGATGATGAGTTGTAACGTATTTTCACCACAGTTTATGTGGTTTAAAAAACTACGTACAAGTATCATGTTCTCTTTCTTTATCTCGATTGTAGTAAACATAGGAATGTGGTTTGAACGTTTTGTAATTATCGTAACATCTTTACACAGGGATTACTTACCTTCTTCTTGGACGATGTTCTCACCAACATTTGTCGATATTGGAATTTTTATTGGAACAATTGGTTTCTTCTTCGTACTTTTCTTATTGTATTCTAGAACATTCCCAGTAATAGCTCAAGCAGAGGTTAAAACTATTTTGAAATCTTCTGGGCAACGTTACAAAAACATCAGAGAAAGAGGAGATAGCTTAGTAGGTACTGGATCAGATGCCAGAACTTCTGAGGTTAATAATAACGAATCAAAAAACTTAAAGTAGCATATGGAAGCTTCAAAAGTAATTCACGCTATTTATAACGACGACGATGTGTTAATGAATGCAGTTAAAAAAGTTAAAGCTGCAAAACATCAAATCGAAGAAATATATACACCTTTTCCTGTCCATGGACTTGATAAGGCGATGGGATTAGCTCCAACACGTTTAGCTATATGTGCATTTTTGTACGGTTGTGTTGGTTTAACAGTAGCAGTTTTAATGATGAATTTCATTATGATTGAAGATTGGCCTCAAGATATTGGTGGAAAGCCTAGTTTTAGTTACCTAGAAAACATGCCAGCTTTTGTACCAATTATGTTTGAGCTTACAGTGTTTTTTGCAGCCCATTTAATGGTTATAACGTTTTATTTAAGAAGTAAAATGTGGCCTTTTAAAAAAGCTGAAAATCCAGATCCTAGAACAACTGATGACCATTTCTTAATGGAACTTCCAATTCATAACAATGAAGTTGAATTGCAAAGTCTATTATCACAAACAGGAGCAGTTGAAATTAACGTAGTAGATAAAGCACATTAATTAGATAGAATGAAACATTTAATTAAAATATCAATAATAGCCTTAATTGTAATCTCGTTTACTTCTTGTAATAAGAGTTCTCGTCCAAATTATCAATACATGCCAAACATGTATGAGTCTGTGGCGTATGATGCTTACCAAGAATCAGATGCTTTTGCAAACGGAGTTGAAGCCCAATTGCCTGTAGATGGTACTATACCTAGAGGTTATACACCTTTTGAGTATACAAATGACATTGCTGGTTATGATTTAGCTAAAGCTGAACTTAAATCGCCTTTAGATTCTACTCAATTTGATGAGCCAAGAGCTAAAGAGTTATATAATATTTATTGTGGTATTTGTCATGGTAATAAAGGAGACGGTAAAGGTAATCTTGTTAAAAGAGAAAAAATCCTTGGTGTACCTAGTTATGACGATGCAGGAAGAGCCATTAACACAGGTAGTATTTATCATGTAATGTATTATGGTAAAAACTCAATGGGATCTTACGCTAACTTTTTAAGCGAGGAAGAACGTTGGCAAGTAGTTGCCTATGTTGAGAAATTAAAGGCAGACTTAGAAAAATAAGATTTAGATAAAGTTTATATATAGATATGTACACACTTTCAAATAGACTAAAATTAGTTTCACTAATCCTAATCATTGTAGGAGCTGGATTATGGGGAACAGGTTATTACTCGTCTCATCACGTTACTTTAGATAACGTTAAAACGATGTTAGCAGAAGAGGCAAGTCATGGTTCTCATGGTGATAGCCATGCAACTTTTACTGATACTCATGAAGTTGAGTCTCACGTTACTACAGATTCTCATGGTGAAGTGACTTCACATGCTGAAGCAGATGCACATCATGGAGATGAGCATGCAGAACATGTAATGCATCAAATTCATAATAGACCTTATTCAGCGCTTTATGTTGCTGCATTTTTCTTTATGATGATTGCTTTAGGTGCTCTAGCATTTTATGCTATTCAGTTTGCTGCACAAGCAGGTTGGTCTCCTTTATTATTTAGAGTAATGGAAGGTATTACTTATTATGTATTACCTGGAGCATTAATTGTAGTGGCTATAGCTGTTTGGGCTGGTGATCATATATTTATATGGATGGATCCCGAAATGGTGAATCCAGAGAGCGATAAGTTTGATAAATTAGTAGCTGGTAAGTCAGCTTGGTTAAATACAACTGGTTTTGTTATTAGAGCTTTGGTTTTTATTGGTGGATGGTCTTTATATCGATTTTTTGCTCGTAAATTTTCATTAGCGCAAGATGAGGCTCCTGAAGGTGATAGAAGTAATTTCAAAAAATCATTTCGTATTGCTGCAGCATTTTTAGTATTCTTTATTTATACTGAGTCGATGATGTCATGGGATTGGATTATGAGTGTAGATCCTCACTGGTTCTCAACATTATTTGGATGGTATGTATTCGCAGGAATGATGGTTTGTGCTGTTACAGTTATGGCAATGATTACTATCTACTTAAAATCTAAAGGATTATTACAACAAGTTAACGATAGTCATATTCACGATTTAGCTAAGTTTATGTTTGGATTTAGTATTTTCTGGACATACTTATGGTTTTCTCAATTTATGTTAATATGGTACTCAAACATTCCAGAAGAAGTAACTTATTTTGTAACTAGAATTGAAGATTATAACCTTCCTTTCTTCGGAATGATAGCTATGAATTTCCTATTCCCTCTTTTACTATTAATGAACAGTGACTATAAGCGTATTCCTTGGTTTGTAATTATGGCTGGAGTTGTGATTTTAGCAGGACACTATATTGATATATTCAACATGATTATGCCAGCTACGGTTGGAGACAGATGGTTTATTGGTATGCCTGAAATAGGAGCAATTTTATTGTTCGCTGGTTTATTTATGTTTATTGTGTTTTATGCAATATCTAAACAACCTCTAATCGCTAAAGGAAATCCGTTCATCAAAGAGAGTGAACATTTCCATTATTAATAAAAAATAAAATAAAGAAGAACGATAACAATGACGACTTTCTTATCAATTTTAGTTTTAGTATTTATTTTCGTTGCAATCTGGCAAATGGTTAAAATCTTTGATTTGACACAAGCAGGTAAGACAAACGATAATAATCAAGTAGCAAATGATAACGATAACCGTATAAACGGTTACTTAATGATAGGTTTTTTAATCTTCATTTATGTTATTACAATAGTATGTTTTGTTAAATGGGGAGACTTACCATTAATGTCTAATTCTGCCTCAGAGCATGGACCTGGTATTGATAGTTTAATGATCATTTCTATGATTGTAATCTTCTTTGTACAAACAATTACTCAGTTTTTGCTTCATTATTTCGCTTTTAAATACAGAGGTGAAAAAGGTAAAAAAGCTTTGTTTTATGCTGACAATAATAAATTAGAAGCTATATGGACTATTATACCTGTAATTGTATTGGCAGGTTTAATTATTCAAGGATTATTCACTTGGACAAGCATCATGAATATTGATGAAGAATCAGATCCTATGATTGTTGAGTTATACGCGCAACAGTTTAATTGGAAAGCTAGATATTCTGGTCCTGATAATGCTTTAGGTAAAGCTAATGTTAGATTAATTGATATCAATAGAGCTAATGAATTAGGTGTGGATGAGTCTGACCCTAATGCTCAAGATGATGTAATTGTTAAAGAGTTACATTTAGTAGTAGGAAAACCTGTTTTATTTAAAATGCGTTCTCAAGATGTATTACACTCTGCTTACATGCCTCACTTTAGAGCTCAGATGAACTGTGTTCCTGGTATGATTACTCAGTTTGGTTTTACTCCTTCTAAAACTACTGCTGAAATGCGTGAAACGCAAGAAATTCAAGATAAAGTAGCTAATATCAACAAAATCAGAACAGAGAAGAGCCAATCTTTAATTGCTGAGGGTAAAGAAGGTTTAGAGCCTTATGAGTTTGATTATTTACTATTATGTAACAAGATTTGTGGAACGTCTCACTATAACATGCAAATGAAAATTATAGTGGAAACACAAGAGGAGTATGATGAGTGGATGAAAGAGCAAAAGCTTTTTGTAGATTCATTAGTAAAAAATTAAATAACAAGAAATTAAATTTAAAGATTTTAGATTATGTCAGCACACGTAGAAGAACATGGACATGACGATCATGGTCATCATCATAAAGAAACATTCATAACTAAGTATATATTTAGTCAAGATCATAAAATGATTGCCAAGCAGTATCTTATTACTGGACTTATCATGGGAATCATAGCAGTAGTAATGTCAATCATGATGCGTATGCAAATTGCTTGGCCTGAAGAATCAAATCCATTGTTTAAAGCTTTATTAGGTAAATGGGCTCCAGATGGTGTAATGAGTGCAGATATATATCTTGCATTAGTAACTATTCATGGTACTATAATGGTTTTCTTTGTACTTACAGCAGGTCTTAGTGGTACTTTTAGTAATTTACTTATTCCATTGCAAATTGGAGCAAGAGATATGGCATCAGGTTTTTTAAACATGGTTTCATATTGGTTATTCTTTACTTCAAGTGTTATTATGGTATGTTCTTTTTTTGTTGAAGCTGGACCAGCTGCAGCAGGATGGACAATTTACCCACCTTTAAGTGCACTGCCAATGGCTCAAGGAGGTTCTGGATTAGGTATGACAATGTGGTTAGTTTCTATGGCTATATTTATTGCTTCTTCTTTATTAGGATCTTTAAATTATGTAGTTACAGTTATTAATTTACGTACTAAGGGTATGTCTATGACAAGATTACCTTTAACAATTTGGGCGTTTTTTGTAACAGCAATTATTGGTGTTATTTCATTCCCAGTATTACTATCTGCAGCATTATTATTAATAATGGATAGAAGTTTTGGTACATCATTCTTCTTATCAGATATATTTATTCAAGGTGAAGTATTACATTACCAAGGTGGTTCTCCTGTTTTATTTGAGCACTTATTTTGGTTCTTAGGTCACCCAGAAGTATATATTGTTTTATTGCCAGCACTAGGTATTACTTCAGAAATTATCGCAACCAACTCTCGTAAGCCTATTTTTGGTTATCGTGCAATGGTAGCTTCAATATTAGCAATTGCATTTTTATCTACAATTGTTTGGGGTCACCATATGTTTATTTCAGGAATGAACCCATTTTTAGGATCTGTATTTACATTTACAACGCTGTTAATTGCTATACCATCAGCGGTAAAAGCATTTAATTATATAACCACTTTATGGAAGGGTAATCTTCAAATGAATCCAGCAATGTTGTTTTCTATTGGATTAGTTTCTACTTTCATAACAGGTGGATTAACTGGAATTATTTTAGGAGATAGTGCATTAGATATTAACGTTCATGATACTTACTTTGTAGTAGCTCACTTCCATTTAGTGATGGGTATTTCTGCACTTTACGGTTTCTTTGCAGGTGTTTATCATTGGTTCCCTAAAATGTTTGGACGCATGCTAAACAAAAATTTAGGATATGTACACTTTTGGATAACTGCGGTATGTGCTTATGGAGTATTTTTTCCAATGCATTTTATAGGTATGGCTGGTTTACCAAGACGTTATTATACAAACACTAACTTTCCTTTATTTGATGATTTAGCTAGTGTAAACGTTGTTATTACTTTATTTGCTATTATTGGTAGTATTTTCCAAATCGTATTTATATACAATTTCTTTTCAAGTATATTTTATGGTAAGAAAGCTGTTCAAAATCCATGGAGATCTAATACTCTAGAATGGACTACACCTGTAGAACATGTACATGGTAACTGGCCAGGTGCTATACCAGAAGTTCACAGATGGGCTTATGACTATAGCAAACCAGGACATGATGATGATTTTGTTCCACAAATTGTTCCTTTAAAAGAAGGAGAAGAAGAATTACAACACTAGATTTTAAATCTAATATCATATTGAAAAGCCTTTCTGTAAAAACAGAAAGGCTTTTTCTTTATATTTGCTTATATTATTCCTTGGCTTTATTTAAGCTATATAATTTATAAGTTTACCGCTTTTGCGGAACATTAACATGAACGATAACCTTGACCCAACTAGCGATAATTTTACTCCAGAAGAGTTTGATGTCGAAAAACAATTAAGACCTCTATCTTTTGAAGATTTTACAGGTCAAGATCAGGTATTAGAAAATCTTCAAATCTTTGTTCAAGCAGCAGTGGGTCGTAATGAAGCACTAGATCACACCTTATTTCATGGTCCTCCAGGACTTGGTAAAACTACTTTAGCAAACATATTAGCAAATGAGTTAGGTGTTGGTATTAAAGTTACCTCAGGTCCTGTATTAGATAAGCCAGGAGACTTAGCAGGTTTATTAACCAATCTTGATGAAAGAGATGTTCTTTTTATAGACGAAATTCATCGTTTAAGTCCTATTGTAGAAGAGTATTTATATTCTGCAATGGAAGACTATAAGATTGATATTATGATTGAGTCTGGCCCAAATGCTAGAACGGTTCAAATTAACCTAAACCCATTTACACTTGTTGGTGCGACAACCAGATCAGGTTTATTGACAGCTCCTATGAGAGCAAGGTTTGGTATACAAAGCAGATTACAATATTATAATACAGAATTACTAACAACTATCATACAACGTAGTTCAGATATATTAAATGTTCCAATATCAATGGAAGCAGCAATCGAGATAGCAGGTCGTAGTCGTGGAACACCTAGAATTGCTAATGCACTGCTGCGTAGAGTCCGAGATTTTGCACAAATAAAAGGTAATGGAAGTATCGATATTAAAATTGCAAAGTATAGCTTAGAAGCGCTTAATGTTGATGCATATGGTTTGGATGAGATGGATAATAAAATTCTATCTACTATAATAGAAAAATTTAAGGGTGGACCAGTTGGTATTAGCACTATTGCAACCGCAGTTAGTGAGAGTACTGAGACTATTGAGGAAGTTTACGAACCCTTTTTAATACAACAAGGTTTTATAATGCGTACACCAAGAGGTCGTGAGGTCACGGATTTGGCTTATAAACATTTAGGAAAAATTAAAGGTCCAATTCAAGGAGGTTTGTTTTAATAAACTTTAATGTAAAACACTAAAACTTTGGATATATATAATAATCTCTTATTTAGATAAATGAAAAAGATTCCAGAAGTTTCACTATTAAAATTTATTAAGCATTCTTTAGAGATTCTTAAAAACCCGTTGCCTTTTCATAATAAAAACTTTCAAGCGTTTGGTGATGTATTTAAACTTAATGTAGGTTTTAATTCTAAGATATACTTTTGTAGAGACGCTGCTTTTGCGCAATACGTGCTTCAAAAAAATCAAAAAAACTATACAAAATCAAAAATTCAAACTGAAGATTTAGTAAAATATGTAGGTGAAGGTCTTTTAACGTCTGAAGGCGAAAAATGGAAAAAACAGCGTAAGATGATGCAACCAGCTTTTCATAAAAAGCAATTGCAAAATTTGCTAGATGGTATGCAGCAGACGATTATTTCAGAATTTAATAAGGTTGAAAGTAATAAAACCATAGATCTTTTTCCAATTCTTAATGATTTAGCCTTTCAAACAGTTGTTAAATCTTTGTTCACTCAAGCAGCCAAAAATAAGGATATGGAGCGGTTACAGTATATAACCGAAGCAAATCAACGCATGCTAGTTAAAGAGTTAAGGCAACCTTATTTAGGATGGTGGTTTAAAATTGGTGGCACTTTAAAAAAACATTTAGATTTATCAGAAGAAGCTAGAGTTATATTAAAACGCATAGTTGATCAACGTAAAGCTTCCGGTAAACGTTATGACGATTTACTTGATATGCTTTTAGAAACTCGCTATGAAGATGGTCAAGGTATGACAGAAGACCAATTAATTGACGAGATTTTAATAATTTTTACTGCAGGTCATGAAACCACATCCAATGCTTTAACTTTTACATTTCAGTTATTAGCAAAACATCCTGAATGGCAAGATAAAATCCATAATGAGTTTATTGAACTTGGTGGTGATAAAGCAGATTTGATGACTAGAATATCACAGTCTAAAGTATGTCAACAAGTCCTTGAAGAGTCCATGCGATTGTACCCACCAGCATATTTTATTGACAGAGTAAATATAGAGAAGGATGTTTTTAATGAAATGGAATTTGAACCAGGTAGTAATTTACTGTTTTCGGTTTACGAAATCCATAGACATCCAAAGTTATGGGATAATCCAGAATCTTTTTTACCTGAGCGTTTTGCAGATGGTGGACGACAGTTTTCTAGTCAATATTTTCCTTTTGGTGCTGGTCCAAGAAAATGCATTGGAAACAATTTTGCTATGTTTGAAATGATTATAGCTGTTACAGCTTTAGTCAAAAAATTTAAAATTCAACCTGAGTTTGATAATATTAAGATTACACCTTTAATCACTTTGAAACCTAAAAATGCACAGCTTAGTTTTCATATAAGATAATAATGCTGGATAACAAATCTAAATACACAACACAAATCAAAGCCGAAGCTAAACGCTTAGGTTTTTTATCTTGTGGTATTAGTAAAGCAGGTTTTTTAGAAAAAGAAGCACCAAGACTAGAAAACTGGCTGAATAAAAATATGCATGGTCAAATGGGTTACATGCAAAACCATTTTGATAAGCGTTTAGATCCAACAAAATTGGTGGAGGATTCTAAATCTGTGATATCACTTTTATTAAATTACTATCCTTCAGAAGTTCAAAAAGACACAAAAGCACCAAAACTATCCAAATATGCTTATGGTCAAGACTATCATTTTGTAATTAAAGAAAAACTTAAAGAATTAACTCATTTTATTCAGCAAGAAATAGGTGATGTTTCAGGACGTGCATTTGTAGATTCTGCACCAGTTTTAGATAAA
The DNA here is from genome assembly GCF_038154885.1 of Olleya sp. Ti.3.14. Taxonomy (NCBI): domain Bacteria; kingdom Pseudomonadati; phylum Bacteroidota; class Flavobacteriia; order Flavobacteriales; family Flavobacteriaceae; genus Olleya; species Olleya sp. Ti.3.14. The sequence continues at coordinate 248,380 of NZ_JBAKAO010000003.1, forward strand.
GCATGGGCTGCTAAATCAGGTTTAGGTTGGATAGGCAAGCATAGTAATTTATTGACCCAACAAGTTGGTTCTTTTTATTTTATAGCAGAGTTAATTATTGATTTAGATTTGGAATACGATTCCATTGTTACGGACCATTGTGGTACTTGTACAGCATGTATAGATGCTTGTCCAACGCAAGCCATAACAGAGCCTTACGTTGTTGATGGTAGTAAATGTATTAGTTATTTTACAATAGAACTTAAAGAGCAGTTACCGACCACAATGAAAGGTAAGTTTGACGATTGGATGTTTGGTTGTGATGTTTGTCAAGACATCTGTCCTTGGAATAAGTTTTCTAAGCCTCATAGTGAGCCTCTTTTTAATCCTCACCCAGATTTGTTAGATATGGTAAAAAAAGATTGGGAAGAGATTACTGAAGAGGTTTTTAAAAAAGTGTTTCAAAAAAGTGCTGTAAAACGGACAAAGTTTGAGGGTTTAAAACGTAATATTGAGTTTGTAAAATAAAATATTAAGCTTTTGTAACGCTATATTCCCATTGTTTTCAATACTTCTAATAAAATATAATAACACAAAATCGTGTTATTATTAGTTTAAAATTATTGAAAGATTATTCAAAGTCTCTCTCATTTTTTTATGTTCAAACGTCTTAAAAACTTACATTTGTAATTCACTAAAACTTAAAGTGAAATTATGAGCAAACAAAGTAGACGTCGTGAAGCTTTAGTATATCATGCAAAGCCAACTCCAGGTAAAATAAAAGTAGTTCCAACAAAAAAATATGCAACCCAAAGGGATTTAGCCTTAGCTTATTCTCCAGGTGTGGCAGAACCTTGTTTAGAAATTGAAAAAGACGTTAATAACGTTTATAAATATACAGCTAAAGGTAATCTTGTAGCAGTAATAACTAATGGTACCGCAGTTTTAGGATTGGGTAATATTGGTCCAGAAGCCTCTAAGCCAGTAATGGAAGGTAAAGGCTTATTATTTAAAATCTTCGCAGATATTGATGTTTTTGATATTGAAGTGGACACTGAAAATGTTGAAGAATTTATTCAAACGGTAAAAATGATAGCTCCAACGTTTGGAGGTATTAACCTAGAGGATATTAAAGCACCTGAAGCTTTTGAAATAGAAAGACGCTTAAAAGAGGAGCTTGATATTCCTGTAATGCATGATGACCAACATGGTACTGCAATTATTTCTGCAGCAGCATTATTAAATGCCTTAGAGCTTTCTGGTAAAAAAATAGAGGACGTTAAAATAGTAGTAAGTGGTGCAGGTGCAGCAGCAATATCATGTACGCGTTTATATTTAGCATTTGGTGCTAAACGTGAAAATGTGGTCATGTTAGACAGTAAAGGTGTAATTAGAGATGACAGAGATAATTTAACATCACAAAAAGCCGAGTTTGCAACACACCGTAAAATTGATACATTGGATGAGGCAATGATTGACGCTGACGTATTTGTAGGTTTATCAACTTCGGATATTGTAACGCCTGCCATGTTATTAGTTATGGCTAAAAATCCTATAGTATTTGCTATGGCTAATCCAGACCCAGAAATTGGTTATGATTTAGCAATTGCAACGCGTAAGGATATTATTATGGCTACAGGACGAAGTGACCATCCTAATCAGGTTAATAATGTACTAGGATTTCCGTTTATTTTTAGAGGAGCTTTAGACGTTAGAGCAACTAAAATTAACGAAGCTATGAAAATGGCAGCTGTAAAAGCATTGGCTGACTTAGCTAAAGAGTCAGTACCAGAACAAGTAAATATTGCTTATGGCGAAACACGCCTAACGTTTAGTAAAGAGTATATTATACCTAAACCATTTGATCCAAGATTAATAGCAACTGTACCTCCAGCTGTAGCAAAAGCTGCAATGGAAAGTGGTGTGGCTAAAGAGCCAATTGAAGATTGGAAAAAATATGAAGAGCAATTATTAGATAGATTAGGTAACGATAATAAGATTGTAAGGTTATTATTAAACAGATCTAAGCTAGATCCAAAGCGTGTTGTTTTTACAGAAGCAGATTCTTTAGATGTATTAAAAGCAGCCCAAATAGTTTACGAAGAAGGTGTTGCTATACCAATTTTATTAGGTAGAAAAGAAGAAATTGAACGCTTAAAAGAAGAGCTAGAGTTTGATGCAGATGTACTAATTATTGATCCTAAATCTGACGAGCAACTTGAACAAAAAAATAAGTACGCAAAAATATATTGGGAACAACGCAGAAGAAAAGGAGTAACGTTGTTATTAGCTGAAAAGTTAATGAGAGAACGTAACTACTATGCAGCAATGATGGTTAATGAAGGTGATGCAGATGCATTAATTTCAGGGTACTCTCGTAGTTATCCTTCGGTTGTAAAACCAATGTTGGAGCTAATAGGATTAGCACCAGGATCCACAAGAATTGCGACAACAAATGTTATGATGACCCAACGTGGTCCTATGTTTTTAAGTGATACTTCAATAAATATAAACCCATCAGCTCAAGATTTAACTAAAATAGCGCAAATGACTGCTAAAGTGGTTAAAATGTTTGGAATGGAGCCAATTATGGCAATGACTTCTTATTCTAACTTTGGATCATCAAAAGACCAAACAGCAACTAAAGTTAGAGAAGCAGTATCCTATTTACATAAAAGACATCCTGACTTATTAGTAGATGGAGAGTTACAAACAGATTTTGCTTTAAACAGTCAAATGTTAACAGATAGTTTCCCGTTTTCTAAACTAGCAGGTAAAAAAGTAAATACTTTAATCTTCCCTAATTTAGAGTCTGCAAACATTACTTATAAGTTATTAAAAGAACTTAACAACGCAGAGTCAGTTGGACCAATTATGATGGGAATGCGTAAACCTGTACATATCTTACAACTACATGCAAGTGTTGACGAAATTGTAAACATGACTGCAATAGCAGTAATAGATGCGCAACAGAAAGAAAAGTGGGAAAAAAACTTAGAAAACAAGAACTAAAATAATGTAAAGATAATTTTCTTACATTTGGAGAGTTAACAAAAATTTATGATTACACACATACAAGGAAAGTTAGTAGAGAAAAATCCAACAGATGTAGTCATCGATTGCAACGGAGTGGGTTATATGCTAAATATATCATTGCATACCTATTCTCAAATTCCTAATCAAGAAAATTTAAAGTTATATACGCATCTTCAAATAAGGGAAGATGCGCATACTTTATATGGTTTTGCTTCAACATCAGAAAGAGAATTATTTAGACTTTTAATTTCTGTAAGTGGTATTGGTGCAAATACAGCAAGAACCATGTTATCATCTTTAACGCCAAAACAAATTAGAGAAGGTATTGCTGTGGATGATGTTGCTTTAATTCAATCTATTAAAGGAATAGGGATAAAAACAGCGCAAAGAGTAATAATAGATTTAAAAGATAAAATCTTAAAAATTTACGATATAGACGAAGTTTCTGTAAGTCAAAGCAATACTAACAAAGATGAAGCGTTATCTGCTTTAGAAGTATTAGGTTTTGCTAAAAAACAAGCAGAAAAAGTACTGGATAAAATTGTCAAAGACCAACCAGAAGCTAACGTAGAAACAATCATCAAACTAGCCCTAAAAAATTTATAATTTATTTTGAATACAAGTCAACTTAGCTTTTATAAATCCCTTAAACATTTTTTACTAACTGCTTTTGCATTGTTAGTCTCGGTATTTTCTTTTGCTCAAGAAGAAAATGAAGTAGAACAAGATAGTACCAAAACTGGTTTTAGTTTAGGGAATATCCAAATGCAAAATCCATCAAGTATACAATCTAAATACACGTATGATCCTGTAACGGATAGATACATATATACTGAGACTGTTGGAGAGTTTAATATTAATTATCCAGTAATTCTAACACCAGATGAGTATCTAGAATTAGTATCAAGCCAGAATTTAAAATCGTATTATAAGGATAAGATTGATGCTTACGACGGTAAAAAAGGAGATGTAAAAGAAGCTCAGAAAAACTTAATACCAGAGTTTTATGTTAACTCCAGTTTTTTTGAAAGTATTTTTGGTGAAGGACCAATATCCATAATACCACAAGGTACTGTTGAAATGGATTTAGGTGTCCTATTTACTAAACAGGATAATCCATCGTTTTCTCCAAGAAACAGACGTAATTTTTCATTCGATTTTGACCAACGTATCAGTCTAAGTATGATTGGTAAAGTAGGATCAAGATTACAAGTAACAACTAATTACGACACACAATCTACTTTTGATTTTCAAAATTTAATTAAGTTAGAATACACACCAACCGAAGATGATATCATTCAAAAAATTGAAGTTGGTAACGTTAGTATGCCAATTAATAGCTCTTTAATTTCAGGAGCACAAAGTCTATTTGGTGTAAAAACACAATTAAAATTTGGTAAAACAACAATTACAGGAGTATTCTCTGATCAGCGTTCTGACGCTAGGTCTGTAACTGCTCAAGGTGGCGGAACATTAGACGAGTTTGAGTTTTTTATTAGAGATTATGATGAGAATCGTCACTTTTTCTTAGGACAATACTTCCGTAATAACTACGATCAAGCACTATCTAATTACCCTTTTATTAATAATAATATTCAAATAACAAGAATAGAGGTTTGGATAACTAACAGAAGTAATCGTACTGAAAATGTTAGAAACTTTGTCGCTTTCCAAGATTTAGGAGAAACCAGTATCATTGGTAATCCAGGCGTTTCTGTTACAGGAGGACCTAATGCATTTCCGGATAACGGAAACAATGGATTAGATCCAACTAACATTGGTAACGCAGGATCACAATTAAATAATGCAATTAGAGATATTGCAACAGCGCAAAGCGGAATCTCAATTTCAGGTTTTAATGAAGGTTTTGATTATGCAAAGCAAGAAAATACTAGAAAATTAATAGAAGGTCAAGAATATACCCTAAACACACAATTGGGTTATATTTCTTTAAACCAAAGATTAAATAATGACGAAGTCTTAGCGGTTGCTTACCAATATACAGTCGGAGGACAAGTGTTTCAAGTAGGAGAGTTTGCAAATGATGGTATTGGAGCAACAGATGTTGCTGTAAATTCAAGTGGAGAAGTTACTAATGTTACAAATAATGCATTAGTATTAAAACTATTAAAAAGTAGTATCACTAGTGTCTCTCAACCAATATGGGATTTAATGATGAAAAACGTTTACGATACAGGCGCTTTTCAATTAACTCAAGAAGATTTTAAATTAAATATTTTTTATAACGAATCTGCTCCTGTAAACTATATTACTGCTGTAGAAGGTACGCCTTTCGGAACCGATTTTGAAGGCGAACCTATAGATCAAACCACATTATTACGCTTATTTAATTTTGATAGATTAAATTACAATAACGATCCACAAACTAATGGAGACGGTTTCTTTGACTTTGTTTCAGGCATTACTGTAATTCCGCAAAACGGTAAAATTGTCTTTACTAAAATAGAACCTTTTGGACGTTATTTATTTGATGTTTTAGATAACGACGGTAACACAGGTAATAATGCGTCGGATTATGAAGCAGATATATATGCCAATGCCAATCAAGAAAAGTATGTCTATGATTTACTTTATAAAGCAACCAAAACAGCAGCATTAGACGAGAGTCAAAAAAATAAATTCCAAATTAAAGGACGTTATAAATCTTCAGGTGGAGACGGAATCCCAATTGGAGGATTTAATGTGCCAAGAGGATCCGTTCGTGTATCAGCTGGAGGACGTGTTTTAGTAGAAGGACAAGATTATACAGTTAATTACCAATTAGGACGTGTTTATATTATTGATGAAGGTTTAAAAGCATCCAACATTCCAATTGAAGTATCAACCGAAAATAATTCGATTTTTGGACAGCAAACTAAACGTTATACAGGATTAAATGTAGAACATAAGTTTAATGACAATTTTGTAATTGGAGGAACATATATTAATTTAAATGAACGTCCAATTACTCAAAAAGCTAATTATGCTAATGAGCCTATAAACAATACCATTTTTGGTTTTAATGCTAATTATTCTTCAGAAGTACCGTTTTTATCTAGGTTAGTTAATAAATTGCCTAATATTGATACAGATGCACCATCTAATATTTCTGTTAGAGGTGATTTTGCATACTTACTACCAGGTGCACCAAAAGGGACAGATTTTAATGGAGAAGCGACTGCTTATATAGATGATTTTGAAGGTACACAAAACGGAATAGACCTTAAATCTGCACAATCTTGGAGCTTATCAAGTAGACCACTTAATGTAAATAATTCTACAGCGTTAGATAATAACGGAATAGAAAACGGTTATGGTAGAGCCATGCTTAACTGGTATACTATTGATCCTATATTTTATGGTAGTCAAAGACCATCAGGAATATCAGATGATGATATGTCAGGATTATATACTAGTCGCGTTTTTGTTAACGAGCTGTTTCCACAACAGGATATTGCTCAAGGTCAAACATCAGTTTTAAATACTTTAGATTTAACATATTATCCTCAAGAACGAGGTCCATATAACTTTGAGCCAGGTACAGAAAGTGGTGTAATACCAAACCCAGAAAGTAGTTGGGCTGGAATAACAAGACAGATTACATCTACGGATTTTGAACAAGCAAATGTTGAATATATCGAGTTTTGGTTACAGGATCCATTTCAGGAAAACCCAGGAAATCCTGGTGGAAAATTATTTATTAACTTAGGTAATATATCAGAAGATGTGCTTAAGGATGGACGTAAACAATATGAAAACGGTTTACCTCAAGATGGAAATATTAGTTTGCTGCCAGAAACGGTGTTTCAATCTGTAGTGCCACAAAATCAAGCCTTAATTTATGCGTTTGATACAACAGGTCAAGAAAGAACCAATCAAGATGTTGGATTTGATGGATATGATGATGTTGAGGAATCTGCTAAGTTTCCTTCAGGTTTTTCTGGACTAGCAGATCCTGCAAAAGATAATTATGACTATTATTTAAATGCAGAAGGTGACGTATTTAACAGATACAAATTATATAATGGTGTAGATGGTAACTCTCCAGATGCATTTAGTGATACCAATAGAGGGTCAACAACGCAACCAGATGTAGAGGATGTCAATAGAGATAATACCATGAATACTATTGATAGTTACTTTGAGTATCAAATTGATATAACTCCAGCATCATTAAATATTAATAACGAGTATATTGTTGATACAAAAAACGTAACAGATACTAACAATCCAAGAGTATTACCAAATGGAGAGACTGAATATCCTAGATGGTATCAGTTTAGAATTCCTATTCGTACAGATGACGAGTTTGTTGTAAATGGTATTACGGATTTACGTTCTATAAGATTTTCTAGAATGTACCTTAACGATTTTCAGCAACAAACAACATTAAGATTTGGAACATTAGAGCTGGTTCGTAGTGATTGGAGACGTTTTCAATTGTCATTAGATGGTGGTGCAACACCTTTAGATTTTGATGATACAGCCTTTACTGTTGGTGCTGTAAGTACGCAAGAAAATGACGGAAGTTATGTTTCGCCACCAAGTGTAGTGCCAGAGCAGCTTAACAATAACAACACTATTGTTAGACAAAATGAACAAGCACTTGTCGTAGATGTTTGTGATCTTAAAGCTAAAGACTCTAGAGCAGTATTTAAAAATATTAGTGTAGATATGCGTCAGTACAAAAAACTGAGAATGTTTATGCATGCCAGAGATGGAGAAACACCTGGACTTACAGATTCTGACTTAGTAGGTTTTATTAGAATGGGTAATGACCTTACTGAAAATTACTATCAAATAGAAGTACCATTAAAAGTGTATAATGGAGGTGGATCTGCCGAAGCGTATTGGCCAGAAGAGAATGAAATTAATATAGAATTAGAAATTTTACAACGTATAAAGTCTTTAGGGATAAGCAACCAAACATTAACGGATGGTACAGCAAATTTTTATGATGTAGTTGGTGGCGATTTAGTCCCAGTTATAGATCAATATGGAGGTTATGTTTTAGGACAACAACGTGTTGCTATAAAAGGAAATCCTAATTTTGGAGATGTTAGAACATTAATGGTTGGTGTCAAAAATGGTACAAATAACTTACAATGTGGAGAGATTTGGTTTAACGAATTGCGTTTGTCAGAACTAGAAAACGAAGGTGGTTGGGCAGCAATAGTTACGGTTGATACACAATTAGCAGATTTTGCTAGTGTAAGTGCAACTGGAAGAATGAGTACTGCTGGATTTGGAAATGTAAACCAAGGACCAAATGAGCGTAGTCTTGAAGATAGTAAACAATATGATGTAGTAACTAATGTAAATGTTGGTCAATTACTACCTAAAAAATGGGGAATTCAAATTCCGTTTAATTACGGTCAAGGAGTGGAAGTGATTACACCAAAGTATGATCAACAATACGAAGATATTGAGTTAGACACACGTTTGGATGCTGCTGTTGATGATGCAGAAAGAGATTTGATTTTAGAACAATCGGAAACATACACAAAGCGTAAAAGTATAAACTTTATAGGTGTTAAAAAGAATAGAACAGGAGAGGCTAAACCAAGTTTTTATGATGTAGAAAACTTAACGCTAAATTATTCTTATAACAAAATGGAGCATCGTGACTTTGAGATTGAAAGATCTGTTGACAAACAGGTTAGAGCAGGTGTAAATTACGCTTATAATTTTGAACCTAAGTTAATTGAACCTTTCAAGAAAAACGATTCGTTATTTACTGGTAAGTATTGGAAGTTTTTAAAAGAATTAAACTTTAATGTATTACCTGCTAGTTTTACTATAAATACAGATTTAAATAGACAATTTAATCGTCAAAAATTTAGAGATTTAGATTTAACAGGAAATAATATTGGATTAGAAGAACTGTATAGACGTAATTATAATTTTGACTACCAATACAATCTTAATTGGAATTTAACAAAGTCGCTTCAGGTAAATTATTCTTCGTCAAATAATAATATTGTTAGAAATTACTTCAAAGATAATATTATAAATGGAGAGCCAGATCCATTATTAGACGTATGGGATGGTTTCTTTGATTTTGGAGATCCAAATAGACAACAACAACAAATTGGAATTAATTATGAGATTCCACTTAGTAAAATACCAACTTTAAGCTTTTTAAAAGCAACCTATTCTTACTCAGGATTGTTCCAGTGGCAAAAAGGGTCTGACTTATTTGGTAATTTAGTTGGTAACGATGGATTGACTTATAATTTAGGAAACACAATATCAAACGGAAATACACATAATATTAATTCAACTTTAGACATGAATAAGTTGTATAAATATTTAGGAATTTCTGCTAAATCTAAATCTAGAGGAAATAAAGTTGCTAGAACATCTAGAACTGCTGGACCTCCAGGTATTGCAAACAAAGAAAAAGAGAAGGCTAAAAAAGCAGATGATGGGATAGGATCTAAAATTGGTAATTTTGGTATCGGATTATTAACCTCAATAAAACGTATTCAAGCAGTATATAGCGAGACTAATGGTACTTTTTTACCAGGTTATTTACAAACTCCAGGTTTTTTAGGAACAGCAAAACCTACTATAGGTTACACTTTTGGAAGTCAAAGTGATGTTAGAGATTTAGCTGCCAGAAATGGTTGGTTAACTGCTTTTCCAGATTTTAACCAGCAGTATACTACTAACCAAACTAAGCAATTAGATCTTTCAGCTAACCTTGAGCCATTTAGTGATCTTAAAATAGATTTAGTCGGATTTAGGACTTACGCAGAAAATTACACAGAAAATTACAGAGTAGAAAACGGACAATACTTATCATTAACGCCTAATACATTTGGTAATTTTAGTATTTCATCTTTTACATTGCCAACTGCTTTTGGTAAGAGTGACGAGACTAGTTCTCAAGCTTTTGATGACTTTAGAAGTAATAGGTTAGACATAGCAAGACGACTAGCAGTACAAAATGGGTCAGATCCAAACGATGTTGATGCTGACGGTTATCCTAAAGGTTTTGGTAAAACAAGTCAACAAGTATTATTACCAGCATTTGTAAGTGCTTATACAGGTCAAAAAACAAGTAAAACTAAACTTGGTGCATTAAGAAACGTGCCAATTCCAAACTGGGACGTAAAATATTCTGGTTTCATGAAAATGAAATGGTTTAAAAAACGTTTCAAACGTTTCTCTTTAACACATGGTTATAGATCAAGTTATAGTATAGGACAATTTAGAACAAATTTAGATTTTGATGGTATAGACTATGGACTAGATTATGACTTACAACCTAGCGAAGATTTAGATCAAGCAGGAAATTTTAAAAGTGAAAACTTATATAGCAGCGTAACCCTTACAGAGATGTTTAGTCCGTTATTCCGTTTTGACATGGAAATGAAAAACTCGGTTAGAATATTATTAGAAATGAGAAAAGATAGAATGCTATCATTAAGTTTTGATAATAATTTAATGACAGAAATAGCAGGTAACGAGTACGTTGTTGGTTTAGGATATCGTATTAAAGATTTACGTATTAAATCTAATTTAGCAGGTCCTAAAAAAGCGATTGTTTCAGATTTAATTATGTCTGCAGATTTATCTGTAAGAGATAATAAAACCATCATACGTTATTTAGACCTAGAAAATAATCAAATTACAAACGGTCAAACTATTTGGGGTCTTAAATACAATGCAGAATATGCCTTTAGTAAAAACCTAACAGGTGTGTTTTATTTTGATTATTCTTTCTCTGAATATGCAATTTCAACAGCATTTCCTCAAACAACTATTAGATCAGGATTAACGTTACGATATAATTTTGGAAATTAATAAAGCATTGTTTGAAATTAATAGTCATTTAGATACATTTGCAATTCACTTAATAAATATATAATGAACATACCAGCAGAATTAAAATACACTAAAGACCACGAGTGGGTTAAAATTGAAGGAGACCAAATTACCGTTGGAATTACAGATTTTGCACAAAGCGAATTAGGAGATATCGTTTACGTTGAAGTAGAAACGTTAGATGAAACTCTTGAGGCTGATGAAGTATTTGGTACAGTTGAAGCTGTAAAAACAGTTTCAGATTTATTTTTACCTGTATCTGGAGAAATTGTAGCTTTTAACGATACGTTGGAAGATGAGCCAGAAAAAGTAAACACAGATCCTTATGGTGACGGTTGGATGGTTAAAGTAAAAGTATCTGATGCCTCTCAATTAGACAAGTTATTATCAGCAGACGACTATAAGGCTTTAATTGGTGCGTAAATTACTTCCTGTCATTAGTATTGGTTATAGCATTGCTTTACTAGTATCATGTTTGATAACGGTAAAGGGTGTTATAGAAATGCCAAACAATAATGATAAAGTAATTCATGCAGCTGCTTATTTTGTTTTTACTTGCTTATGGTTTTATACTTTTTTTACAACTTTTAAAAAAAGTAAACCTCAAGCCATTAAGATAACAGTAATTTTTTCCATAGCATTTGGCATAATTATTGAGATATTACAGGAGGTGACAACACAAACTAGACAAGCAGACTACAAAGACGTTATAGCAAATATTATAGGAACACTATTAGCAGTGTTATTAATTAATTTAATTACAAACTTGAAAGTTAAAAACAACTAATACCTTGTTTTTTTGACAAATAAATAGTTATTTTAGCATTCAGTTTAAATTTACAGATATGGAATCTAAGAAAAATACAAAAGCAGACGTAGGACGTAATAGTTCTCTTTACGTAGCAGTAGGACTAGCATTAATGCTATTTTTATCTTACTCAGCAATCAATTATACAACAACTGATAAGTCAGATATTGATATAGGACAATTAGTTTTTGATAACGAAGATGATGATGATGTTCCAATCACAGAAATGCTTAACACACCACCACCACCACCACCACCACCTGCAGCTCCAGAAGTAATTGAGGTTGTTGAAGATGAAGAGGATGTGGAAGAAACAATTATAGAATCTACTGAAACTACTCAAGAAGAAGTTGTTGAGATCGAAATTGCAGATGTTGAGGTTGAAGCAGTAGAAGAAGATGTAGATGTACCATTTTCAATTATTGAAAATGTACCTGTATATCCAGGTTGTGAAGGAGAGCCTAACAACAATGCAAAGAAAAAATGCATGTCTGAGAAAATTGGAAAGTTTGTAAGAAAGAATTTTAACAATGACTTAGCACAAGAGTTAGGTTTAGATAGTGGTATTAAAAGAATTAATGTTGGTTTTAAAATTGATAAAACTGGTAACATTGTAAACATTCAAGCAAGAGCACCACACCCTAAATTAGAAGCAGAAGCTAAAAGAGTTATTGGTAAGTTACCTAAAATGAAAGCAGGTAGACAAAGAGGTAAAGCAGTAAATGTACCTTACGGATTACCAATTACTTTCAAAGTAGAGTAATACATATTCCATATATATTAAAAATCCCGTTACAATTAAGTAACGGGATTTTTGTTTTTGGTATGCTTATTGTGATTTTGTCATAACATTAACATTTAAACTATATATATTATGAAAAATTCGAAAGAATCTCGTGATCTCACTCGCCAAAATGAGAAAAACGTGCAAAAATCACAAAAGCATGATGCAAATTTACAAAAAAACTCGTCGTTGTACTTCCAGATTGGGTTAATTATGTGTCTATTGGCTGCCTATGGTGCATTAGAAATGCGTTTTCAGTCTAATGATTACAGTATACCACTAACAGCATACGTAGATTCTGAAAATGATGCTATGTTTGCGCCTTCAGTTTTAGTAGAGCCAGATACTGTAGAAACATCAGATCCAGTAAAAACCAAGCCAGTCCATATTATCAAACCCGAAATTATTGATAATGATACGCCTGATAAAAAGGAAACTGATAATTTGATTACAGAAATAGTAAAGCCAACAAAACCAAAAGGTAATGTTACAGTGGATTTAGGAGCTTTAGATCCTCCAAAAGTAGATCCAGAACTAGAATTACCATTTGAGAAGGTCGAGGTTATGCCTATTTTTCCTGGTTGTGAAAGCGCAACGACCAATGACGAAAGACGAAAATGTATGTCTGATAATCTTACAAAGATTGTAAAACGTAGATTTGATGCAGGATTAGGAGCAGAATTGGGTTTAAAGGAAGGTGTTCAAAAAATTTATATTCAATTTAGAATTAATAAGTTTGGAGAAGCTGAGTTAGTGCAAACAAGAGCACCACACCAAAGATTAGAAAAAGAAGCAGAAAAAGTGGTTAGTAAAGTGCCACAAATGACGCCTGGATTACAAGGTGGTAAACCGGTTTCAGTATTATATACTTTGCCAATTGCTTTTCAGGTTAAGTATTAATATATAAATAATAAATATTAAGTCGCTACTAGTTAATGGTAGCGACTTTTCTATTTTAAAGCGTTAATAAAAAGCAGTATCTTTCGGCTAAATTAAAACCTCAATCTAAATATGAAGACGTTCATTTTAGGACTATTATTATGTACTTCAGCTGCAATCTACGCTCAAGATACAACTGATTATCAAATGCCACCTCGTTTTGAGAATTGTCAAGATGCTGAGATAAAACAATTAGACCTTTGCTTTAATCAAGAAGTATATAAACTTATATATTCAGAATTTAAACTTCCAGATAGTATTGATAAAAACTATACTGGTCAAATAGCAATAATTTTTGAAGTCACCAAAGACGGTAACTTTAAAACTATTTATATTGATGCACATAGTAAAGATTTAAAAGAAGAAGCTAAACGTGTTTTTGAAGTTTTTCCTACTATCCAACCAGCCACTTACAATGGTAATCCAACGTTTAAGCAATACAGTTTTAATTTATATTTTCCATTAAACCAAAAAAACACACCTCAAGCGTTGCCTAGTATTACTGATGTTAAAACAGATAATAATAGTGACTTAAATCAAATTGCGCAATTAATGGATTTGCAACAAAAAGCAAAGCAAGAGTTTGATAGTGTGCAAAAAGCAACAACTAAGTATACCAATAAAGCTTATACAAGTCAAATCAATATTCCTTTTTCTCATGAAAACTACTTTAGATTTGATCAGGATATTAATAGGATAGGAACTAATAGTCATACAGCATCAAAACCTTATCGTTATAAAGATGTGTCCAATTATTACGATTTTTCTGCTGAAAATTTAAAGCTGCAAAAGGATGCTGAATCATGGTTAGGTCGTAAACTTTGGAATGAGCATTTGGCACAAATACAAGGCGAAGATTATTGGTTTACAGTAGACCCTATTCTTGATTTACAATTAGGAAAAGATACAGATGCAGATTTTGGTACAACGTACAACAATACTAGAGGCTTGTACATACAAGGAGGTTTAGGAAGTAAGCTTAGTTTTTCCGCTTCAGTTTTTGAAAGTCAAGGACGTTTTGCACAATATTATAATCAATATGCCGAAAGTTTAAAAGCATTTGGACCAGATCCTGCAATTATACCAGGTCGTGGTATTGCCAAACGCTTTAAAGAGGATGCTTATGACTATCCTGCAGCAGAAGCCTATTTATCGTATACACCTGCTAAATTTTTAAACGTCCAGTTTGGACATGGTAAACAATTTATAGGTGATGGTTATAGAAGTTTACTGCAAAGTGACGTTGCAAGTCCTTACCCTTTTTTAAAATTAAACACAACATTCTGGAAAATTAAATATACCAACACATGGACTTGGTTAAAAGATGTGCGTGATGCTGCAGTGGTGGATAAAGCCTTCAGAACAAAATATATTGCAAACCATTATTTAAGTTGGAATGTATCAAAACGTTTTAATTTAGGTTTGTTTGAATCTGTAATCTGGGAAAACACTAATGATAGAGGTTTTGATATCAACTACCTAAACCCATTAATATTTTTTAGAGCTATCGAGTTTGAAACTGGTCAAGGAGCTGGTAATGCAATATTAGGAGCATCAGGTAAATATAAACTTAGTGATAATGCAAATGTATATGGTCAATTTATTTTAGACGAATTTTCATTAAACGATGTCACAGGAGGAAACAAAAGCTGGAAAAACAAATTTGGTTTCCAATTAGGTGCAAAATATTACAATGCCTTTAAAGTTAAAAACTTAATGTTTCAAGCAGAATACAATCAAGTTAGACCATATACCTATTCTCATAATACAATTGTATTAAACTATGCGCACAACAATCAACCTATGGCTCACCTTTGGGGAGCAAATTTTAGAGAGTTGGTGTTAATTGGACGCTATCAAAAAGACCGTTGGTTTGGAGAGGCAAAATTAGTAACAGGTATTAGAGGATTTGATGTAAACGATGGTACAGATAATTTTAGTTATGGTGGCGATGTCTATCAAGATTATAACGATAGACCTTTTGATACAGGAGTAACAATAGGTCAAGGTATAAAAACAACATCTGTAAACGCAAGTACACAATTAGGCTATTTGGTTAATCCAGCCTCTAATTTAAAAGCATTTGTAAATTTAAGTTACCGTAATTTTAATCCAGAAGCACAAACAGCTTCGGTTTATAATAACAGTACGGTTTGGATTAATTTTGGGATTAGAACAGACTTATTTAATTGGTATTTTGATTTGTAGACTGTGTTTTTTTTTTTTTTTTTAGCCTTTTTAGATTGAAGATCAGTCAAGTGTGGTTTTAATCACAGCAATATTTTGAAAAATAAATTAGTTTAGAACTTTTTTTTTTGATTTGAGCAACCTAATATAAATCAATATGAAAAAATCAAAAAACCAGTTGTCAATTTTACTTTTTTTAAGTCTCTTTTTTGTTTTAACTAATTGTGAAAAGGAATAGGTCTTTTTACAAAACACTGTAAGCAATAAAACAAATCCGGAAATAAAAATGTTTACATTACAGAGATATTATTAAACAAGCGTTAGAGGAGTTTGATAGTTCTCAAACAGATGAAATATATGAAGCTTTAGCATGGACAGGTTTAATGGGAAGTGGAACTTTTAATCCGACAACTGGATTATACTCCAACTCAACTGTTGCTTGGGTTAACAAAAGCCAACAATATAGATTAAATATCCTAAGCACCATAAACACATTTAATTCTTCTAATTCAAATTGCCAAGACTAATGAAAAACCTTAATACATTAACTCGTACATCACTTATTATTTTGTTTCTTTTTTTAAGTTGTAAAAAGGAGTATAAGGAAGATGATTTTTTAAGTAAAGAATTAAATGAACTTAAAAATTTAAATAAGAAGCTAAACGAAGAGTTAGATTCTCTTAAAAAATTATATGTAAATCCATTTAAACAATACGAAAACATCGTTCTTGATGAAAGTAAAAATAATCCTGATTCCATAATTAATGAATATGAAAAATTAATTAAAAATCATCCTAATTCATTTTGGAAACATGAATCAGAACGAAGAATTAAAAATATTGAAAAAAGAAAAAAATATTGGACTAAAAAAAATGGTTGGAAATTAAATGAAATTCCAAAAAAGCCTGTAGATGATGAACAAACTATAAGTTGTCCTGGATGTTAAAATACAACCTACAAATACTTGTATTCAGATGTAGAAATAGAATCTTTTCAAAATTTAGGAAATATTCCTTTAAATGATAATCAAAATCAAGAATGCGATGAATAAATATATAACATTATTGATAGTAATTATTTTTTCAGGTTGTATTAATCATAACAATAATAAGAATAAAAGGGAAGAAATTTTTAACGATATTTTTGTTGACATTGTTGATTCTACAGCTAGCGATTTTAGAAGAATAATTGGTCCTTTTCCAAAAGACTTAGCTAATGAGAAAAATAAAAAACAGTTTTATAAAAAAATAGATTCTCTAAAAAAAATCAATTTACCTCCTCTTAAAGTTATTATTAATAATACCACTTATAAACTAAATTTAAATGGTGTTAAATACAGATTGAAAAAGTATTTAAATGAAATAGATATTGACGAAATTTTAAATTTTAAAAATTCTTCAGTAGCTAATGAGCTTAACTTGAATTTAAATAATTTTTCTAATGAAAAATATACTTTTATTTATAAACATGACTTAGATAGTAGTGTTAAGCAATCTCGACTAGGTAAATATTCTTTTTCAGAGTTACACTTTAATAAAGATAATGACATCTGTGTTTTTAGCTATGGGCTTTATTACTCAAGTCTTAATGGATCTAATTTTTTATGTGTTCTAAAAAAAGAAAAGGGTGTATGGCAGATATTTAAAATAATTGAAGTGGGTATTTCGTAGTGGCATAATCCAATCTCAAAACCACAAGCCTAAAAACCTTGAGGTTTTTTTATGCCAAATTCCTTTTTAGCAGTATCTTTGCATCAGCAAAAAAAATAGCGTTGGTTTGAGTACAACTGTAACCCCTACAATTAAACATACAGCATTATCAGATTTTAAAGAAATCACTAAAATGCGCTTGTCTTTAAGCGTCGTGTTTTCATCAGTTGCTGGTTATTTTTTAGGAGCAGATACTATCAGCCTAAAAATTGTTTTATTGCTAGCTTTAGGAGGTTATTTTATGGTTGGAGCCAGTAACGCGTTTAACCAAATTATTGAAAAAGATTTAGATGCCTTAATGCATCGTACCAAAAACAGACCTGTTGCTTCTGGTCGTATGACGGTTAATACAGCCTTTTTAATAGCTTGTGTTTTTACTATTTTAGGTATTGGTATTTTATATTCAATAAACGCACAAACAGCAATGTTTGGAGCCATTTCAATATTTTTATATACAAGCGTTTATACACCTTTAAAAACAAAAACACCATTATCTGTATTTGTTGGTGCTATTCCAGGAGCTATTCCTTTTATGTTAGGTTGGGTTGCAGCAACAGATAATTTTGGTATTGAACCAGGAACTTTATTTGCTTTACAATTTTTTTGGCAATTCCCACATTTTTGGGCAATTGGTTGGTTTTTATTTGAAGATTATAAACGTGGAGGCTTTTTTATGTTGCCTACAGGTAAACAAGATAAAGGTACAGCAGTGCAAACCATTTTATACACGGTTTGGACTATTTTAGTATCTATAGTGCCAGTATTTGGTGTAACAGGACAATTAAAATTATCTATCGTTGCAGCAATAATAGTTTTAAGTTTAGGATTAGTCATGCTGTATTATGCTATTCAATTGTATAAAAAAATGACTGAAAAAGCAGCAAAACAATTAATGTTGTCAAGCGTACTATATATTACACTAATACAGATTGTATACGTTATTGATAAATTTATAAGATAAAATGGATTTAACTCAAGGGACTTTAGAAGAAAAAACGGGACGCGCAAAAAAAATGATGTTGTACTTTGGTATAGCGTCTTTAATTATGTCTTTTGCAGGATGGACTAGTGCATTTATTGTAAGTAGTTCTAGACCAGATTGGCTAAATGATTTTGAAATGCCTCAGCCATTTTGGATTAGTATTATAATAATGGTAATAAGTAGTATTACTTTTATAATAGCTAAAAGAGCATTAAAGCAAGGTAAAAATGGATTAACTACTGCAATGTTAACTTTAACATTTGTGTTAGGATTAATTTTTATTTACAATCAATTTGTAGGTTTTAATCAAATTATTGACTTAGGATTTAACTTTACAGGACCAACAAGTAATATTACTGTAACTTATATTTACCTAATTGCAGTAGTGCATATAGTACACGTGTTAGTGGGTTTAATTCCGGTACTAGTAGTGTTAATCAATCACTTAAGAGGTAAATATTCTCAAGATAATATGGTTGGATTTGAATTAGCAGAGACCTTTTGGCACTTTGTTGACTTGCTATGGATCTACCTGTTTTTTTTCTTATACTTTTTTCTAAACTAAAAAATTATTGATCTAATAAGACCAAAACCTTATTTAGATACTATAAATTTAGAGTTTGGTATTTTTTTAACTGAATAAAATGATTATTTTTGTGCCACATTTTAACAACTAATTTAACACTATGAATACTACAGTTGCAACTACTGATACAGAAGGAAAGACTTGGGGAGGTGGTAACCAACCATTAAAAGCAAGTTATGGTAAGATGATGATGTGGTTTTTTATCGTATCAGATGCATTAACATTCTCTGGGTTTTTAGCAGCCTATGGTTTTTCAAGATTCAAATTTATTGATGCTTGGCCAATTGCAGACGAGGTTTTTACTCACGTACCATTTTTCCATGGTAATTATCCAATGATTTATGTAGCGTTTATGACGTTTGTATTAATCATGTCTTCAGTGACAATGGTATTAGCAGTGGATGCTGGTCACCATTTAAACAAGAAAAAAGTAACTTGGTACATGTTTTTAACCATTATTGGTGGTTTAATATTTGTAGGGTCTCAAGCTTGGGAGTGGAATACTTTTATTAAAGGAGACTTTGGTGCTGTACAAACAAAAGGAGGTAACATCCTTCAATTTGGAGAAAATGTAACTGTGGATGGAGAGCAAACTTTTAAACGTTTGGCTATAGCAGATTTTGCTACTGCTGCACCTACAGACAGAGTAGAGCATGAGCGTAAAAATGGACTTTGGTTTGTTGGAGAAGGTACTTTACCAGCATACCAAGTAAGCGATATCGTTAAAGGTATGGAAGCTAATCCTAATGTATTAGTTAGAACGCAAATCATTAACGAAGAAGGTGAAAAAACAATCTTAACAAGAGAGCAATCTTTAAAGCAAATAAAAGAAAACGGTAAATTAGTAGTTCAAGGTGCTAACTTACATGTAAACGAATATGGTTCGCCATTATTTGCAGACTTCTTTTTCTTTATTACAGGATTTCACGGATTTCACGTATTTTCAGGAGTTGTGCTTAACATCATTATTTTCTTTAATGTTGTTATTGGTACATATGACAGACGTAAAAACTACGAAATGGTTGAAAAAGTTGGTCTTTACTGGCACTTTGTAGATTTAGTTTGGGTATTTGTATTTACATTCTTCTACCTAGTTTAATAATTTTATAGAAAAGAAATATCATGGCAGACGCACATAAATTAGAAATATTTAGAGGATTAATTAAGTTTAAATCTAATACTCAAAAAATTTGGGGAGTTTTAATCTTGTTATCTATCATTACAGCTGTAGAGGTTGTTTTAGGTATCTACAAACCATCTTGGGGAACTAACGTGGTGTTAGGGATGAAACTTTTAAACTGGATTTTTATCATCTTAACAATTGTTAAAGCATATTATATTACTTGGGATTTCATGCACATGCGTGATGAATTACCTGGATTAAGACGTGCTGTTGTTTGGACAGGAATATTCCTTATTTGTTACTTAGTATTTATATTATTACAAGAAGGGGGTTACGTTTTTGATGTATACGACAAAGGATTTATCAAAAGAGATTTCTAAGTAAAGAAATCGATATAAAATATAGTTAAAAGGTGGTTTATTAAAGCCACCTTTTTTATTTTTGTATAATTATAAAAAAGCTTTGAGATTATGGATAAAAAGAAATTGAAAAAAGGAATTACCTTAGGTGCTTTATTTTTTTTACCAGTAATCTTTTTATTGTTTTTATACCCTTCTACTAATAATTACAATCCTTTAGACGTTGTAAAAAATAATGTTCTTGATTTTCAAAACTTGTCTTCATCAACAACAGACTTACAATTAGAAAATCATATCACAGTTTTAGGTTTTTTAGGAAAAGATCCAGAATCAAAAGTTGTTGAAACCTCTAACCTAAAAGAATTAATCTACGATAAGTTTCAAGGCTTTAAAAAGTTTCAAGTTATTATGTTGGTGTCTAAATCTACAACAGACGCTACAGATAGACTTAAAAAAGAATTAACTAAATACGGAGAACTTAAATACTGGCATTTTGTTGAGTTGGATGACTCTGATACTAAAAAAATGTTTAATAGCTTAAGGTCAAGTGAAGTCTTAGATTTTAATTTAGCAACTAACAAAGTATATATTGTTGATAAAGAATTAAATCAGCGTGGACGTTTAGATAACAGAACCAAAATAGAAATAGAACAAGGTAAACAAGCCTATCCGCTTACTGCTTATAATGCATCAGAAGTTGCACAGCTTAAAAATGTCATGGGAGCAGATGATTTACGTGTTTTGTTTACTGAGTATAGACAAAAACGTAAAGGCGAGTTTAACTCGACCTCTAGACGTGCAGACGATTTAAAAGGAGACACAAACTAATAGCATTACCATGAGTAAAAAAGCAAATTATTCTTACGTAGGTATTTCATTCATTATATTATTATTTGGGATTATTTTTATTCCTAAAATTATTGATAGGGTAAGTAATAAAGATATTAACCGTACGGACGAGAGTAGAAGCAAAGGTGTTATTGTTAATCCAAAAAGCGATGCGCCAAATAAATCAGATGTAGGCTATTTAGTGATTAATGAAGAGCGTAAAAAAGTGCCAGAATTTAGTTTTACTAATCAAGATGGTAAAACAATAACTAACAAGGACTATTTAGGTCAAGTGTATGTGGTGGATTTCTTTTTTACAACGTGTCCTACCATTTGCCCAAGAATGAGCTCTAACTTAGCATCTATACAAAACACATTTAAAGATAATCCAGAGTTTGGTATTGCATCATTTAGTATCATGCCAGATAACGACACTCCAGAAATCCTAAAGGCTTATGCTGCAGATTATGGTGTTACTAGTCCAAATTGGCATTTAATGACAGGAGATAAAGAGGCTATTTACCAATTATCAAATATGGGTTTTAATATCTTTGTTGATATTGAAAATTTTGAACATTCAGGAGATTTTGCTCTAGTGGATAAAGAAGGATATTTAAGATCTAGAACAGATGCTTTTGGTAATCCAAAAATATTTTATAAAGGTGTAATTAGCGAGCAAGAAAAAATGGATGAAGATGGTAATGAACAAGAAATTACAATCTTAAAAGAAGACATTGCAAAACTATTACAAGAGTAAACTTAACGCGTCCTAATCTAGCCATACCTATTAATTACAATTATGAGTACAAGAAAACTAAACGCCGAACAAAAGTATAATAAGTGGATTGTTATCCTATCGGTTATTATCCCTATAGCTGTAGCAGCTTTATTTACAGTTAAATTAAAAGACTTAGGTTTTAATGTAGAGCCTTTAACATTTTTACCACCTATTTATGCGACAATAAATGGTATTACAGCATTTGTATTATTGGTAGCTGTTTGGGCAATTAAAAATAATAAACGTAAGCTGCATGAAAATTTAATGAAGTTTGCAATCTCCTTATCAGTAATATTCTTAGTAATGTATGTCGCTTATCACATGACAAGTGATTCTGCTGAATTTGGAGGCGAAGGCGCAATTAGGTCTATTTATTTTTTCATTTTAATAACACACATTGCATTATCGGTAGTAGTCATTCCTTTTGTATTAATAACTTATGTTAGAGCAATCACAAACAATATACAACGTCATAAAAAAATAGCTAGAATTACGTTTCCATTATGGTTATACGTTGCGATTACTGGTGTGATTGTGTATTTAATGATTTCACCTTATTACTTGTAACAGCTATTTAAAGCTTTGCTGAGCACCTTACAATTATGAAAACTAAAGTTTTTTTATTTCTATTTTTAATCGTTTCATTTTTACAGACTAATGCACAATGCGCTATGTGTAGAGCTGTTCTGGAAAACGAAGAAGGTCAAGCTGCAGCAAAAGGTATTAATGATGGTATTGTCTATCTAATGTCCATTCCATACATCATAGTTTTTAGTTTAGGCTTCTTTATTTATTGGAAATATTTTAAAGTAAAAAAGAAATAGAAGCACTTTAAAATCAATATTTAACAAAATTTTTTAATAAATGTTGTAACAAATTGTATCCTTTGTAGTCTAATTGTTATTGAGTTAATCATCAATCAAAAAAACCATCAATTATGCTCAAAATAAATAAGTTACATAAATCTTATCCAATTGGCGATTCTAGTCTTCATGTTTTAAAAGGTATTGATTTATCTGTTGAAGAAGGCGAAATGGTTGCTATTATGGGTTCTTCAGGTTCGGGAAAATCGACGTTACTTAATATTATTGGAATGTTAGATGAAGCTGATGAAGGCGAGTATATACTTGATGGTGTCCCTATTAAAAATCTTACCGAAAAGAAAGCAGCGATTTACCGAAACAAGTTTTTAGGATTTATCTTCCAATCGTTTAACTTAATAAATTACAAAAATGCAGTAGAAAATGTAGCATTACCATTGTATTATCAAGGCTTAAAACGAAAAGAACGTATTGAAAAAGCAATGTTTCACCTTAAAAAAGTGGGTTTAGCTAATTGGGCTACTCACTTACCAAACGAGTTGTCAGGTGGACAAAAACAGCGTGTAGCAATTGCACGTGCTTTAGCTGCAAATCCAAAATTATTATTAGCCGATGAGCCAACAGGTGCATTGGATACCAAAACATCCTACGAGATTATGGACTTTATCCAATCTCTAAACGACGAGGGTAAAACCATTTTAATGGTAACACACGAAGAGGATATTGCCAATATGTGTAAGCGTATTGTGCGTTTAAAAGATGGTGTTATTATGGAGGATGTGTTTATTAATCAAGAAAGAGCTTCTGCACATGTTTGATAGAGACCTTTGGCGCGAAATATTTCAGAGTATAAACATGAATAGAACCAGAAGTGTATTATCTGGTTTTACCGTAGCTTTTGCCATATCGTTATTCGCCATTCTTTTTGGAGTAGTCAATGGATTAGTCAATACATTTGATACCGCTTTTGTGGATGATGCTGCTAATTCAATTTTTATTAATTCTGGACAAACCTCTAAGGCACATAAAGGATTACAAGCTGGTAGACAAATACAGTTTACTAATGAGGATTATGAGTATATTAAAGACGAATTTGGTGACAAAGTACAATTCATAACCGCAAGAATATATAGAAATGTAAATGCTTCGTTTAGAAACGAAAAAAGTAGCTACAGTGTTAGAGCAGTTCATCCTGACCATCAATATCTAGAAAATACTAAAGTAGAATACGGTAGATACATCAATCAATTAGACGTTGACAATAAAACTAAAGTAGTAGTTATTGGACGATTAGTAGAAGAGGATTTATTTTTAAAAACAACTGCTATAGGTAAATACATCAATTTAAATGGTATCCAATATAAAGTGGTTGGTGTATTTAGTGATGATGGTGGAGATAATGAAGAACGATTAATCTATATGCCTGTATCTACAGCACAACAAATTTATGGTAACAATGACTATATCGATCAAATCAATTTAACCTATAACCCAAGCATGAATTTTGACCAGGCAATTGGGTTTAGTACAGCATTAACTAGAAAACTAAAAGATCGTTTTTCAGTCTCTCAAAATGACCAACGTGCTATAAGAGTTAGAAACTTAGCTAATGAGTCTAAAGCAATCAATCAAATGACAGGAGGTTTAGGTGTCATGGTATTAGTTATTGGATTTGGAACATTAATAGCAGGAATAGTTGGTATAAGTAACATGATGATTTTTATTGTTAAAGAGCGTACTAAAGAGATTGGAATTAGAAAAGCACTTGGAGCTTCACCAAAATCGATAGTGTCAATCATATTATTAGAGTCTATTTTAGTTACAGTTATTGCTGGATTTGTAGGCTTGCTCATTGGGATGACAGTCGTAGAGTTTGCAGGACCAATGCTAGAAAAATATTTTATAAAAGACCCAACTGTAAGTTTAAGCGTTGTTGTTGCAGCAACTATAACTCTTATTGTAGCTGGTGGTATTGCAGGCTATTTACCAGCTAAAAAGGCATCCAAGATTAAACCAATTGTCGCACTTAGAAATGATTAAATTATAATGTTTTTATTCGAAAGAGATACATGGCAAGAAGTTTACGATAGTTTAAGTAAAAACAAACTACGTTCAGCATTAACTATGGTTGGTGTTTGGTGGGGAATTTTACTACTTATCGGATTACTTGGTTCAGCAAAAGGGTTAGAAAATTCTTTTAATAGATTATTTGGTGATTTTGCAACAAATAGTGTGTTTGTTTGGGCACAAAGTACCAGCAAGCCTTTTAAAGGATTTCAGGAAGGGAGACAAGTACAACTTAAAATAAGTGACGCTAAAAAAATTGAAGAAAATGTAGAAGGTATTGAGTTTGTGGTACCAAGAAATCAAAGTTCTGCTTTGGTAGTACGTAATTTTCTGTCTGGTAATTTTGGCGTAAATGGTGATTATCCTTTATTAGATCAAGTTCAAAAAAAGAAAATGATTCGAGGACGTTTTATCAATCAAACTGATATTGATGAAAATAGGAAAGTCGTCGTTATTTCAGAAGAAATCTACAAACAAATTTTTGAAAAAGATGAAGAAATGATAGGCGAATACATTCTGTTAAACGGAATGAATTTTAAAGTCATTGGTATGTTTGAAACTGGTAATGCTAATATGGGACCTTCTAGTGATATTCATATTCCTTTCACCACTTTTCAACAAATATATAATATGGGTGAAAATATTGGTTGGATGATGATTACAGGTAAACCAGAATACGATATTTCACAAATTGAAGCAGACTCCAAACTAATTTTAAGAAACTTAAATAAAGTACATCCAGATGATACACGTGCATTTGGTAGTTTTAATTTAGGTAAAGAGTTTGCAAAAATCACTGGATTTTTAACAGGAATGCAATTTTTAACCTGGTTTGTTGGTATAGCAACCTTAATTGCAGGTGTATTTGCAATTGGTAATATATTACTTATTACGGTTAAAGAAAGAACTAAAGAAATAGGTGTTAGACGTGCTTTAGGTGCCACACCTTATGAGATTAAAAGACAAATTGTTGTGGAGGCTGTATCTATTACTTTAGTTGCAGGACTATTAGGTATAATTACTGGTGGCTGGATACTAATAGCGTTGGATAGTGCTTTTGGTCAAGGTGCAGAAGCTGTTATTGTTAACGCATCAGTGTCTATAGCAGTGGTATTTATTGCCTTAATAATTTTAGTAGTATTAGGGACTTTAATAGGACTAATACCAGCCTTTAAAGCAACAAGTATTAAGCCTATTGAGGCATTAAGAGAAGAATAATTTTATCAATTAAATATAATTAAAGTAAAGTCTAAAAAACTTTTAAAATCAACCGAGTAAACTATATAAAAATGAAAAAAGTAATAAAAATAATTGTAATTGTTGCTTTGGTAATAGCACTTTTAATGGTGTTAAAATACTTTAAAGACTCAAGTTCTAAATCAGTGGAAGAGTTTAAAACAGCAGAGCCTTTTTATACCTCAATAAATACTAAAACGGTAGCTACAGGTAAATTAAATCCAGAGGAAGAAGTAGAACTAAAACCTCAAATTTCTGGTATTATCGATAAAATTCTAGTCGAAGAAGGTGACATCGTTAAAAAAGGAGATGTGATTGCTAAAATTAGAGTGGTACCTAACGAGCAAAGTTTGGTTGGTGCAAGTGGACAAATATCTACAGCAAAACTAGCGTTTAATAATGCTAAAACATTATACGATCGTAATAAAGCTTTATTTGAAAAAGGGGTTATATCTAGACAAGATTTTGAAAACAGTCAATTGTCTTTAAACCAAGCACAAGAAACTTTAAATCAAGCTCAAAATAATTACCAAATTATTAAAAGAGGATCATTGTCTGGTGGTGGGTCTGCAAATACAAATATTATCGCTTTAATTCCTGGAACAATTCTAGAGATTCCGGTTAGAGAAGGTGATCAAGTTATTGAAAGTAATAACTTTAATGCTGGTACTACTATCGCGACTATTGCAGACATGAGCAAAATGATTTTTGAAGGTAAAGTGGATGAAGCTGAAGTTGGTAAATTAGAAGAAGGAAAAGATATTAAAGTAATTTTAGGTGCGATTAACGAAAAAGTGTTTCCTGCTAAACTTACATTTGTTGCGCCAAAAGGTATGGAAGAGAATGGAGCAGTACAGTTTACTATTAAAGCAGATGTAACGGTAGAACCTTCAACTAAAATTAGAGCTGGTTATAGTGCTAATGCTGAAATTGAAATGGAAAGTAAGGACAGTATTTTAGTAATTAAAGAATCATTATTACAGTTTAACAGAATTACTGAAAAACCATTTGTTGACATTGAAATAGCTCCAGGTACTTTTGAAAAAAGAGATGTTGAATTAGGATTGTCTGATGGAATTAATGTCGAAATCACAGAAGGTGTTAAAGAAGGAGAAAAAATTAAAGTGTGGAACAAAGCATCAAAAGAAGATAACGAAGATGAAAACTAGAAATATAATACAATTCACATTAGTATTCTTAGTAGGCTTCACAGCTTTTGCTCAAGAAAAAAAGTGGTCATTAAAAGAAAGTGTTGATTACGCATTGCAAAACAACATAACCGTTAGACAGTCACTGCTAGATCAACAAATTGCAGAACAAAATTTAAAATCTGCAAAAGGAAACTTTTTACCTACAGTAAATGCAAGTGCCTCTCAAAATTGGAATTTTGGTTCGTTTATAGATCAAAACGGAAGCAGGATTTCTAGAGACTCTAGAGGTAATGGGTTTGGTTTAAATGCAGGTCTTACCTTATTTAATGGTTTTAGAAACACAAACCTTCAAAAGCAAGCGGAATTAGGTATTGAAAGTAGTAAGATTCAATTAGATATTTTAAAAAATAATATCTCGTTAAATGTTGTAAATGCGTATTTAAATATATTGTTTAATCGCGAAGCGGTAAAGCAAGCAGAAGAGCAAGTAGCAATTAGCCAAAAAAGTTTAGAGCAAGTGCAAGAACTTGTTGATGCAGGAGCAAGAGCAAGTGCGGATTTGTTAGTCTCTAAATCTCAATTAGCTTCAGATAATGAGCGATTAGTTAATGCCGAAAACAATGTGGTATTATCACTATTAAATTTATCACAGTTATTACAAATACCATCACAAGGTTTTGATATTCAAAATGTAAATATAGACTTAACAGAAGCAGTCTTAGCTTATAACAATTCAAACGAAATTTTATCGTATGCTTTAGATAATCGGCCAGAAATTAAAGGCGCACAACTTAATATTGATAATGCTGAGTTAAACTACCAGATTGCAAGAAGCGCGTATTTACCAACCTTAAGTTTTGGTGTTGGTGCAAGTACGTCTTACCAACATTTGCAAGGACAAGATGATGTTTTACCTATAGTTACAGGATTTGATGCAACGTCTGGAGAGGCAATAATCGAATTGCAAAAAAATGGATTTGCAGAGCAAATTGAAAACAACCTTGGATACAATGTTGGTTTTAGTTTAAACGTACCAATTTTTAATGGATTTAGAACAGACGCAAGTGTTAAAAGAGCAGAGATTAGTAAAGATCGAATCGTTTTAGCTTTAGAGCAAGAAAAACAAACGCTAACTTCCAATGTAGAGCAAGCTTTTGCTGATGCTAAGGCTTCATTAATTCAATATGAAGCGTCTAAAATATCTTTAGAGTCTCAAGAGTTAGCTTTTCAAAACGAACAAGATAAATACGACTTAGGCGTTAGTACATCGTTTCAATTAGAACAAGTTCGTAACCGACTAATAAATGCACAATCATCTTTTTTAAACGCAAAATACAATTACGTTTTTAAAACTAAAGTGTTAGATTTTTATCTTGATAAACCAATAACAGAATAAAAGTGGCATATATTTTAAATATTGAAACGTCTACAACTAACTGCTCAGTCTCTCTTTCTAATAAAGGAGAGACTTTGGTGTTAAAGGAAGATTACGGAAATGGTTATTCTCATGCAGAAAAGCTTCATGTGTACGTTGAACAGGTATTAAAAGAAGCAAAGATTTCAACGTTGCAATTAGATGCCATAGCAGTAAGTAAAGGACCAGGATCATATACAGGATTGCGTATAGGTGTGTCTGCAGCAAAGGGCTTAGCATTTGCTTTAAATATACCATTGATATCAGTATCTACTTTAGAAGCCCTAGCGCATCAAGTAAAAGCAGATTCTGGAGTAATTGTACCAATGTTAGACGCTAGACGTTTAGAGGTGTATTCTGCTATTTTTGATACTCAGTTTAATAGCATTAGAGCAATTGAAGCGCAAATCCTTGATGAGACATCATTTCAATCTTATTTGTCAGAAAATAAAGTCTACTTTATTGGTGATGGTGTGGCTAAAACTAAAGCGTTATTAGATAATAACAATGCAGTGTTTATTGAAAACAAATTACCTTCAGCAGATCAAATGAGTGCTTTAAGTTTTAATAAATACAAAAAAAGCGACACCGAAGATGTCGCTTATTTTGAACCGTATTACTTAAAAGATTTTGTTGCAATAAAATCTAAAAAATAATTAAGCCTGTTTTTGTATTTCAACACTATGTGGATAAGGTATGTCAATACCAGCAGCATCTAGTGCTTCTTTAGTTTGTTCGGTTGTTTCAAAGTAAACAGCCCAATAATCTTCAGCTTTACACCAAGGTCTTACAGCAAAATTAATCGAGCTATCTGCTAATTCAAGGACATTTACAGTTGGTTCAGGCGTTTGTAGTATTTTAGGGTTAGCGGTTAATACAGACATTAAAACAGCTTTTGTTTTTTTAATGTCAGATTCATACCCAACACCAAAAACTAAATCTACACGTCGCGTACCTTCAGTAGAAAAATTAATAATATTTCCATTGGACAAAGAACCATTAGGTATAATAATTTCTCTGTTTGATAATCCTGTTAGTTTAGTCGTAAAAATTTGGATTTCTTTTACAACTCCAACTTGACCTTGTGCTTCTATCAAGTCACCAATTTTGAAAGGTTTAAATAACATAATTAATACACCACCAGCAAAATTAGCTAAAGACCCTTGTAAAGCTAATCCAATAGCTAAACCTGCTGCAGCCAATATCGCTGCAAAGGATGTAGTTTCAACACCTAACGTGCCTAATACGACTATAATTAGTACAATTTTTAAAACCCAACGTAATAGGTTTAATAAAAATTTTTGTAAGCTTTCATCATAATTTCTAACTAGCATTAGTTTTTTTAACGCTCTTAAAACTTGTTTAATAACAAAAGCACCAATAATCCAGATAGCTATTGCAGCTAACATTTTAGGCGTGTATTCAATAATAATTTCAGACCCTTTGTCTATCCATTTTTGTAATTCCATTGTATGATTTTATAAGTTAAAACAAATATAGATATAATTTGCAAACTCTAGTGTTGGGTAGGAGTTTTTGAATTATAACTGTTTAATATATATACTATTCAACCTTGTCTATTTTTATTATAAAAATGCGTGTTAATTGATCTATGTTAGATCTATTCTTATCATTTTTTAAGATGAATTTAATCAAATTATTAGGCAGTATTTTAGTATAATTGTAAATTAACCAATTATTCAACCCTTTTACTAAATAAGAAATGAAAAAATTTCTACTTATTGTTACTTTTCTAGGTGCTTTATTCACTGCTCAATCTCAAGATGTTTTGATGCAAAACGGAACGTTTTCCCAATGTTCAGGTGTGCTTTATGATTCAGGAGGAGCATCTGCTAATTATGCTGATAACGAGAATTTTGTTTTAACGCTATGTCCAGATGGACCAGATCAATTTATTCAAATACAATTTACTACATTTAGTACGCAACTGGGTTCTGACGTCATGACTATCTATGATGGTGATGATACAAGTGCTGCCGTAATTGGTACATATTCTGGTGGTGGAGCAGCAAATAATCCAGGTACAATTTCTGCGTCAACAACTAGTGCAACAGGTTGTATTACAATAGAGTTTGTAAGTAGTGCAGCAGCAAATACTTCAGGTTGGGCTGCTAATATTTCATGTTTACAATCCTGTCAAACAATTACACCTACTATAGATGCTACAAACCCAGTAGCTGATGGTTTAGGTGTTATTCAAATTCCTTTAGGTGGTACTGTTAGTTTTGATGGTAGTGCAATTTTTGAAGATGATGGAACAGGAGCAACTTATAACTGGAATTTTGGAGATGGTTCTTCAGCAGCAGGACTATCATCAAGTCATGTGTTTAACAATTTAGGGACGTTTACTGTAACATTTACAGCAACAGATAGTAATCCAACAGGATGTTCTGCTTCTACAACTATTGAAGTAGAAGTTTTAAGTCCATATATTACTGTAAATCAAACAACTTATACGGTTCCAGAATTAATAGAGGATGTATTAATTGATAGTCCATGTGCTACAGTTTCTAATTTTAATTGGAGTACAGGTAGCAATTTTGGGCAAGAAAATGGGATTGGATATTTTACAGCACTACCAGGTGCATTTCCATTTGAAGCAGGTATTGTTTTAAATTCTGGTGATGCAATGGAAGCTGAAGGACCTGAAACAGGAACACAAAGTAGTGGTGGATGGCCAGGAGATGCAGATTTAGAAAATGCAATACCAGCATTAAACCCAGGAGATTCTAATGATGCTTCTTTTATTGAGTTTAATTTTGTACCAATTGCTAATAGTATAAGTTTTGATTTCTTATTCGCATCAGAAGAGTATGGAGGTTTCCAATGTGGATTTACAGATGCTTTTGCATTTTTATTAACGGATTTATCAACGACTACAGTTACTAATTTGGCAATCGTACCTGGAACAACAGATGTTGTTTCTGTGTTTACAGTTAGAGATAATGCGTATAATGCAAGTTGTCCATCTGTTAATCCAACTTTTTTCGACTCTTATTATGGTGCAGGAGGATTGCCTCCAGGAAATTCTCCAATCGATTTTAGAGGTTATACAACTTCTATGACAGCTTTTTCTAATGTAACGCCTGGTAACACTTATAACATTAAACTAGTTATTGCGGATGATGGTGATACAGCCTATAATGCAGCAGTGTTTTTAGGAGCAGGAACATTTAATTTAGGAGGAGATTTAGGAGATGATGTTACCATAGATGCTGGTACAGCAATATGTTCGGGAGGATCTGTACCATTAGATACAAACTTACCTACAGCAACTCATACTTGGTATTTAGACGGAGTTGTTATACCAGGAGAAACGGGATCTACTTTGAACGCAACGGAAAATGGTGTTTATAGTGTTGATGTTGTTTTTTCTGCAACATGTCAAGCGACAGATTCTGTTTTAGTAGAATTTATTCCAGGACCAATGGTAGAAAATACCATTGATATTATTACATGTAATAATCCTTCCGGAAATGAAATTTTTGATTTAACGGTTAATGATTCCGAAGCTATAGGAAGTCAAGTCGCTGCAGACGTAACTATTAGTTATCATAATAGTTTGTCAGATGCACAATTGGGACTTAATCCTATTGCGGATCCAGCCAACTATATTGGAAATGAAACCTATCCAGAAATTATTCATATCAGAATTGAAGATGTGGCATCAGGAACTTGTTCAGATGTTGATACTTTTAATCTAGATGTGATAACATCGGTTCTTAACCAAGCACCAGACATGGAGGTTTGTGATGATTTGTCTAATGATGGTGTTGAAATGTTTAATTTAGAATTACAGACTGCAACAGTGTTAGGTGCGCAATTAGCTTCAGAATATGCAGTAACGTATCATAACTCATTTGCAGATGCTGATTCAGGTGATAACCCATTAGTTAGTCCATATAATGGTAGCAATGGTGAATATATTTTTGTTCGTATCGAAAGCTTAATTGATTCAGACTGTTATACAGCTACTACTTTACCAAACGGAGGGTTTACCTTAATTGTTAATCCTAATGCCATAGCTGTACAACCTGCTAACATGGTAGTATGTGATGATGTTTCTGAAGATGGATTTGAGATTTTTGATTTAACAACTCAAGAAACTACAATTCTTGGAGGTCAAGATCCAGCAAACTATACAGTTGCTTTTTATGAAAACTTAACAGATTTAGAGGCAGAAACTAATCCTATTTTAAATCCAACTACTTATCAAAATATAGATTCGCCAGAACAAATTGTATATGTAAGAGTTAACGATAATATTAATCCAACATGTTATGGGTCTACAACTTTTAATCTTATAGTAAATGCATTACCTACAGCAATCACACCAACACCATTAGAAGTTTGTGATGATGGCACACCAGACGGATTTGCAAGTATAGATTTAAGTCTTAAAAACAATGAGATTAGTGGAGGTAACCCAGACTATGCGGTAAGTTATTACCTAACGCAATTAGATGCAGAAACAGAAACTAGTCCATTAGCCATACCATATACAAA